>DAOUJG010000061.1:0-87224 GCA_034423015.1 Dehalococcoidia bacterium | reverse complement strand
GGTCAGGCTTTCGCCCATTGCCCAAAATTCCCTGCTGCTGCCTCCCGTAGGAGTGGGGGCCGTGTCTCAGTCCCCCTCTGGCTGATCATCCTCTCAGACCAGCTACCCGTCATCGGCTTGGTAGGCCGTTACCCCACCAACTACCTGATAGGACGCGAGTCCCTCCTGCGGCATCCGAAGACTTTCTTCCCCGGGCCTGCACCCGGGGACCGTACGCGGTATTAGCGCCGATTTCTCGGAGTTTTACCCCACCGCAGGGCAGGTTACTCACGCGTTACTCAGCCGTCCGCCGCTGTCAGCTACGACGAATCGCAGCCTATCGCTCGACTTGCATGCATTAGGCGCACCGCCAGCGTTCACTCTGAGCCAAGATCAAACTCTCTAGAAAAGTAACCTTACCTTTCTTCCACTATCCAGTTGTTAAGGTGCCGCGCGCCCGCCTCTCGGCGGACGCTTGTGGGTATCATAATGAAATTAACGTACCATGTCAAGGGCTGCGGCCCACCGCCAGGGCCCTTTCATCACCACACCGGAGGCGGCCGCTAAGGCTCCGACCTCAGGAGCGCTCCTCGACCATCTCGAGAAAGTGGTCGAACAGGTACTCGTTGTCCCGGGGCCCCGGGGAACCCTCGGAGTGATACTGGATGGTGAGAATGGGGAGGTCCCTGTGCCTCAGGCCCTCGACCGTGCCGTCGTTGAGGTTGACGTGGGTGACTTCAAGGTCGGCGGGGAGGGAGTCTCCATCCACCGCGTAACCGTGGTTCTGGGAGGTGACGTAGACGCGGCCGGTGGCCAGGTCCTTGACGGGATGGTTGGCGCCCCGGTGGCCGTACTTCAGCTTGAAGGTGGAGGCCCCCAGGGCCCGGGCCAGCACCTGGTGCCCCAGGCAGATGCCCATTACCGGCACCTTTCCCGACAACCCCAGGGCGTTCTCCACCACCCGGCCCAGCAGGGCGGGGTCGCCGGGACCGGGGGAGAGGACAACGCCGTCGGGTTCCAGGGAGAGCATCTCCTCTGCGGTGGTGACGGCGGGCACGGCGGTGACGGCGCATCCCCGCTGGGCCAGAAGCCGCAGTATGTTGTACTTGAGGCCCAGGTCCGCCACCAGGATGCGCCGGGAAGGCCCCCGGTCGGACGCCGTCCGCTCCCAGGTGTAGGCCTCGCCCGTGGTCACGGCCTGAACGTAGTCCACATCCCCGTAGCTCGGCCCCTCCCGGAGCAGCGCCAGGGCCGCCTCGGCCGCGGGCTCCGCCGCCGTTGCCGGGCCGCCGTCGCCGGGAGCCCGGTCCGAGTGGATGGCCCCCATGACCACGCCCCCGGTGCGCAGGCGCCGGGTGACGGCCCGGGTGTCCACCTGCTCCAGGCCCGGGACCCCCTGGGACTCCAGGAACTCGTGGATGGTCGCCGTGCTGAGTCCGTGGCTGGGGAGGTCGCAACGGCCCCTGACCACCAGACCGGCCACCTGGATTCGCCTGGACTCGAAGTCCTGGGCGTTGATCCCGTAGTTGCCCACCAGGGGATACGTGAGGACCACTATCTGTCCCGCGTAGGACGGGTCGGTCAACACCTCCTGGTAGCCCGTCATGCTGGTGTTGAAGACCACCTCGCCACGGGCCGGCCCCGGCGCGCCAAAGGGCTCACCCCGGTAGACTGTCCCATCTTCGAGGACCAGGTATCCCTCAGCCATCGACGACCGCCGGTCCGCTCCTCCCCGGGCTGCACAGACGCCGCACGCCCGACATTACGCACTCCATGATAGCAGCCAGGCCGCCGTGACTCCAGCGGCGGCCAAGAAGAAGGGGCCCCTGTACAAGGGCCCCTCAACAGTAGACGCGACCACGGCCGCGGCCGTGATGGCTACAGGGTGCGGTATACCCAGACCTGGTGATAGACTTCCGGCTCGCCCTTGGGAAGGGGCTGAAACTCCCGGCCTTCCTCCACGAGCTTCCACGCGCCCCTGGACTCGAGCTCCGCCTGGACCTCCTTGAACCCGTTGGCCTCGTAGACGTCCGGCCTCAAGCCGAACAGTACGTGGCCCCCCGGCTTTGTGATGCGGACCAGCTCGTGGAGCGACTCGGAGGGGGCGTGTCCCAGGGTGAACACCCCGACGCTGATCACCGCGTCGAAGGAGCCAGTCGGGAAATCGAGGACCTCCCCCAGCACCATCTGGAGGCACTCGCGGTAGACGCCCTTCTGCCTGGCCTGTTCCAGCATCCCGGCGGACAGGTCCATGGCCACCAGGTCGCCGTACCCAAGGGCGGCCAGGCACTCTCCCACGAGACCCGTTCCCGCGCCGGCGTCCAGGATGCGGGCATCCTTGGGCACGTAGCGAGAGAGCACGTCGGCGGCTTCCCGGGGGGCTATCCACCCGAACTGCTCGGCCAGGTCTGAATCGTACTCCGAGGCCCACTCGTCATACCGCTCGGCCAGCTCCCGGTTGTTTTGGGACGAGTACACCCACTGGACCCGGTTCTGGTCTTTCATTCGGCTGCTCTCCGTGAAAGGGCCCGGTTCATTTCTGGCAGACGTAGAAACCCCAACCCAGCTCTTCTTGCTGCACCGCCTTGACCATCTGGCCATAGGCGTGGGCGAGGGCCTGGTACTTGCCCGAGAGGGCCTCCTCCTTGGCCCCCGCCATTTCTCCCAGCCGCTGGTAGCTCATCTTCAGGTGAGGCGACAGGTCGTGGGCCTCCAACACGCGGAACCCGGTGCGCACCAGGGCCTCCTGGTAGGTGTGGAAGCTGAAGTCTGTGTCGAACAGGAGCCTGTCGTACACGTAGGTCCGTGCGGCCGCGCTGATGTCGGGTTTGGGCTTGATGAGGTCGTCGAACACGAGAAGCCCGCCATCCTCCAGCACCCGGTACGCTTCCTGGAGCACCTTCTCTTTGTCGGGGATGTGATAGATGACGGCCTGGCTCCATACGTGGGTGAAGGAGGCGTCGGGAAAGGGCAGATCGGTCCCCGAGCCCTTCTGGAATCCCACCCTCGCCCTGATTTCGTCGGGCTGGTCCTCCAGGGCCTCGATGGCGTTGGCGACGCGCACGCCGCTCAGGTCCACCCCCGTCACCCGGCATTTCTGGGCGGCGGCGAGCCACATGGATGTCTTACCGTTGCCGCAGCCCAGGTCGAGGAGCCTGGACTCCTCGTCGAGGCGGGCCTTTCCGGCCATGATGGCGTTAAGGTTGTCGCACGCCTTCAGAAAGTCGGAGCCGGTGCTGTCGTCGAACACTCCCCAGTGCAGGCCGCCCTCGCTGTCCCAGAAGGAGCGATAGATGGCGTCCTCGGCGTCGTAGAACTCCTCGGTGCTGAGCTCAGTGAACCGGCTGTTCAACGGGAACCCCCCCCAAGTACTCCACGAACCTGTTCTCCCGGTCCACCAGGATCATCTTAGGGTCCACGGGCCGGTCGGTGACATCGAAAGCCATGATGATGACGCAATCGCCAACGTCGCAAAGTTTCGCCGCCGCGCCCTGTACGGACACCCGGCCCGATCCCCGGTCTCCCGGCAAGACGTAGGTCTCCCACCGGTTGCCATTGTTTATGTCGCAGATCAGCACCTTCTCGTACTCCCACAGGTCCGCCCGGTCCATGAGCTCGCGGTCGATGATGATGCTGCCAATGTAGTCGGCGTCGGTGCTCGAAATGTACGCACGGTGTATCTTGGACCTCAGAACGTTTCTCAACTCTTCACCTCAAAATTCAATGGCCGAAGTCATCGCGAAAAGCACAATGACACGACACGGATTGGCGGGATGCCGGCCGCAAAGGCAAACCGGTCCCAGTGGCACGGGTCGCTTGGGAGAAAGGTGGGGACGCCGCTAAGGGTCTGTGGGGAGGAACTGGCCTATGCGGGACTGGTCGGCGACGGTGCCGCCAGGTCTGGCCCGCCCTTCCGTAACGACGGCCCTTGGGTCGTCGGTCACCCACGGCTTCATGAGGCCGGTCAACTCGATTTCAAACGTCAGGCCCACAACTCGACCCTGGATTGCACTCTTTCGGTAGTCGCGCTCCGGACCCGCCTGACGGCGCCTGGGTTTTCCCCGGCCCTCCGGGCAGGGTTCCTTCAAAACTCGGGCCCCGACGGCGGAGTCACGCTAACTGATGGATGGTTTGGAATACGTCGGTATACTAGCGCGGCCCGCCCCGTTTGTCAAATCACCGGCGGCGCCCCTCGTCCCCCAACCCACTACTTGGCGGCCATCTCGCAGGTCCCCAGCACGTCGTACACGGGACCGGCGGGGGTCAGGGTGCTGCGGACCAGGTGCAGCCCGGCAACGGTCCAGGGAGGCGTGGGCTCCAGGGCGGCGCCCCGCAGGGCATCGGCGATGCCGCGCCGCTGGGTGGGGGAGACCCCGTCCCGGACCCGTCCGAGGGTCAGGTGAGCGACGAAGGGACGGCTCTCCACGGGCACGTCGGCCGACGACGACACCTCCCGGTCCACGTCCCCTTGCAGGCCCTCCAACTCCTCCAAGTCGCCCTCCAGCCCTGCCCATATGGTCCGCGGGGCCTCGGGTCGGGGGAACGCCCCCAGGCCCGAGAGGCCCAACCTGAAGGGGGACCGCCCGGATGCCGCCCGCCCCAGCGCGTCCATGATGCCCGAAGTGAGAGAGACGTCCACCTGCCCCAGGAACTTCAGGGTAAGGTGAATGGCCGAGGGCCGGACCCAGCGCACCCCGGAAACGCCACGGCCCTGGAGGGATTCGACGGCTTCGGCCAGGGTCCGCCGGGCCTGCGGGGAGATGTCCACGGCGACGAAGGCCCGCATCACAGGCCAAGCAGCTCCCGGGCGTTCCCTCCAAGGATGGCGTCCCGCTCCGAGCCGGCGAGGGGCGCTCCCTCCACCTCTCGCAACAGGCGCCGGTGCCGTATCAGCGGGAAGTCGGTGCCGAACAGCACGCGGTCGGTGATGCCGAGGCCCGCCGCCGCGGAGAATACCCCGGGTGAGTACAGCAGGGGAGACGCCGCGGTGTCGTAGTAGACGCGGTCCAGGGCCTCCCGCACCTCGGGCATCAGCGTGTAGAAGGGCATGCCTCCACCCCAGTGGGCGAACACGAGGGTGTTGCCGGGAAAGTTGCGGGCGAAGGCGTAGAGCACCTCCGGCGTGGTCTTCCCCTTGCCGGGGTAGGTGTGGCCCACGGGCTCCGAGGAGTGGGTCAGGACCGCCAACCCCCGGGCCCTGGCGAGGTCCATCAGGGGGGCCATCGTTCCGGCGTCTCCGAGGTCGAACTCCTGGCTGTCCGGATGGAGCTCGCCAATGCCCGCGGCGCCCGCGGCCGCGCACCGGGCAGCCTCCGCCACGGCGTCGGGCCCCCAGGCCGGGTTGACGGAGCAGAAGCCCACGAGCCTTCCCGGGTGGCACTCAACGGCCTGGATGATGTAGTCGTTGGCTTCCCCGGCCACGTCCCTGTCGGTCCAGCCGAACCCCATGACCACCGACACGTCGACTCCGGCATCGTCCATCGCCGAGACCAGGTCCTCGGCTGTGGCCAGCCTCGACCTCGGGTCCGAGAAGAGGGCGCGGAAGGTGGCGTCCCGCCGGACGATCTCTTCGCGCCGCTCCAGGAAGCACGGGGGCACTATGTGGGTGTGGAAGTCGACTATCACCGCGGGACCATTATAAGCCCACCGTCCCCCGGTTGCGGCGACTCTCCCCTCACGAGGAGGCAACTCCGGGGCCCGCCAATCCGGGGGCGGAGACGGGACTCCAGGGCCCTTCGGGCCGGTAGACACGCCACCCCCCCGTTGTTATAATCGGCCCGCACCAGCGGACGGGAAAAGGGAGGGTGCCTTGGCCTCCACAAGGCTGCAGCAAGGGAAGAAGAAGACCTCGGCCAAGCCAGCCGCCGAGGTTTTCCCGTCGGCGGGGGGTGTGAGGAGCCTGGAGGAGCTGTCTCGCATCATCAAGGAGATGAGACGGGACGTTATCGACATGATCTACGCCGCCGGCAGCGGCCATCCGGGCGGCTCCTTCTCTGAGATGGAGATACTGGCCGCGCTGTACTTCCTGGTCATGAGGCACGACCCCAACGACCCCGGGTGGCCCGAGCGGGACCGTTTCGTCCTCAGCAAGGGTCACGCCTGCCCGGGCCTGTACGCGGTGCTGGCCCGGTGCGGATATTTCCCGCGGGAGTGGCTGCCGACCTTCCGCAGCATTGATAGCAGGCTCCAGGGCCACGCCCACACGATGACGCCGGGAGTGGAGATGAACTCCGGGTCCCTGGGCCAGGGTCTCTCCTTCGCCGTGGGAGCGGCCCTGGCGGCCAGGTTGGACAGGCGGGGCTCCCGGGTATATGCCCTTCTGGGCGACGGCGAGTGCGACGAGGGCCAGGTGTGGGAGGCGGCCATGGCGGCCTCCCACTACAGGCTGGGCAACCTGACCGCCTTCATCGACCGAAACGGCATTCAGAACGACCGGTTCACCAGCGAGGTCATGGACCTGGAGCCCCTGGGCTCCAAGTGGCGGGCCTTCGGATGGCGGGTCATCGAGATTGACGGCCACGACCTCACCCAGGTCGTGGACGCGGCGAAACGGGCACGACGGACCCGGGGACGGCCGACGGCCATAGTGGCGCGCACCGTCAAGGGCAAGGGAGTCACCTTCATGGAGAACAACCCGGACTTCCATGGCCGCGCCCCCAACGACGACGAGTACCGGAGAGCCATGGCCGAGCTGTCCTAGCCGGCATCGACCCAACCCAACCACAGTGGAGGGGCTATGGCATCCACCGTTCCTACTGCCTCGACCCGGGAAGTCTACGGCAGGACACTGCTGGAGCTGGCCAAGGAGAACCCCGACATAGTGGGCCTGGGGGGCGACCTCAACAAGTCGACCTTCACGCACCTGTTCCGCGACGAGATCCCGGACCGGTTCTTCGACTTCGGCCCGGCGGAGCAGAACATGATGGGCGTGGCCGCGGGCATGGCTGCGGCGGGCAAGATCCCCTTCGTCAGCACCTTCTCCGTGTTCGGGACCTGCCGTCCTTTCGACCAGATAAGGGTCAGCATAGCCCAGGCCCACCTGAACGTGAAGATCGTCTGTACCCACGCGGGGCTGCTCACCGGGGAGGACGGCATGTCGGCCCAGGGCATCGAGGACTTGGCGCTGATGTGCTCCCTGCCCGGGTTCACCGTGGTCGCTCCCTCGGACGGCCCCGAGACGGCGGAGGCCATCCGCGCCGCCGCCGAGACCCCCGGGCCCTTCTACGTACGCCTCTACCGGCCCGCGACTCCCGTGATACACACGGAGGGCTGCGACTTCCGGCTGGGCAAGGCCGAGGTGCTGCGCCAGGGACGCGACGTGACCATATTCTCCATGGGAGTGGCCGTGTCGACGGCGTTGCAGGCCGCGGAGGAGCTGGCGTCCCAGGGCACGAGCTGCCGGGTGGTCAACGTGCACACACTGAAGCCCGTGGACGAGGCCGCCATACTGGAGGCAGCCCGGGAGACGGGGGCGGTGGTCACGGTGGAGGAGCACTACATCCACGGGGGCCTGGGCAGCATCGTCGCCCAGGCCCTGGGCAAGGGGCATCCGGCGCCGTTGGAGACGGTGGCGCTGGACCGGTACGCCGAGTCGGGCAAGCCCGCCCAGCTGATGGAGAAATATCACCTGGCCCCGTCGGACGTGAAGAACGCGGTGAAGAAGGTCATGGGCCGCAAGGGGCCGTGAATGACGGAGAAGATCGAGTTCCTGGTGACCCTGGAACGAGAGCGGGCTACGAGTACCACCACTCGGGTAGCCACATAATCCTCCATCATCGGAATGGTAGACACCTATCGATCCCAGACCACTGCGAACTGGGTCGCGGGATCTTGAGGAAGCTTGTCAGGCAGGCTGGCCTTTCACCCGGCCAGTTCATGGAATTGTTGGCCAGCTGAATGCCCGCCTAATGGCTAGGCCTCCTCGGCAGCATCCCCGTTCTGGCCGAAGCCGTTGTCGCTGTATACACCGGCGTCCCTGCCCTGGTAGACGTGGACGATGAACTCCTCCCGGTAGACCCCCACGACATCCACCAGATCGTCGTCCACGGTCTCTATCAGCTCCTGTACCTCCTCCTGGGTGAGGCTCTCCAGCACGCAGAGGGTGCAGTGGACGATGGTGGGCGTAAAATGGAGGTCCACCCTGCCCACCGAGTGCTCGTCGTCGAGGACCGTGTAGGACTCGGAGTAAGGTGTGCGACAGTCCCTCTCGAAGTAGTAGTTGGGCACGGTTACCTCCCTCTGGTTTTCGACCCGGCTGGTTTTCGACCCCGGCTGCTTGTCGACCCCGGCCTGCTTAGTCAAGACGGCGTCGGCAGAGTCTCAGGTGCGGACCTGGCCCGTTCCCAGCACGATCCACTTGTAGGACGTCAGGTCTCTGAGGCCCATGGGGCCCCGGGCATGGTACTTCTGGGTGCTGATGCCGACCTCGGCCCCCAGGCCGAACTGGGCCCCGTCGTTGAACCGCGTGCTGGCGTTGGCGAACACCGCGGCGGCGTCCACCTCGTCGAGAAAGCGCATGGCCGAGGAGTAGTCCTCGGCTACGATGGCCTCCGAGTGGCCTGAGCCGTGCTCCTCGATGTGCTCCAGGGCCTCATCCAGGGAGTCCACGACACGCACTGCTGCCACCAGGGACAGGAACTCGGTGCCCCAGTCCTCGGGCGCCGCCGGGACCGCGGTCACGCCGTCCAGGTTCCCCACGATGCTGAGGGCCCGTCGGTCGCACCTCAGCTCGACGCCCGCCTTGCACAGCTCCCGGGCGACGGCGGGCAGGTAGCTCGCCGCCACTCCCGAGTGGACCAGGAGGGTGTCCATGGCGTTGCATACCGTCGGCCGTTGGACCTTGGCGTTGTAGACGATTTCCAACGCCTTGTCAAGGTTGGCGGACCTGTCCACGTAGGTGTGGCACACTCCGATCCCTCCCGTGACCACGGGCATAGAGGCAGTTTCGGCCACGAACCGGACCAGCTCGGCACCGCCCCTGGGAATCAGGAGGTCGATGTGCTCCTTCATCCGGAGCATGGGCTCCACCAGGGCCCTGTCCGTGTTCTCCACGAACTGGACGGCGTCCTCGGGCACGCCGGCCCGGGAGATGCAGCGGCGGACCATGCGCGTCAGGGCCAGGTTGGAGTTGAACGCCTCGCGGCCTCCCCGAAGAATGCAGGCGTTGCCCGACTTCAGGCACAGGGCCGAGATGTCGACCGTTACGTTGGGCCGGCTTTCGTAGATGGCGCCGATGACGCCCATGGGCACCCGCTTCTTGCCCGCGGTCAGCCCGTTGGGCAGCGTGCGCATCTCGAACATCTCCCCCACAGGGTCGGGCAGCAGGGCGATGCTGCGCACGTCGGCCGCTATGCCCCGCAGCCTTTCCGGGTCGAGAAGGAGCCGGTCCAGGAGGGCGTCGCCCAGTCCCGCCGCTCTCCCGGCCTGCAGGTCCTTCTCATTCGCCTCCAGCACCGCCTCCTGGTCGGCCTCCAGCGAGTCGGCTACGCCGTTCAGCGCCCGTTCCTTTACGGCCGAGGACAGCCTGGCCAGTTTTCGAGATGCGGTCCGGGCCGCAACGCCCTTCTCCAGTAGCATGTCGACCGTGGTAGTCATTCCTTTACCTCTGAAAGCATCATAACACCGCAGGCCCGAAGGGCCTCGAGGGCTCCAGGACCTCCCGCACCGGGTCCGCCGCGGGCGTTGCTTATCATAGCAGCACCATGTTGTTGCGGTGGACGACCTCTTCGCCGTAGTGGTAGCCAAGCAGCCCCAGTATGCGGTCCGACCGCAGGCCCTTGACCTTCTCCACGTCGCCGGAGCCGTAGTTGGCTATGCCGCAGGCCACCTTGCCGGGGCCGGGCCCCACTATGTAGACGATGTCCCCCCGGCTGAACCGTCCGGCCACCTCCCTCACCCCCGCCGGAAGCAGGCTGCGGTGCCGGACCTGAAGGGCCGCCACCGCGCCCTCGTCCACCAGGATCTCGCCGCGGGCCGACAGGCCGCTGAGCATCCACCTCTTGCGGCTTTCCATGCGGCTGGCCGTCGGCAGAAAGAGGGTCCCCACCTCTTCACCCATGACGAGCCGCCGGATGACGTCATCCCGGCGGCCGTCGCAGATAACCGTGGTGATGCCGCTGGAGGTTGCCAGCTTCGCCGCCTCCAGCTTGGTGGGCATTCCCCCGCGGGCATGGGCATTCCTGTGTCCTCCGGCCATGGCCTCCACCGAGGCATCCACCCTCTCGACCCGGCGCAGGAGCCGGGCGTCCGCGTTGGTGCGAGGGTCGTCGGTGTACAGCCCTTCGGTGTCCGTCAGGATGGCCAGGAGGTCGGCGTCCACCAGGTTTGCCACGAGGGCCGACAGGCGGTCGTTGTCGCCAAACACCTCGCCTATCTCGTCCACGGCCACCACGTCGTTCTCGTTGAGGATGGGCACCACCCCCAGCTCCAGCAGGGCCAGCAGAGTGTTGCGCACGTTGAGGTAACCCTGGCGGTCGGATAGGTCGGTGTAGGTGAGAACGGCCTGGGCGACCCTGACGCCGTGCTCGGCGAAGAACTGCTCGTAGGCATGCATGAGCCGGCCCTGGCCCACCGCGGCGAGGACCTGCCTGAAAGGGATGTCCCGGCGCTCCCGGGGAAAACCCAGGGAGTGGCGGCCGGCCGCCACCGCTCCCGAGGTCACCAGCAGCACGGCTACTCCCGCGGAGTGGATGCCCGCGATCTGGGTTGCCAGGCCGGACATGACGTCCATGTCCAGGCGGTCCGAGCCTCCCGTCAGGACGCTGGTCCCGGCCTTGACCACGACCCTGTGGTACCTCATCGTACCTGGTCCGCTGCCGGTGTCGAGGGACCGGAGGCGGTCACGGGAGGCTTGCTGGGACTGGATGGGGCGCGATGACATGGGAACCGGCTCTCCATCGAGGGCGCAGCGGCGCTTCGCATTAGAGCTGACCGTTCGCCCGGTCAGGTATGAGACGAATGGTAATTATAGCAGCAGCCGCCTACGCCCAACAAGGAACGGGGCAGGGCCGGCTCCCCCAGGCCGTTCACAACCTCGAGAGCCTGTGGTACAATTGCCCCGCTCAGAGAGATGATAAAGGCCGTCTTTTTCGATTTCTACAAGACTCTGGTCTATTTCTGGCCCCCCCTCGACGAGATCCAACAGGCGTCGTGCGCAGAGCTTGGGCTGAGGGTTAGCAAGGAAGGGATACGAAAGGGATACAACGTCGCCGACGAGTACATGGCCGAGGAGAACGCCAAGGCAGCCCTGGCCGACCGGACGGAGGGTCAGCGGGACGAGTTCTTCGCCGAGTACGAGAGGCGAATCCTGCAGGGGGCAGGCCTGGATGTCTCCCCACGGCTGGCGTGGGACGTGTGGCAGATGGCCATACAGGTACCCAAGGACTTCGACCTGTTCGACGACGTCCTGCCGGCGCTGAAGCAGCTCAAGACCCAGGGTATGGTCCTGGCGATCATCTCCAACCTGCGACGAGACATGACCTCGTTGTGTACCCGCCTGGGCCTGGACCCGTACATGGACTTCTGCGTCACCTCGGTGGAGGCGGGCGCCGAGAAGCCCCATCCGCCCATCTTCAAGGCGGCCCTGGACCGGGCCCACGTGGCCCCTGCCGAGGCGATACACGTGGGCGATCAGTACCAGGCGGACGTGCAGGGGGCCCGGGCCGTGGGCATCCACCCCGTCCTGCTGGACCGGGAAGGCTGGTACGGGAAGGTCAACGACTGCTCCAGGATTGCCAGCCTACCCGAGCTGGAGGGCCTGGTGACCGGCGGCAGCCGGTGAGCCCGCCGCCCCACCACCAGGAGCCCTCACGTCACCGCCGCCATCGACTCCCGAAGCTGCTCCCGGAAGGCCGTCAGCCGTTCCAGCACCCTCACCAACAGCGGCTTCCACTCCTCCGGGGAGCGACGGGGAAACCTCACGTGGACCTGCTGGTTGCCCACCCGGCACAGGGGCCCGAGAGCCCTCTCCAGGGCTAGCCTGGCTCCGCCCACCTGCTCCTTCAGCACCATGGTTGCCGTGGCGCCCGTCTGGCTGATGGACTCCACCCACCCCCCGGACGCCAGCAGCTTCAGGTCCACCAGATAGAGCAGGTTCTCCACCTCCTGGGGCAACGGGCCGAAACGGTCACGCAGCTCGTCGCGCGTGTCGTCGATCTCGTGCCGGGCCTTCAGGCGGGTCAGGCGTTGGTAGGCGCCCAGCCGGGTGGGCAGGTGGGAGACGTAGCTCTCGGGAATGTACGCGGCCAGGTCCAGGTCTACCCGGGCCTGCGCCCGCTCCTGGTCACCCTCCAGCACCGGAACGGACCCGGGAGCGGAGCCGTTGCTGGACCTGAGGTCGGCCACCGCCTCGTTCAAGAGCTGGCTGTAGAGATCGAACCCGACGGCATGAATGTAGCCGCTCTGCTCCGCCCCCAGGATGTTTCCAGCGCCGCGTATCTCCAGGTCACGCATGGCGATCCTGAACCCGGAGCCCAGCTCGGTCGCCTCCAGGATGACCTTCAGCCGCCTGGTCGCCGCCTCGGTAACGCGCCTACCCCGGGGTACGAGCAGGTAAGCATAGGCCCTCTGGCCGCCCCGTCCAACGCGGCCCCTGAGCTGGTATAGCTGGGCCAGGCCGAACCTGTCGGCCCGGTCGATGATGAGGGTGTTGGCGTTGGGTATGTCCAGGCCCGACTCGATGATGGTGGTGCAGACCAGCACGTCCACGTCCCCCTCGGAGAAGGACAGCATCACCTCCTCCAGCTCGGACTCGGCCATCCTGCCGTGGCCCACGGCTATCCTGGCTTGGGGTAGGAGCTTGCGAAGGTTGGCCTCCATCCGGCGGATAGTCTGGACACGGTTGTGCAGGAGGAACACCTGCCCGCCGCGCTCCAGCTCCCTGAGGATGGCCTCCTTGACCACGTCGTCGTTGTACTCGGATACGTAGGTCTTGACGGGCAGCCGCTCCTCGGGGGGCGTATCCATGGTGCTCATGTCCCGTATCCCGGACAGGCCCATGTACAGCGTCCGGGGGATGGGAGTGGCGCTGAGGGTCAGCATATCCACCTCCCGGCGCATCCGCTTCAGCCGCTCCTTGTGGGCCACGCCGAACCGGTGCTCCTCGTCGACCACCACCAGTCCTAGGTCCTTGAACCGCACGTCCTTCTGCAGCAGCCGGTGGGTGCCTATGACGATGTCCACGGTACCCAGCCTCAGGCCCTCGACCACCTCGGCCTGCTCCTTGCGGGTGCGGAACCGGCTCAGCACCGCGACGCGTACCGGGAAGGGCGCCAGGCGCTCGGTGAAGGTGGCGTAGTGCTGCTGGGCCAGGACCGTGGTCGGGACCAGCACGCCGACCTGCATGCCGTCGCTCACCGTCTTGAAGGCGGCCCTGAGCGCCACCTCGGTCTTGCCGTATCCCACGTCACCGCACACCAGCCGGTCCATGGGCTGGACCCTCTCCAGATCGCCCTTCACCTCGACGATGGTCCGCTCCTGGTCCTCGGTCTCCTCGTAGGGGAAGGAGTCCTCCAGCTCCCTCTGCCATGGAGAGTCGGGGGAGGCGGCCCTGCCCCGGACCACCTGACGCGAAGCGTACAGCTCCAGGAGCTCCTCGGCCATCTCCCGCGCCGCGTGCTTCACCCGCTCCTTGATCCGCGTCCACTCGGCGGTCCCCAGCCTGGTAAGAGAGGGAGGCCTGTCGTTGGAGGCCAGGTACGGGGAGACCCGGTCCAGGTGCTCGGTGGGCACGTACAGCTTGTCGCCCTCGGCGTACTCCAGTACCAGGTACTCCCTCTCCTCGCCGCCGGAGTCCATGGAGGTGGTGCCCGTGAAGCTGGCCACGCCGTGGTCCACGTGAACGACGTAGGAGCCGGGCACCAGCTCCGACAGAAACGCCTGCCTCTTCACCGGGGTCCTTCGCCGGGGGCGGCGCTCCTTGGCGGCGCCGAATATCTCCGAGTCGGTGAACAGGACCACGCCCCCGTCTCCGACGGGCATGCGCCACCCCTCCCGCAGGTTCCCCGGCACCACCACGACGCTGCCTGGAGGGGGCGCCGATTCCAGGGCCGAGGCAACGCCGGAGCCCAGGCCGCCGTCGGACAGCAGCTCGGAGACTCGCCGCGTGTACCGGCTCACCACGACCACCCTTTCACCATCCTGGAGCATCCGGGCGACGTCGGCCGCAAACCGCTGGGGCCGGCCGTTCAAGGAGGGAGCGGTGCGGAACTCCAGCCCTCCCTCGCTCCCCGACCAACTCCCGACGTACAGCCTCCGCCGCTCCTGTGCATGCCCATGGAAACGTGACCAGGACACCTGGGCGGAGGGGAAGTTGGCCGGAAGCTCCCCCCTGGACTCCCGGACGCGGCGCAGCTCGGCGACCCGGTCGGCAAGCTTCCGCACCTCGGCTTCCACCTCCCCCTCCTGGTCCACCACCAGCAGCCCCCGGGCGGGCAGATGCTCCACCAGGTGGCTATCGTTGAGCAGGCCGTTGTAGAAGGGGAGCTCGTCCACCTCCTGGCCCGAGAGGAGCAGGGCAAGCTCCTCCTGGTACCGGTCGTACACCGCAGGGGCGCACAGGCTGAGGTCCATCCCCTGGATGAGCTGGGAGATGCGGTCCGCGTCGGACAGGGCGGGGAGGGTATCCCTCGCGGGGCAGACCCGGGCCTGCTCCACCGCGCCAACGGACCGCTGGGAGGAGGGGTCGAAGAGACGGATGCTCTCGATCTCGTCGCCCCAGAGCTCCAACCGGAATGGCAGCTCGCTGGAGGGAGGGAACACGTCCAAGATGCCCCCCCGCTGGCTGAAGGAGCCGGGGACCTCCACCGCCTCCTCACGCTGGTACCCGAGGGCCACCCAACGCGAGTAGAGCTCCCCAAGGTGCACACGGTCCCCCGGCCGCAGGGAATGCCCCGCCTCCTCGACGGCAGCGGGAGAGAGGGTCTTCCGAAGGGCGGCCCCGGCGGAGGCCACCACCAGGGGGTTGCCATCCCCGGGGCCGCCGGTCCGGGCGTCACAAAGGGCTGCCAGAGCGGCCATCCGCTGGTTGTTGGTCCCCGCGTCGACCATCAGGCGCTCGAAGGGCAGGACCTCGGGCTCGGGGTAAAGGTGGACCCGGCTGCCGTCCTCCAGATAGGAGAGAAGCTGGTCGTGGAGCCGCCGCGCATCCTCGGGCCGAGGCACGACAACCAGCGTCGGCACGTCCAGCCGGCGCCAGACGGATGCCAACAGATAGGGCTTGGCCGGGTCGGGCGCCTCCAGGCTGCCGGCCGAACCGTCGGATGCGAGGCGCCCCATCATCTCGACGTATGCCGGGCGCCCTTCCAGTAGCCCGAAAAGGCCCTCGAGTCCCATCCTAACACGCACCTCCAGCCGGGCACGGTTTCGCGTGCCCGGCTGATAAATCTGCCAGACCTCTATTCCACGCCCAGAGCGCCCGATTGTCAAGGGCCCCGCAGCGGGGTCATCCGGTGCCAACTGGCGCAGCGTGCTAAAATGGAGCAGTCATCCCCGCGCCGCCGGAGCGGCACCCACGCAAGGCTTGGCCCAAGAAGGAGCGTCCGAACGATGAGGATACCCGGCCGGAGGCGCACGTCGTCTCCCGACGAGTGTGGCGTAAGGGCCGGCCGCTTCGCCGAGGCCGTCAGGGACACGGATATGGCCCTCGCCTGGGAGATGCTGTCCAGGGAGTCACAGGGTGTCCGACAGGGTGTGTGGGCGACCCAGAAGAACGTGGACTTGCAGATAGTCTACAGGGCCGCCCACGACCCCGGACACGCCCTGTTCCCCCTGATGATGGAGGATCTGAGGGAGGTCATCCTGAAGCTGTGGCCCCTGGAGGACCTGACGGACCTGGGGGTGGCCCCCACCAGCTACGTGGACGACAACCATGCCTTCGCCTTCCTGCCCTTCGGCGTTACCGAAGACCAGCAGGTGGTGGAGAAGTCCTCGCTGAAATCGGGCCTCATCGTGCCCATGCTCCTGGAGGACGGGGTGTGGAAGGTAGACCTGCCGGGATGGCGGTTCGCCTGGGAGCGGTAGGCCTCATGACTTGGCCCGTATCACCAGGTCCCTGGTAGCCTCGACCCGGTCGCCCCCTAGCCGACACTCCACCCGGACCTTGCCTACGCCCGGAGTCGTTCCCCCACCGACCCTCCAGGTCCATGAGACTACTCCATCGCCTCCAGCCACCGGCTGCGCACCAGTCCCGCTGGACCCGCTGACGGCGCCGCTGGGCAACGTGACTCGCAGGCTGCAACGGGCCCCGGACAGGGTCCTGGCCTCCAGGGTGGCCCGGCTTCCACGGGTGATGGGCGACGTCAGGCCGACCACATCGAGGAACAAGGCCGGTGACGGGTCCGGCGGCGGTACGGTGGGAGTGGGGGTTGGACTGCGGGTGGCCGTCGGTAAGGGAGTAGGGACCGGCGTCGGTGTCTCTGTCGGTACAGGCGTAGGAACCGGCGTCGGCGTCTTAGTCAGTACAGGCATAGGGACCGGCGTCGGTGTCTCTGTCGGTACAGGCATAGGAACCGGCGTCGGCGTCTCGGTCGGTACAGGCATAGGAACCGGCGTCGGCGTCTCCGTCGGTACAGGCATAGGAACCAGCGTCGGCGTCTCCGTCGGCCCGGCGGTCGGGACCACAGTGGGCGTCTCCGTCGGTACGGCAGTCGGGACCACCGGGGGCGTCTCCGCCGGCACCCCCCCGGCAGCGGAGGTCGGTGGGGCCTCAGCGCGGGGCCCCGAGGTGGGGAAGGGCAGGCCAGGAGCCGCGGGGCCAGGGGCCACGGTTGGAAGATCGGCCCCACTCGAGGGTGCGGTCTCCGATGGAGCCATATCTGGCTTCGATCCGCGACCCACAAGGGGCGCACGGGTCGGGCGCTGCGAGGTGGGCAGCGGCGACTCGGCTTCGAGAGTTTCCCGCACCGCGATGGCATCAACGGTGGCGGCCACCGCCGCATCTATGACGGCCTGAATGTCCGGCGTAGATACGGCGGCCCGCGAGCCAGTCGTGGCGGGCGGTGGCGCCTCGTCGCCGGCGGGCATTGCGGTTGCGCCACAGGCAAGTATCAGAACGGCAAGGGCCGGGGCTGCCAGGGGGCGCACCGTTCCGCCTTCTTCCGGTCCAGCGTAGCGGGGTTGCCGATGCGGTAGGACATCCCAGCAGGGGTCGGGCGACCCCAACTGTACCGGACCAGCCCAGCGGGAACGCTACGGCAACGGGAAACCCTGGAAATCGGCCAGTGTCATGTCAATGACATTGTCGCGGTCCGGAGTTGATGTCAGCGCATTATACACGCGTGTGTCAAGCATTGACAACGGGACTTCTCGTCCATTGCCGTATCGACGCAGGAGACTTTGCTATGGCCACGCAGTATGTTACTCATGGAGAATTAGCCGAGGTGCTCGGGAGGATGGAACGGCGGTTTGATGCCCTGGAGGCCGGGCTGCAACAACTGCAACAGGAGATGGGCAACGCAGAAGCCAGGTTGCAACAGGAGATGGGCAATCTGGAAGTCAGGCTACAAGAGGAGACGCGCAGGATGGTCCGGGAACAGCCTGACCGGCCAATCGAAGCAATAGTGCATGGCCAGAGTCCCAACTACTAGAAAAGCCCGCCCCAACGGGCAGCGACACGAGCCCGTTATGTAAAGGCCTCCGCTTCCAGCGGGGGCCTACTCGCGGGCGGCCCGGGCGGCCCTCTCCAGGAACATACGCCGGACCGCTTCGGGCTCCAACGTTACTTTCAGGTAGCCGTCGTCACCGGGGGCGAAGGAGGACTCGTCGTGGAGGTCCTCCGCCATGCCCAGGACCAGCGCGTCCATCCCGGGTCCCAGGGCCTCGGAAGTCCGACGGGTCTCGGGGTCGGTCGACTGCCGAAGGACGCCTTCGATCTCCTCGGCCAGCATCTCTCTCTCAACGGCCTTGCGCTGCATCTCCTCGATGACGCCAAGATGCCTGCCCAGGTAGCAGCCGCCGAAGTACATCACGTCGAGATCTTCCCCCTCGACGGTGTCGGTCCCCTGCATCTTCGGTACGAGCTCGTGCTGCTCCAGGTAGGCCTTCACGGCGGCGTCTTCCGGCTCGGCGCCCTCCTTCTTGAAGGCCAGGAACACCGCGTACATGAAGAAGTCCTTGGGCTCGACTCTGATGCGCATACGGACTATCCCAGGCCGGCAGCCTGCAGCACCCGGTCCAGGTTGCCGGGGTCCTGGCCGACTCGACCGGCATCGACCTCGTGCATCATGTCCACTATGGCCGCGCTCACCGGCGTGTCGACCCCCGCCTCCCTGCCCTTCCTCACGACGTAGCCGTTCATGTAGTCGATCTCGGAGAGGCGGCCCTTCTTGACGTCCTGGGCCATCGACGAGTGCCAGTTCACGCTCCCGGGCTTGGGCAGGAGGCTGGCCTCCAGCTCCTCGTAGACGTCGCCCTGGTCCGCCCTGGTCCAGACTTCGGCGTCGAACCCGGCAACCTTCTCCACCCTGTAGTTGAGGGCGAGGCCCACCCGCGTGGTCTCCTTGGCAAGGTGTATGCGGAGGGCCCGGGCCTTGGGGTTCGCAGCCATGTCCTCGGCGCCCAGGCCCGATATGGCCCCCACGGGGTTGCCCATGGAGTTCTGGGAGAGCTTGGCCCATCGCTCTCCCCAGATGTTGGTGGTGGCCCGGGCACCGTCTATGTGGTCCAGGAGGCCCACCAGGTACTCGACCCTGGAGGTGATCCTGCCGTTGGTCTCTCCCACGCGGAACACGTCGTGCCCGTGGTCCCGGCCCACGGGCCCTCCCCGGTTGACGTGGGCCGGCTCCCAAAGGGCGACCTCAATCCGGGACATGATGCAGGGCACCTGCCTGTGAAAGCCCACGATCGAGGCGATGACCTCGTCGTTCATGCAGTTCTGGGAAGACACGACATACCCTGTGGGCTTGACGTAGCGATTGATGAAGTGGGTGGCCCAGACGGTGTCGTACGACTTCACCGCGACGAAGGCCACGTCGAAGGGTTCGTGGACAGCCTGCACGTCGGTCAGGTGCATCGCCTTGACCGGCACCGTGAAGTCCCCCTGGCTCCCGCTGGCCCTGAGGCCCTGAGACCTCATCTTCTCCACGTGCTCGGGCCACTGATCGATCAGGGTGATGTCCTCGCCTTCACGGGTCAGGAAGGCGGCTATGTAGCAGGCGGCTGCCCCGGCGCCCATGAAGGCGATTTTCGTCATCACCGTCACCCCACCCCCTCCCCGTGGGAGAGGGGACCTTTCGATGCCGGCTAAGGCCCGCCCCTACCGGGATGGGACCTCCAGCCTGCAAGCTGGGCCAATTATAGGTTGGGCCCAAATTGGTGTCAATGAAGCCGTGCCTGGGACGAAAGCGCCAACGCGGGGAGCTATCCCGTTTCCTTCAGCTCCACGATGATGTTGGCATAGTGGGAATCGCCCACGTTGACCACCCGGTGGACGGAGTCCTTGTCCCTGTAGTGAACGGCCCCCATCCCAAGGTCGTCGACGTCGCTGGCGCCGTCGACGAAATCGACGCGCAACCGGCCGGCTGAGTACACCACGGTGACGTACCAGCTCTCGTGTCGATGCCACGAGCTGCCCTCTCCGGGCGCCAGGGACAGGTCCCATAGCTTGACCGGTCGTTCTCGAACAGGACCTTGGTCCCTATTTCGCCGCCGGGGTCCTGTGGACTGCTCATCTGCTCGCCTCCGCGTCGATACCGGGTCAGGCCCGGGGATGGATGCGCCGGAACAGGCTGCGGCGCACCGGGGCGATGGTGTCGGTACGCCGGTTGTTGGCCACGAACCACTCCCGGCGGGCATCGAGTATCTCGGCGGCCCTCACCGGGTCAATGTCCGTCTCGTAGATGGCCCAGTACTTGCCGACCTGCTCGGACGGGTCGATGTCTTCGTAGCGGTAGTCGGTGTGGAAGGCGCCCGTGCTGAGGATGTCGGGCAGGTGGATGTTGGAGTACCAGTCGTTGAACTCGTCCTCACGTGCCGGGTCCGTGCAGTTGCTGGAGACCACCATGACCCCGGCCACTTCCTGCCCGTCCCTGCGAGACCAGAACCCGCCGGCGATGCGCCGCAGCATCCCCATGTGCTTCAGCCTGAGAGAGGGGTGGACCCGGCCCTGCTGGAGAAGGGCCTGCCCCAGCTCTCTCACCTCCCGCAGCAGCTCGGCAGGGGCATCGCTGTCACTCTCCCACGTGGCAAGGTAGCGGGGCTCCCGATCCCCGGGAGTACCGGTGGCCCTGACGAAGCGGAGGGGGTTGCGGAGGAGGCCCGAGCCCAGGACGTCGGGCACGTGGATGCTGTCGTACCAGTCGTTGAACTCCGCGTCATGGGCCGGGTCCTTGCAGCTTGTCAGGACGTAGAGCAGGTTCTTGGCGAAACGCCCGTCCATGGTCCTTAACCCCTTGAATCAGCTAGCCGACGGGACCTGGTCCTTCAGTCCAAACCCGGTAACGGGCACCACCACCACGTCGTCGGGTCCGACCACGCCTTGCCTGACCAGGGACTCCAGCCCCGCGAAGGCAGCAGCCGACGTGGGCTCCATGAACAGGCCCTCGTCCCGGGCCATGGCCCGCTGCCACCGGACGATGGACTCCTCCTCGACGGCGACGGCGGTCCCTCCCGTGGCCCTGACCGTCTCCACCGTCTGGGCCCCCCTGGGAGGCGTGCTGACGGCTATGCCGCCCGCCACCGTGGGCCGGAGGTCGTCCACGGTCCAGGGCTGCTCCCGCCACGCCGCTACCACCGGCATGCAGGAGCGGGACTGGACGGCGTGGAACCTGGGCATCCGGGGGACCGCGCCCTCCCGCAACAGCTCGGCGAACCCCCTGGCCGGCCCGATGACAAGGGAGCCGTTGCCCGCCGGCACCACCACGTGATCGATGGCGGCGGGCACATCCTGGACGACCTCGTAGGCGAAGGACTTCATGCCCTGTATGAAGTAGGGACTCCAGTTGTGGGAAGCGTAGAAGGCTCCCCTATCGGCCACGTACTCCCGGGCGGCGGACGTGACCCCCTCCCGCGGCCCTTCCACGGGCCGCACGTCGGCGCCGTAGAAGCCTATCTGGGATATCTTGAAGGGCGACGCGCCCGCGGGAACGAACACGGCCGCCCCCATCCCGCCCCTGGAGGCATAGGCCCCCAGGGACGCCCCCGCGTTGCCCGAGGAGTCGTCCACCGCCTCGGAGAACCCCATCTCGCGGACCATGGAAAGCATGACGGCGGTGCCCCGGTCCTTGAAAGAGCCGGTGGGATTGGCATACTCCACCTTGGCATACAGGCGCCGGAGGCCCAGGCCGGCGCCCGTCTGCTCCAGGTGCAGACACGGGGTATTGCCCTCTCCCAGGGAGATGAGGCTGCTCTCCCGGTGAAGGGGCATCCTGTCCCACCAGCGCCACACCCCGGGAAGCCCGTCACGGGCCTCCAGCCCCTTGGGCAGCGAGCGATAGGCGACGTCCAGCGGGCCGTCGCATTGGGGGCACCACAGGGCGTCCCCCGGCGCGTCCCGGGCGTCGCAGAGCCCGCATATCAGGTACGTGTGGGACATGGCGTACCCGGGCATTATAGCGACGGCCCCCCGGCCGCACAAGGTTGACCCCCACCGGGGCGATACCTATAATCGCCCCATCCCAGGCGTGAGTGGAGGTGTCGCGTGAAGTTCGGTCTGTTCATGATGCCCGTGCACCACCCCGGCAAGGGGCTGCCCCGCACCATCAAGGAGGATATGACCACGGTGGTCCTGGCCGACGAGCTGGGGCTCGACGAAGCCTGGATCGGGGAGCACTACACCATCACCTGGGAGAACCTGCCGGCCCCGGAGCTGTTCATCGCCCAGGCCCTGGCCCGGACCAGGAACATCAAGCTGGCGACGGGGGTGATACTGCTGCAGCTCCACGACCCCAAGATGCTGGCCCACCGGATGGCGATGCTGGACCACCTGGCAGAGGGCCGCTTCTACTTCGGCATCGGCACGGGAGGCGTGCCCACGGAGTTCGACTTCTTCGGCGTGGAAGAGGAGAAGAGGCACGCCCGGGCGGCGGACGTCATCGAGGCGGTGCTGAAGATATGGGAGAGCGAGGGAGAGCTGGACTACCGGGGCGAGTTTCACAACGTGAGGTCCCCGGAACCGGTGCCCGAGGCCGGCCTCCGGCTCTGGATGAAGCCGTACACCCGGCCCCACCCGCCCATCGCCGTGGCCGGGGTGAGCCGCAACTCCTCCACCATCGAGTGGGCAGGGGAGCACGGATGGATCCCCCTGAGCACCGACATCCTGCCCATCGAGGACGTGTCCACCCACTGGGACGCCTACACCCGGGGCGCTGCCAAGACGGGCAAGACCGCCGACCGGAGGGAGTGGCGCGTCTGCCTGGACATCCACGTGGCCGAGACGACGGAGCAGGCCCGCCACGACGTCCTGGAGCACGGCATGGGGAGGACCTTCGAGCAGTACTTCTTCCCGCTGTTCAGACGGGCGGGGATGATGGACCTACTCAAGCCCGACCCGTCCATGCCCGACGACGCCGTCACCGTCGAGTACCTGCTGGACAACCGCTGGGTGGTGGGAGACCCGGACCACTGCGTAAGGAAGATCCGGGAGGCGTACGACACGGTGGGCGGCTTCGGCACGCTGCTCCAGCTAAGCCAGGACTGGGACCCGCCGGAGAAGGGCTGGAAGTCGCTGGAGCTGCTGTCCAAGCACGTGATGCCCGAGCTGCGGGACCTGGAGCCCGAGGCACCGGGCTAGGTGCCGCAACGCTCCGATTGACACGGCCGGACCGCCCGGATAGGCTGGGGACGCGCCGCCCCGGGACCGACAACGGGGGCCGGCCGAAGGAGAGTCATGGCGGAAAGGACCGCGGTCGGCGGGGGAAGACCCATCGAGGCCCGGGCGGGCTTCTCCCGCGCCATCCGTGTCGACGGGGCCTCGGGCCACATCTTCGTATGCGGCAACGCCTCCACCAATCCCGACGGCACCATCTACGGGGCGGGGGACGCCTACGCCCAGGCGGTGCACATCCTCGACCTGATGCGCGGCTACCTGGAGCAGGTGGGAGCATCGATGGCCGACGTGGTCCGGACCCGCATGTACGTCGTGGACCTGGCCAGCCACCACGAGGAGGTAATCAGGGCCCACGGCGAGGTGTTCGGGGACATCCGGCCCACCTCCACGCTCCTGGGCATCGAGTCGCTGATGCACCCGGACATGCTGGTGGAGATGGACGCCGACGCCATCGTCTAGGGATGCTCTAAACGGCGAGAGGGCTTATTTCGACCATTCCCAGCTCAGCTCTGCCTCCTCCGCAGGGCCCGGCCGGCCAGCGCTCCGGTGTGGCGCCCCCTGTCCATGACCAGCCGCCCGTTGACCAAGACGTACTCGATGCCCGTGGAGGGCTGGCGGGGGTCCTGCCGGGTGGCGTTGGCGTTGATGGTGTCGGGGTCGAAGACCACGACGTCGGCGAAGGCCCCGTCCCGCAGGGCGCCCCTGTCGCGGATCCCCAGGCGCTGGGCGGGGAAGGACGTCATCTTGCGGACGGCGTCGGCGAGGGACAGCCTCCTCTCCTCCCGGACCATCTCGCCCAGTATCACGGGGAAGCAGCCGTAGGCCATGGGCGGGGGATGCCCGCCGAGGAGCAGGGCGTCGCTGCCCACCATCTGCAGGGGGTGGGCCACGAAGTCGGCAATGGTTGCCGGGTCCGACACCAGGGAGAAGTAGGACACGCGGAGGTCCTCCTCCAGCAGCAGGTCGCACAGGGCGTCCACGGGGTGCCTGCCCATCATATCGGCGACCTCCGCGATGGACCTGCCGTCGTAGACCATGTTGTGAGGCTGCTGGAAGTAGGTCACCCACATCTCGTCCCAGGACCTGCCCCGGGGCACGACCTCCTTGCGGAGGCGGGCCCGCGCGTCGGGAGAGCGTAGCACGTCCACTAGACGGTCGGGCCCACCCTCGTGGGCCCAGTCCGGGAACAGGATGAGTATCCTGGTGCCGCCGTAGGGGTAGGGGAAGCAGTCGAAGGTGACGTCCAGCCCGCCGGCCCGGGCGCCCTCCACCAGGTCCAGCAGGCGGCGGGCCCCGCCGGGGTTGGTGACCCGGCGGAAGAGGTGGGTTATGTGCAGGGGGATGCCGCTGCGCTTGGCGATCTCGATGGCCTCGTGGACGGGGTCCAGGTATCGGTCCCCCAGCCGGTAGCGCATGTGGGTGTGATATATCCCGCCCATGGCGGCGGCCTCAGCGGCCAGGTCCACCAGCTCGTCGGTGTCGGCGTATCCTCCGGGCGGATAGTCCAGGCCGGTGGAGAGACCGAAGGCGCCCTGCTCCATGGCCTCCCTCAGCAGGGACCTCATGCGTTCTTTCTGGAGTGAGGAGGCGGGCCCGCTCTCCCAACCCACGGCGTCGATGCGCAGGGGAGAGTTGCCGACGATGTAGGCGATGTTGACGGCGACCTTCCCGTCGAACATGTCCAGGTATTCCGCGGTGCTGGACCACCAGCCGGGCAGGTCGGGCGCTCCATCCAGGCCCGAGTTGAGACGCACGAACCTGAGGAGGTCGTCGCGGGACCGGAAGGGGGCGTAGGAGTTGCCGTCCACGCCGACCAGCTCGGTGGTGACGCCCTGGTGGACCTTGGCCTCGTGGGCCGGGTCCGTCAGGATCATCAGCCCCGAGTGGGCGTGCACGTCTATGAAGCCGGGGCACACGACCTTTCCCGAGGCGTCGAGGACCCGGGAGGCCTGGACTCCCGACACGTCCCCCCGAAGCACCCGCACGCGGTCCCCCTCCACGCCCACCGCGCCATAGAACCCGGGGTTGCCGCTGCCGTCGATCACGAGCCCGCCGGTAATCAGCAAGTCCATTGGGACCCTCCTTTCGGCCGCCCGGCCACTCCACAGTCCCCTCCCGCCATCCGGGGCGGGAGGCCGAGACGTGCCCCTAGTCCACCACCGCCAGCCCGCCCCGGCCCCTGGGGTCGGCGGCGCCCCCCAGCCGGCCGGTGGCCGGGTCCGCCGCCGCCACGTGGACCAGGGAGAAGAAGGGGTCGTAGCTGTAGGCGCTCTTGGAGACCGTGTGGCCCATGGCCTCCAGCTCGTCCTTGACGCCGAAGTACACCCTGGCCTCCACGTCCACCTGGCCCCCTTCGCAGTGGATGCGGGGCGCGGACACGGCCTCGGTGGGCGACATGCCGAAGTCCACCATGTTCACGACGGCCTGCAGGACGCCAGTGGGTATCTTTGTCGCCCCCGGGGCTCCCACCACCGCCCAGGGCCGCCCGTCCCGGAAGACGATGGTGGGCGTCATGGCGCTGATCCTGGCCTTGCCGGGAGCTATGGAGAAGGGCCGCCCGGGCTGGGGGTCGAACATGTGCATGGCGTTGTTGAACATGAAGCCCAGACCGTCGACTACGACGCCCGACGCAGGCGTGGCCAGGGTATGGGTCAGGGCCGCGGCGGTCCCCTGGGCGTCGATGACCGAAACGGTGGTCGTGTGCTGGGACTCCACGCCCCCGGCCGTCACGTCGAAGGGCTCACGGGCGTCGATCCTCCCTCTCCACTCGGCCGCCCGCCGGGACGACAGGAACACCTCGTCGACAGGCACCTCCTGGAAGGCGGGGTCGCCAAGGTGCCGTGCCCGGTCCGCGAAGGAGGCCTTCTGGGCCAGGGCCATCAGGTCCAGGAAGCCCGCCGTGCCGGACCCCATGGCAGCCAGGTCATAGCCCTCCAGGATGCGGAGCATCTGGGCGACCTGGACCCCGCTGGAGGGCGGGGGGACTCCCGCGACGACGTGGCCCCGGTAGTCGACGTTCACGGTCTTGTCGACGCCCACCCTGTACTGTGCCAAGTCCTCCCTGGAGAGGAGGCCGCCGTTGGCGGCGAAGTCGTCGGCTATCCTGCCCGCCATCCACCCCGTGTACAGGACACCGGGCCCCTTCTCGGCGATCTCCCCCAACACCCGTGCGTAGTCGGGGTTGCGCAGCACCTGGCCCTGTCCCCGGGGTTCGCCGTCGCCGCCAACGTATATCCTGCGGGACGCCTCGGTGGCGGATAGGACGTCCAGCATGGAGGAGGTGCCGGGCTGTGTCGGGGGCCGCCGCCACAGGTCCGCCAGCTCTCCGGGGACCGGGAACCCCTCCTCCAGCAGCCGGACGGCGGGCTGGGCCAGGTCGGCCCAGGGCAGGGAGCCGTACCGCCGGTGGGCCTCCCACAGGCCCAGGACGGTGCCGGGGCAGGCCACGGACAGGTGCCCGATCTCGTTTACGCGGCCCTCCATCTCCCACTGGTCGAAGCGAAGCTTCCGCTTCACCTTGTCCACGAACATATCCGATGCCGCCCCCAGGGGCGCGCGCCCCAGGAACTCCAGGGCCACGTGGTCTCCCGATGGAGCGTGGTACACCTGCATCACGCCGAACCCGCCGATGCCGCACATCTGCGGGTCCACCGCGAACTGGGCAAAGCCCGTGGCGATGGCCGCGTCCACGGCGTTGCCTCCGGCCAGGAGAGTGCGGCGCCCTACCTCCGCGGCCTCGGGCTGGGGACATGCCACCACACCTCTCATATCATGGTCCTCCTCTGCTTGGGTGAGAAGCGCCGCCGGGGCCCCGGGGGCCTACACCGTCTTCGCGCGTCCCGGAAAAGGGGGAAGGCCCCGGCGTTCCGCCGGGGCCTCGGCTACCTACGGGAAGTGGCGCGCCCGGCAGGACTCGAACCCGCAACCACTGGGTCCGAAGCCCAGTGCTCTATCCATTGAGCTACGGGCGCCCGTTGTCGGAACGCCGGCGCCTCGCCCGGGGCGGTTGTAGATGGGGTGAGCGGTGGGATTCGAACCCACGATCTCCTGGGCCACAGCCAGGCGCCTTGGACCACTTGGCTACGCTCACCATGGGCTCGCCGGAACCGCGCTCCATGTCGAGTCTAAGGCAAACCACCCGCGGAGTCAACAAAAACGGCATGCACCGATGGCCGTTCCGGGGGCGGGGGCAGGTTGTCGATGGACGGCCGCTACCCCTGCCGCGCCAGCTTCATGGCCAGGTCGACCAGTGTGCGGGTGGGCACGCCGGTGCCCCCTTTGACCAGGTACCCCTTCTCCTTGGAGCTGAAGTAGGTGCCGGCGATGTCCAGGTGGGCCCACGACGTCTCTTCGGCGAACTCGGCCAGGAACTGGCCGGCGGTCAGAGAGCCCGCGGCCCGTCCCCCGGTGTTCTTGATATCCGCCACGTTGCTCCTGATCTGCTCCCTGTAGTCGTCGTACAGGGGGAGCTGCCATATCCTCTCTCCCGAGGACGCGCCCGACTCGATGACCTGGTCGACGAGCTCCTGGTCGTTCCCCATGACCCCGCTGCAGGCGTTGCCCAGGGCCACGACCACGGCCCCGGTGAGGGTGGCGATGTCCACCAGCCGGGTGACGCCCTTCTGGCGGGCGTAGTAGAGGGCATCGGCCAGGACCAGCCGGCCCTCGGCGTCGGTATTTATCACCTCGATGGTCTTGCCGCTCATGCTCTTGACCACGTCTCCCGGCCGCTGGGCCGAGCCGCCGGGCATGTTCTCGGTGGCGGCAACCATTCCCACCACGTTGATCCTGGGCTTCAGGCGGCCGATGGCCTTCATCGCGCCGATCACCGACGCGCCGCCGGCCATGTCGCCCTTCATATCCTCCATGCCCCCGGCGGGCTTGAGGGAGATGCCGCCGGTGTCGAAGGTGATGCCCTTTCCGATGAGCCCCAGGTTGTTGGAGGGGTTGTCCGGGTCGCCCCGGTACTCCAGGACGATGAGCTTGGGCGGCTGGTCGCTGCCCCTGGCCACGCCCATGAAGGCGCCCATCCCCATCTCTTCCATCTGCTCCCGGTCCAGGATCTCGATGTCGAGCCCCTCCTCGTCGGCCACCTGGGCCGCTATCTCCGCCATACGGGTGGGAGTCATGACGTTGGCGGGCTCGTTCACCATGTCCCGGGCCATGATGGCGACCTGCGACAGGACGCGCCCCTTCTCGACGCCCTCGGCCAGGGACGCCGCCTTGCCCTGGTCCTGCTCCACGATGGACAGCTCCGTTATACCCTCAGAACCCGGGCCTTCGGAGCCGTCGTCGTCGCTGGTCATGTAGTTGCGGAACCGGTAGAGGCCCAGGGTTGCGCCCTCGGCTATCGCCTGGCCCGAGTCGGCCGGGTCCATTCCCCCTATCCCGGCCCCGTGGGCGATGGTGGCGGCCTGGGTTATCCCCATCCTGCGAAGTCGCCGGCAGGCCGCCGCCGTGGTCTCCCGCACAGTATCCCGGGTGAAGCTCTCGGACTTGCCCAGCCCGGCCACGAGGACCCTGGAGGGGCCTATCCTGCCGAAGGTGTGGATGATGGTGATCTCGCCCTTCTTGCCCTTTATCTCGCCCTCGTCTATGAGCTGGGTGATGGCGCCGTCCAGGGCCCGGTCCACCGCGCCCGTGGCGCCTGCCGGCGCCTTGACGCCGTCGAAGAGGTTGACAATCAGCGCCGGCACCTTGGTCTTGGTGACGTCGCCCCGCGCTACCTTGATGTCCATGTCGCCTCCTTACCGCCTGCTTGACCTATCGATGCTCCGGCGCGCGTCTGCGCAGCCGTCTAAGGGTCGCTGTAGAACGCGAGGCCCAGCAGCCCAGGCCCGAGATGGGCCCCCATGACGGGAGTGAACTCGCTGACGAATACCTCCCGGCAGTCGAACCGGTCCCGCACCCGGCTGCACAGATCATCGGCGTCCGCGGCCGCCTGGGCGTGCATGACCGTCGCGTGGACAGGCCGTTGGCCGACCCGTCTTTCCATGAGGTCCACCAGTCGCTCCATGGCCCGTCCCCGGGAGCGGGGCCGTTCCAGCATCCTGGCTTCTCCCAGCCTCAGCTCCGTCAGGGGCCTGATCCCCAGCAGCGAGCTGGCCAGGGCCGCAAGCCTGGGAACCCTCCCGCTCCTGCTCACGTAGTCCAGGGTATCCAGGAAGGCCAGCAGGTTCACCCTGGGTATCAGGCCGTGCACCACCGAAAGGACTCCCTCCAGGTCCGCCCCGGCGTCGGCGGCCCGGGCGGCCTCCAGGGCGATGAGGCCCTCGGCCCCCGCGGCCGTCCTGCTGTCCACGACCCTGATGACGGAGCCGGGCATCTCCTCCCTGGCCGCCAGGGCCGCCTGGCAAGCGGAGGAGTAGGTGGAGCTGAAGTCCGCGGCCAGGGTGATGCAGATGGTGCCGCCGGCGGAGCGCGCCGCGGACCGGAAGGCGTCCAGGAACCGTGCGAAGCCTGGGGAGGACGTGGTCGGTATGCCGGAGCCGTTGCGCAGGAGATGGTAGAACTCGTCAGGGCGAATGTCCACACCGTCCCTGAAAGTGCGGTCCCCGATCACCAGCTCATGGGGGACGACCTGGATGCGCCAGCGGTCCAGGAGCTCGCCGGGAAGGCTGCTGCTGCTGTCTACTACGACCGCTACCTTGCGTTGGTGAACCAATGGGTGACGACCTCTTCCCCCTCGACCACGGGCCCACCCTCTACCGAGGGATCGGAGGACTCTTTTCGGTCCAGCCGGGACTGGAGTATGGCCGGGCTGAGGAGGAAGGCGACGGAGGCCAGAGTTATGAGTATTCCGAACAGGATGCCGAAGCTGAAGGGGATGGCCGCGACGGTGAATATGACCAGCACCGCCGTGGAGGCCATGAGGAGGGCTATCTTGACGACCCTGCGGCCCACCTTGAGGAAGACTGCGGTGACCACGGCCAGAGCGAAGAACACCAGGGCCCGCTCGGTGTCCGTGGCCTGGACCATGGGG
This sequence comes from Dehalococcoidia bacterium, assembly GCA_034423015.1. GTDB lineage: Bacteria > Chloroflexota > Dehalococcoidia > Lucifugimonadales > JAGWBF01 > JAGWBJ01. The sequence continues at coordinate 57,504 of DAOUJG010000061.1, read as the reverse complement.
GAGTTGGCGGGCCAGAGGCCGCCCTGCCAGTTCAGGAACAGCATCCACGTGGTCAGGAAGGGGAAGGGGAGGGCCGTCAGGGACACCAGCAGCCAGTCCTGCCTTATAACCCGCCCCATCACCCGGGCCATTATCCAGAGGGAGAAGGGCACGTACACTGCCATGAGCATGTATATGGGGAAGCTGAAGGGCAGGGAGCCCGTGGTGACGAGCTGCCAGGAGCCGTAGGCCAGCGACCCCAGGGCCATCAGCCAGGAGAGGGCCGGAGCCGCCATGGAGTAGCCAAGCCAGGTGTACGTCCAGTTGGGTCTGCCCGTCCTCCAGCCCTTGAGGGTCACGAAGGTCACTCCTATGAGGATGACGGCGACCAGCATGAACTTGGTCCACAGGTGCAGGGCGAAGAGGCTGGCCAGCAGCAGGTGGGGCAGGGTCGCCAGGAGGATGTCCCGCCAGTTGGCCCGGCTGTGGACCGTGTACATGTCCCGGGCGATGGCGTCGGGGCCGCCGAGGTCGTCCAGGGCCTGGTTCAGGGCCTCCCTGTAGGTGAGGCCGTCCTGCTCCAGCTCGCGGGTCCTCTCCTCGAGGTGGCCCTGGAGCTCCAGGGCGATCTCCCGGTTTTTCCGGGGGTCCAGCCTGAGCTTGCGGGTGATGGCCCGAAGATAGTTTTGGAGCTCGACGTCCACCGACAGCCTCCGCCCGCTAGGAGACCAGTGCAGGCATGATGGAGTTGACCGCCGACGAGAAACGCCTCCATTCCGCGGTACGCTCGTCCAGGGTCTTTCGGCCCTTGGCCGTCATGTGATAGTAGCGCCGGGGAGCGCCGGTGCTGGTCTCTTTCCACTGGCCCTCTATGAGGCCCGATGCTTCCAGGCGGTGCAGCGCCGGGTAGAGGGTGCCCTCTTTGAAACGGAAGTACCCGTCGCTGCGCTCCCTTATCTCCTTGACGATCTGGTAGCCGTACATGGCTTCGTCCGACAGCAGGGACAGGAGGAGGGTCTCGGTGTTGCCCTTCAGAAGCTCTTTATGATACACGTCGCGGCACCTTGCTTATGATTACCCGATTTTATCCCGACCCCCCCGCGAGGGTCAAGCTGGGCGGCCCGCACCCAATCATCTCCCGAAGGGGGAGAGGGCGCCCTTGGCCGATACGCGGGAGGCCCTGTCTGGGCCTCACTAGAGGGAGTTGACCAGGACCTGGATGGCCCACAGTATGAAGATGGCCGCCATGGGACTCAGGTCCAGCATGCCCACCCGGGGAATTATCCGGCGCAGGGGGCCCAGTATCGGCTCCGTTATCTGGTAGATTATGGCGACGACGGGGTGGTTGCTGTTGCCGATGGGCAGCCAGGAGAGCACCACGCGGGCGAAGATGGCCACGGTGAGCACCGTTGCCAGGATCCCGACGAAGTTCTTGATGCCGTCGGTCACTGGCGTCCCAGCTCCACGGACCTCTTGTAGGCGGCGACCACGGCGTTGATGACGGCGGAGCGCAGGCCTCCCTGCTCCAGGGCCAGCAGCCCCTCGACGGTGGTCCCCCCGGGGGATGTCACCATGTCCTTGAGCTGGGCGGGGTGGCGTCCGGTCTCCTCCACCAGCTTCGTGCCGCCCAGGACGGTCTGCAGGGCCAGGGTGCGGGACATGTCCCGGGGGAGGCCGACGTGGACTCCGGCATCGACGAGCGCCTCGATGAACAGGAACACGTAGGCGGGGCCGCTGGCGCTCAGAGCCGTGGCCATGTCCAGATACTTCTCGTCGGAGACGTAAATCTCCTTGCCCACGGTGCCCAGCACCGACCGGGCCGCCTCCCGGGCGGCCTGGGAGACCTGGGGGGAGCAGGTCCAGAGGCTCATGCCCTCGCCGATCTGCGCGGGGGTGTTGGGCATGACGCGGATGACAGACGGGTGGCCAAGGCCCTCGACTATGGTGGACATCCTGGCGCCGGCGACGATGGAGAGGGCGGCCTGGTCCTCGCGGAGGCCGCCGTTGAGCTCGGCAAGCACGCGGGAGAGGTCCTGGGGCTTCACGGCCAGGACGACGACGTCGGCCGGCGCGGCGGCCTCGGCGTTGACGGCGGTGACCAAGACCCCGTGGCGGTCCCGGAGGGTCCGGCGCCGCTCCTCCAGGGGCTCGCCCACGGATACGTCGTTAGCCGCCGCCACTCCGCTGGACAGCACGCCGGAGATAAGGGCCTCCGCCATGGTCCCCCCGCCTATGAAAGCCAGCTTCATGCCGCCGTCGAGCCCCACATTTGCCGACAATTATACACGACTGGCCCGTATGGGCGACAGGAACGGCAGCTCAGGAGAGTCCTTCGCCAAGGGAGAGGGAGACAGCCATCCTGATAGCCTCCAGCATGCTGTCGTGGTGGGCGATCCCCTTGCCGGCTATGTCGAAGGCGGTGCCGTGGTCCACGGAGGTGCGGACGAAGGGGAGACCGAGGTTGGCGGTGATGCTGGTCTCGAAGCCGTGGACCTTGACGGCGATGTGGCCCTGGTCGTGGTACATGGCCAGGACCACGTCGTAGGACCCCTGGATTGCCTGGTGGAACACGATGTCCGCCGGAACTGGGCCGCGGGCGTCGATGCCCAGGCTCCGGGCCTCCTCCACCGCGGGCGCTATCTCGTCAGCCTCCTCGTTGCCCAGGAGTCCGCCGTCGCTGCCGTGGGGGTTCAGGGCGGCGACGCCGATGCGGGGACTCGGGATGCCAGCCTGTCCGAAGCTGTCGTGGGTCAGCCGGAGCTTGCCCAGAATCTGGTCCCTGGTCACGTAGTCGCAGGCGCGGCGGAGGGAGCGGTGGGTGGTGAGATGCACGACCCACAGCCGCCCGGTCATCAGCATGGTGGCCACGTCGGACGCGCCGGAGAGCTCCTGGAGCAGCTCCATGTGGCCGATGGCCTTGTACCCGGCCAGCGACGCGGCCTCCTTGTTCACCGGCGCGGTGGCCAGGGCGTCCACCTGGCCGGCCAAGGCCAGCTCGGCGGCCCGGGTCACCCACTCCATGGCGGCCTTGCCGCAAGCCGGGGTCACGCGGCCGACGACGACGTCCTCGGGGTCCAGGTTGTGGGGATCGACGATGTCCACGACGTCGGGGGACATCCCGGCCCCGTGGGCCGACTCCACCTCGCGGACCGTCAGCGAGGCCCCCACGAGGTCGATGGCCTGCTCCATGGACCAGGCACTGCCCACCACCAGGGGCCGGCAGGCCGGATGCACCTGCCCGGAGGCCAGGGCCTTGGCGATGATCTCCGGGCCGATACCGCACGGGTCCCCCATGGTTATGGCGATGGTGGGCTTGGCGCTGTCGTCAGGCATGGGCCCCTACCCCCGGGACCGCCCAGCGGCCGCCGGGCGTCCTACCCGCACTTGTTCCAGCCGCAGGAGGTGCAGAGAAGGCAGCCTTCCTGGTAGGCCAGGGTGGTGTTGCAGTCCGGGCAACGGCCCCGGGGCTGGTACCCGTTGATCTCCCAGGCAGCCTTGCCATTCTCCTTGGGGAACAGCTTCATCTGGGGCGAAGCCGCCGGGGAAGGGCTTTCGGAGGTGGAGTGGCGCTCCAGGGCCAGGGCGACGGCGTCGGGGCCCGACCGCACCAGCACGCCGCTGTCCCAGGCTGGGCAGCAGGTGATGCCCCGGATCTGCTCCACCACGGCCTTGATGTCGATGCCCGACCGGAGGGCTAGGGAGGCCAGGCGGGAGATGGCCTCGAGCTGGGCCGAGTCACAGCCGCCGGCCTTGCCCAGGGCAGTGAACACCTCGAAGGGCTTGCCGTGCTCGTCGAAGTTGATGGTGACGTACATGTTGCCGTGGCCCGTGCGGATGCGCTCGGTTATGCCCGACATCTCCTGGGGCCTGCCCCTGGGAGTCAGACTACGGCCGGCGCCGGCTTGGACGGGCTCGGCCCGAGCGGGCTCTGCGGACGCGTCGGCGGGGGCGCTCCCGGAGTCGCCAGTGCTGAGCACCTGGTTCTCCTTGCTGCCGTCGCGGTAGATGGTGATGCCCTTGCAACCCAGCTCGTAGGCCAGGGTATAGGCGTCGGCCACGTCCTTGCGGCCGGCCTGGCGGGGGAAGTTGATGGTCTTGGACACGGCGTTGTCGGTGTGCGCCTGGAAGGCCGCCTGCATGCGCACGTGCCACTCGGGCGCGATGTCGTGGGAGGTGACGAAGAGCCGCTCGACCCATGCGGGCACGGCGGGGTCGAGGCCGCGGAGGCTTCCGTGGTCGGCCAGCTTACGCATGAGCTCGGGAGAGTGGAAGCCCTCCCTGCGGGCCACGGACTCGAAGTAGGGGTTGCCCTCGACCAGCCGCGTGTTGTCCATGACGTTGCGCACGTAGCTGAGGGCGAAGAGGGGCTCTATGCCGCTGGAGCAGCCGGCGATGATGCTTATGGTGCCGGTGGGGGCGATGGTGGTGGGCGCGGAGTTGCGCAGGGCGGGGCCGCCCGCCTGGTGGTAGATGCTGCCCTCCCAGGCCGGGAAGGCGCCCCTGGCCGCGGCCAGCTCCGCCGAGGCCTCGTGGGTCTTGGCCCGGATGGAGGACATGAGCCGGTCGGCGACGTGGAGAGCTTCCTCGGAGTCGTAGGGAATGCCGAGCTGGACCAGCAGGTCGGCGAACCCCATGAGCCCGAGGCCAATGCGCCGGGTCTTGTGGCTCATCTCCTGGATGGCGGGGATGGGGTAGCTGTTCATGTCGATGACGTTGTCCAGCATGTGCACGGCGGTGCGGATGACGCGGGTGAGCTTGGACCAGTCGATCTCCGCGCCGTCGCCGCTGTACCGGACCATGCGGGCCAGGTTGACGGAGCCCAGGTTGCAGGACTCGTAGGGGAGCAGGGGCTGCTCGCCGCACGGGTTGGTGCTCTCGATCCTGCCCAGGAGCGGCGTGGGGTTGTCCCGGTTTATCCGGTCCAGGAAGACGATGCCGGGGTCCCCGGTCTTCCAGGCCATGTCCGCCAGCAGCTCGAACACCTCGCCGGCGTTGAGGCGGCCCGTGACCTTCCCCGTTCGGGGGTTCACCAGGTCGTACTCCTCGCCCCGCTGGACCTTGCCCATGAACTCCTCTGTGACAGCGACGGAGATGTTGAAGTTGGTGATGCTCTTGCCGTCCTCCTTGGCCCTTATGAACCTGAGGATGTCGGGATGGTCGACGTTCAGTATGCCCATGTTGGCGCCGCGCCTGGTGGAGCCCTGCTTTACGGCCTCGGTGGCGCCGTCGAAAGCGCGCATGAAGCTGACGGGGCCGCTGGCCACGCCGCCGGTGGAGCCGACTATGTCCCCCTCGGGGCGCAGCCGGCTGAAGGCGAAGCCCGTGCCCCCGCCGCTCTTCTGCACCAGCGTCGCTTCCTTGACCGTCTCGAAGATGGCCTCCATGGAGTCGCTGACGGGCAATACGAAGCAGGCGGAGAGCATCTGGAGCTCCCGGCCCGCGTTCATGAGGGTGGGGGAGTTGGGGAGGTACTCCAGGCGGGACATCACCCGGTAGAACTCCTCCTCGGCCTCCTGGACCTGGACGTCGGTGGCCCCGTAGCGCCGGTCGGCCAGGGACAGGTTGCGAGAGACCCGGCGGAACATCTCGTCGGGCTCCTCGATTACGTTGCCCTCCCGGTCCTTGGCCAGGTACCGGCGCCTCAGGACGGCCATGGAGTTGTCCGTCAGCTCGGGCGAAGAGTCCGTGAGACGTTGCAGCATGCCGTCCCCGAGGGCCTCCATCACCCTGCGCCGAACGGCGGCGGTCTCCATGTCATAGCTCTGCCGGGTGCTCGCCACGATTCCCCCCTCACCTGTTCGCCGGGAACGGGCCGCTCTCGGGCGGCCCTGATGTCGTCAAAGGAACCACGGCGGCGGAGCAATATTCCCGTGTCACGGCATACTGGTTGGTCCCGGCTGATCGAATCTAATCCAGTTCACCCGCCGCCGTGGGAGCGCCATTTTACCACAAGCTATGGTGGCGAACAAGGCCACTGGCACTAGATATGGGGCGCGTTCCAGTCCCACGGCGGCGCGCCGGGGCGCGGACAGAAATCCCTGCGGGCAAGGCCGGCACCGTGCCCGCCCAAGTAGAATGGCCGGCGGCGCGCCTAGGCGAGGTCCGCGCTGATCCAGTAGACGGCCAGGGCCTCGCGGACCTTGGTGTCGATCTCGTCCTGCATGACGGCGATGTGGTTGCTCTCCCGGTCCTGAGTCCCCAGCAGGGGGAACCCGCCGAGGGCGTCCCGCATGGCCTGTGCCTCGTTCCTGAGGCCCGCCCAGCGGTTGAGGGAGGTATCCTGCGAGCTGTCGAACATGCTGTCTACCCTCCTGAAGTGCCGTGGCCTGAAGTGCCGTGGCCTGAGCTGCCGTTGTTGAGTCTTCCCGGGGCGCCGGCGGCGCGGCCCGGCCTCCTCCCCCTGCGTTGCCTCCCCCTTGGGACGGGCACCCCCTCCATCAGTGATAGCTGGGCGGTGTCCTCCGTGTCCTCGGTGTCCTCTTTGAGGTCCTTGACCACCTCTTCGAAGCTGTCGATGTCCTGAAAGTCCCTGTACACGCTGGCGAACCGGATGTAGGCAACGCGGTCCAGACGTCGCAGACGCTCCATGACCATGTCGCCCAGCACGGCGGCCCTGATTTCGGCGTGGCCCAGGCCCTGCATCTCAGCCTCGATATCCTCCACCAGCTTTTCGATCTCCCGGTAGGGCACCCGCCTCTTGGCGCAGGCCTTGACGATGCCGTCCATGAGCTTCTGCCGGTTGAACTCCTCGCGACGGCCGTCGGCCTTGGCCACCAGGAGAGCCGTCGTCTGGACCCGCTCGTAGGTGGTAAACCTCAGGCCGCAGCGGGTGCACTCCCTCCTGCGACGCACCCCATTGTCTGAGGTCCTGGAGTCGGTGACCCTGGAATCGGGGCTGTTGCAGTAAGGGCAGCGCATGAGGTTCTCGACGGCCTGGAGTTGTCCACTCAGTCTTAAACTTTTCTAATTTCTTTCTTAAACACACTATATGTGGTACCGGAGGTCCCAGCGACCACAATCTGTTGTGTTAGCAACGATTCTAGCCACGGCTTCTTCCTCTTGTCAAGGTCTCGGGGGCGCCGTCGACCGGGTTTTTGCTACCGGGGGACGCCAAGGCAAAGCAAAAGAAGGCCCCCCGCGCATACGCGCGGGGGGCCTTCGAGGGTTCCCGGCATATTTCCGTGCCTACCGGTGATTGGACCTAATACTGCCCAGGCATGCCGGGAATATTACTCCCTATGAAGGGAGAGTCCGGCAACTATCGGAAGAAGCCCTTGCCCTTCTGGGCCACCTGCCTCCTCATGAAGCTGGGAACGTCCAGGTCCTCGCTGCTGTCGGGAATGGCGTCCTGCAACAGACGGCGAAGGCTCTCGTCCCGCTCGCCTATCTCCTCTTCGGGTACGGGGAAGGCGGAGGCCACCATGGTGACCTTGACCTCGTCGTCCATCTTGGAGTCCCTGGAGGTGCCGAATATCACGTTGGCCTCGGGGTCCGCCATGTCCTGGATGACGTCGGCCGCGTCCTGGACTTCCTTCAGGGACAGGGTGGCGCCGCCGGTGATGACGAACAGCAGGCGCCTGGCGCCCTCGATGTCGATGTCCAGCAACGGGCTCTGGCTGGCCATCTTTGCCGCGTCCTTGGCCCGGCTCTCGCCCTTGCCCTTACCGATGGCCAGCCATGCCTGTCCGGCGTTGTTCAGGATGGTCCTGACGTCGGCGAAGTCCACGTTGATCTCGCCTGGCACCGTGACCACCTCGACTATGGCCTGGATGCCCTGCTGGAGAACGCTGTCGGCCAGCTTGAGGGCGTCTTCCCAGCTAGCGGCCTGCTCCCGGTTGCGGTCCATCTGGAGCAGCCGGTCATTGGGAATCACGATCAGGGTGTCGACGTGGTCCCTGAGGCGGTTTATCCCCTCCTCCGCGTTCTTCCTCCGCACCGCCGCCTCGAACTCGAAGGGCCTGCTCACGACGCCCACCGTAAGGGCGCCGGACTCCTTGGCGAGCTGGGCGATGACGGGACAGGCGCCCGTCCCGGTGCCGCCGCCCATGCCGGCCGCCAGGAAGACCATGTCGGCCCCGTCGACCATCTTCTCCAGGTCTTCCCTGCTCTCCTCGGCCGCCTGCCGGCCCAGGTCCGGGTTGGCGCCGGCCCCCAGGCCCCTGGTCAGGGTGTGGCCGATGGCCAGCCGATGACCCAGGTCACACCGGAACAGGTGCTGGGAATCGGTGTTGACCCCGTAGTAGTCCACCATGCCCAGCTTCTCCTTGGGCATACGGCTGATGGCGTTGCTGCCGCCTCCACCCACTCCCACGACCTTGATCACGGGCCCCCCCGGGGGACGCTGGGGATCCAGGAGGTTTCCTCCCAATCCCAGGGCCTCCTGAGTTCCCGAGTCCCCCTGATAGTTCTGGTCCTTGGACACCATTGCTCCCTCCTTTCGATATCCCTCCACGGTATGTCCTCGACCTCCCTGGCTCTGCTCCTAGGCGGATATCCCCTCCCGTTTTCTGGTGAAACGGCTCAGGAACCCCCCACGTCCACGAAGAGTATGGTTCGCGTCCTTGTAGGTGCGCTTCTCCCCCTGGTGCTTGATGCCCCAAAGCAGGGTGCCCACGCTGGCGGAGTAGGCCGGCCTCCTGGCCTGGGGCGGTAGACCCTGGATGTTTCGGGGCTGGCCCACGCGGACCGGGGACCCGGTGGCCCGGCCGATGAGCTCCCCGAGACCCTCGGTCTCGGCCACGCCCCCGGTAATCACGATGCCCCCGGGCGGCAGCTGCCTCAGGCCCGACTGCTGTATCTTGGCCATTGCCAGCTTGATCAGCTCGACCAGGCGCTCGTTTATGGGACGGGCCAGGTCCCGCCGCCGGATGGGCCTGGGCGGACGGTCCTGGAACCCGGGAAGGTTGATCTCCTCGTCGTCGGCCACGGCCTCGGCCATGGCGTGGCCGTACCTGGTCTTGAGCTCCTCGGCGATGTAGGACGGGACACCCATGGCCACGGACAGGTCCCGGGTCACCTGGTTGCCGCCTATGGGCAGCACAGCCGTGTACCAGGGGCTGCCGCTCCGGTACACGATGATGTCCGTCGTGCCGCCGCCGATGTCCATGAGCACCGCACCCATCTCCCGCTCGTCCTCGGTGAGCACCGCCTCTGCGGCGGCCAGGGGCTGATGGACCAGGCTCCGCACCGAGAGCTTGCAGGCCTCCACAACCCGGACCATGTTCCTGAGTATGGGCGCGTCCCCCATCACGACGTGGGATTCGACCTGCACGTGGTCGGCGTGGAGGTTCACCGGGTTGCGCACACCCTCCAGCCCGTCGACGACGTAGCTCATGGGGATCACGTGGAGGACCTCTTTGCCGTCAGCCACGTCGGGATAGGAGGACTGGATGAGCTGCTGCACGTCCTCGGAGGAGATGGCCACGTCACCGCGGGCCCCCTGCAGGACGCTGCTGGTGTTGACGCAGGAGATATGGGTGCCCGTCACACCCATGTACGCCCAGTCGACGCCGCGGCCCAGGTAGCGTTGGGCCTCGTCCAGGGACTCCTTCAAGGCTTGCTGAGTGTCGGGAATGCTCTCGATCCGGCCCTTCTGTACGCCCTGGGAGGGAACGATGCCCGTCCCCAGCACCTTCAGCTCGCCTTCGGCACTTATCTTGGCAATTATGGAGCATATCTTGGTGCTCCCCACATCGATGGCCGTGTAGAACATCTCTTTCACCGTTTCCACCTCTCTGTCCCTGACGTTGGGCCCGTCGACGGGCCCACGGCGGGGAGTATTAGTTTTCCGGGCTCCCGGGAGCCGGTCCGCCTACAGGCGTTGGGCCACCCGGAGCCGGGCGCTCCTGCTCCGGGGGTTCTCCGTGACCTCCTGCCACGATGGGCTCACCACCTTCCTCGTGACGACTCTGAGCGACGGAACGTGCTCGCAGGCGCACACCGGGGCCCCAGGAGGGCAAACGCACGCCCGGGACTCCCGTAGGAAGGTGTTCTTGACGATGCGGTCCTCCAGGCTGTGATAGGCGATGACGGCGATCCGGCCGCCGGGCCTCACCAGGGCGACGGCCTGACGCAGTCCCTCGGCGATCGCTTCCAGCTCGGAGTTCACCGCCAGCCGGAGGGCCTGGAAGACCCGCGTTGCCGGGTGAATGCGGCCGCCCCTCTTTCCCCTGACACGGGCTCCGGCACGGGCCCTGACACCGGAGACCAGCGCGGCCAGCTCCGCGGCGCTGCCCAGGGGCCGGGACGCCACTATGGCCCTGGCGACGGCCCTGGCCCGGGGCTCCTCACCGTACTTGTAGAGGACCTGGGCCAGGTCCTCGTAGGAGTAGGTGTTCACGATCTCGGCGGCAGTTGGGCCGGACTCCGGGTCGAAGCGCATGTCCAGGGGCTCGTCCCGGAGGAAGCTGAAGCCCCGCCCGCTGCCCTCGAGCTGCGCGGAGGAGAGGCCCAGGTCCATGAGTATCCCGTCGGGGCCATCGAACCCCCGCGACGCCGCCAGCTCCAGCATTTGCGTATAGCTTCCGGCAACGACGGCGACGGCTCCCGCGTAGGATTGCAGCCGGCGGAGGGCGTACTCCCGGGCATCGGGGTCGAGGTCGATGCCCAGGAGCCTGCCCCCTGGCATGGCGGCTCGAAGGATAGCCGACGCATGCCCTCCTTGCCCCACCGTGGCGTCCACGTAAACGCCTCCCTGCCTCACCTCCAGATGGTGGACTGTCTCACGGAGCAGGACCGGCCGGTGCACGAAACCCAGGGGCGAACGCCCGCTGGGATGGATGTTTCCTTCCTGTGAGCGCGCTGGAACCTCCTCGTTGCGGGCCAGAACCGGGGTAACGGAGAATCTACCTTGCAACCTCAGCACTCTCTTGCGCGTTCCCCCCAAACTAGACGAATGTCCGGGCCCCTCGCCGGACAAGGCGAGTGTCCTCTACGGGTAGATGGTCGCCTATCGAATGGCCCTGGCCCCCGGGATGAGTCAAGCGGGCCGGCCGAAGGTTGGGGTAACGGGAACAGGTGGAAGCACACCCGCCTGCCCTACCGCACTATCATCGACATGAGACTAGCAACGCAGGGGGGGAGATTTCAAGGGGTTATTTGGTGGGTTTTCGATTAATTTCTAAACTTTTTCTTATATGAACGAAGGGCGTTCAATCGGTCCTGCCGGGCCGGAGCAAGGCCATGAACCCCTTGGTTTGTTGACGCCCCCTGACGCCCATGCTATCGTATGGGCCGTCCATACGCGACGCGAGGTGTCCCATGGGAGAGCAGGTGGTGGGGGTGTTCACGAGGGAGGCCGCCACCCTGCTGCGCGCCGCCGGATACGGCCCGCGGGACCTGGCCCTGGTGGCCCGAGAGCCCTCTCCCGACGCCGGCCTCGGCCTGCTCCGCCTCGTCCGGCCCGACCGGCTCATGGAGCGGCCCGAGGGCATGTGGCCCTGTGCCCTGAAGTGGGGCCTCATCGGCTCCCTGGTGGCGGAGGCCGGGGTGCTGGCCTGGGTCCTCGTGGCCTTCGACAACTGGGGAGTCCAGGTGCTCCTGGCCGCCACCCTATGGAAATTCGGCACCCTGTTCGGCGGACTGTTCGGGGCCATCGCCGGCGCCGACCTGGGCCTGGAATCCCGGTCCGTCCGGCGCTACGAGAGGCACCTGGCCGCCGGCTGTGTGGCCCTGGCAGCCAGGGTCAGGGACAGGCACACGATGCTGGCCCGAGGCGCCTTCATCGAGAGCGGCGCCTTCGACGTCCGCAGCGTAGAGGGCCGGTTCATGCCCAGGGAGAAGCCAAGGAGCGGAGAAGACCGCGCACCGGCGCCCCGTCGTCCCGGCGCGGTCCCCGCCGGAGGACTCGAGGGGCCCTAGCAGCCCGATTCCCACCCGGGGAGAAGACTTTTGCCCAGCGCCCTGGAAACCGCGACTAGCACAATCCGCCGGGAAGACTTGCCATACATGGTGGTCCCCGTAGAGGACCTGCCCCCGGTCCTGGCCGGCTTCCAGGAGGGCCGGCACGGGGAGCTGGACAACGAGACCATGGCGGCCCAGGGCTTTCCGGGTAGCACGACTGAGACCGTGGCGGCGACGGGCCGGATTACCGGGTACCTGCGGGAGTTCGTGACCCCGCTGAACCCCGGCCTGGATGTGCCGGACCTGGACCTGATGGCGGCGACGGTGGTGCACCTGTTCGAGGACTCGGAGCAGGTGGCCCGGTGGATGAGGGACAAGTTCCTGGGGGAGTTCAAGGAGTTCGTGGGCAAGGAGCTCGGCAAGGGCCAGAAGCTGGTCCGCGCCGACGAGCTGAAGGTGGAGGGCTTCTCCGATGAGGCGGTGGGGCTCCACACCTCCCAGATGACCGAGTCGGGGCTGGTGTCCTCCACCGTGGTGGACCTTCGGGTGGGCAGGCTGCTGGGCGTTGCCTACGTGGTGACCACGGGGGAAGCGGTGCGGATGGAGACGGTGGCGGAGATGGGGCTGATGCTGGAGCGCCGGATAGTCCAGGTGGTGCTGGGGGCTATCTAGCGGCGGAGCTCAGGGCGCCTCTACGATGGTGATCGTCTGGTTGGGGGCGACTCCCTCCAGGGTCTGCACCGTGCCGCTGGGCCACCGGACCTCGATGGAGTCCACCACGTCGGCCTTCCCCAGCCCGAAGTGGACCGGCAGCATGTTCTGGGACTTGTTGCTCCCCCCCGCCGCCACCTCCCTGATCTGGGTCTTGCCGCCGGTCTCGACCATGATCCTCGCCCCGATGCCGTCCCGGTTGCTGATGGTGCCCACGGTGTTCACGACCAGCCAGCCGTTACCCCAGTCGCACCGGTTCCGGAACAGCCGGGCCCGCTGGGGTTCGCTGGGCCCCTTGCCTATGTTGGCCACGTACAGGTCCAGGCAGCCGTCGTTGTCGAAATCCATGTAGACGGCGCCCCGCCCGTACCCGGCGTCGTCGGCGCCGCTGTCCTCGGAGACATCGGTAAAGGTGCCGTCCCCGTCGTTCCTCATCAGCACGTTGGGCTGCACCTCGGGGTTGGCGTCGGGAAAGAAGTCCAGGTACCCCGCGGAGACATACAGGTCCTCGTCGCCGTCGTTGTCGTAGTCGAAGAAGACGTTGCCCCAAGTCACCAGCTCGAGGTCCTCTATGAAGCCGATGTCAATGCCCGCGTCCCTGGTGTTGTCGGTGAAGGTGCGGCCGTCGCCGTCGTTGGACAGCAGCACGGGCCTGCCGATGTTGCTCATGAACATGTCCAGGTGGCCGTCCAGGTTGTAGTCGCCCACGGCAAGGCCCATACCGAATATGCCCACGTCCGTGCGGGACTCGATGGAGATGTCGGTGAAGGTCCAGGAGCCGTCCTCGGCGGGGCCGTCGTTGCGCCACAGCACGTTGGGCTGGGCATCGGCGCCGAAGTCGTTGACCACGTAAAGGTCGGTGTACCCGTCGTTGTTGAAGTCGAGCCATCCCGGCTGGAAGCCCGCGCCCCAGACGTTGCCGGCAAAGTCCCCCTCCTCCTCGATGGGAGCGGGCTCCGAGTCGTCTCCCAGCAGGGAGGTCACGTTGGTGAAGGCCCCGTCGCCCTCGTTGTGATACAACGCCAGGGACCGGAGGGGGCTTCCGCCCGGGGCCCCACCCATGGGAGACAGCTCGGCCTCACTCATGTGCCGGACGACCACCATGTCCAGGTAGCCGTCCCGGTCGTAGTCGCCCCAGGCGCATCCCATGGAGCGGTGGGTGCCGTCGGGGTCGCCGACACGGGCATCGGCCGTTACGTCCTCGAAGGCGCCGTCGCCGGAGTTTCGGAACAGCTTGCTGGACCCGTAGTTGGTGAGGAACAGGTCCTGATCGCCGTCGTTGTCGTAGTCGGCGGCGCATCCTCCTATACCCTTGCCCCTGGGGTCGACCACCCCCGCCTCCCGTGCCAGGTCCGAGAAGGTGCCGTCGCCGTTGTTGCGGTAGAGGGCGTTGTTGGCGTTGGCCTGGCGTTCGTCGTCGTAGGTCATGGGGACGAAGATGTCCTGGAGGCCGTCGCCGTCGTAGTCGAGGATGACCACCCCGGCCCCGAAGGGCATCAGCAGGAAGGGCGCCGTAGGCCGGTAGTGGGCGAAGTCCACCCCCGCCGTGTTGCCGACCTCCATGAATATCGTGTCCGGCAGCTCCGGCGTCGGCGTCGCCCGTTGCCCGGGAGTCGAGGCCACGGCCGTCCCGGGTACGTCAGCGGCAGTCGACGGGGGGGTGGGGGTCTCGCCGTTGCTGCAGGCCATCGCCGCCCACAGGGCCCCCATCGCCAGGAGCAGCGTCCAGTACCGGGCCCGCCACGGGGCCCGCATTACGCTCGCCTTGAACATGGTAAAATATTCAAGCATAGGGCCGATAGCCTTGTCAAAGCTGCACGGCCCGGGATTCGCCCGGTATCCAGGGGTGGGGCAGCCGCGTGGAGTTTACGGAAACAGGGAGGAACCCGGAGTGAGATACAGCATTGCCTGGCTTGTAGCATTCACCATCCTCGTGGCAGCGGCCTGCGGGTCGGAGGCCACGGAAACACCCACGACGGAGCCGCCAACCGCCGTACCCACGCCGGAACCCACCACGGCGCCTCCGACCCCAGCGCCCACGGCCGTGCCCACTCCGCAACCCACCGCCGTGCCTCCGACCGAGGCGCCCACGCCCACCCCGCGACCAACACCCGTGCCTCCGACCGAGGCGCCCACGCCCACCCCGCAACCAACCGCCGTGCCCCCGACACAGCCGCCTACGCCCACGCCGCAGCCAACCGCCTCGCCCCCGACACAGCCGCCTACGCCCACGCCGCAGCCAACCACCCCTCCTCCGACCCAGCCGCCGACGCCCGTGCCCACACCGGAACCTGCGCCCACGCCGACCCTGCCGCCGCTGCCCGGCCTGGAAGGACCGACCATCATCACGGACATAGCCAACCGCAAGCTATCCAACGTGACCATTCCCGTGGGGACCGTGGTGCTCTGGAGCCAGCTCGACGATGGCGCCCACACGACGACCTCCGGGACTCCCGGCAACCCATCCGGCGTGTGGGACAGCGGAGACCTGGCCCGGGGCGACTCCTTCAGCTACACGTTCAGAGAGGTAGGCACGTTCCCCTATTTCTGCAAGATACACCCCGATACCATGCGGGCCACCGTGGAGGTGGCGCCGGCCAGCTAGGGCGGCAGGTGCCGGCGCACCTACGCACCCGCGCCGGAGCCGTACACCCGCTCCGGGATGACGATGACGGCGGCCCTGCGGTCGCGGACCATGGCCCGGTCGTACTCGTCCCAGTCGGGATGGTCCTCTCCCGACGCCGCGCGGTAGACGTCTCTCAGGATTGCCCGGAGCAGCTCCGGGTCAGTTCTCCCCTGGGCACGGACCTGGGCGATTCCCTCCAGCACCACGTACCGGGACCAGTCCGGCCGGGCGACGAGGATGGTGCAGCGGGGGTCGCGCTTTAGGTTGGCCAGCTTCGCCCTCCCCTCCGTCGTGGTGAAGGCAACGCCACCCCCGTAGACGCCGCAGGTCACGATGCTCATCTGGGTCGCGCCGCTCCTGCGTGTGCTCGTCACCACG
Organism: Dehalococcoidia bacterium; assembly: GCA_034423015.1. GTDB lineage: Bacteria > Chloroflexota > Dehalococcoidia > Lucifugimonadales > JAGWBF01 > JAGWBJ01. The sequence continues at coordinate 41,969 of DAOUJG010000061.1, read as the reverse complement.
GCGTTGTGGTTGGCCTGGAGGAATGGCAGGGCGTCCTGGTAGGTCATCGCAAGGCTCCTTGGTCGCGGGACTCCCGGCCGCAGCGGGCCGGGAAGGCCAGTATAGCAGCCCCAGGTTGGCCGGCCTGAAGTCGCGCCAACAGGCCGGACCTGCCGGGATGGTGTACAATAGTGCCCGTCGCCAGGGCGGCGACCGGGGGACCGAGATGGCGGACACGGCGGACAAGACACACAGCGCACCCGGCGGACCCTGGGCCCTGCTCCCGGAGGAGGGGGTCAAGGAGCTGGCCGACCGCCTGACCGAGTACATGACCGAGATAGAGATGACCGATCTCCCCGCGGTCCTGGAGCAGGTGCTGGACGACTTCCTGGTCCAATGCGACGGGGTGCCCGAGGACCTGGAGGCGTCGGACGCGGTGGACCGCATAGTCAACGGCCAGCTTGCGGTCACGATGGCGTACCACCTGGGCAGGCTGGAGGGCAGGGCCCCCCAGCTCGTGGAGCGGTTCGTCCAGGAGGCGCTGGAGAAGTGGGGCCACATCCACCTGGAGGACGAGACCCGGGTCACAGACGAGGACCTGGACCAGCTGGTGGAGCGGGTCCTGCCCAAGTTGCGCCGGTGGAGGTACTACCTGGGACGCGAGTCCGAGGAGACGTGAACGAGAGATGACGTCGCCCTCCAATGAAACGCCCTCCGGCGGCCCACCACAGTACGACCTTGTGCTCAAGGGCGGTACGCTGCTGGACCCCGGCCAGAGGATCAACGACCGGCGGGACGTGGCGTTCAAAAACGGGCTGGTCGCCCAGGTCGCCCCGCACATCGACCCGTCCTCTGCGACCACCCCCATCGACGTGACGGGCAAGCTGGTGACGCCGGGGCTGATCGACATCCACGGCCACTTCTACCACGGAGGGCTGGACAACGCCACCGACGCCGATGAGGTGTGCCTGCCCGCCGGCGTCACCACGGGGATCGACGGCGGCAGCGCCGGCTGGGCCAACTACCGGGCCATGAGGGACTACGTGTTCCCCAGCCGCAAGACGCGCCTGCTGGCCTTCCTGCACATCGGCGCCATCGGGCTGGCCCTCAACCCCGTCGTGGGAGGCGAGCTGCAGGACGTCCGTTATGTCGACGTGGACCGTACCGCCGACACCATCAAGGACAACCCGGGGTTCCTGCTGGGCGTCAAGGTCCGCATGTTCGTGAACTCCATGCCCCCCTGGGAGGCCCACCGCGTCCTGAAGCAGGCGCGGGAGGCGGCGGACAAGGCCGGGCGGGGCCTGATGGTCCACGTCAGCGGCACCCCCATCCCCCTGCCGGACATCCTGGAGGTGCTGGGACCCGGGGACATCGCCACCCACATCTTCAACGGCCGGGCGGAGAACATCCTGGACAAGAGGGACAAGGTGCGCCCCGAGGTGCTGGAGGCGGCCCAGCGCGGAGTCGTCATGGACGTCGCCCACGCGGGTGTCCACTGCGACGCGGTGGTCGCGCAAGCCGCCCTGGACCAGGGCCTCTTCCCCACCACCATCAGCACCGACATCCACGTGGCCCCGCCGGAGAGGATCGTCTACCGGCAGAACGACCTGGTAAGCAAGTTCCACGCCATGGGCATGCCCCTGGAGGACGCCGTCGCCGCCAGCACCGTCAGGCCCGCCAGGGTCCTGGGCATGGACGGCGAGATCGGCTCCCTGGCCCCCGGGATGGCGGGGGACGCGGCGGTGTTCGAACAGCGGGAGGGCCGGTTCGTGTGGCACGACATGGCGGGGCACAACGTCGACGGTTCGCTGAGGCTCGACACCCACCTCACCATACGGGGCGGCCGGGTGGTCTACCGGGAGGGGCTGCTGCTGCCCGAGGGCGACTGCTAGGCAGCCGGTCCCACCCCTCCCCAGCCGGCCTCCAGACGCCCGCGGTGCTCCTGGGACAGGTCGGCCATGCGCCGCCAGGGGCGGCACTCCAGCCTGCGGGAGACGCACTGGGCCGCCCGCACGATGAGCTCGACGCCGCCCACGAAGTCGTCCACGTGGATATACTCCTCTGCAACTCCCCCAAGGGGCGTGCCGTTGTGGTAGTTGCCCAGGGGAAAGGCCACTCCGGTGGTGCGATACCCGTGGTACCGGAAGGCACTGGCCTCGCAGGTCCCGCCGCTCATTAGCTGGCGCTGGGCCTCGAACCCGGGAGCAGCTTCCATCAGCTCTTCCCTGGCGCTGACCAGGACCGCCTCGGCGTCGGCGTCGAAGGTGAGGCTGGCGTCTCCCACCCTTATCACGGGACCGCCGCCGATGGCGGCCCCGGGGAGGGTCCGGCTGGCCTCCAGGGAGACCACCAGCGTGTCGCTGGGCAGCGTCCCCGCCTCCGCCAGCAGGCGCGCTCCGACCAGGCCCACCTCCTCCGCCCGGGTGAACACGCCGTACACGTCGCCCAGGCCGCTTCGGCCCGACAGCAGGGACAGGGCGGCCAGCGCGGCGGCGCACCCGGCCAGGTCATCCAGGGCCCTCATGAGTATCAGGTCGCCGTCCATCTGGAAGTCCGCGAGGTCGAAGACCACCGGCAGCGACAGCCCCAGGTCAGGGGTCTCGGAGAGGCGCACCGACACCATCTGGCCGGACTCGTTGCCCGTGCGACCCGCCGTGCTCCCCGAGAGGCGGATGCCGTCAGGCAGGACGAGCTGCACCGGCACCTCGCCGGTCAGGCTGACCTGGGGCACCCCGCCGAGGGCCCTGGCCGTCACGCCCTGCCGCGACACCTGGACGGCCTCGAAGCCGGGATGGTCCATGTGGGCAACGAAGGCGATGGGAGGCACCCCATCCGCCGGTCCCGGGAGCCTGGCGACCAAGTTGCCGTAGGCGTCCGTCACGACCGTCAGCCCCTGTGCCGCCAGCCTGGCACGGACTCCATCGGCCACCAGCCCCTCGTGGAAGGCCACCGCGGGACGGCCCCCAAGGTCCCTCAGGATATCCAGGGATAGCTCCCGGGTCCGTTGGCGGTCTTCCATGGGCTTTCGGCCTCCTTTGGATACGGGCTTGCCTCAGGTGAATACGGGCCCGCCTCCGGGCGGGCGGTCATACGGAGTATCTTACCCGCCAGCCGGGCAGGTGTCACGGGCCACGGGAGTCGGATGCGCGGGGTGACCGGGGCCACGAGCTCCTCGCATATGCTGGTATAATTGGCGTGTACCCGTCGGATGCGGCCCAGCGCATGCCGTCCTTCGAGGGGCCCGCACCATCGAGCCAGACTGACAGGAGGTCCCGACATGTCCACCCGGACCCGAATAGGCATCATGATGCCCTCGACGAACACCACGTGCGAGGCCGATTTCCAGCTCGCGGCCCCCCGGGACGTCACCATCCACACCCACAGGTTGTGGATGACCAACGACTCCTCGGGCCCGGAGGCCTTCGACCAGATGAACAAGGAGATAGAGACCGCCTCCCGGTACCTGGCGACGGGGAAGATGGACGCCGTGGCCTACGCGTGCACCAGCGGCAGCATGGTGAAGGGCCCCGGCCACGACGAGGAGATGATCCAGCTCATAGAGTCCCTGGCCAACGCCCCCGCAGCCGCCACCAGCGCCGCCGTCGTGGAGGCCCTGAGATACCTGGGGGCAAGGCGGGTCTCGGTGGCCACGCCCTATTCCAAGTGGCAGAACGACAAGATCAAGGAGTACCTGGAGGCCCTGGGCTTCGAGGTGCTCAACATCGAGGGCGAGCCCTGGGCATCCCAGCAGGGCCACCAGGGCACCAACGACCAGGACCCGGAGACCATCCTGGAGTTCGCGGCCGGCATATGCCGGCCCGAGGCGGACGTCCTCTACTGCTCGTGCACCGGGTGGCGGGCCATGGAAGCGGCGGAGGAGCTGGAACGCCGGACGGGCAAGCCGGTGGTCACCTCCAACCAGGCGACCATCTGGTCGGCCTTCCGGAAGGCGGGCATCACCCAACCCATCCCGGGTTTCGGCAGGCTGCTGGCGGCCCCTACTCCGGCCGCCGTCAGCTGACGCGTCACCTGACCCAAGGGGGGCAAGCGCCATGGGCAAGTTCGACGGCAAGGTAGCGATAGTCACCGGGGCGGGGCGTATGCGCGGCATCGGACGCTCGGTGGCGCTGGCCTTCGCCCGGGAGGGCGCCAGCGTGACGGTAACGGGGACCGGGCGCGACCCGGGCACGTTCCCCCTGGACGAGAGGGAGGCCGGCTGGCTGGACGTAGACAGCGTCGCCGCCGAGATCCGGGAGATGGGGCGCGGCGCGCTCCCCCTGGTGGTGGACGTATCCAGGGCCGACGACGTCCAGCGCATGGTGGAGGGCACGCTGGAGCAGTTCGGCCGCATCGACTTCCTGGTCAACAACGCCGCCGCCCCCCGGATGGCCGCGTGGGCCCCGTTGCCCGAGCTGCCGCCGGAGGCGTGGCAACGGGTGTTCGACATCAAGGTGACGGGCACGTTCCTGTGCACGCGGGCCGTGAGCGAGGTGCTGGTGCGCCAGGGCCAGGGCGGCAGCATAGTCAACGTCATATCCATCGAGGCCAAGATCAGCCGCGACCAGGACGTGGCCTATGCCACCGCCAGCGGGGCCCTCTACACATTCACCGCCAAGGGAGGCCGGTCGCTGGCCTCCCACGGCATCCGCATGAACGCCGTCAGCCCGGGGGTGACCGACACGTCCCGTAACGACGCCCTGTACGGCTACCCGCGGGACGACAAGTGGCAGGACCGGGTGAGACAGATCCCCATCGGCCGGGCGGCAACCCCCGAGGAGCCCGCCAACCTGATCACCTGGCTCTGCAGTGACGAGGCCCACATGATTGTCGGCAAGTGCATCGAGATGGACGGGGGCCACGCCTCGTAGAGAGGGAGCGTCCAGGGGCCGGCCGTGTCCAATGAAGAGGAGGCGGGAAAATGGCTGAGAGAGGACGCGTGGTGGTCTGCACCGAGTCAGGGAAGCCCTTCGAGATCCGGGAGTACGACCTGCCCGACCCGGAGCCGGGGGCGATCATCCTCAGGATAACCCAGGCGGGCATCTGCGGCTCCGACCTCCACACCTGGCGGGGCGACCAGATAAACGCGCCCCTGCACCCGACGGGGAACGTCATGGGCCACGAGGGCACGGGGGTCGTATACCGGATGGGCGAGGGCGTGGCCTCGGACACCCTGGGGACCCCCATCGCAGAGGGCGACCGGCTGATGCACGTGGCGGTATTTCCCTGCTACCACTGCCACATGTGCACCAAAGGGGCGACCAACTGGTGCATAAACCGGGCGTACCCTCCGGCGGACAAGCACCCCTACTTTACGGGCACCTACGCCGACTTCCTGTACCTGCCCCCCAGGCACCCGGTATTCCGCGCCCCGGACGAGCTGCCCGACGACGTGCTGGGCTGGGTGAACTGCGCCATGGGGACCGTCACCCAGGGCCTGATGGACGCGGGGGCCCACCAGGGGCAGTCGGTGGTGATACAGGGAGCGGGCGGGCTTGGCCTGAGCGCGATAGCCATGGCCAGGGACATGGGCGCCGAGCGGATCATCGTCCTAGACCGCCTGGAGAATCGCCTGGACCTGGCCGAGGAGTTCGGCGCCGACCACACCATCAACGTCGAGGAGTACAACACCCCGGAGACCCGCATCCAGAGGGTGTGGGAGCTGACGAGGGGGCGGGGGGCGGACATCGTCATGGAGCTGGTGGGCAGGGCGGACCTCTTGGCCGAGGGGATAGACATGCTCACCCCCGGGGGGACCTTCCTGGAGATCGGTGACATCGTGCCGGGCCGGGAGGTGTCCATAGACCCCCAGAAGCTGCTGCGCGGGAAGCGGGTCATCGGGTCGAACATGTACCTGCCCGGGACCCTGTCCACCATCCTGGACTTCCTGGTGAAGAAGCAGGACCAGCTACCCTTCGACAGGATCACGTCCCACAAGTTCAGGCTGGCCGAGGTCAACGAGGCCTTTCCCCGGGCGGAGTGGGACCAGCGGCAGACCGACGTGACCCGGGCCATGCTGGTGCCCTGAGCCGCCCCGTCCCACCGGGAGCCGGTGCCGGACGCCTACGGGCCCCGGTAGATGGCGGTGTCGGGGTTGAAGGCCGCCCACGCGAACCAGAAGTAGTCGCCGTGGGCGACCCGGTCCATGCGCTTCCCCGCCAGGGGGCCGGCCACCGCCCGGCCCAGGACGCTCCACTCGCTGCCAGTCAGGTCGTCGACGAACCGGTCTCCGTCCACGGAGAAGGTCAACACGTCCCCGTCGATCCTGGGGTCGAAGGCGCCGGTGGAGAAGGCCGCCGACAGGCCGCCCGTCTCCAGGAAGACCACCAGCCTCTCCCCCCCGGCCGCGAAGTTCACGACCCTCTCCTCCCTGAGCACCGAGAAGGGAAACGCCGCGGCCAAACCCCCGAGGGTCACGCCCACGACCTTCTCCTTGACGGGCAGCCTGCGGTCTATCTCGTCCACCAGGATGGGGGTGAGGTCGTCGCCGTCGTCGGTCACGTAGGGATCCCTGTCGTAGTCGCGCTGGAAGCCGGTGTTGCGGGAGAGGACCGTGCCCTCGGGAAAGGATGCCTCGAAGTCGGCCCAGGAGAGCATGGCGGCGGGCAGTATCCTGAGCCGCTTGCCGCTGTGCTCCCCCACGATTCCCTCTCCTGTGAGCTGCTGCCACCAGGAGTGGGTCTGCCGGTCGTACATCACGAGATCGCCGTTCCGCAGGTTGCCGGAGACGCCGAAGTCGTACTCCACCCCCGCCACGCGCCTGTCGAACACGACCGCCGAGTTGCACAGGGGACAGAAGGTCACGGCCACCGGCACGCCAGCCACCACGTCGTTGACGATCTCGTGCCACTTCAGTATGGGCACCGGATAGGCCCGGGCCATTCCCTCCACTTCCAGGGCGACGACCAGGTCGTAGGCCATGGGCCAGTCCACGGACTCCTTCACCGGGACGGACACGGGGGAATCGATGGCGGGGATCGTGGAGTCCCGGGACCCGGCCGCCATCCTTATCTCCGTAAGGGGCACGCTGTGCCTGGAGAAGTCGGTCCTCCAGCCGTCCTCGAAGAACCGCACGCCCGTCAGGGTCTCGTTCCGTCGGTCGTATATGGTCCGGGCCTGGCCTGCCGCGGCCCCTGGAGCCTCGGTTGCCGGGCCCGACCCGGGGGGCGGACCCGGGGAGCCCGGCGCGACCCCCGGCGAGCACGCGGCGGCCAGAAGGGCCAGCACGGCCCCGGCGACAGCAAGTAGCCACCCACGCGCCGCGGGCGCCCTCAGAGCGGCGGCCGCCGAGGCGGCGTATGACCATCCCTTCCCTCGGCCCAGGAGACGCACGCCATTATCCTACCGCCACGGGCCACTCGCACGCCACCGGGGCACCATGGAAGCCCTTGGTGTCACCGCCATGAAGGCGGGCTCGCAGCGCCCACTCCGTCTTTCCGGCGCAGGCGGGAGTCCAGGCCCCCACCCCTGGATTCCGGCCTGCGCCGGAAAGACGGCGAGGAGCGGCACGACACCGTTTTCGCCGGCACGTGGACTTCGCAAAGGCCCAGGGTCTGGGAGGCATCGTTCGTGGCGCCGGTCGCCCCGGCATGGGGGCGGGTTACCCGGAAGAATGGACCCTTGCCCGGGCAGAGGGCCGGAAGAGACCGCCCCGGCGGGGCGCGGCGGGGTCAGGGGGTGGCGACGGGCCCGTTGCCCCTGGGGTCCTCCAGGAAGCGGAACAGGTCCGCGTCGGAGGACAGCACGACGGTGGCGTTGGTGGAGAGGAACTTCCTGTAGGCCTCGAGGCTGCGCTGGAAGGCAAAGAACTCGGGGCCCTGCTCCAGCGCCTCGGCGAAGATGCTGATCGCCTGGGCCTCTCCCTCACCCCGGGTGAGGTTGGCCGTCCTGTCAGCCTCGGCGAGGATGATGGTCCGCTCCCGGTTGGCGGAGGCCTCGATGGTGTCCCGCTGCTCCTGCCCCTCGGCGCGGAACTCCCTGGAGATCCGCTGGCGCTCGGCGGTCATGCGGGCGAAGATGTTCTGCTGGGCCGCTTCGGGGAAGTCGGCCCGCTTGATCCGAACGTCCTTGATCTCGACACCGAAGTCGTTTTCGGGGGACTTTACCGTCTGGTCGGCGGCCTGCCGGACGTTGTCCAGTATCTCCTGGCGGCTGGTGGTGCCGATGACCATCCGTTCGCCGTCGACCTCCTCCTGCACCTCAGCCCCGATGATCTCCTCCTTGGTCCGCTTGGCGATCTCCTCGCGGAGGCCGGAGATGACGATCCGGCCTATCCGGTCCTCGGCCCTGTCCAGGTCGCCCAGCTTCTCGAAGAACTTGCGCACATCGGTAATCCGGTACCGGGTGTAGGCATCGATGACCAGGAACTCCTTCTCGCGGTCGGGCAGGGTGTCGGGCTGCATGTCCACGCGGAGGAGGCGCCGGTCGAAGGTGTTCACCTGGTCGACGAAGGGCAGCTTCACCTTGATCCCGGAGGAGGTGTGGATGGACCGGATGTCGCCGAAGCGGGTGACCACCACAAGCTGGGTCTCGTCCACGGTGAAGAACGCCCCCTGGCCTCCGGGCCCCAGGAAGATGAGCATCAGCAGTATGGCGCCTAAGACTACTAGCGGGGTCTTCATAGCGGCCCTTCAGGCGGCGACGCCTAGGAACCTCCCTCGGGAGTGGGGGTGGGGGGCGGCTGGGTGGGCACGGAGATAGACGGCACCGGCACGGGGATGGCCTGCTGGCCTGCGCCGCCCGCGTTCAGGATGAGGGCGCCCTCGGCCTCGGGGGACACCACGAATTTGGAGATGCCGGGAAGTATGTCTTCCATGGCCTCGAGGTAGAGCCTCTGGCGGGTCACGTCCTCCGCCTTATTGTACTCCTCAAGTATGTCCAGGAAGCGGCCGGCCTCACCCTCGGCCTTGGCTATCCGCTCGCGTTTGAAGGCCTCGGCCGCCTGGGTGATCCGCTGGGCCTCACCACGGGCCCTGGGAATGATGTCCCTCTCGTAGGCCTGGGCCTGGTTTATGGACGTCTCCCGGTCTTGCCTGGCCCGGTTCACGTCCTGGAAGGCGTCCACCACCTCCGCCGGCGGCGCGACCTCCTGAAGCCGGACCGACAGCACCTGCAGCCCGGTCTCGTAGGTGTCCAGGATCTCCTGGAGCAGCTGCTGGGTATCCACCTGGACCTCTTCCTTGCGGTCGGTCAGCACGTCGTCGATGGACCGCTGCCCGACCACCAGGCGCAGGGCGGCCTCGGTGGCGTCTTTCAGGGTGCGTCCCTCGGGCCTGTTGGCGCCCACGTCTCCCCCGGTCCGCCCGAGCTCCCCGGGGTCTGCGACCTTGAATAGGAAGTTCTGGAGGTCGCTGATACGGTACTGGACGACCAGGGGAACGTCCACGATGTTCAGGTCCCCGGCGATCATCTGGGCCTCTTGCTGAAGGACGGAGGAGGAGACGTTCCCCTCCGTCCGGAAGCCCAACTCCATGCTGCGGACCTCGGCGATGGACTCGATGTTCTTGGTGCCTATGGGGGCCGGCCACCACCAGTTGAGGCCCTCGTCGGACACTCGGCAGCACTTGCCGAAGGTGCGGTGGACCGCCTGCTCGCCGGGCCTCACCTGATAGATGCCGCTGGCCAGCCAGAGGATGAGGGCCAGGCCCAGGATGCCAAAGGTGACGTAGGAGACGGCGTTGCCGCCGAACTTGTTGCGAAAACCGGATAGCGAAGCCCCGATACGGTTCAGGATCTGTTCCAGATCGATTTCGGGCTCGCCTCTAGGTGGCTGGTGCATACTCTATCGCTGCCGCCGGATGCGCCTGGAATGCCGGGTCTTACCCGCCGGGGCCTCCCGCAGCGTCATAGGATTGTACCATGAATCGTCCTCCTTAGGTATGCCGCCCGGCGCCATTCGGTTCCAATTCAAACCGGGAGGCGGAGGCGCTGGCGCATCCACGGCCGGGATGCTAAGCTGGCCGATGAGCAGACGACCCGGGGGAGGACCAAGGATGGCCGAATACGGAGTGACCATCAAGCCGGGGCAGGCCATGACCCGGCTGCAGGTGAGCTGCATGCACCAGAGCGGGCTGCTGTACGTGGTGCCCGCCGAGAAGAGTTGGGTGTGCTCCCAGGAGCTGATGCCCGCCCACGCGCTGGCGGGGTTCCTGCGGGAGGTGATGGCCCTGGAGGACCCCAGGGTCGCGGATATCATGCAGCGCTGGGGGGTCTATTTCCGGGAGCTCCCGTTGGAGGACTCCACCGAGGAGTAGCGAAGCGGCGACAACGGTTGGCCAACGCGATGGGCCCCGTGTTAAAGGCGGGGCCCACGTCTGTTCCCGTTGCCGAGAGCGGGCGGCAGGCCGGAACCGGGAGGGCCGGGTGGCTATCCTCCGTCGCCCACGTCCGCTGGGGAGGGGTCCTGGCGGCTGGACATGGTGGGGCTTGGCTGCGGCACCACTGAGGGAGGGGCGGTCGTCGGCGGCGTGGGCTGCGGGGGCACGGGCACCGGGTCGTCCTGGGGAGGCCCTCCGTCGAACAGCCGGGTCAGGGCGTCTCCCTCGACGGACTCGTGTTGCATCAGGTAGCGGGCGACCTCGGCCAGCTTCTCGGAGTTCTCGTCTATTATCTTCTCCGCCCGGGTGTAGGCGTGGTGGATTACGACCTGGACCTCCTGGTCTATGTCCTCAGCCACCTTGTCGCTGTAATCGCGCTCCTCGTGGATCTCCCGGCCGAGGAACACCAGCTCCTCCCTGCGGCCGAAGGTGCGGGGGCCCAGGCTCTTGCTCATTCCGTACTGCTTGATCATGCGCAGGGCGATCCTGGTGGCGTTCTCCAGGTCGTTGCTGGCCCCTGTGGTGATCTCGTCGAAGATACGCTCCTCGGCTATCCTGCCGCCCATGGATGTAGCAAGCATGTCCTCGAACTGGTTCTTGGTCCAGAGGTACCGGTCCTCCTGGGGCAGGAGGCGGGTGTACCCGCCCATGCCGCCGCGGGCGACGATGGATATCTTGTGCACGGGGTCGGCGTGGGGCAGCTTCCAGGCAACCAGGGCGTGGCCCGCCTCGTGGTAGGCCGTCATCTCCTTCTCCCGGTCGCTTATCACGCGGCCCTTGCGCTCGGGCCCGGCGATCACCCGGTCTATGGCCTCCTCGAACTCTATCATCCCGATGAGCTTCTTGTTGAAGCGGGCGGCCAGCAGGGCCGACTCGTTTACGAGGTTGGCCAGATCGGCCCCGCTGAAGCCCGGGGTCTGCTTGGCCAGGGTGTCGAGGCTGACGTCGGCGGCCAGGGGCTTGCCGCTGGAATGCACCTTGAGTATGGCTACGCGCCCGTTGAGGTCCGGCAGGTCGAGGACGACCCGCCTGTCGAACCGGCCGGGGCGGAGCAGCGCGGGGTCCAGGATGTCCGGGCGGTTGGTGGCCGCCACGATTATGATGTTGGTGTTGGTGTCGAACCCGTCCATCTCCACCAGGATCTGGTTCAGGGTCTGCTCCCGTTCGTCGTGGCCGCCTCCCAGGCCGGCTCCCCGGTGCCTGCCCACGGCGTCGATCTCGTCGACGAACACGATGCACGGGGCGTTGCGCTTGGCCTGGTCGAACAGGTCGCGGACCCTGGCCGCGCCGACGCCCACGAACATCTCCACGAACTCGCTGCCGCTGATGGAGAAGAAGGGAACTCCGGCCTCGCCGGCCACCGCCCGCGCCAGAAGGGTCTTGCCCGTGCCGGGCTGGCCGACAAGGAGCACGCCCTTGGGTATGCGCGCCCCCAGGGAGAGGAACCGCTCGGGGAACTTGAGGAACTCCACGACCTCCTGGAGCTCCGTCTTGGCCTCTTCGACCCCGGCCACGTCGCTGAAGGTCACCGTGGGGCGGTTGACCATGAACATGCGGGCCCGGCTTCTCCCGAAGCTCAGGGTCTGGTTGTTGCTGCCCTGGGCCTGGCGCATCATGAACAGGATCAGCGCGCCGAAGAAGATGAGGGGCAGGAAGTTGATCAGAATCCCGAAGAAGCTACCCAGGCCGCCGCTGCCCTTGAACTTGACGCTGAGGCCGCTGTCGCTGGTGTCGACTCCCTCGGCGCTGAGCAGGGACATGATGTCCGTCTCACTGCCGATGCGGCTGTTGAACTTCTCGCCGCCCCGGGTGATGACGGTCAGCTTCTCGCCCTGGACCTCGATGCGCTGGATGCGGTCCTCCTTGGCCAGGGTAAGGACCTCGGTCAAGGTCCGCTCTTCGGTGCCCCCCCAGCCGCTCACCATGGTGAAGAAGATGGCCAGCGCGGCCACTATTATCAGCAGATATATGAAGCTGTTTCTCATGCGCTCACGAGGCCCCGTCCGCAAATACCCCTCCCAAGGGGCGTTCGGGCCTCTCCCCTATATATTAAGTCACTCCGATGCAAAAAGCAAAGGCGGTCCGCTCAGCGGGTCGTTTACAATTTCGCAACGCTTTCCATACACTGCTATCTTACATGATGGGCTGGCAGCCTGGCATAGAATCGTCGAGATGAGCAGGGGCCGTGGTGGATAGTGAACACGCTGCCCGCGCGCCAGCGTCCGCCGCCCTGGCACGGTTCATGCCCCCGGACTCGCCAACGACCCTTGTGCGGGAGGCCCAGCGTGGCCGGTACCCTAGGAGCAGGTACGAAGAATGCCTAACCAGCAGGCGGAGGCGCTTGGCTTGACCGGCTTGCAAGGCGCATCGCCAGATTCAAATTCTGGAGGTAGGCCAGAGAGAGACGGCTGACACTCCTGGGCCGCTGTCCCATTCCATCAACCTCCTCCTATCAACCTCCTCACTAAAGGAAAGGGCACATGCCGCCCAAGGCAGATGCCCAGCGACTTTTCCCTTTCCCCCTCCCGGTACGTACTACACACAACCGTGTACCTGAGGTATAATGTCCGCTTAGATTGCCGGGGACTCCCTGATAAAGACCGGGTCTCCCGGCGCTGCGGACAGGCATGAAACGCCAGGAAAAGCTGCAAAAACAGGGACTCTACGACCCGTGGTTCGAGCACGACGGTTGCGGAGTCGGCGTCGTGGCCGACATCAAGGGCAGGCGGTCCCACCGCGTCGTGCGCCAGTCCCTGGAGGTGCTGGTCAACCTGGGACACCGCGGGGCCCAGGGCGCGGACCCGAAGACGGGCGACGGCGCGGGCATCCTCCTGCAGATGCCCCACCGGTTGTTCCAGCGGGAGTGCGCCAAGCTGGGCATAGACCTGCCGGAGCCGGGGCGGTACGGGGTCGGGATGGTCTTCCTTCCCCAAGACCCGGAGGAGCGGGCCCTGTGCAAGAGGCTCTTCGAGGATGCCATCGGCGACGAGGGGCAGCGGGTGCTGGGCTGGCGGGAGGTTCCCGTGGACCCCGATGCCATAGGCGCCGACGCCCGGAAGGTGCAGCCCTGCATCCAGCAGGTGTTCGTGGGCGCCGGATCGGACACGGCCGACGAGGCCCACCTGGGGCGCAAGCTCTACGTCATCCGCAAGCGGGTGGAGAATGCGGTGGCCGAGTCCGGCATCGCAAGCGCGGACACCTTCTACGTCTGCAGCCTGTACACGACGCGCATCGTGTACAAGGGCCTGCTTATGGCCGACCAGGTCTCCGGGTTCTACCGGGACCTGAACGACCCGGAGCTGGAGTCGTCTTTCTGCCTGGTCCACTCCCGTTTCAGCACCAACACCCTGGGCTCCTGGAAGCTGGCCCACCCCTACAGGCTGCTGGCCCACAACGGAGAGATCAACACCCTGCGGGGCAACATCAACTGGATGGTGGCCCGGGAGGCCGCCTTCTCGTCGCCCCTGTTCGGCGACGACATGCAGAAGCTGTTCCCGGTCATCACGCCCGGACAGAGCGACACCGCCTCCATCGACAACGCCCTGGAGCTGCTGCTGGCCACGGGCAGAAGCCTGCCCCACTGCATGATGATGCTGGTCCCCGAGGCCTGGGGCGACGGGGTCGACATGTACCCCGAGAAGAGAGCGTTCTACAACTACCACGCCTCCCTGATGGAGCCGTGGGACGGGCCGGCGCTGCTGGTCTTTACCGACGGGGTCCGCATCGGCGCCATCCTGGACCGGAACGGGCTGCGCCCCTTCCGCTACCTGGTGACCAAGGACGACACCCTGGTCATGGCGTCGGAGGTGGGGGTACTGGACATCCCGCCCGAGGACGTGATGTTCAAGGCGAGGCTGCAGCCCGGCCGCATGTTCCTGGTCGACCCCTCACAGGGCAGGATCGTTGGCGACGACGAGATCAAGCGAGAGCTCTCCACGAGCAAGCCCTACGCCAGGTGGCTGGCGGACAACGTTGTGACGTTGGACCAGCTCGCGGCTCCTCCCAAGGCCCCCTGCCGCGACGGCGCCACCCTGCTGGTGCAGCAGAAGGCCTTCGGGTACACCCTGGAAGACCTGAGCATCATCCTGCAGCCCATGGCGTCCACGGGGGCCGAGCCGGTGGGCTCCATGGGCAACGACGCCCCGCTGGCCGTGCTCTCGGACAAGCCCCAGCTCGTCTTCAACTACTTCAAGCAGATGTTCGCCCAGGTGACCAACCCTCCCCTGGACGCCATCCGGGAGGAGCTGGTCACCTCCACCGTGAGCTTCGTTGGCCGGCAACGCAACCTGTTCGAGGAGACGCCCGAGCACTGCCGCCAGCTCAGGCTGGACGAGCCTGTGGTCACCAGCACCGAGCTGGAGAAGATCAGGGCCCTGGACGTCGAGGGCGTCAGGACCATCACCATCCCCGCCCTATTCGAAGTCCGGGGGGGTGAGGGCTCGCTGGAGCGCGGCATCGACGAGCTGTGCGAGCGGGCCGCCCGGGCCGTGGAGGAGGGGTACTGCATCATCATCCTGTCCGACCGGGGAGTGGACAGGGACCACGCCCCAATTCCCAGCCTGCTGGCGACGTCGGCCGTACACCACCACCTGATACGGGAGGGTTCGCGTATCAGCGTGGGCCTCATCGTGGAGTCGGGGGAGCCGCGGGAGGTGGCGCACCTGGCGCTGCTGCTGGGCTACGGCGCCGCGGCGGTCAACCCGTACCTGGCCTTCGAGACCCTGGAACGGCTGGCGCGGGACGGCGTGCTGCCGGAGGGGACTGACGCCGAGTCCGCCTCGGAGAACTACCTGAAGGCGCTCCACAAGGGCGTGGTGAAGGTGATGTCCAAGATGGGCATCGCCACCATCCGGGGATACCGGGGAGCGCAGATATTCGAGGCGGTGGGGCTTTCCCAGGAGCTGGTGGACCGCTACTTCACGTGGACCCCCTCCAGGGTCGGAGGCATCGGGCTGGACACCATCGAGGAGGAGTCCCGGCAACGCCACGCCTTCGCCTATTCAGACTCCGGCTCGGCGGCCCCGGACCTGGACCCCGGCGGGGTCTACCAATGGAGGCGGGACGGCGAGTACCACATGTACAACCCCAACTCCATCGCCCTGCTCCAGCACTCGGCCAGGACCAAGAGCTACGAGACGTACAAGGAGTTCGCCGACGAGATCGACGGCAAGAGCAAGCGGCTGGCCACCCTGCGCGGTCTGCTGGACTTCGAGGAGATGGACCGGCCGATCCCCATCGACGAGGTGGAGCCCGCCAAGGAGATCGTCAAGCGGTTCGCCACCGGCGCCATCTCCCTGGGATCCATAAGCCGGGAGACCCACGAGACGCTGGCCATCGCGATGAACCGCATCGGGGCCAGGAGCAACACCGGCGAAGGCGGGGAGGACCACCGACGTTACACTCCCGACCCCAACGGGGACTCCCGTAGCAGCGCCATCAAGCAGGTCGCCTCGGGGCGGTTCGGGGTGACCATCAACTACTTGACCAACGCCACGGACCTGCAGATAAAGATGGCCCAGGGCTCCAAGCCGGGAGAGGGCGGACAGCTGCCGGGACACAAGGTGGACGAGTACATCGGCTGGGTGCGAAGCTCGACCCCGGGCGTGGAGCTGATATCGCCGCCCCCCCACCACGACATCTACTCCATCGAGGACCTGGCCCAGCTCATCTACGACCTGAAGTACGCCAACCCCACCGCCCGGGTCCACGTGAAGCTGGTGGCCGAGGTGGGGGTGGGCACCATCGCGGCGGGGGTCTCCAAGGCCCGGGGGGACGTGGTCCTAATCAGCGGGTACAGCGGGGGCACCGGCGCCTCGCCCGAATCGTCCATCAAGCACGCGGGCCTGCCCTGGGAGCTGGGCATCGCCGAGACCCAGCAGGTGCTGGTGATGAACGACCTGCGGGGCCGCATCGTCGTCCAGGCCGACGGCAACCTCAAGACGGGCCGCGACGTGGCCATAGCGTGCCTGCTGGGCGCGGAGGAGTTCGGTTTCGCCACTCCGGCCCTGGTCACCCTGGGCTGCATCATGCTCCGAAAGTGCCACCTGAACACCTGCTCGGTGGGCATAGCCACCCAGGACCCGGAGCTCCGCAAGAAGTTCGCGGGGCAGCCGGAGCACGTGATCAACTACTTCTTCTTCGTGGCTGAGCACCTGCGGGAGATCATGTCCCGCCTGGGGTTCCGCACGATCAACGAGATGGTGGGAAGGGTGGACAAGCTGCGGACCCGGGAGGCCATCGACCACTGGAAGGCCAAGGGGCTGGACCTGGCCGCGCTGCTGCACAAGCCCGACGTGCCCGAGGGCGTCGCCACCCACCACTCCCGCAGCCAGGACCACGGCCTGGACGCCGTGCTGGACCAGGAGCTCATCGCCCGCAGCCAGGCGGCGCTGGAGAAGGGGACCCCCGTCACCCTGGACCTCCCGATACGCAACTCCAACCGCACAACCGGGGCCATGCTCAGCGGCCAGGTGTCCAAGAAGTATGGTGAAGCGGGGCTGCCCGACGACACCATCCGCATCAGGCTGAAGGGGTCGGCGGGCCAGAGCTTCGGCGCCTTCCTGGCCCCCGGCGTGTCGCTGTACCTGGAGGGGGAAACCAACGACTACCTGGCCAAGGGACTCTCGGGCGGCCGGATCGTGGTCTACCCTCCCAAGGGCTCCAGCTTCACCCGCGAGGAGAACATCATCACCGGCAACGTGGCCCTGTACGGGGCGACGGGAGGCGAGGCGTTCATCTGCGGCGTGGCCGGCGAACGGTTCGCCGTGCGCAACAGCGGAGCCAGGGCGGTGGTGGACGGGGTGGGCGATCACGGGTGCGAGTACATGACCAAGGGGGTCATAGCCGTTCTCGGCCCCACCGGGCGCAACTTCGCCGCCGGCATGAGCGGCGGTTTCGCCTACGTGCTGGACCTGGACGGCGGCTTCCCCGGCAGATGCAATCCCGAGATGGTGGACCTGGAGCCCATGGTGCACCGCGAGGACGTGGAGACCCTGCGAGGGCTGGTGGAGGACCACTACAGGTATACCGGCAGCCCCAGGGCCAAGGACGTCCTGGACGACTGGGACGCCATGCTCCCCCGGTTCGTCAAAGTCTATCCCAAGGCCTTCAAGGAGGTCCTGGAGAGGGCCAAGGGCGGCCCCCCGCGGGAAGCGGTCTCGGTGGGCGATGCCTAATCCCACGGGCTTCAAGGAGTTCGGGCGCCGGGGCCCCAGGACGCGGTCCGTCGAGGACCGGGTCGGGGACTACAACGAGTTCTACGAGGAGTGGCCCGAGGAGGACATCAGGAATCAGGGCGCCCGGTGCATGAACTGCGCCGTGCCCTTCTGCCATAACGGGTGCCCGCTGGGCAACGTGATCCCCGACTGGAACGACCTGGTGTACCGGGGACGCTGGAAGGACGCCCTGGCCTCGTTGCTGGGGACCAACAACTTCCCCGAGTTCACCGGCAGGATCTGCCCTGCGCCCTGCGAGGCCTCGTGCGTGCTGTCCATCAACCAGGACCCGGTGACCATCGAGTACATCGAGAAGGCCATAGCCGACCGGGGCTTTCAGGAAGGCTGGATCGCTCCCGAGGTCCCCGAGCGGCGCACCGGGAAGCGGGTGGCGGTCGTCGGCTCGGGTCCCGCCGGCTTGGCCGCGGCCCAGCAGCTCAACCGGGCCGGCCACCAGGTCACGGTCTTCGAGCGGGACGAGCGTCCGGGAGGCCTCCTGACCTTCGGGATACCGGACTTCAAGCTGGAAAAGTCCGTGGTGAACAGGCGCATCGCCCTGATGGAGCAGGAGGGCGTCGAGTTCAGGACGGGCGTGAACGTGGGGGTCGACTATTCCGTGGAGGACCTCCTGGCCGCCTTCGACTCGGTGTGCCTGTGCGGCGGCGCGACCAAGGCCAGGGAGCTGGACATCCCCGGGCACGATCTGGACGGCGTACACCTGGCCATGGAGTACCTCTCCCAGCAGAACAGGCTGGTGTCGGGAGACTCCATCGATCCGGCGCGCCAGATCACCGCCAATGGGAAGCGGGTGGTGATCCTGGGCGGCGGCGACACCGGGGCGGACTGCCTGGGGACCGCCCACCGCCAGGGAGCCAAGAGCGTGCACCAGTTCGAGCTCCTGCCCGAGCCTCCGGAGAGCCGGCCGTCCTCCAACCCGTGGCCCCAGTGGCCCATGGTCCTCAGGACCTCCGCGGCCCACGAGGAGGGAGGCGTCCGGGACTACAGCATCTCGACCAAGCGGTTCTCCGGCGACGGCGGCAGGGTGCAGAAGCTCCACGCCGTGCGCCTGGAATGGGGCGCCAGGGACGCCAATGGCCGGGCCTCCATGACGGAGATACCCGGCAGCGACTTCGAGATGGACGTGGACCTGGTGCTGCTGGCCCTGGGGTTCCTCCACCCGGTGCACGAGGGAATGCTCGACGGTCTGGGAGTGGAGCTGGACCGCCGGGGCAACGTAAAGGTGGACGATACGAGAATGACCAGCGTCCCGGGCGTCTTCGCCGCCGGGGACATGTCCAGGGGCCAATCGCTGGTGGTGTGGGCCATAGCCGAGGGACGGGAGGCGGCCCACTACATCGACCGGTACCTCATGGGCGCTACCATGCTGCCCCGGTCTCTTAGATAGGGCGGGCAGTAGCGCGGGACCCGAACCGGTCTAGGCTCCCGTCTGGCCTATGGCCCACGCCAGGGCGGCCTCCAGGCCAACGACGGCCTCGATGCGCACGAGGCTACCATCGACGGCGCTCCGCACCTCCGACGGCGACGAGATGCCGCCTATCCGCCCGGCGCTCTCCACGATGGCGGGACGGGCCGCCAGGGCCGCGGCGGGGTCGCGAAACATGAAGACGCCGTGGACCACTCCGCGCGCGCCCTCCAAGGCCGCCGATACGCCTGCGCCCATGCAACCCTCGACGCCGCGGAGCAGACCGCAACGGGGGTCGAGGGTCAAGGCGAAGCCGGCGGGCAGGTCGAGGACCAGCGTGCCAATGGCCGGGTCCCCGGAGAGTCCCGGGGCCACGCCGGACGCAGTGTCCAGGGAGGCCTTCGCCAGCCCCGAAGAGCCCTCCAGCGATGGGCCGACGGCGAACAGGGCCATGGCCTCGTCCACGCGCGACACGGCCACCACGAGGGAGAAGAAGGGTGTCTCCATGTGGGCGGTGACCACCTGAAACTCCCCGTGGCCCTCGGACTCGATGGGGGAGCCGGCAGACCCTATGGCCTCGGCCACGCTTCGGGGGTCCACGTCGCCCTTCAGCACGCCCAGTACGCCCCCGGGCCCCCGAGCCATGAGGATGGCGTCTACGCTGTCCGTGAGCTGGTCGGCGGCCGGGCCCAGGACGGCCAGGACCCCCAGCCGGTCCACGGAGGCGCTGAGGGCATCGGAGGTCAGAATCTGCCTGAGGTCCAGGAAGGCCGCGTTCCCGTACTCCACTGGCACGGCCGCCAGCAGGTCGAGGACGGTGCCCACGGCCGCCGCCGGAGGGCGCACGACCGCCGTGGCGCCGCCGCCGGTCCCGAGCTCCCGCACGGGCGTCGGAGTGAGCGGAGGCGGACTGGGCGTGGGTGTCAGGGTAGCACTCGGTGTTGGAGCCGGCGTTGGAGTCGCCGTGGGAGCCGGAGTGGGGACGGGGGTCGGCGTGGGGGCGGTCTCGCCGCAGGCGGCCAACGCCAGCGCGAGGACGACGGCAACGGCGGCCAGGCGGAGCCGGACCACGCGGGGGATGGGCGCCGGGTCTTGTCGAATGGGGCCGGACATATTCGAAGGGGGCCGGAGACGCGCCGCGCCTCGTCTCATCTTAGCACACGCGGGCCGTTCAGGCTGCGGCCCTCCGAGTTGGAACTGGCGCACCACCGGCGCAACCGCAGGCCGGGCACCCGCTCAAGGCACTCTGGGTGGCGATATCCTGTGGGCCTGTGAGAGAATAGCCGCGGCAAGGAGGTACCGGCATAGACCCCTCCGCATAGCCACGGGAAGGACGCTGAGGTGGGTCGGCTGCTTGGCGGCATAGCCCAGGGCATGGAATTCCTGGCAATGGCCGTGCCGCCGTGCTCTCCATGAAAAGAAACGGAGGCCAGATATGCGCATTACACTCACCGGCGTATTCGTAAATGACCAGGACGAAGCCCTGAGGTTCTACACGGAGACCCTCGGCTTTGTGAAGAAGCATGACGTGCCTGTGGGGGAATTCAAGTGGCTTACCGTCGTTTCGCCCGATGACCCAGATGGGACCGAGCTCCTGCTCGAACCCAATGAAAACCCGGTAGCACAAGCATTTCAGAAAGGCATATTCGACCAAGGCATCCCTGCCGCGTCGTTTGGCGTCACAGACATCCATGCAGAGTGTGAGAAGCTGAAGTCACTGGGCGTAGCCTTTACGATGGACCCGACAGAAATGGCCAACGTCACCATAGCGGTCTTCGACGACACCTGCGGCAACCTGATCCAGATAATGCAGACGTAGTCCATAGCCACGGTGGGAACACGAACCAATTGACATCTCCCGGCTCCGGGGCCAGAATGACGCTACTCCAAGGCTGAGGAGGCACCATGAACAAGAGCGATATCCCCTTCCTGTCCGCGACAGAGCTATCGTCCCTGATAGAGAAGCGGGAGGTGTCGTCGGTGGAGGCGGTGGAGGCCTACCTGGAGCGCATCGAGCAGGTGGACGGCAAGCTCAACTCCTACATCACGGTATGCGGCGACGAGGCCCTTCAGGAGGCCCGGCAGGCCGACGAGCTCATAGCCCGGGGAGAGCACCGGGGGGCCAGGCACGGAGTCCCCACGGCGGTGAAGGACCAGTTCTACACCAAGGGCATCCGGACCACGGCCGGGTCCACCATACTCTGGGACTTCGTGCCCGACGAGGACGCCACGGTCATCTCCAACCTGAAGGAGGCGGGGGCCGTCATACTGGGCAAGCTCAACCTGAGCGAGTTCGCCCTGGGAGAGAGCTTTCACCATCCCGGCGGCACGCCCCACAATCCCTGGGACCTGACCCGAAACCCGGGCATCTCCAGCAGCGGTTCGGCCGCGGCGACGGGCGCCTTCCTCTGCGCCACCTCCCTGGGAGAGGACACGGGGGGCTCCACCAGGATACCCGCGGCGTGGAGCGGGCTCGTGGGGCTCAGGCCGAGCTGGGGACGGGTCAGCCGCCACGGCGTGCTGCCCGCCTGCTGGTCCATGGACACGGTGGGGCCCATCTCGCGAACGGTGGAGGACTGCGCCATCACCTTCCGGGCCATCGCGGGCTACGACCCCAAGGACCCGTACACGTGGGACGTGCCGGTGCCCGACTATCGGGCCGCGCTGGACGGCAACATCCAGGGGCTGAGGGTAGGCATCGTCTCCGAGAAAGTGGGAGGGCCCGATGTGGACCCCCAGGTGCGGGACGCGGTCGTTGCGGCCTTCGGCGTCCTGGGCGAGCTGGGGGCCTCGGTGCGGGAGGTGTCGCTGCCCCTCATCGACAAGGCGGGCGCCTTCTCCAAGGCCCTCACCGACATGGAGGGGGCCTCGGTCCACTACAAGGGCCTGAAGGAGAGGCCCAACGACTACGACCACAACACCCGGGTGAGGCTACTGACCGCCATCCTGACCCCGGCCCAGCACTACTACAAGGCCCAGAAGCTGCGGGCCATGTTGCGGCAGCAGATACTGGACCTGCTGGAGGAGGTCGACGTGCTGGTCCTGCCCACGTCGCCCACGCCCGCCCCCAAGATACCCGACGGGCCGGGCATCTCCAGCCGCGAGGAGGCCGACGGCAAGATATTCGGGGTGAGGAACTTCACGGGCCCCTTCAACCTGGCGAACCTGCCGGCCCTGGCGATGCCCTGCGGCTTCACCTCGGACAACCTGCCCATCTCCCTGCAGATCGCGGGCCGGCCCTTCGAGGAGGGCACGGTGATGCGGGTGGGCCACGCCTACGAACGGGCCACCGAGTGGCACACGCGAAGGCCGCCGATATAGCCAGCGTCCAGGCACACAGGCCACGTACGCTCACCCCAAGACGGAACGTGCGCACCGGCCCGGTGACTTCGGCGCGGGCAGAAATCCAGCCCCTTAATCGTCGTTCCGGCGCAGGCCAGAACCCAGGGGTGGGGGCGACCTACAGATAGCCCCTGCCCCCGCACATGGCGCAAGGAACCCGCTTCTTGCACTGAGCAGCCTGCGGCGGGGTAGGACGCTTCCGGCCCAGGAGTCCCCGTATGGCATCCAAGAGCCCGGGCCTGCTTGCGTCCAGGACACAGGCGCGACAACTCGTTCGGGGCTCCGGCCCGGCCATGCACGTGCCCGTCGAGTCGCAGTGGCGGCACGGGAACCGCGGCCTATCGGGAACCAACCGGCCCCGTCCTCACGCCAAGTCGGAGACCGCCTCCACGACCCGGGCCACCTCGTCTTCGGTGTTGAAGAAGTGGAGGGAGACGCGCATGCAGTCGGGATAGGCCACGGACCGGGCCACGATCCGGTGTTTCTCCCACATCTGGGAGACGCCTTCCTTGGCGTTGACGCCGTCCACCACGAAGGAGACCAACCCCGTCGAGGCGGCGCCGTCCAGCGGGGTCAACACCCTCACCCGGGGCATCTCGCGCAGGGCGCTCTTGAGGGCCCCCGCCAGTCCCAGGTTGCGCGCCTGGATCTCCTCCACGCCGATGTCCCGGATGAACCGGAGGGACTCGACCATGCCGGCCCTCAACGCGGCGCTGGAGGAGGACAGGGCAAACTTGTCGATGGAGCCGGTGCTGGCCTCGAACCGGTGGGGGCCGAGGCCGGGGACCGCCCCATGGCCGGCGACGTGGACCGGCTCCACCTGGGAGACCAGGTCCCCCCGCATGTACAGGGCCCCCGCGCCCTCGGACCCGAGCAGCCACTTCTGGCCCGGTATCGAGTAGAAGTCAGCCCCGATGTCCGCGACATCGAGAGGGACTTGGCCGGCGGTCTGGGCGCCGTCGAGCATCATCAGCGCGCCCCTGCTCCTGGCCAGCCGCCCGATCTCCCTTACGGGCATGCGCAGGCCGCAGGAGTACTGGACGTGGCTGAAGAACACCAACCGCGTGCGCTGGCACAGCGCCGCGTCGACCTTGGCCAGGATGGAGTCGGCGGGCTCGTCGGGATCGAGGTCCAGCACCCTTACGACGGCCCCATGGCGGCGCTGCTGGTAGTACGCCGGGACCAGCACCGAGCTGTGCTCCAGGTTGCACGTTATGATCTCGTCGCCGGCCTCCCACGGCAGCCCGTTGATGACGATGTTGAGCCCCTGGGTGGTGTTCTCCGTGAGGAGTATCTCTTCGGGAGAGGCATTCAGTAGCTGGGCCACGCCGGCGCGGGCCCGCTCCTGGATGTCCCGGCCGCTCTCGTACACGCCTGGGGTGGTGGGGCCCTCGTTCATCTCGTGGTCCAGGCGGTCCCGGATGGCCTTGGTCACGGACAGCGGGGACGGCCCTGACCAGCCCGTGTTGACGTAGGTGTAACGCTGGCAAACGGGGATCTGCTCCCTCAGACGGGCTACATCCATGGATCATCTCCTAGAATCGTGGAATAAGCTTGGCACGAGTCCTCATGCCGCAAGGCCAATTAACACCAAGGGGACGGCAGGCGTACCTCTCCCATGCCGTATCAGGTTGTAGAGCTCACCCTCATAGTAGGGCACGCCTGACGACATCTCCTGCTGAAGCTCCTTCATCGGCATCATCTCTATGCCGACGTCTATGGTGTCCCCAACGAAGAAGGCCATGTGCTTGACGAAGAGATCGAACGTCACGGCAAAGTACTTGCCGAACTGGACCTCCACGGCCACCCGGTCCTTCACAAAGTCGGTCTGGTTATATGAGTAGATGGGATTGAGCCCAGCGGCTTCAATCTCGGCCTTTTGTTCACTGGGGGATAACTGGATTGTCCGCCTGACTAGCCGGGCGTTCTCCGTAACCCAGTAAGCCGTCCGGCTCTCCCGCCACTGGTGTCCGTTGAACCGGGCCTCGAACTCCTTGTTCATATCGATAGGCGAATACAGGGCCTTCCCCATGGTTCGCTTTTCTCTCGATATCTTGGTACGGCATAGCTCGGCATCGACGTCCAGGATTATGGACTGTATCTCCTCCCATAGCTGAGGCTTGTGGACGATCAGGAACTCCAGTCCATTCAGGTGCGAGTAGCTGGCCTCAATCCTCAACCCTTTTTGCCCCACTCCAATGGCCGCTGGGCCACCTTCTCGTTGCCCGTTGGCACGTATTTCGAGGCTCCCAGCGGCCGCCGCCTCAAGGTGCCTCCAAAGGCCGCCGCAATACGGTCGATAGCCTGGTCCACGTAGGCCTGGGTCTTGTCCACACCGATGGCCTTGCGACCATGAAGAATGGCGGCCAAGAGGGACGAGCCCACACCCATGTAAGGGTCCAAGACCGTGTCACCCGGATGGGTCAAGGCTAGCACGAGCCGCTCCACGAGCTCTATGGGAAACTGGGAAGGATGAAAGGTCTTCTCCGGGTGATTCCACTTGACGTTGGGAATATCCCAAATCTCACGGTCCCATTCCGAGCTCAAGAACTGCCATATGTCTCCGGGATTTTTCCCAAGTGGATTGCCAGAAAGCTGCCCTTGCTTGGGGCCCTTGTAGTAACGTTTGCCCGGGTACTTCTGGGGCACCCTCACGGGGTCCAGGTTGAAGACGTACAAATCGCCCTTGGTGAACCACAGCACGACCTCATATCGCCCCGAGAAACGTTTTCGAGCATGCAGGCCATGCTCGAAGGACCACACTATCCTGTTTCGCAGCTTCAGTCCCAGCTTCCTCTTGAGGATATCGTAGAAGAACACATCCAGCGGAAAGACCTCGCCGGAATCGACGTGGTTCCCCACTTCCCAACACAGGCTGCCGGTCGAATCGAGGACGCGAACGCACTCGGTGAGGACTGCCAGCTGATCGTCCAAGTATTGATCGAGCTTGACGCGGTCTTCGTAGGCCTTCCCCATATTGTAGGGAGGGGAGGCCACAACCAGCCTGGCCAACCCACTGGGAACCGTCCTGAGAAACTCCAGACTATCGCCATGGGCCGCCAAGACGTCAACGTCCGCCGTGAACTCCGAGTCCGCGCTGATGGTGATGGGCCCAGAGAAACGCGGGCCGCCACTATCGGCTACCTCGGTCACGCCATCCTCTTGAGGGAAAAGTCGTTCCATGTTGGACGTCCGATTACGTAGATGAATCGGGCACACGGACGGACCCGCCGCCTTCTCAGCCCTTCCTCACGAACTTGACGACGCGGCGGCTGCGGGGAGTCCAGCTTCCCGGCTGGACGACGTAGATGTCCTTGTGGGAGTCGACCCAGATGCCGTGGCACGACTTGTGGCTCTCGTCTCCCCAGCGGGCCAGGCGCTGTCCATCCAAGTCCAGGATGCTGACGTAGCCGCCGTTGTGCTCGGCCACGTAGACGGTGTCCTCGTCGTCCACCCAGAACACGGCCGCGCCTATGAGCTTGGTCTCCCACTGGGTGATGAACTCGCCGTCCTGGGTGAACGCCTGCACCCGGTCGTTCTCCCGGTCGGCGACCAGGACGCGGCCGCGGCTGTCGATCCAGACGCCGTGGGGCAGGTGGAACTGCCCCGGGCCTCCGCCGGGCTCGCCCCAGGAGCGGATGAGCTCGCCATCGGGGGAGAACCGGTGGACCCTGCAGTTGGCATAGCCGTCGCTGATGAACACGTCTCCCGAGGCGTTCAGGGCTATGCCCGCGGGCAGGTTGAAGGGCTCGCCGCCGTGGGTGACGCTCTTGTAGGCATCGGAGCCGTAGTCCGAGGGGTCGACGCCCGTGTCCGACCGGTACCCCTTGGTCCCGATGGTCAGGAGGGGCTTCCCGTCGGAGGTGAATTTCATCACCTGGCCGTGGTGGGTGTCCACGAGCCAGACGTTGTCGTCCTTGTCGACGAGGATGGCGTGGGCGAACTTGATCAGGCCGCCGCCCCAGGAGCTGAGGTAGTTGCCCTCGCGGTCGAAGACCGCCACCGGGTGGTCCGGGTCCCGGTTGAAGCAGTAGACGCGGTCCTGGGAGTCGCCGGCGACCGCCGCGGCGGGGACGTTCCAGCCCTCGGGCACCTTGGCCCAGTCCTCGTGCATCTCGTAGGTGTACTTGCCGGAGCCAACCGTCGTTGTCATGGATGTCCTCCTCCTGTAGTTTGGGGGCCTATGCCAGGCCCAGACCCCTCCCCCTACCGGGGAGGGAGGAGAGGGGGCTGAGGGACACCCTCAGACTCCCGGCACAGGGGCTTCGCCCCTATGCACTCCCCCTATCGCGCAGACCTGTGTCCAAGGGGGGCCATCAGGTCTCCCGGCCCAGGGGCTTCGCCTGCGCCGACGCCCCGCATGCGTCTGCTAGGCCAGGACGGCGCGGGCGATGTCATCCAGCTCGGCCAGGGACTTCTGCTCGTCGGCGGTCGCGACCCGGACCACGACCTCGTCTGTGCCGGCCTCCTCGTAGGCCCGGATAAGCTCCCGGTCGGCGGCGACTCCGTAGGCCAGCACCTGGATCGAGGCCGGGTCGCGCCCCGCCTCCTCCACGGCGCGGACCAGGGACTCCCGGCCGGCCCGTATCTCCTCGGGGCTGCTCCTGCTGGGCATCCAGCCGTCGCCGTAACGGGCGACCCGCTTGAACACGTTGCCCTGGGCCCAAGCGCCGACGTAGATGGGCGGGTTGGGCCGCTGGAGGGGCTTGGGGAAGGACCGCACCGGCGGGAAGTCGTAGAACCTGCCGTGATACTCGGCTTCGTCCTTGCTCCACAGCTCCTTCATGGCCAGCACGGCGTCCCGCGTCTGTCCCCATCGGTGGTCGAAGTCGCCGCCCATGATCTCCGTTTCCTCTTTCAGCCACCCGGCGCCGATGCCGAAGATGAGGCGACCCCCGGAGATGCGGTCCAGGGTCGCCACCTCCTTGGCCAGGAGGATTGGGTTGCGCTCGGGAACGAGACAGATGCCCGTGGCCAGCTTGATGGTCGTCGTGGTGGCGGAGGCCCGGGCCAGGGCGACGAAGGGGTCCACGATCTGAGCGTAGTAGTCGGGGATCACGCCGTCGGGGGACCCGTGGAAGGGAGACGTGGTGTGGACGGGTATGATGGGGTGCTCGGGCACCCAGAAGGAGCTGAACCCCATCTCCTCGGCGCGCCGGGCCAACAGGGCCGGGTCGACCGAGTAGCTCGTCGGAAAGTTGGATACTCCTACCCGCAACAGATGCTCCTCTCGGGGGCCGCCCGGCCGGCTCAGCGCATGGGAGAGAAGGGCGCCGGGGCCAGTATCTTGTTCTCCATGGCCACCAGGAACTCGTTGGAGCCCGGGGGCCAGTGGGGGTCCTTCACCGCCTGGGCGCGCACCTCCTCCCGGTGGGCCAGGCTCTTGTACGGCCATACGTGGTAGAACAGGTTCAGGCCGCCCTGGACCGTGTACCAGCATGCGGCCAGGGGCGAGTACTTCTCCCGGTGAGGCACCGCCTCGGCCCATCTCCTGATGACCTCGGGCATGGTGCCGGGCCTGAAGGTGTACACGCGCATCTCGTAGATGCTGCCCAGCTCCTGGTGTTCCAGGGGTCTCATGAAGGGCGCCGGCGTCACCACCGCCGACTCCATGTCCACGATGGCGTCGGCAACCGGGGGCGGCATATCCGGGTCCTCCTTGGCTTGGGCCCGCACCCGGGCCCGCTCGGCCAGGTCCTCGTAGGGCCACACGTGGATGATCTCGTTCAGCGGGCCGTGGACCGTGTACCAGTAGGCCCCCAGCTTGGAGTACTTCTCCCTCACGGGCAGGGCCTTGGCGTCCCGTTCCATGACCCTGGCCTGGGAGCCGGGTCTGACGTGGTAGGTGCGCATCTCGTATATCATGGCGTTTCCTTCAAAGGATTGCCTCAAGCACCGGGCGAGGGATTGCCCCAAGCACTGGGCGAGGGACTGCCGCAAGCCCGGGGCGGCGCGATGGACGCCGCAGGGCCGGCGGCCCGCTCCGTGTCGCAGTTTAGCAAATCCGCGGGCCGGACACAATCGACCGATGGCGCACTCAGCCCATCCATCGGGCAGGTTCAGGAGATGCGGAGGTACTCGTCGGCGGGGAGCACGTTGTAGCCGCTGGGAGAGGAGGCCATGAGAAGGCTCTCCACCGCGGCCCTGGCCGTGTCCAGGGAGAGGAAGCAGGGGACCTTGCGCTCCACGGCCGCCCGCCGGATATGGAACCCGTCCCTCAGGGAGGAGGGGGACTGGGACACGGTGTTCACCACGCCAGCGACGAGCCCTTCGTTGATTACGTCGACCACGTTGGGGTGCCCCTCTCCCAGCTTCTTGGTGATCATGGTCACGGGCAGGCCGAGGGCGCGGACCATGGCGGCGGTCCCCTCGGTGGCGTACAGGTCCAACCCGGCCTGGGCCAGCTCCCGCACCAGGGGCACCGCCCCCGCCTTGTCCTGGTCGGCGATGCTTATGAGCACGGCGTTGCCCTGCCTCAGGCTCAGGTCGGCGGCCGCCAGGGCCTTGGTCAACGCCCCCTGAAAGTGGGTGTCGAGCCCCATCACCTCGCCCGTGGACTTCATCTCGGGCCCCATGTACCAGTCGACCCCCGCCAGCTTGGACATGGAGAAGACGGGCGCCTTGATGCCGACGACCTTCTGACGCTTCCAGAGCCCTCCCTTGTAGCCCATGTCCCGCAGGCTGCGGCCCAGCATGACCCGGGTGGCCAGGTTGACCGCCGGCACGCCGGTGACCTTGGAGATGAAGGGCACCGTCCGGCTGCTCCTGGCGTTCACCTCGAGCACGTACACGGACGTGCCGCCGCCGGGCTCCATGGGGCTCCTGGGACTGCGGTACGTGGGGCCCCCAATGATCACGAACTGGACGTTCATCAGCCCCCGGATGCCCAGGGCAAGGCCGATGCGGGTCGTGTAGTCCACGATGGTGTCGACCTCTTCCTCGGTGAGGTTGAGGCCGGGGTAGATGGCGATGGAGTCCCCGCTGTGGACCCCGGCCCTCTCGATGTGCTCCATTATCCCGGGCACCAGCACTTCCCGGCCGTCGCATACGGCGTCCACCTCGCACTCCTTGCCCTCCAGGTACTTGTCGATGAGCACGGGCCTGCCCTGGCCGGCGTCGGCGGCGGTGGTCAGGTACCGGATGACCTCGCTGGCGTTCTGGATGATGTCCATGGCCCGCCCGCCGAGCACATAGCTGGGCCGCAGGACCACGGGGTAGCCGATGTCCTCGGCTACCCTCAGGGCCTCCTCGACCGACGTGACCGTGGCCCCGGGGGGCTGGGGTATGCCCTGCCTCGCCAGGAACTCCTCGAACCGGTGGCGGTCCGACGCGATGTCGATGGCCTCCGCCCGGGAGCCCAGCAGGGGCAGACCGGCCTGGGACAGGCTCTGGGACAGGTCGATGGCCGTCTGCCCGCCGAACTGGACCACCGTGGGGGGCGCCTCGTGGTCCTGGGTCTCGCTGTCGATGATGTCGCGGAGGCTCTCCTCATCCAGGGGCTCGAAGTACAGGCGGTCGCTGGTATCGAAATCGGTGGACACGGTCTCGGGGTTGGAGTTGACCATGATGCTCCGGACGCCCTCTTCCCGCAGGGCCCAGGCGGCGTGCACGCTACAGTAGTCGAACTCGATTCCTTGGCCGATGCGGATGGGACCGCTGCCCACCACCAGGGCCTTGGGGCCCTCCAGTGGGGGCGCCTCGTTCTCCTCCTCGTAGGTGCTGTAGTAGTAGGGGGTGGCCGCCTCGAACTCGGCGGCGCAGGTGTCCACCATCTTGTACACGGGGAGGATGTCCCAGGCCTTGCGCATCTCCCTGACGCGCTCGGGGAGCACGTCGGCCAGGTCTCCCACCTGCACGTCGGAGAAGCCAAGCCTCTTGGAGGCCCGCAGGAGCCCGGGGGTGAGCGACTCGCTGAGCAGCCGGGCCTCCATCTTCACGATGCGGGCCAAAGCGTGGACGAACCACGGGTCCACCAGGCTGCGCCGGGAGACCTCCTCGGGAGGGACGCCCCTGCGCAGGGCGTGGGCGATCTGCCACAGCCGCAGGTCCGTGGGCCTCAGGTCCCTGAGGCGGGAGCCGTCGCTCTCGCGGCGCCAGGCCGGGTCCTCCCACAGGAGGGAGCGCCCGCCGATCTCCAGGGATCGCACCGCCTTCTGCAGTGCGGCCTCGAAGGAGCGGTCGATGGCCATGACCTCCCCCGTGGCCTTCATCTGGGTGGTTATGGTCCGGTCGCCCGACGGGAACTTGTCGAAGGGCCAGCGGGGAATCTTCACCACGCAGTAGTCGAGGGCCGGCTCGAAGGCCGCCAGGGTCCTTCCCGTTATGGGGTTGGGTATCTCGTCCAGACGCTTGCCCACGGCGATCTTGGCGGCGACGCGGGCGATGGGGTAGCCGGTGGCCTTGCTGGCCAGGGCGGAGGAGCGGCTGACCCGCGGGTTCACCTCGATTACGTAGTAGGGTGACTCGGGCTCCCAGTTGGCGCCCAGGGACTCCTCCACGGTGGGGTGGGGAGGGATGGCGAACTGGATGTTGCAGCCCCCCTGGATGCCCAGGGCCCGGATGATCCGGATTCCCGCGCTGCGCAGCATCTGGTGCTCGCGGTCGGTAAGGGTCTGACTGGGAGCGACGACGATGCTGTCGCCGGTGTGGACGCCCATGGGGTCCAGGTTCTCCATGTTGCAAACGGTGATGCAGTTGTCGGCGCCGTCGCGGATAACCTCGTACTCCAGCTCTTTCCAGCCGACCAGGGAGCGCTCCAAGAGGACCTGGCTGATGGGGCTGGCGGCCAGCCCGCCGCTGACGATGGCCAGGTACTCCTCCATGGTGCGGGCGAGGCCGCCGCCCGTCCCACCCAGGGTGTACGCCGGGCGCACGACCAGGGGAAGCCCCATCTCCTGCGCCGCGCGCCGGGCCTCGTCCATGGACGACACGGTGACGCTGGGAGGCTGGGGCTCGCCCATGCCGGCCAGCAGGTCCTGGAACCTGCCCCGGTCTTCGGCGTTGCGGATGGTCTCCAGGGGGGTGCCGAGGAGGCGCAGGTCGTAGCGTTCCAGGAGACCGGCGTCGGCCATGTCCACCGCGAGGTTGAGCCCGGTCTGCCCCCCCAGGGTGGGAAGCAGGCCGTCGGGCCGCTCCCGGGCTACGATTCGCTCCAGGACATCGACGGTCAGGGGCTCGATGTACACGGCGTCGGCCACACCCCGGTCGGTCATGATGGTGGCGGGGTTGGAGTTGACGAGGACGGTGGACACGCCCTCCTCCCGGAGGGCCTTGCACGCCTGGGTGCCCGCGTAGTCGAACTCGGCCGCCTGCCCTATGACAATGGGGCCGGAGCCAATGACCAGCACTTTACCGGGTCTACTCACTGGGTGGTCTACTCTGCATGATGCCTCGGGTGGGATGCCCGCGGGCTATCATACAACCGGCGGTGTGGGCCGACAAGGGGCGGATGGACGCCAGCGGCGCCGGGGGTCACTCGATGGGCAGAGGCGCGGGCAGACGGATGAGGCCCTCGGCGGAAAGGGCGTTGAGGAGCTGGAAGGCGAAGTGGGAGAACAGCCGCGTCTCCTCCTCGGTGGCGGTGGAGGGCGGCTCGATCTCCTCCCACATCTCCCTGGACAGCACCTTGAGGCCGGTGCCCTCGTTTTCGCCCTCTCCCACCTGTATGAAGGCCACGGCGGGGTCCGCCCCGTTGGCACCCGCAGGGTCCACGGGCATGACGGCCAGGTTCCAATTGGTGCCGATCACGCCGTTGACGGGTTCCAACCTGTAGCCGTGGCCCCCGAAGTCGAAACTGGCAACGGACCGGTCGAGGAAGAAGATGAGGTCCTCCAGACTGAGCTCCAGCTCCAGGTCTATCCCATCCTCCAGTAAGAACTCTGCAAAGGACACGAAGAAACCTCCCGGCAGGTTGTGGCCAGTGACGCCCCCGCAACAAGAGACAGACCGCGGGGGCGGGGACTGCGACCCTATTCTGTTCCCGGGCGGTGGAGGGATTCAAGGAGTTTCCACCCCCCTTTTGGCCACTTTGGGGCAAGCCATTTCTTGGGGGCGTTACTCAGGGCCTGCCTCGCCACTCCTCCTCGGTGAGCCGGTCCCCTTCCTCGGGACCGTCGCCGCGGTCCCGGAGGCGGCGCATCAGGAAAGCGAGGGACATGACCCCGACCACAGCCACGGCCAGCACTCCGATGGCCAGGCTGTCGAAGAACTGGAAGGGCAGACCGTTGCGGGGTCCCGGATCGGGCTGGCCGCCGGACTCGCCCTCGTGCTCCGTCGAGGGGCCCATCTCGGCCTCCTCGGCAGGCCCCTCTCTCTGCAGGGCGCTCCCGGAGGGCTCGGGGACGTCCTCGCCGGTCAGGGCGGACGCCCACCTCCGGTCCAGCCCCTCCTGGTCGAACCCGTAGGCCGTCTCCAGGGCATGGTCTATCGACCGTCCCCAGTGGAGGTGGTCCAGAAGGGTCCGGAAGGTCGAGTGGCCGTAGCTCTCCAGGAGGTATCCGACGACGCTCTCGGACTTGCGGTAGAAGTAGGAGATGGCGGAGGGGGTCCCGGTCACGGACTGCATGTGCCTGAGGGGGACCCGTGAGGGGTC
This sequence comes from Dehalococcoidia bacterium, assembly GCA_034423015.1. Taxonomy (GTDB): domain Bacteria; phylum Chloroflexota; class Dehalococcoidia; order Lucifugimonadales; family JAGWBF01; genus JAGWBJ01. The sequence goes on along the minus strand of DAOUJG010000061.1, from coordinate 9,107 downwards.
GTAGTTGCCCGCCATGCTGCGGCGAAAGTCTCCCGAGGGGGTCTCGACGTAGCTGGCGAACCCCTCGTTGAGCCAGCCGGGAATCCTGGCGGTGGGGGAGTCCACCGCGGCCTCCAGCAGGATGTGGGCGGACTCGTGGAGGACCAGCCTGGGGTGCAGGCCGATCCCGATGAACACGCCCCGGTCGGGAAAGGCGTAGCCAGCAAAGACGCCCCTCTCGGTGGTGGTGCGGCTCTGGACTGGAAACGCGTCCCTCGCCTCGGCCTGGGAGTTGTAAAGGACACCCCGCATGGGGCGCTCCAGCTCCACTTGCAGCAGGTCGGCGATCTCCCGCAGGGGCCCCTCCACGGCCTGGGCGAGGCTCCGGAGCTGGCGGTCGGAGACGTCGTGAGTGAGGATGGTCAGGGGGCCCACGGTGGTGGTGTCCCACCGGTAGCGGTCGTCCACGTAGAAGAGGGTGTTGCGCTGGGTGTCGAACACCGACGAGGTGGCGTCCCGGATCCGGTAGTAGTACTCGATCTCCGTGCCCGGGGGCAGGTAGTCGACGCCCCGCAGGTCCAGCCTGAAGCTGGTCTCAACGCGAGGCGATGGGTCCACGTCGGGGTATGCGTACATCCAGACCTGGGAGGGCGGGATTCGGAAGTATATCTTCACCTCCTGGATGTCCGACGGGGCCTCGACTCCCAGGTTGAAGACCACGTCGCCGGGGAAGTGGACGCTGCCCTCGTCGGTGAAGACGTGTATGTCCCCGCCGGCGGCCGCCGCGGTGGTGGGGGACGCCAACGCCGCCGCTACGAGGCCCAAGAGGGCCAGGACTGGAAGGACCTGTCTCATCGCCATACGCGGTCGGATGATAGTACGCGGGGATACGACCACATGGACTCATTATAACCCCGCGGGGCGCGGGGGCGTACCGGCGGCCTGGCGAGCCAATGGGCCGGGCCACACTCTCCTGGACGGCGGTAGGGGGCCGGGAGGCCGCTACAGGGCTGCGGCGTGCCCGTCGCCCCGGGGGTCCGAGGCGCCGTGGAGGAGCCCCGACTCGGGGTCGCGGACGATGACCTGCACCTTGCTGCTGGCGGGGTCCAGGTGGGCCGTCCTGTGGCCCATGGACTCCAACCCATCCCTGGTCTCCTGGGAGAAGCCGGGCTCCAGCTGGACCACGAAGGGCTTGTCGATGTTCTCCGGGTCTCCCGACGGGAAGCTGAGCCAGCGGGGCGCGTCCACGGCGTCCTGGGCGTCCATGCCATGGTCCAGCAGGTTGGAGACGACCTGGGGGTTGGCCTGTACCTGGAAGTCTCCCCCGGGGGTGCCGCCGAGGATGACGGGCTGGCCGTCCTCGAAGACCATGTAGCAGTTGAGGGTGTGGATGGTGCGCTTGCCCGGGGCGATGATGTTGGCGTGGCCCTGCTCCAGGCTGAAGCCCCTGCCGGCCCGGTTGTTGAAGTTGATGCCGGTGCCCTCGGCCAGGAACCGGGAACCGAAGGACTGGGAGAGGCTGTGGATGAAGGAGACACAGTTGCCCTGGCCGTCGGCCACGCAGAAGTAGCTCGTGTCCCCGTCGGCCTCGGGGACCGCCACGGCCGCCTCGGATGCCCTGGAGGGATCGATGTCCCGGCGCCGCTCCTCGGCGTACTCCCTGGATATGAACCGCTCCAGGGGCCAGTCGACGAACCTGGGGTCGCCAGCATGCCGGTTGCGGTCCTCGAAGGCCAGCTTCTTGGCCTCCACCATCAGGTGGACGGCCTCGGCGGAGTTGTGGCCCAGGGAGCCGAGGTCGTACCCCTCCATCAGGTTCAGTATCTCCAGCATCACGAAGCCCTGGGAGGGGGGCCGCACCTGGTACACCGTGCGGCCGCGGTAGGTGGTCGATATGGGGGGCTCGTAGACCTCGGTGGTGTGGTTGGCGAAGTCATCCTCGGTGAACAGGCCGCCGGCGTCGCGGAGGGCCTTCACCATGCGCCGGGCCAGGTCGCCCCGGTAGAACTCCTCGGGCCCGCCATCGGCGACCAGCCTCAGGCTGCGGGCCAGGTCCTTCTGCACCAGCAGGTCGCCGCCCCGGTAACCCCGGCCGTTCTTCATCAAGACCGCGCTGGTGGAGGGGTAGAGGCTGAGGGGCTTCACGAAGGAGCTGAAGGAGCTGCCGATCCTGGGAGAGATGGGGAAGCCCTCCTCCGCGTATCCGATGGCGGGCTGCATGAGCTCCTTGAGCGAGCGGGTGCAGAACCTGGAGACGATGGTCTCCCAGGCGTCCACCTCGCCCGGAACGGAGACGGCCAGCGGGCCGTTCAGGGGCATGGCGCTATATCCCTTGGACCAGTAGAAGTCGGGCGTGGCGCCCGTCGGAGCGGCGCCGCTGCCGTTGATGCCCCACAGCTTGCCCGAGGAGGCCTCGTACAGCAGGGCGAACACGTCTCCGCCCAGGCCGCACATGGGGGGCAGGGTCACCGTCTCGGTGGCGGCCACGGCGATGGCCGCGTCGAAGGCGTTGCCGCCCTCGGCAAGGACCATGATCCCCGTGGAGCACGCCTGGGGAGAGGTGGAGCAGATGATGCCCCGGTTGGAGAACACAACGCTGCGGGACGGGCCGGTTGACGCCATGAGGGGACCTCCTCGTATCTATGCCGGGGTATCTATGCCGGGGGGCGGGATAGCCAAGTTTAGGCGGGTTCCCGCGACGGTGTCAAGAAAGCGAGCCATTCTGCGACAATCAAACAGCGCAACGGCCCAACCCAGGAGCCTAGCGGCGCAGGGACAGCCTTTCAGTAGCCAGCCGGTTTATGCTGACGCCGGCCTCGGCCGCGTCCATGGCAAGGGCGCGGTGCGTCTCCGGGGGGACACGGAGAGTAATCACTCCGCTGTACGACCGGACGGAGAGCGGCTCCGGGATGGGAGCACCCTCCTTCCGCAGGTCGTCAACGCAGAAGGCCACCAGGTCACGAATCCCGGTGAAGGCCTCCTCCGGCGTGTCGGCGAGATGGCTGAGGGGCGAGAACTCAGCGCACAGGCCGATGTACATCTCGTCCTCTTCAGACCAGGTGACCCGGTAGGTGTAGCGGTCGTTCATTGGGTTTCCTCCACGCCAGCACCCCGTCCATGCTTATACTATAGCGTTATAGCCACCGCATATCAAAGGGGGCTGCCGGCCCATAAGGGTCCACACCACACGCAAGGCCCCACCTGGCGTCGCGAGTTGTTGAAAACTGGGGGTGGACGCGATAACGTATATCCATTCCAGCCGGGAGGTCCCATCAGTGATAGAGGTCCCCAAGCGGTTCCACGACGAGATGATAGCCCACGCCCTGGAGGACGACTCGATAGAGTGCTGCGGAGTGCTGGCGGGGACCAACGGCGCTCTCCACAAGCTGTTCCGGATGACCAACGTGGACAACAGCCCCTACCGCTTTAGCTGGGACTCCAAGGAGCTGATCAAGGTGTGGAACGAGATGGAGGACAACGGCTGGGAGCACCGGGTGGTGTACCACTCCCACACCCACTCCCAGGCCTACCCCTCGGCCACCGACATCCGGCTGGCGGCCTGGCCCGAGGCCTACTACATGATCGTGTCCCTCATGGACAAGGAGAACCCCGTGGTGAGGGCCTTTCGCATCCAGGACGGGACCGTCTCGGAAGAGGAGATACGCACGGTCTGAGGCTCTGGGCCACCCTGCTCCTCCCGGCCCTGCTGGGCGCGGCCCTGGCCGCGTGCCCCGGCACGGGCGGCCAGCCCACGCAGACTGCTCCGGCGGCCACGCCAGAGGAGACGCCGGAGGCCGCGACGCCAGAGGTCGCGACGGCCCCCACAGAGACGCCCACCCGGCAGCCCACCTCCCATCCCCGGCAGAGGGAGTCCTCCCCGGCGCCGGTCCCGCCTGGACTCGCGCCCACTGCCACGACGCCGCCACCGCCGTCCGGACCCCTGCCGACCGCTACGCCTCACCCGGTGCCCGTTGCCGTAGCGGAGCCTCCAGTTACGTCGCCGGACCGGCAGAGCGCCTGGGTCCGGGACCGGGTCGAGGCGGTGGCGGTCCTGTACCACGTGTCCGGCGAGGGGCGGCGCTGGCTGGAGGGCTACGACCTGCGGCAGATGGTGGGGCAGCCGGGCTGGTTCGGCAGCTTCGGCAACCTGAACTGGGCCGGGGTGGGCCAGGCGATACCCCACGTGGTCCTCCACGAGCTGAGCCACTCGTACTTCGGCGCCTTCCCGGTGTCCGGGAGGCCCGACCTGACGTGGGAGCCGACCCCCGAGGAGTCGACGGCGCTGAAGCAGTACCGGGCGGACCTGGTGACCTTCATGTACCAGCCCCCGGACCAGTACGAGCCGCTGAGGGAGCGGTTCAGAAACCTGCCCAACGTGTCCAGGGGAGACTACCCCGACCTGTACCACTTCGGCGAGGCGGACCTGATCCACACCACCGGCGGCAACCTGGCCCTGATCCCGCCCATCCTGAGGAAGTATTTCGACCGCTTCCTGACGGGGGCCCGCTTCGAGGGCTGGCCCGAGGCAATGGCGTGGTACCTGGGGCTGCCGGGGGACCAGCGCCGGGCCGCCGACCAGTACATAGGCGTGGCCCATATACCCTTGGGAGCCTACGAGGGGCCCGTTAGCAACTACGACGGCGTGGAGCTGGAGCGCGGGGGCGGCCTGCCGCTGGAGGTCGCCGAGGTGATCGAGGGGGAGGAGCGGCAGCGCCTGAGGGACTTCGCCGACCAGTTCGACCTGGTGCTGAGCAACGAGCTGGGCTTGGTGGACGCGGCGAACGTGGACCGGAGCTTCCAGTTCTGGCGGGGCTACCTGCGGGAGATGCTGGGCCTGCACCGCCGGCACCCGGACGTTCTGCCCGCTGCGCCGGGACGCGGGCCGGAGCTGGCGGCGGCCTTGGACCTGTTCGTCGAGGCGGAGGCGATACCCGAGGAGGAGCGGACGGCCCACTTCCGGGGGAGGCTGCGAGACCCGTTCCTGGTCAACTTCGCCGTGCTGGTGCCCAACCGGGTGATGATCGACCTGTTCGGCGGGCCATCGCAGGAGGTCCCGCTGGACTCGGTGGAGGGGGTGGTGGGGAGCTTCGCGCGGCGTCTGGCCGAGTACGCCCGGCGCATCGACCGGGTGCTGGCCCTGGGCCGGGAGGCCCCGGCGGCGGGAGCGGCCCGGCTGGAGCAGCTCCTGGAGGGCCTGTCCGACGAGCGCCAGGAGAAGGACCTGGTGCTGCTGTTCGACATGATGCAAGACGCCGACAGGGACACGGCCCGGGAGCTGCTGGGCCGCCTGTCGGACGGGGCCATACTGCGCATGCTCCACAACAAGCCGTCGGCGGTGCGCGGCGGGGCCATCGCTCCCCGGCGGTTGCTGGAGGCGCTGGACATCACCACGGAGGACGAGCCGGACCGGATAGCCGAGGGCCTGCGGACCCTGCTGGAGGAGAGCTCGGGCAACTTCCAGATCGACGAGCCCTCCTCCCACGCCGCGTACCGGGTCGTTCTGGAAATAGGGGCGGGGGACGTGGGGACGCGGGACCCGGGAGCGGCCCTGGGCCTGCTGGGAGATGCGGATGTGCCCCTCCTGGACTTCGTCGAGGCCTTCCCCCGGGAGGCGTCGGAGCTGCTGTCGTCGGACGTGGGGGCGGCGACGGACCTGGTCTCCCGGCCGGAGGGCCTGGCCCGGAGCCCCCACGGCCTCATCCACGGCCTCGTCCACGTGGACCCGGAGCTGGCCGCCGCCATCGTCGCGGAGATGGACCGGCGAGGCCGGGACGAGACGGTGGTAGAGGCCGTCATGGTCCCGGCCTACGACGCCGACCGGCTGCGGGCCTTCCCCGGCCTGGGCCTATCCCTGGAGAAGGACGCCCGGTACCTGCTGCGCCTGCTGCGGGAGCGGGGCGGCGAATGGCTCCGGGAGCGCATGGCCGAGGGCGCGGCCCTGTACCGGGAACGGATGGAGCGGGGGGACGTCCCCCCGGACTTCCTGGAGGCCTACCGGCGCACCGTGCAAGAGGCCGCGGCCACCCTGCAGGCCGAGGAGGACCGGCGGGCGCTGGAGGACGCCGTTGCCCGGGCCCTGGGGCCGCCGTAACAGGGAGCGGGCGCGGCGGGGTCAGAGCCGGGAAACGATGCGCTCCCCCATCTCGGTGGTGGTTGTCGCGCCCTCGGGCCGGGGGGCGATGTCGGGGGTGCGCAGCCCCTCGTCCAGGGCGCCCTCCACCGCCTGCTCGACCACGGCCGCCTCCTCGGTGAGTCCCAGGGAGTAGCGCAGCATCAGCGCGACGCTGAGGATGGCGGCGATGGGGTTGGCGATGCCCTGGCCGGCGATGTCTGGCGCGGTGCCGTGGATGGGCTCGTACAGCCCCCGGGCCCTGCGGCCCTCGGTGGGTATCTCCGCCAGGCTGGCCGAGGGGAGGAGGCCCATGGAGGCTGTCAGGACCGCCGCCTCGTCGGTGAGGATGTCGCCGAAGGTGTTCTCGGCGACGATGACGTCGAACCTGGAGGGCCGCTGTATGATCTGCATGGCGCAGTTGTCCACCAGGATGTGCTCCAGCTCCACGTCGGGGTACTCCTCTCCCAGCTCGGTGGCCACCTGGCGCCAGAGCCTGGAGGTCTCCAGCACGTTGGCCTTGTCCACCGAGGTGAGCTTCCCCGAGCGTCTGCGCGCCAGCTCGAAGCCGACCCGGAGCACCCTCTCGATCTCCGCCTGGCTGTACCTGAGGGTGTCCACGCCGGTCCAGCCGCGGCGGGTGCGGCGGCGGTTCTTGGGCAGTGCGTAGTAGAGCCCGCCGGTGAGCTCGCGGATGACGACCATGTCCACCCCGTGGAGCACGCCGGGCTTCAGGACGCTGGACTCCACCAGGTCGGGGAACACCTTGACGGGGCGGATGTTGGCGAAGAGGGAGAGGGCCTTGCGTATCTCCAGGATGCCGTCCTCGGGGCGCACGCCGGCCTTGGGGTCGTCCCACTTGGGCCCGCCGACTGCGCCGAAGAGCACGGCGTCGGCCTCCCGGGCCATCTCCATGGTCTCGGGCCGCAGGGGGACGCCGTGCTTGTCTATTGCTATCCCGCCCACGTCGTCGTAGGTGAGGTGGAAGCGGTGGCCGAACCTGCTGCCCACCTTCTCCAGGACCTTGACCCCTTCGGCTATCACCTCCGGCCCGATGCCGTCGCCGGACAGTACCGCGATGTCGAACTCCATACATGTCCTCCCGGGCGCTCTGAATCGGCTCTGCAGCCCCATGGCGGGCCCTCGGTCGAACTCGGGCTTTCCCGCGCCGTCGGGCCACGACTCGACGGGGCCGTGCCGGGTACCATTATACGGGGAATCCCCGCCGGGGGTAGTGGTCTGCCCGCCCCCGCCGCCACGTCTGCCGGGATGCGGCGGCTCGGACGCGGCGCTCCGGACTCCGCGACCTGGACTCGGCGGCCCGAACTCCACGGAAGGAGAGGTCCCGTTGACCTATTTCCTGCTGGTCGCCCTGGGGGGCGCCGCCGGCGCGATGGCCCGCTACGGCGTGGACCGGGCGGTGGTGGCCCACCTCTCCTCGGCGCTTCTGGCCACCGCCATCGTGAACGTGTCGGGCTCCTTCGTGCTGGGCCTGCTGGCCGGGCTGCTGGGACCGCGGGCCGGATGGCCGGACCATGTGACGATGCTGGCCGCGGTGGGGTTCCTGGGCTCTTACACGACCTTCTCGACCCTGAGCATGGCCACCGTGACGCTGCTGGAGGAGGGCAACGTGTCCGGGGCGGCGGTGAACCTCACGGCGACCGTGGTTCTGGGCCTGGCGGCGGCCTTCGCCGGGCTGCTGCTGGGCCGCGCCGTGGCCTGATGGCCCGGCGCCAGGCCCCGGAGGGTCCCGGTCAGCTCACGACTGGGTAGTCGTGAGGGCCCCATTCGATGTCCGCGCGGGACATCATGAGGCCGACGAACAGGGGCACCAGGAAGGCCAGAATCATGGCCCCGTCGCAAACCCGGGCCAGGTGCAGGCTGTCCTTGACCGTACCGTCGGGAATGGTTCCCGAACTGGTGCGCAATTCGGGAACCAGCACGAGCTTTTCGCAGTGTTGCCGGCAGTAGGCGTCCAGACAGTTCTGGAACGCTGGCCGGACGTTCATCTCACTATCCGAGCCGCCGAAGTCAATGAGCTGCTGCTTGTGCTCGTAGTAGCGTTCTATGTGGGGGTACGTTGGCATGGCAAGCACCACGGACGGGCACATTATACGCCCCCGACACCCTCAGGTGTAGGACGCCCGTGCGGCTGGTACTGTTGATTGGGGGTCAAGTATGTAATGGAACGTCCGTTCTTGCCAATAACTAGTCAATTATATAGGATGGATGATAGAGGTCAAGCCAACAAGAGATGAGGTTTCTATATGCAACACCTGACCTGTTCTGGTTGCGGTTACACATTCACCGTGAGCGACACTGGCATCGCCTATCAGACAGAGGTAGACCCTGACCCCTTCGACCCATCACCGCCCCCACCCAAGAAGGGTATTGTGGTCGAGCGCCAGTGCCCTCGGTGCCGCCAAGCGGTCTGGTCACTATTCGCATAAGAAAGGCATCATCGACCCCCGTCGAGGCCTAAAGCACAGACACCGGCCTCAGGCCACGCAACGCGTGGGGAGGGCGGGGCCGGTGGCCCACTGTCGCGTGGCGTACTTGTTGTAAGGACGTGAGATTCCTCGGCTGCGCTTCGCTCCGCTCGGAATGACGGGGAGGGGGCTCGGAGAATGACAGGCGGGGGGCTTCGCTCGGCTGGGCATTGCTAATGGTCTTGTGAGGGCCACGCATGGGGATGAAAAGGCGGCGCCCTCCTTAACCGCCATTCCGGACCGCCATTCCGGCGCAGGCCGGAATCCAGGGGTGGGGGGCTGGACCCCCACTTTCGCGGGGGTGACGGAGGGGGCCCTCCCTACCGTCATTCCGGCCCCCGAGCGGGACTCCAGGGGGGTCTCCGTCGCATGGGCAGAAAGCAGGACCAGAGGAGCCCGGCGGGTGGTCATGCCGCTTCCCCTCCCCTTGTATCTTGATGAAGGTGGCGGGGTAGACCGGTCCGCCCCTTGGTCTCGAGAGACCGCGACCCAGCGTGGTCGCCCCGCCTTCATACTCTTGGAGCCCGAAC
>DAOUJG010000060.1:0-2712 GCA_034423015.1 Dehalococcoidia bacterium | reverse complement strand
GGGGCGGTTGATGAAGTTCTGGGCGATGACGATCTGGCGGCCAGGCCGCATGGAGCCGATGATCGACGGGTTGATGAGGTTCACGCCCTCGACGGTCTTCGACTGGTTTCCGGTGAAGGGGTTCGCGCTGAGGGACAGGCCGACTTGGCGGCTGGTCTGGGAGCGCTCGATGGTGGTCTTGTTCACCATCTCGACGATTTCCTTGATGGTGTCGGTGTTGTTCTGGGCAAAGATCAGTTTGATCGCGGTCGAGGACATGAGGGTGCCGCGCTGTTCGGCGGAGTAGACCTGGTTGATCTGGTTGTTGTCCTGGGCGGCGAAGAGGCAGTACACCTTCTTGCTGCGGCCGAGCTCGGGGATCGAGATGACGGCGTCGCACGCGGGCAGTTTCGCGAATTCGTCCATGATGAATCCGACGCTGTACGGTCCGAGCAGGGTGCCGTCCGTGGTGGTGTCGCGGGGGCCGTGGGCGAGCAGCGACTTTGCGCAGATCTCGAAGAAGAGGGTGGTGAGGGTCGCGAAGGCGGCGGCGACGGCCTGGTTGATGGAGATGAAGATGGTGACGGGTTCCCAGTCGTCGTCGGTGAGCTGGTCCTTGATGGCCGCCCACTCGGCGGGTGTGCGGGGGTACCGGTCGAGGCCGAGGCGCTGGAGCGTTGCGTTCTTTAGGACCCCGCGAAGGTCGGTCGGGATGAAGTCGGACGTGCGGGTCCGTTGCATGACACCGGAGTGCTTGAAGGGTGACAGGGCTTTCTCGAGGGTGCTGATGACGCCGCTGCGCTCGCGCGGATCCATCATGACGAAGCCCTGGAGGTCGAGCGCGCAGCGGTCGGGGTACCGGTGTTCGCTGACCTCGTGCAGGATGGCCTGCAGGTAGGTCTTCATCGGGTCCGGGTCCTCGGCGGAGTTCTTGGCGGCCATGCTGGACTGGGTGGCGGTGAGCCAGGAGACCAGCATGGACAGGCTGGCGTCGTGTCCGTGCCACTGCAGGGGCAGCCCGTCGTAGCGGAACTTGTCGGTGCGGTCGTTGACGCGCGCGATGATGAAGTGGATGAAGCCGGACAGGGCCGATCGGCCGCGGTTGGTGAAATGGTCGTTGGGGTCGTTTTTCTTGGAGGGGATGATGGTGGCCACCAGTGCGTCGACGAAGGTCTCGCGCTCGGCGTGGTCGAGCGGGACGAGTCGTGGGTCGAGGAAATTGAAGTTGGGATTCCAGGTGGCCGAGTGGGGACGGTCGATCTGCGACCAGTCGAGGCGGTACGTCGGGCCGAGGGTGGCACGGAAGCCGGAGGTCATCTGCCAGAGCTCCGGCTTGGGGTCGTAGATCAGCATCGAGCTGGCGATGGTGCGTAGGATGGCGGGGACGACGGCGGCAGCCGTCTTGCCGGCGCCCGGGGGCGCCATGAGAAGGACGCTCAGTGTCTCGATGAGGGCCAGGTCGACGCGGTTGTACCAGGGGCCGTAGAGGCCGAGGTGAAGATAGGGTCCGTTCGGGCCGACCTGTTTGCGGCGCTCCATTTCCATGATGTCGCTGTGGGTGGCGAAGCGGGCGTCGCCGTGGAGCATCGGGGTGGCGCGGTACGGATTGGTGAGACGGCCGAACATGACGATCGCGGTCGGGACGACCGCGGTAAGGAGGAGGGCGTAGGTTGTGGTGCCGGGCGGGGCTACGGAGCGGTCGCCGTAGAGACTGGAGGCCAGGGCCAGGAAGGGGTTGGCTGTGAGGGTGCGGATCCAGTGCGACGCCTGGTCGATCGAATGCAGCGAGAAGGGCTGGTCGCGGTAGGTCAGGAGAAGCGGGAGCGAGGCGAGGATCGGAAACCAGCAGACGAGCGCCAGGAGGACGGCGGCGACGGTCCAGAGGATGTGGAGCCGGCGCTCGGCCAGCATGTGGATGGGAATCTGGTTGGCGACGGTCATGGTAGGCTGGCCCTCTGGAAGTTTGCGGGAAGGGCTGCATGCAGGATAGCGAGTACGGGTACCAGGTGGGATTCGAGGTGATATTCGGGGTCTGGAAATGGGGTCGTGTGGCGGCGGTGCTGCAGGGGGCTGGGCCGCTGGAATGGTGGCGGGACTCCCTTGGGGAGCGGGGTCTTCTGTGGCTGACGGCCGGGGAGCGCGACGGCAGGCCGGTGACGACGTTTGCGGCGGAACGGTGGGGGGACGTTCCGGGGGCGGAGAGCGAGTGGCGGGCCGTGGGTGAATCGGGTGCGCAGGGCGAGGAGATGCGGGCCATCATGCGGGTGCTGGAGCTGCAGTGTTTCCTGGACGTGATCGTCGAGGGTCCGGACGGCGGGAATGCGAAATTTCTCGGCTACTGGCAGGGTGATCCGGAAGGGGAGATTGAGGTTCTGCTTCAGACAATTGATAGTATTGGGTGATCAGTGCGCTGAAGGGTCGAGTCGGATAGAGCCGTTGCGGGGAAAGGTGACGGGGATGAACATGCAACGGAACGGGTGGGTGCGGTTGCCTGCGGGGGTGACCGGGGAGCTCTGGCGAGGGCTGTGGGCCTTTCGCCAACGCGTGGCACAGGCGAGCATTGAGAGTTTTGCCGACGGGGGCTGGCTGAGACTGGGCGTCCGGTCGGTTGATGTCGGGCGGCTGGAGGACGTGCTGGAGCGTTGGCGGTGGCATTTACGTGAGGGCGCGGGCGTACCGGTGGGTGCCCGGGAGGCGCGCCTGTCGGTGGAAGGGGGCAGTCCGGAGGACCGG
>DAOUJG010000059.1:0-1954 GCA_034423015.1 Dehalococcoidia bacterium | reverse complement strand
AGGGCTATCCGCTCCCTGGGCGACCCGTGGGAGCACCGCAGGACCTTCGTTGCGACGGAGAGTGAGCTTCTGGCAGGAGACCACACGGGAGTCGTCTGGCAGCAGTGTGGGAGAGGCGTGGGCGAGGCCGTGCGCATCGAGGCCGACGACAGCTTGGTCGGCATCCTGGCCCAGGCGGATCGCCTGCTGGACACGTCCTTCTCCTTCCTCAGAGACAGGCCCAAGCCCAATCGCCGCACGCTGTACCCCTCAGGCGTACAGGCCACCATGCCGGAGCCTGTTGAGCAGCTCACACCGACCCTCCCGGTGCAGCTGACCCGCGCCGAGAAGGACGCCCTCGACCTGCTGGTTGCATGGCCCCTGTGCACCCGTGAGCAGCTCGCAGGGCTGATCGGAGGCGTCACCCTTCGCCGCGTCAACCAGGTACTTCGTTCCCTTGCCCAGCACGGCCTCGTCCGGTCTGACGAGCCCCTGCACATGCTCACCGACGAGGGACTGACGTACCTGGCCCGCAGGGACCGGGCCGCCGTTGGACTGACCCTCGAAAGGTGGAGCGCCGAGCCTCTGTACCTGGACGCCGACATCTACGCCGGGACCGCCGTGCGCGCCCTGGCCTCGCAGATGCGCCACCACGCCGGCGTCGTTGACTTCGTTGCAGCCCTGTCCGCCGAGGTAGCCCGCTCCCGGGACTACGACCTGTTCGACCTGCTGCCCACGTCCCGCTCCAGCATCGGCTACCGCTACGACTGGACCACCTACGTCATCCATCCCGACGCATCATTCACACTGGAGTACAAAGGCCGTCGGTGCCCCTACCTGCTGGAGTTCGAGCGGAGGGCCACGACGCCCAAGCGCGCCCGTGCCCGGTTGAAGTCCTACCAGCGGTACTTCCTCAGCGAGTGGGCTGAGAGAGACCACGGGGGACGCCTGCCCCGCATCCTCTTCGTCTTCGAGTCCCCGGACAGCGAGAACGCCTTCCTGGACGTCGCCGACACGGAGGAGGGAGCCCCCGTCATCACCTCCAACGCAGAGACCCTTGCCGACCGTGGCATCCTGGGCGACTCGTGGATACTTCCGCCCCCGCACTCCCTCGACAGGAGGCCCCTGTCGTCCCTGGACCGGGTTGCATAATGCCAACCACGCCGTTCCGACCACTTCCTGTAGGGGCTGTCCCAGCATGGCTGCTGGGACCATTTATTGCATTTTTGCAGCCCCTCCATCGCCTTGTGCCCTCCCGACTGCAATATGGTGCAGAACTGACACGTCATGGGAGTCACCGTCCACCCCGCTTCTCCCTTCCTCCCAGCTTGGACTCATAGCTACACCAGCCTCAACCAGGCCATTGCCGACCATCGCCTCGAAGGTCACGGGAGCCGATTACATTCCCGTCCCCAGTCCGTTCCCACGACTTCCTGTAGGGGACAAAAGGGCAGTCGCATCACTCACGGTGTCAGCCCCAAACAGGTGGAAACGTGACAATTGTTGCAGTGTCCAAAGCCCTCACGGGGCGTTCCGGAACCCAAAGCCTGTCGCCGGATTCGCCCGCCACAGATCCCCTGATGGGCCTGACGTGTCGCGATGGTCTGTGATCATGCGCTCAGAGTGTCCTAAGACCCTAGCTATTGACAGGCTTGCCCCGATGACCCCCGGCAACCCGGCCACGAACTGCTCGCTCCGACGCGGCGACCGGCGTTCCCCGCGGGTGGCCCAGTCTTGCATCGAGGGCCTCATTTGGCAGGAACACGCCCTTTCAGAAAGTGTTCACCGGGAACTGGTCCAACCCACCCCGAAATCGGCCTCTTTGCGTATCTGAGTGGCCCAGGATGTCCGCTTCTCCCCCAGGTCCCATTTTCGTGTACTCCCCCTCCACATCGCTCGGCGGCAACCGCATGGGCCGAACTGGGCCGCCGTCCCCGCCGATCTGGAGTCCTGCGGAACCGGCTTCAGGAACCCT
>DAOUJG010000058.1:0-42995 GCA_034423015.1 Dehalococcoidia bacterium | reverse complement strand
CCGCACCCCCCGCATCCCCCGCACCGCCCACACGCCCGGCGCCGCCCGGACCCACCCCGGCTCCGACGCCCGTGCCGGGGCGTACCCCCACGTCCACTCCTGGGCCCGCACAGACCGGCTTCCCCTGGGAGAGGGACGGCCTGACGCAGGATGAGGAGTATGCCCTGGACGCCCTCGAGGGCATCGAGAGCGAACACCCCGCCGCGGCCCGGGTCGTCCTCACCTTCCCGTGGCTCACCGACAGCATTACCAGGGACGAGGGGTCGGTCCTCAGCCAGATATGGGGTATGGCAATCAACGACGCCTCCGTTGCCGAGCGTGTGGTCGGCCTGCGCTGGGTCGCCGACGGCATCACCGGCGAGGAGGTGTCTGCGCTCGCTCAGATGGGGCCGCTCACCTACTACAACGTCTTCATGGCCCACGCCGTTATGGACTTTCCCTGGCTGTCCGACGGCGTCACCCAGGATGAAGTCGACCTCATCGCCCGGTTCAGGAGCATCAGCGACAGGAGGCTTTTGACGCCCCCCTGATAGAACGTGTCCTGGGTTTCCCATGGCTCGTCGGCCGCGTCGATTGGCGCCATGCGGAGGTGGTGGGCTTCGTGAGTTTCATGGTCTCCCACGACAAGGAGCTGGCCCGGAGGGTCCTGGACACGCCGATCTTTGACGACCCGCTGGACCTCTTCCCCTTTGGTGTTATCGTCAGGTTGCAAGGGATCATCAGCAGCGGCGTATGGGAGCATATCCCGGTGCAACCGTGGTTCCAGGACGGGCTGTCAGAGGAAGACTACGTCCGGATCGCCGCGGCCTACTCCCTCAGTCATGACGAGGAGCTCTTCCTGGAGGTCATCGAAGGGGCCCACATCAGGTCGGAGACCGACACTTTGCCCTCGGGAAGAGAGGTCAAGCTGGTCGCTATCAGCCGGTCTCCATTGGGCTTGGATACGGCCTTCGAGCTCATGCGCACCGCGGTATTCGAGATAGAGGAGTTCACGGGGGTGCCATGGCAGGCCGCTCCGCTCTGGCCCCAGGCCTATGCGGGAGTGTTTGTGGAGTCCGGATTCAGCGGAAGCAGGTACAGGGTAGTCCCTGGCGCGCTGGTGCCAAACTGGACGACGACCATCTACCATGAGATGGCCCACGCGTATTTCGGGTCATCGGACTTCCCCGAATGGGTAGCCGAAGGAACGGCAGAGTTCCTTCAGGCGTACGTGCACAACGTCAGCGAGGGCCCAAGCCTTCGCTCACGTTACGAGCGTGTGGTCAAGGGGTGTCCCCTGATAGGCATAAGCACCGTTCAGGAGTCCATCGAGTACAGGGCCAGGGCGTTTGCTGCGGGGCGAGGCGTGGCGCCGGATGATGATTGCGCCTATACCATGGGGGAGGCGTTCATGTTGGGGATGTACCTGTCCCTGGGACACGACGTGGTATCGTCCTATCTGCGGGAATTGTACCGGGCGGGGGTGGCCAGTCCAGAGCGTTTGACCGAAGCCGAGGTCTATCACGTGTTGTTGTCGAACACCCCGCCGGAGCGGCAGGACCAGTTCCGCGACCTGTACCGCCAGCTACACGGCGGGCCGACGCCCGACTAGGGCGGCCCACCCCATCCGGGAAGCCGGGGCGGCTGTCCTATGGTCGCCGCCGCATCACTCTTGTGCCGCCCGGCGGCTCTGTGGCAACGGGCCCCTCCGGGTGATATATTGGGGCCGCCCTGCATCCACTTGGTCGTACTTCGAGGAGGGAACATGCCCATCCTGATTCGTGCGGTAGCGGTCTATCTCGTGTTGCTGGCGGTGGCGGTAGCAGTCAACTTCATCGCCACCCCTCTGTACCATCCCGGCGGGGACGAGCCCTTCCGGGTGTGGGAGGTGCTGAACTACTTCATGGCGGTGGGCATCGTGCTTACGGTGGCGGCGGGCTACGTGGAGAAGCGGAGCGTCTCCGGCGAGGGGACCGAGTACCTGAGGCGGTACATACGGGCCAACACCGTGTTCTACGCCTCCGTGGCCGTGCTCCTCCTGTTCTTCTGGAACTGGTTCAGCAACCTGTCCGCCGACAACGATGGCGACGGCCAGGTGTGGGTCGTCATCGATACCCTGATGCCCATCGTGGTGGGCATCACCGGCTGCCGCGTCTGGCGCTGCGCCGCCGGCAAGTAGGCCCGGGGGAGCCGACGCGCCGTGGGTCCAGTCCCGGCAGGGCCGCGTGAGAGCCGCCGCATCCCGTGACGGGTGGGCGGATATGGTCTATAATACCCCGGTGAAGCTTTGGCTGCTGACCCTCCTCGGCGCTCTCGCGGTCCTGGCATTCGCGGCCTGCGACGGGGCCGAGGACCCGACCCTGGTGCGGTCGACGCCGACACCGACCGCTGGACCGACGGCAGCCCCGCCTCTCGAGGCGACGCCGACCCCTGAGAGCGATCAGTCCGGAGGAGGACCGTCCATGACCATAGCTACCATCGATACCAACCACGGCGACATCGTCATTGAGCTGTTTCCCCAGGAGGCACCGAAGACCGTGAACAACTTCGTGACCCTCTCCCGGGACGGGTTCTACGACGGCGTCATCTTCCACCGGGTTATCCCCAACTTCATGATCCAGGGCGGCGACCCCACGGGCACCGGCACCGGCGGCCCCGGCTACACATTCGAGGACGAATTTCACCCATCTTTGAGGTTCGACAAGCCCGGGCTCCTGGCCATGGCCAACGCCGGCCCGGGGACCAACGGCAGCCAGTTCTTCATCACCACGGTGCCGACTCCCCACCTGAACGACAAGCACACCATCTTTGGCCGGGTCACCCAGGGGCAGGACGTGGTGGAGGCCATCTCCAAGGTGCAGACTAACCAGCGGGACAAGCCCCTGGAGGACGTGGTCATCCAGGGGGTCCAGATAGACGAGAGCTCCGGAGGTTAGGGATGGTTGGGATGAACCCCGCCCAGTCTCAGCAGGAGATTGCCCAGGAGCTCTTCGCCAAGGCGACGGAGCTGTACGGGGCAGAGAGGGCCGAGGCGATCCGGGCCACGCTGGAGGAGGCCGCGGAGCACCTGTGGGTGATCTCCCACAACCTGCCGGACAAGGAAGAGGAGCCAGCGTTCTTTCTCTAGCGGCGGCTGGTCTCAACGACCCTTCGACCCGCCCAGGACATTCCCCCCAGGAGGGCCCAAAGAGGGGCCCAGGAGGCGCATCATGGCCGAGCTGCACGACCTGACCGCCGCCCAGGCGGCCGACCGCATACGCGACGGCGAGGTGTCCTCGGTGGACCTGTGCCGGGCGCTGCTGGCCCGCATCGACCCGATGGAGCCGACCCTGCAGGCCTGGGTCACCATCGACCGGGAGGAGCTGCTGGAGGAGGCCCGCCAGCGGGACCGGGAGCTCCGCGAGAAGGGCCCCCGCGGCCCGCTGCACGGCGTCCCCGTGGGGCTGAAGGACATCTTCTACACGGCCGGCATGAGGACCACCGCCGGGTCGAAGGTGTACGCCGACTTCGTCCCCGACTATGACGCCACCTGCGTCTCCAGACTCAAGGAGGCCGGGGCCGTGGTGCTGGGAAAGGCCGTGACCACGGAGTTCGCCACGGGGGACCCATCGCCCAGCCGCAACGCCTGGGACCTGGCCCACACCCCGGGGGGCTCATCCAGCGGCTCGGCGGTGGCCGTGTCGACCAGGATGGTGGCTGCGGCCCTGGGCTCCCAGACGGGGGGCTCGACGTGCCGCCCCGCCTCCTACAACGGGATCGTGGGCCTCAAGCCATCCTACGGGAGGATCAGCCGCTACGGGGTAATCCCGGTCAGCTGGTCCGTGGATACCGTCGGGATACTGGTCCGGACGGTGGAAGACGCGGCCGTAATGCTTGGGGCAATGGCGGGCCACGACCCCAACGACCCGGGCTCCTCGTCTGAGCCGGTCCCTGACTACAGGGCCGCCCTGGGCAGCCTCGGCGGGCCGCCGCGGATCGGGCTCCTCCGGGAGTTCTTCCTGGACTACTGCGACGACGAGGTGCGCCGCAACACCGAGGCGGCGGCCGAGAAGCTGGCCGCGGCCGGGGCGACGGTTACCGAGGCGGCCCTGCCGAAGAGCTTCATGTCCAACTACGCGGCCCACGGGATTATCCAGGCGGTGGACTGCGCCACCTTCCATGAGGAGTTCTTCCGCCGCCAGCCCGACGACTACAGCCCCAAGCTGAGGGCCAGCATCGAGACGGGGATGATGGTCCCGGCGGTGCGCTACATGCAGGCCCAGAGGATGCGCCGCCGCTTCGCCGTGGAGATAGCCCAGGTTGCCAGGGGGTTCGACGCCCTTCTCACGCCCAGCACGCCCGCCGAAGCCCCGAGGGACCTGACCACGACGGGCGACCCGGCCTTCCAGCGCCCTTGGACCTCGTCAGGGCTGCCGACGGTCAGTCTACCGTCGGGCCTGAGCGCCAACGGCCTCCCCCTGGGCATACAGCTCGAGGGGGCGCCTTTCGACGAGGCCCACCTGCTGGCCGTCGCCGCCTGGTGCGAGAAGGCGCTGGACGTAAGCCTGGCCCCGCCGGACTCCTGGTAGAGAGCACGGTCTCCCTAGGGGCGCAGGACCACCTTCCCGAACTGGCCGCCCTGGGACACGTAGCGGTGGGCCTCGGAGGCCTCCCGCAGCGGGAACACCCGGTCGACTATCGCCCTGAACTTTCCCTCGCCGAAGAGGTCCATGATGCGGGCCAGCTCGGGCATCACCCCGCCGCGGACCATCTGGCCCGCCAGGGTAAACCCGTGGACGGTGAGGGTCTTCTGGAACAGCAGGCCCGAGTCTATGGTGGTGGGCGACTCGCTGGTGTTGCCCACGGTGACCAGCCTGCCCAGGGGGGCCAGAGAGGCGATGCTCGCGGCCAAATTCTCGCCGCCGACGCCGTCCAGCGCCACGTTCACCCCGCCTCCCTCGGTCAAGGCCATGACCCGGTCCAGCACGTCTTCCTGGCGGTAGTTGACGGCCTCGTCGGCGCCCAGCTCCCGGGCCCTGTCCAGCTTGTCCCCGGAGCTGGAGGTGGTGATCACCCGCGCCCCGGCGTATTTGGCGATCTGGATGCCGGCCATCCCGACCCCGCTGCCGGCGGAATGGACCAGGGCCGTCTCGCCCTCCTGGAGGCCGGCCACCTTGAGGAGGGCGAACCAGGATGTGAGGAAGACGATGGGTACGCTGGCGGCCTCCTCGAAGGAGAGGGTGTCCGGAAAGGGCACGGTGCCGCGGGCGCTCACGGCGGCCAGCTCGGCGTACCCTCCGGAAGCCAGGGTGGCCACCACCCTCTGGCCCACGCGGCGGTCCCGCACCTCCTCGCCGACGGACTCGATGACGCCCGAAACGTCCCAGCCGAGGATCAGCGGCAGCTTGGCCGCGGCCGTGACGCCGCGGTAGGAGCCCTCCCTGCGGCCCAGGTCGCCCCGGTTGATGGAGGCGGCCTTGATCCGCACGAGGACCTGCCGCGGCCCCGGCTGCGGGTCCTCCACGTCCTCGTAGTGGAACACCTCCTCGGTCCCCAGCTCGTGAATGACGGCTGCCTTCATCCAGCTTGTCTCCTCTATGGCACCGCGGCGGGTGCGGCTATGGTTGACCCGGTACATCCTACCACACATGCCCACGGGCCCCGGCGGCCCGGCTTTGACGCCCGGATGCCGTTGGAGTAATATACGCGCCGGGATGACTGTCGGAGGACACCTGGAAAGGAGCACACGATGAAGTTCGCGCGGTACCTGGCCCACGGCCAGGTGAGCTACGGGGTGGTGGACGGCGATACCCTGAGGGAGATCACCACCACGCCATTCGAGGAGTATCAGGTTACCGACCACACGCATCCGGTCTCGGAGGTAAAGCTCCTGGCGCCGACCCAGCCGTCGAAGATGCTGGCGGTGGGCCTCAACTACTCCAGCCACCTCCACGACCGCCCGGCCCCCCAGCAGCCCCTTATATTCATCAAGACCACGTCGTCCATGATAGGACCGGGGGACGCCATCGTCCGACCCAACGACATAGAGACCCTGGACGAGGAGGCGGAGCTGGTCATCGTAATCAAGAGCCGTTGCCGGAACGTGTCCAAGGCGGAGGCGGCCCGGTACATCCTGGGGTACACCTGCGGCAACGACGTGAGCGGGCGGGAGTGGCAGCGGGGCGACGGCCAGTGGTGGCGGGCCAAGTCGTCGGACACCTTCTCGCCGGTGGGGCCCTACATCAGCGACGAGCTGGACCCAAGCAACGTGGTGCTCCGGGCGCGGGTCAACGGCAAGGAGGTGCAGGCCGAGAGCACCTCCTACCTGATATTCGACATACCCACCATCATCGAATGGACGTCCCGGCGCATGACCCTGGAGGCAGGGGACATGATCTTCACGGGCACGCCGGGAGAGCCCGCACACCTCCAGGCCGGGGACACAGTGGAGATAGACATCGAGGGCATCGGCGTCCTGTCGAACCCGGTGGTGGCGGAGAGCTAGACACGGGGAGACGGGCCGGGCCGCTCCCCGGGGACGGCCCGTCTAGGAGGGCCTGGGGAAGAAGTCCGGGCCGTTCATGATCTGGTTCCGCTGGGCAACCAGCAGCGGCTGGACCCTGGGCACGTACTCGCCGAACCAACGCGGGTCCTGGCGAACCTCCTCGGACTTCTTCTCGAAGTCCGCCATGTCGGCGTACTCCCATATGTGTATGACCTGGTTCAGGGTGCCGACCTCGCCGTAGTACCATCCCGCGAGCCTGATGCCGTGAGACTCGCGGATGGGCAGCCCCAGCTCGCGGACCGCGGCCATGTACTGGTCCACGGTGCCAGGTTTGAAGTCGTAGATACGCACGTCGTAGATCAACTCTCTGTCCCTCCTGCCGTGCCGTCGTTGGGTGTGTCCGGCCGGTGCGCCGTCGCACGAGAAGACTAGCACATACTTCTCTGCCGGGGAAGGGGCCTCTGCGCTGGACAAGGGGCCCGTCGGGGAAGGGGGCGGCGTTCCGGCTGGCGTGGCACCGGTCCCGGGTCTCGTGTTTCCGTCGAGTCCCGTGACGGCGGGGTGCTGTTGCAACCGGGGGCTGTGATAGAATGAATCGGTCGCTCCCAAGGCGTCGCGCTGCCATGGACGTTCATATCCGCCCGCTGAGGCGCGAGGACATAAGCCGGGTCTCACAGATCGAGAGACAGGCCTTCCCCACCCTCTGGCCCGCCACTCCCTTCAAGCGAGAGCTGGAGAACCGCCGGGCGAAGTACCTGGTGGCGATGGACACCAGCTACCTCCCGGAGGCCAACCATGACCGGGAGGCCGTCCCGGCCCCGACGCCGGACGGGCTGCTGGGCCGCGTGCTGGAGGGTCTCAAGGCCCGGCTGAACAACGGGGTCCCAGATCCCGCCGCGGGACCGGAGGCGGAGTCCATCGTGGGGTTTCTGGGCCTGTGGTTCATGGCCGACGAGGCCCACATAACCGCCGTGGCCGTTTCCGAGTCGTGGAGGGGAAAGGGCGTGGGCGAGCTGCTCATCATAGGCTGCCTGGAGTTGGCCATGGCCAGGGGCTCATCGGTAGTCAGCCTGGAGGCCCGCGTCTCCAACCACGTTGCCCAGTCCCTGTACCTGAAGTACGGCTTCGAGAAGGTGGGCGTTCGAAAGGCGTACTACACCGACAACCGGGAAGACGCCACGATAATGACGACGAGCCCCATCAAGACGGAGCAGTACCAGGCCAGGTTCCGGCGGCTCAAGGAGTGCTATATGGAGCGGTATGGCGAGGTCACCATACACCTGGGCGAGGGCGAGGGGGCCGCGGTTGACCCGCCTAACTAGGGTTGGTAGAATGTCTGGAACCTCCCAGCCCAAAGGGAAGATATGCTAGTCATAGGCCTCACGGGAGGTATCGGCACCGGAAAGAGCGAGGTTTCCCGCATCCTGAGAGAGCTGGGCGCGGAGGTCATAGACGCCGATCGTGTGGGGCACGAGGCGTACACCCCCCACACCGCCATATGGCGCGAGGTCGTGGACACCTTCGGCGAGCGAGTGCTCGGCCCCAACGGAGAGATAGACCGGAAGCGGCTGGGCGCCATCGTCTTCAACGACCCCCAGGCCATGAGCGCCCTCAACGCTATCATGCATCCCAGGATGGCCGACATCATCCGGGAGCGGATCGAGGCGCTCCGCGGGCAGGGAGTGGACCTGGTGGTCTTGGAGGCGGCCCTGTTGATAGAGGCCGGGTGGGAAGGCCTCGTGGACGAGGTGTGGGTCACCCATTCCACGGGCGAGCAGGTGGAACAGCGGCTGAGGCGGAGAAACGGGCTGACGGAAGAACAGGTCCGGAGCCGCGTCCAGGCGCAGATGCCCTTCGAAGAGAGGTCAAGGCACGCGCAAGTGGTGGTGCACAACTCCGGGAGCCTGGAGGAGTTGAGGCGCGAGGTAGAGGCGCTGTGTCGAAGCAAGGTAAGCGGAAAGGTCGGTTAGGCATGGCAAGTGGAACCAGCACCGCGTTCAAAGAGTTCGCCATCGAAGAGTACACCATTCAGCAGGAGCCCTACTACCGGGCCGTCGGGGACGAGGTGGAGCTCTTCGAGGCGGCCTACGCCGCCCAGTTGCCCGTACTGCTGAAGGGCCCCACCGGCTGCGGCAAAACCCGGTTCATAGAGCACATGGCCTGGAGGCTGGGACGGCCCCTCACGGTGGTCAAGAAGAGGAGCAAGGCGGCCTCCAACGGGAGCAGCATACCGCTGGTGACCATCGCCTGCCACGAGGACCTGACGGCCAGCGACCTGGTGGGAAGGTACCTGCTGGAGGCCGAGGGCACCAAGTGGATGGACGGCCCTCTGACGAAGGCGGTGAAGTCCGGCGGCATCTGCTACCTGGACGAGGTGGTGGAGGCCAGGAAAGACACCACCGTACTCATACATCCCCTTACGGACCACCGGCGCATCCTTCCCATGGACAAGAAGGGCGAGTTGCTGGAGGCCAGCGAGCGGTTCCTCCTGGTGATCTCCTACAACCCCGGCTACCAGAGCGCCTTGAAGGACCTGAAGCACAGCACGCGCCAGCGGTTCATCGCCCTGGAGTTCGGCCCTCCGCCAAGGGACGTGGAGGCTGAGATCGTCCAGCGCGAGAGCTCGTGCAGCAAGGAGGACGCCGAGCGGCTGGCCAAGCTGGGGGAGAAGGTCCGGAACCTGAAGGAGCACGGCGTGAAGGAGGGGGCCAGCACGAGGCTCCTGATATACGCCGGGAAGCTCATCGCCCAGGGAGTGGCCCCCAGAAGGGCGGCCCACGTGGCCATAGTGTGGGCGTTGACCGATGACGAGGAGATCCACAGGAGTGTGGAAGAGGTCGTTTCCTCGATATTCGAGTAGGGATGCACGGGGCGGCCCCCCGGCCCTTGCCGTCTCCCGCCATGCCGTCTCCCGCAATGGATGATACGACGGACCCCACCATCGAAGCTGTAAGGCAAGTCCTGTCGGGGCGTGAGAAGAGGTCGGTGGACGACGAGTCTCTCATGCCCGCCGCCGTCATGGTCCTCCTCTACCGCAAGGAGGGCGAGTACTGCATCCTCCTGCACAAGCGCACCCAGGACGTGGAGCACCACAAGGGTGAGATATCCTTCCCGGGCGGCGCCCGGGACCCCGAGGACCTGGACTTCCGTGACACGGCCCTCCGAGAGACCAGCGAGGAGATGGGAATAGACCCCGCCGACGTGACCGTCCTGGGAGAGCTGGACGACATCGCGACCAGGAGCCGGTTCGGCGTCCGGGTGTACGTCGGGACGATTCCCTACCCGTACCCCTTCGAGCCCAGCTCCCTCGAGATAGCCGAGGTCCTGGAGGTGCCGGTCCAGGGCTTGCTGGACCCGGACAACCGGCGACAGGAGGTGCGGTGGATGAACGGCGCGACCGAGAGGCGGTACTGCTACACCTTCGGGGACCACATGATATTCGGGGCCACGGCACAGATAGTAGAGCAGTTTCTCGACCTGTTTCCCGGGGACACGGCGAAGAAGGGGGTAGCGAATTGAGTACCGGCCCCGGAGACGCCCGGCCTGCGACCCTGGCGGAGATAGAGGCCGACCTGGCCAAGCTCCCCGCCTCGGTGATGGAGGAGTACAGGATAGCCAGGGAGGCCATGACCCTGGCCTTCAAGGAGGAGGAGGTGCAGGCCTGGGCCGTGGAGGGCGTGACCATCGCCAGCCAGACGGCCCGGTCCTGGGAGGCGGCGGTGGAGTACCTGCGCGCCGGCCCCGAAGTGGCCAAGTTCCTGCCCTTCCTATCCTTCATGCAGTGGGCCCGGTGCGGGACCTACCTGGCCCAGGACTCCCCCGCCCTGGCCTGCTCCTACTTCAAGGCCAGCCCCGAGGTGGCCGCGAGCCTCAGGACCCAGTACATCCCCCGGTGGGCCGGATTGGGCCGGAGCCTGTACAAGGGAACGTGGAAGTCCAGCACGCTGGCCTCCAGGTTCTTCGACGTGAGCCCCCAGCTCATCCGGAGCCTCCCTTTCTGGGACGTGGAGGTGTTCGCCGCCCTGGTGGAGGCCCTGTCCACCAAGTCCTACGACGTAGCGTCCGAGTGCCTGGTCCTGGGGCGCAACGTGCTGCCCCAGATGGGCCGGGAGCGGGAGGCCTTCCTGTCCATGGGGCGGGCCCTGGCCGAAGGGAGCTGGCGGGAGGTGAAGGCGTGCCTGGAGGTGTCGGGCCGGGTGCTTCCCCAGATCGAGGAGAGCCAGAGGAGCAGGTTCCTGCGGCTGGCCGAGCGGCTGACCAAGGGAGGGCAGCGGGAGACGGCGTCGTTCTTGCTGGAGGGCTCCCAGTCGCTAACGCAGGTCAACAACCAGTCCCAGCGGTACATCCTGGACCTGTGCGAGACCCTGCTGGCCATAACGCCGCAGGCCGTGCCCCACTTCCTGAAGAGCCTGAACACGGTACTGAACCGGGTCACCCTGAACCAGCTCGACGTGTGGTTCCAGGAGGGTGTGCGGCTGCTAAAGGATAACCCCGACGGAGGACTGGCCTACTTCAAGGTCGAGTCCAACACCTCCGAGCAGCTTCTGGAGACCCTGTCGTCCAGCCAGGAGCTCGACCGGGTCAAGGGTGTCATGCGCCTCTACTGCCGGATGCTGTCGGGCTCGTCCATAGAGATAATGAGCAGCGCCGAGCTGGCCAACAAGGGCATAGGCTGGGTGTCGGAGTCAGCCGCCTCCACCGAGGGGAGCAAGGTGTACCTTCCTCCGGTGGTGGACCGGTATCCCTCCAAGGGTGAGAACTTCGGGTGGTTCAAGGTCGTGTCCACCCACCAGGTGGCGCACCTGGAGTTCGAGAGCTTCGGGTTCAACTTTGAGCTCCCCTCGCTGCTGTTCGACGACCTGCGGCCCGCGATGGAGAAGGAGTCCGTCGCGGGGGCGGTGCAGCGGCTCCAGGAGGCCCTGGGCCCCGTCGTCGAACAAACCGAGGACGACGCCGCCAGCGCCGAGCGGGGCTTCGTAACAGACATGGGCCGGTTCTTCAACATGTTCGACGACCGGAAGCTGGCCCTAGACGTGTTCACCATACTGGAGGACGGCAGGCTGGACTACCGGGTCAAGGCCGAGTACGCGGGAATAGTGCGGAGCTACAGGCAGGTCCAGGGCGACGCCCTGGCCGAGCGGCCCGCCATAGACGAGATGCCCCTGCTCCAGTGCATGGTGGAGCTGCTGGTGCGGCTCAGCCTGGAGCAGCTCAAGGCCGTGCCCGTGCCCAAGAAGCACGTCAAGACGGCGCGGGTGCTGGCCAAGATATTCAAGAGGCTGCTCCACGTGGAAGCCACCGTCGAGGACACCGCCGAGGCCACGATACGAGTCTACAAGATACTCTCCGAGCTCCCCAACGAGCCCCAGTCACCCGAGGAGTTCGAGCCCCAGGACTTCGACAACCAGGAGGAGTTCTCCGAGGAGGAGTTCCAGGAGCTGATGCAGCAGCTCCAGCAGGACAAGCAGGGCTCCCAGGAGGAAGGCGACGACCAGGAGGGGGAGGAAGAGGACTACGAGTCCCCGGAGCAGGTGGACTTTCGCGGGGACTTCAAGCCCGAGCTGGTGCAGCTCCTGAACCGGCTGCGCATGGAGCCGTCCCAGGACGTGGACGGGGAGTCACAGCCTATAACGAAGGAGATGCTGGAGGAGCTCCTGAAGGACAACCCGGAGCTGGACCTGGACCCGGAGGCCGCGGAGCTCCAGGATGCCATGGGGATGTTCGCCCAGAATATCATGAAGGAGGCCGGCGTGCCTCCCCCCTCTTCACAGCCGGGCCAGGGCCACGGGCCCATGGTGCACGAGGACGAGCAGGGCGGCGCGCTGGAGGCCAAAGAGCCCAGGTCCCAGGTGTACGACGAGTGGGACTTCCGGGCCGATGACTACAAGCCCAAGTGGTGCATCGTCCGCGAGAAGAACGTGGACGAGGGCGACATCAACTTCTACAACGACACGGTGCGCAACTTCGCCTCCCTGTCCAGCGACATCCGGCGCCAGTTCGAGCTGGTGGTGCCCGAGAGCTTCCGCAAGGTCAAGCGGGTCATCGACGGCGAGGACCTCGACCTGGACGCGGCCATCGAGGCGACCATCGACCGCAAGCGGGGCACCACCCCCTCGGAGAAGATATGGTGGCGCCGGAACAAGCTGGAGCGGGACGTTGCGGTGGTGTTCCTCCTGGACATGAGCGCTTCCACCGCGGAGGCCATCGACGAGGGCCGCCCGACGGTGGACGACCACGACGCGCCCGACGACCCGGTGGAGTACATGATGTGGCTCAGGTCCCGGCGGGAAGGCCTGGTGCGCCGTCACTACAAGCGTATCATCGACCTGGAGAAGGAGAGCACCGCCCTGCTGATGCAGGCGTTGGAGACCATCGGCGACACCTATGGCATCTACGGCTTCTCCGGGTACGGCAGGGAGAACGTGGAGTTCTACGTCATAAAGGACATCGACGAGTCCTTCCATGACAAGATCAAGCGCCGCATTGACAAGGTGACCCCGATGCACGCTACTCGGATGGGGCCGGCCCTCAGGCACGCCACCTCCAAGCTGGAGACGCAGGAGGCCAAGACCAAGATACTGTTCCTCATCAGTGACGGCCGGCCCCAGGACCGGGGCTACAGCCGCGAGGGGGTCGAGAAGGAGTACGCTGTCCACGACACCCACATGGCGTTGGTGGAGGCCAAG
Source organism: Dehalococcoidia bacterium (assembly GCA_034423015.1). GTDB lineage: Bacteria > Chloroflexota > Dehalococcoidia > Lucifugimonadales > JAGWBF01 > JAGWBJ01. Next base: position 29,846 of record DAOUJG010000058.1, on the reverse strand, counting down.
CGGAAGGACGTCACCCCCTTCTGCCTGACGGTGGACAAGGCGGGGCACGACTACCTGAAGACCATGTGCGGGGATATGAGCTACGAGGTGCTGGACAACATCTGGACGTTGCCAGAGCGCCTGCCCACCATCTACCGGATGCTGACCACCTAGGCTTGTCAGCCCCTCTTGTAGAACATGTGCAGGAAGTTCCTCTGGTGGGCCCAGCCGTGGGCCCGCCGGAGAAGGGGCGTGGGTATCTCCGCCCCGCCGTTGGCGATCCTGATGGTCTCGTAGCCCTTGCCCACCGGGCTGGCTCCGGCGGCCGTCAGGTCCACCTCGCAGCCCTGGGCCTCCAGGGTGGACTTCAACGCCGCGTAGCCCTTGATCTTCTTGCTGGGGTGCCGGTAGATGTAGAGCTCCACGGTCCCTATCATTTCGTCGAAGTGCTCGCTGGCTACCTCGGCCCCGGCCCCGGAGCCGCCGCGAATGTCCCTTCTGGTGAACCCTCGGTCCCTCATCGACATGGACGAACCCCCATCTCTGTGACGGGCGCCCCGCTGGACCCGCGTGGTGCCCGCGCTTCCGCACGAGGTCTATCGATCGTCACCCCGAACGGAGTGAGGGGTCCAAGATCCTTGCCATTCGCGCCGCCCCGCTAGCGAGGACCTTAGATTCCTCGCTTCGCTCGGAATGACAGGCAGGGCGGCTCGGATGACCCTTCCGGCTTGGCTTTTTCGGAAAGCCAAAGGACCCCGCGCTTCCGCACTAGGGGCGTGCCAGTAGATTAGCATGATGGGTAGCGTCTTGGAAGATTTGAGACTGGCGTCCGGGGGGGTGGGTTTGCCTCTGTCATCTGGCCGTTGACGGACGCGAAATCCGGTTGACAAGGGCCGGCAATGTTGTTAAAGTACCTAGACGGCGCAACGTGCGTCGAAGGAAGTGGTATGCCAACCGTTAGTCAACTGGTAAGGAAGGGACGCAAGAAGTCCAGGGCCAAGACCAAGGCGCCTGCGATGCACTGGCTCCAGAACTCGCTTCGCAACCGCGTGGTCTGGGGTCCCGGCGCTCCCCAAAGGCGCGGCGTCTGCGTCCAGGTCCGGACTATGACGCCCAAGAAGCCCAACTCGGCGCTCAGGAAGATCGCGCGGGTGAGGCTTACCAACGGGTTCGAAGTCACCGCGTACATCGGGGGCGAGGGCCACAACCTGCAGGAGCACTCGGTGGTCCTTCTGCGGGGCGGCAGGGTCAAGGACCTGCCCGGCGTACGCTACCACATCGTCCGCGGCGCCCTGGACTGCGAGGGCGTGCAGGACCGGCGGCGGGGACGCAGCAAGTACGGGTCCGAGAGGGGCAGGGGAGCGGGGATCTGATACGGCTTCCCACGTAATCGCGTAGACGCCGCCCCGACTTACAGGTGTAACAATGTCCAGAAGAAGACGCTCAGAGAAACGCCGTGTGCAGGCCGACCCGCGCTACAATAGCGTGGAGCTGAGCCGTTTCATCAACAAGATAATGATGAAGGGCAAGAAGACCGTTGCCCAGCGCATCGTTTACGGAGCCCTCGACCTGGTGGAGGAGAACACCAAGAGGGAGCCGTTGGAAGTGTTCAATCAGGCGATGAAGAACGCCACCCCTCTGCTGGAGGTCAAGCCCCGGCGAGTGGGAGGCGCCACCTACCAGGTGCCCACCGAGCTGCGGGCCAACCGCAGCGAGGCGCTGGCCATCCGGTGGATCATCCGATCGGCCAGGGCCCGCCAGGGGATCCCCATGGTGCGCAAGCTGGCTGCCGAGCTGTTGGATGCCTCCAGGGGAGAGGGCGCCGCCGTAAGGCGAAGAGAAGAACTGCACCGTATGGCAGAGGCCAACCGGGCCTTCGTGCACTACAGGTGGTAAGGGTCTCTCCGATGGCATTCAAGGGTCCCGGGTCCGGTTAGCCGAGGTACGGAAACCATGTCCGAAAGCTTTCGCATAGGCGACATACGCAACATAGGCTTCATAGCCCACATCGACGCGGGCAAGACCACCGTGACCGAGCGGGTGCTCTATCTGGCTGGAAGAATCCATCGAGTCGGCGGGGTCGACGAGGGCACCACCGTCATGGACTGGATGCCCCAGGAGCGGGAACGGGGCATCACCATAACCGCCGCGGCCACCACCTGCTACTGGAACGACCGGCGCATCAACATCATCGACACCCCTGGCCACGTGGACTTCACCGCCGAGGTGGAGCGTAGCCTGAGGGTGTTGGACGGCGGCATCGTGGTGCTGGACGCGGTGGCGGGCGTTCAGCCCCAGTCGGAGACGGTCTGGCGCCAGGCGGACAACTACAACGTTCCCAGGATATGCTTCGTAAACAAGATGGACCGGGCCGGGGCCAGCCTGGAGAGGACCGTCGACACGGTCCGCCACAGGCTCAAGGCGAATCCCGTGCCCATTCAGCTTCCGCTGCTGGAAGACACCGCGTTGAAGGGTGTGGCCGATCTCCTGGAAGGCCACGCCCTCTTCTTTGACGGAGCCAATGGCAAGAGCAACGGGTCGCGGCCCGAGCCGTCGCCGATACCCCCGGAGGACCGGGAGGAGTTCGAGTCGCACCGGGAGGCGATGATCGAGAAGATCGTCGAGACCGACGAGGGCCTGATGATCCGGTACCTGGAGGGCGAGACGCTCCCCGTGGACGAGCTCCGGACGGCCCTGCGGAAGGCGACCATCGGCGGCCGCCTGGTCCCCGTGGTGTGCGGCAGCGCCCTGGCCGGCATGGGGATACATGCCCTGATGGACGCCATCGTGGACTTTCTCCCCTCCCCGGCCGAGGTGCCCGCCGTCACCGGTACCCTCGTGGGCAAGGAGCAGGAGGTGGTCCGGGAAGCCCGGGCGGACGCTCCCCTGTCGGCCCTGGCCTTCAAGGTAACCACCGACCCCTTCGTGGGGCGGCTCGTCTACCTTCGGGTGTACTCCGGCACGTTGAAGGCCGGGTCCTCGGTGATCAACACGACCCGGGATCAGAGGGAGCGAATGGGCCGGGTGCTGCAGATGCACGCGAACCACCGGGAGGAGTCCGAGTCGGTGGAGGCGGGGAACATCTGCGCGGCCGTGGGGCTCAAGAACACCTTTACGGGAGACACCATCTGCACTCGGGATGCTCCCGTAGTGTTGGAGCCCCCCCAGTTCCCATCGCCGGTGCTGTCGGTCTCCATCGAGCCCATGACCAGGGCGGACCAGGACCGTTTGACCTACGCGCTGACCAAGCTGGCCGAGGAGGACCCCACCTTCGAGCTGCGCTACGACCAGGAGACCGGCCAGACGCTGATCTCCGGCATGGGGGAGCTGCACCTGGAGGTGCTGGTGGACCGCATCCGCCGGGAGTTCAACGTGGATGCCCACGTCGGCAAGCCCAGGGTCGCCTATCGGGAGGCCATCACCGCCCCCGTCCGCATCGAGGGCCGCTTCGTCCGCCAGACGGGAGGCCGGGGCCAGTACGGCCACGTATGGCTGGAGATCGAGCCCAGGGAGCGGGGAGAGGGGCTCTTGTTCGAGAACATGATCCACGGTGGGGCGATTCCCCGGGAGTACATCCCGGCCGTCGAGCGGGGCGTCAAGGAGGCGGCCGAGAACGGCCCCCTGGCCGGGTTCCCTCTGATCGACGTCAAGGTCAGCCTGGTGGACGGGACCTTCCACCAGGTGGACTCGTCGGAGATGGCCTTCAAGGCCGCCGGGACCATCGCCTTCAGGGACGGCGTGAAGAAGGCGAGCCCCATACTCCTGGAGCCGGTAATGGAGATGGAAGTGGTGACCCCCGGGGAGTTCCTGGGCGACGTGCTGGGGGACCTGAGCTCCAGGCGGGGCCAGATCAGGAACATCGAGGGCCAGGAGGGGATACAGGTAATCAGGGTCCTGATGCCCCTGGCGGAGACCTTCGCCTACACCACGACCCTTCGCTCCGTCACCCAGGGGAGGGCGAGCTATACTATGGAGTTCCGGGACTATGAACCCGTGCCGGAGAGCATCCTCGGGGAGATGGTCCACGGCGTCAAGCTGGGCGTGTAGAGATGACGACGAGCCAGAAGATAAGGATCGTACTACGGGCCTTCGACCACAGGTCACTGGACCTGTCGGCGGGGCAGATCGTGGAGACCGCGGAGCGTACGGGAGCCATGGTTGCCGGGCCGGTGCCCATGCCGACCCACATCCGCCGGTTCTGCGTAATCCGCTCCCCACACGTGGACAAGGACTCGCGGGAGCACTTCGAGATCCGGACGCACAAACGACTGATCGACATAGTGGACCCCACATCCAAGACCATCGACGCTCTTACCAGGTTGAACCTCCCGGCCGGCGTCGACATCTCCATCAAGCTGTAGTGAAATGACTTTCTTCGTAGACCATACACAGGCCCGCCTCGGTCCACGGGAGACGCTGGAGGTCCCCGCGTGATCAGGGGAATGTTGGGCAAGAAGGTGGGCATGACCCAGGTCTTCACCCCCGAGGGCCGGGTGGTGCCGGTGACCGTGATACAGGCCGGCCCGTGCGCCGTCACCCAGGTCAAGACGGTGAAGCGGGACGGCTACGAGGCCGCGCAGGTAGGCTACGGGTCTGTGAAGCGCCTCAACAAGCCCATGAGAGGGCACCTGGGCCGGGCTGGGCTGTTCCGTCACCTGCGGGAGTTCGCGGTGGACGGGACCGAAGACCTGGAGGTGGGCCAGCAGATCAAGGTCGACCTGTTCGAGAGCGGGGAGAAGGTCGACGTGGTGGGCAGGTCCAAGGGCCTCGGATTCCAGGGCGGGATGAAGCGGCACGGGTTCCACGGCGGGCCGCGGACCCACGGGCAGTCGGACCGGGCCAGGGCGCCGGGCTCCATCGGGGCCGGGACGTATCCCGGCCGGGTGTTCAAGGGCAAGAAGATGGCGGGCCACACCGGCGCGGTCCGGGTCACGGTGAAGAACCTGGAGGTGGTGGACGTGGACGCGGAGCGGGACCTCCTGTTCCTGAAGGGTGGGGTGCCCGGCGCGCCCAACGATCTTATTATTATCAAGAAGGTGAAGTAGGGGACTGCAGCGCTTTGCAGTCCCTTGCCGTTAGGGTGGAGAATCTTGGAGCTGCCGGTTAGAAGCCAGCGCGGGGATGTCGTCGACACCGCAGAGGTGAGCGACGACCTCTTCGGCGCGGAGATGAACAGGGCCCTGGTCCACCAGGCCATGGTGATGTACGACCTGAACAGGCGTCAGGGCACCCACGCCACCAAGACCCGGGCCCAGGTCTCCGGCGGGGGCCGCAAGCCCTGGCCCCAGAAGTATACCGGCCGGTCTCGGCAGGGCAGCATCCGGGCGCCCCAGTGGCGCCACGGCGGCGTGGTGTTCGGCCCCCATCCCAGGGACCACCGCCGGGACATGCCCAAGAAGATGCGGCGGAGGGCCCTGCGGTGCGTTCTGTCTGACAAGGTGCGCGCCGACAAGCTGATCCTGGTGGACGACCTGACCATCGACGGCCCCAGCACCAAGGGGATGTCGGAGATACTGTCCAGCCTGGGAGCCGCCAGGTCGACCCTGATCGTCACCGACGGGACGGCCACCAACGTGGTCCTCTCCGCGCGGAACCTGGAGAAGGTGTGGACCACGCCGGTGAACCTGCTGAACGCCGAACAGCTCCTGAGGAGGGACCGGGTGGTGATGACCCTGGACGCCGCCCGCCGGGCCGAACAGCTCTGGGCGGCCGACCGCCTCCGCCGTCCCCGGAAGGGCCGCGGCGGGCAGGCCGAGGGGGAGTAGATGGAGACCAGCGAGGTACTGATAGCCCCCCTCATAACCGAGAAGAGCACCATTCTCCAGGAGCGGGGGAAGTACGCCTTCCAGGTTGACCGCAGGGCCAACAAGGTGGAGATAAGGAGCGCGGTGGAGGCGACCTTCAACGTGAAGGTCGTAAGCGTGAACGTCATCAAGGTCCGCGGCAAGTCCAAGAGATACGGTCCCCGGTTCAAGAAGCAGCCGGACACCAAGAAGGCGCTGGTGTCGCTGCGGCCCGGGGACAGGATCCAGATCATCGAGGGTGTGTAGAGAATGCCTCTCAGAAACCTGAGGCCCATGACCCCCGGCACCAGGCGTGCCGCGTGGCCGTCCTTCGAGGAGATAACCCGGAAGAAGCCGGAGAAGTCCCTGCTGAGCCCCCTGGCCAACAAGGCGGGGCGCAACCGCAATGGAAGGATAACCGTCCGGCACCGGGGCGGCGGCAACAAGCGGGCGTACAGGGTTATCGACTTCAAGCGGGACAAGGACGGCATCCCCGGCAAGATAGCCTCCATCGAGTACGACCCCAACAGGTCGGCGCGCATCGCCCTCATCCACTACGTGGACGGAGAGAAGCGGTACATCCTCGCCCCCATCGGCCTTACCGTGGGGGACCGTGTGGAGTCGGGCTCCCGGGCGGAGATCAAGCCCGGGAACTGCCTGCCCCTCCGCCACATCCCCGCCGGCACCCTGGTACACAACATGGAGCTGACGCCTGGGCGCGGCGGCCAGATCGTCAGGAGCGCCGGCGTGGCGGCCCAGGTGCTCTCCCGGGAGGGCCTCTACGTGCTCATCCGCCTGCCCTCGGGAGAGATCAGGCGGGTGCTGGTGGACTGCCGGGCGACGGTGGGACAGGTCGGGAACCCCGACCACAAGAACGTGAAGCTGGGCAAGGCCGGGAAGAACCGGTACAAGGGACGCCGCTCCCAGGTGCGCGGCGTGGCCATGACCCCCAGGGACCACCCCCACGGCGGCGGCGAGGGAAGGTCCCCGGTGGGAATGCCCGGCCCCAAGACCCCCTGGGGCAAGTCCGCCATGGGTCTGAAGACCCGGCGAAAGAAGAAGAACAGCAGCAGCTTCATCGTGCGAAGGAGAGGGAGGAGGTAAGGGATGTCCAGGTCGACGAAGAAGGGCCCCTACGTCCATCCGAAGTTGGAGAAGAAGGTGCTGGCCGTCCAGGGCGCCGGCATCAAGACGGTGATACGCACATGGTCCCGGGCCTCCACGATAATGCCCGAGATGGTCGGGCTGACCATCGCGGTGCACGACGGCCGGAGGCACGTTCCGGTGTTCATCACGGAGAACATGGTGGGCCACAAGCTGGGTGAGTTCGCCCCCACCCGCACCTTCCGCGGCCACGTAGCCCGGTCGGAGCGGACATCCTCGCTGGGACGCCGGTAGTCGGAGAGAGCGCCCGTGCCCGAAGTCAAAGCAGTATCCAGGAACGTGGGGGCCTCTCCCAAGAGGCTCAAGCCCATAATGGACCTGGTCCGGGGCATGAAGGTCAACGATGCCCTGGACACCCTGGGGCTCCTGCCTTCCCCCTGGGCAAGGGTGGTGGCCAAGACGGTGCGCTCGGCCTCCGCCAACGCCGAGAACAACCTGCTGATGGACCCCGACGGCCTGGTGATCGTAAAGGTGGTGGCCGACCAGGCGCCATCCCTCAAGAGGTTCCGCCCCAGGGCCCGGGGACGGGTGGGGCGCATCACCAAGCGCTCCAGCCACGTGACCGTGGTCGTGGACGAGGAGGAGGTCTCCTAGATGGGCCACAAGACCCACCCGATAGGGTTCAGGCTCGGTATCGTCAAGGACTGGCAGACCCACTGGTATGCCCCCAACGGCCGGGACTACCGTACCCTGGTGCTGGAGGACCTCCAGATACGCCACGCCATCGAGAGCGAGTACCGCGGCTTTTCCAACGCTGGGATCGCCCGCACGGAGATCGACCGGGGCGCCCAGGACATCGTGGTGAACGTCCACTCGGCCCGCCCCGGCATACTCATCGGCAGGGACGGGGAGCGGGTCAAGAGGCTCAGGAGCCGCCTGGAGGGCATTACAAACAAGCGGATACAGCTGAACATAATGGAGATATCCCAGCCCGAGCTCAACTCCTACCTGGTGGCGAGGAACATCGCCGACCAGCTGGAGCGCCGGGTGTCCTACCGAAGGGCCATGCGCCAGGCCGCCCAGCGGGCGATGCAGGCGGGGGCGCAGGGCATAAAGGTGATAGTCAAAGGGCGCATCACCGGGTCGGAGATCGCCCGCCGGGAGAAGTACATGGAGGGCCGGGTGCCCCTGCACACCCTCCGGGCCGATATCGACTACAGCATCACCGAGGCGCGCACGATGATGGGGTGCATCGGTGTCAAGGTTTGGATCTACAAGGGCGACATCCTTCCGCCTCCTCCCGAGGAGCGAGCCGAGGAGTTGGAGACCATCGAAGTGACCATCCCCTCGGACGAGCCCGAGGACGAGGAAGGCGCCACCGAGGAGGCAGTCGATGTTGCAACCTAAAAGGGTCAAGTACCGCAAGATGCACCGGGGACACCGGCGGGGAAAGGCCACCTCCAACAACAGCCTGGACTTCGGCGAGTTCGGGCTCAAGGCCCTGGAGGCCCACTGGATAACCGCCCGGCAGATTGAGGCCGCCCGTATAGCCATAACCCGCCACCTCAGGAGGGGCGGACAGGTATGGGTGCGGCTGTTCTCCGACAAGGGGGTCAGCAAGAAACCCGCCGAGACCCGTATGGGCGGCGGGAAGGCCGCCGTGGACCACTGGGTGGCCGTGGTCAAGCCCGGGCGGGTACTCTTCGAGGTGGGGGGAGTCCGGGAGGACCTGGCCATGGAGGCGCTGCGCCTGGGCGCCCATAAGCTTCCCATTGCCACCAAGGCCGTCAGGCGGGACGCCGCTCTCGCCGAGGCCGGGTAGACGGTACTATCACAGGGCTGAAAGGGTCCTGGAATAGAGTCACATGAGAGCCCACGAGATAAGACAGCTCACCGACGAGGAGCTCCAAAAGGAGCTGGAAGACTCCCGCAAGGAGCTTCTGAACCTCCGTTTCCGGGTGGCAACCAAGCAGCTCGGCAACACGGCGCAGATCCGGACAGCCCGGAAGAACATCGCACGCCTCATCACCGTGGCACGAGAGCGAGAGGCAGGGGTGAGATAGATGCCCGATGGGAGGCGTAAAGTACGGCAGGGCGAGGTCGTCAGCGACAAGATGGACAAGACGGTGCTGGTCGCCGTGAGGTGGCAGCAGCGACACCGGCTCTACAAGAAGAGCATACGCCGCATCACGCGGTTCTTCGCCCACGACCGGGACAATGAGTGCCGAATCGGGGACATGGTCCGGATCGAGGAGACCCGGCCCCTGTCCAGGATGAAGAAATGGCGGGTGGTGGAGATCGTCCAGAGGCGGGAGGTCGCCGAGGTGAAGCCCGCCGAGCTCGACGAGGGTCTGCTCACCGAGGAGCGCGAGCATGCCGCGGCCCAAGCCATAGCGGCCGGGCCGGTGGACACGGCAGAAGAGGCCCCCGAGCCCGAGCCCGAAGACGCGCCCGCGGCGATGGATGACGAGGAGTCCGTCGACGAGTTGGAGGAAGAGGCTGACGACGGAGAGCCCGACGATGACTCCGAAGATGACGGGGACGAGACCCAGGACCTAGTGGAGGACGAAGAGGGTCCGGAGGAAGAAGACCCCGAGGACGAAGAAATCGAAGCCCAGGAGCCGGAGGACGACGAGCCCCAGGCCCTCCACGAAGAAGAGTCTGTCGAAGAAGAGCCCGAGCAGCAAGAGGAACCCCAAGCGTCGCTGGAAGAGGACGCGTCTGAAGACGAAAAGGCGGACGCCGGCGAAGGCGAGGAGGGGGCGGTCCCCGTCGATGGCGAGGGAGACGCCGTGGAAGAGGAGGAGAGAAAGTGATCCAGACCTTCTCCCGTTTGTCGGTCGCCGATAACAGCGGCGCCAAAGAGATCATGTGCATCAACATCCCGGGAAGCAGCCGGAGACGCTACGCCTCCCTGGGAGACATCATAGTGGGGTCGGTGAAGGAAGCGGCGCCCATGGCCCAGGTGAAGAAGGGTGAGGTGGTCCGGGCCGTGATAGTGAGGGTGGCGCAACCGTACCGGAGGCCCGACGGCAGCTACGTGCGCTTTGACGACAACGCCGCCGTTCTGGTGGTGGAGAGACAGAGCACGCCCCGGGGCACCCGCATATTCGGGCCCGTGGCCCGGGAGCTGAGGGACCGGGGCTTCATGCGCATCGTGTCCCTGGCCCCCGAGGTGGTCTGATGCCCGAGGTAGTGAGATGAAGGTACGCAAGGGCGACACCGTGATGGTCATAGCCGGCAAGGAGAAGGGCAAGACCGGCCGGGTGGACAGGGTGATGAGTCCCCAGGACCGTGTCACCATCGAGGGCGTCAACATGGTGGTCCGCCACATGAAGCCGCAGCCCGGCGTGAGGCAGGCGGGGCGGATACAGAAAGAGGCGCCAATCCACATCTCCAACGTGATGTTGGTGTGCAACAAGTGCGACAAGACGACCAGGGCAACCTTCAGCGTCTTGGACGATGGTAGGAAGGTAAGGGTATGTCTGAGGTGCAGGGAGACGATCGACTAGAGGCCCAAGCCCCGGCCGAAGCGGCTCCCGAAGCCAAGCCCGCGCCAAAGAAGAGGACCACGGCGCGGCAGAGCGAGGGGGCCAAGGGCCGGCGCCGCACCAAAGCCGCGGCCAAAGAGCCCGCGCCCGAGGCGCAGGCCGCCGCGGACGATGCCGTGGCACAGGACGGGGCGACCAACGGCGCCGCTCCCGCCCAGCCGCTGCCTCGGCTCCTGGAGCTGTACCGCTCCCAGGTGGTCCCAGCCATGCTCAAGGAGTTCAGCTACAAGAACGTGATGCAGGTGCCCAAGCTCACGAAGATCGTGCTTAACGTGGGACTTGGGGAGGCGCTGACCAACGCCCGGGCCCTGGAGAGCACGGCAGCCGATCTTACGGCCATGACGGGCCAAAAGCCCATCGTCACCAGGGCGAGAAAGTCCATCGCCAACTTCAAGCTGAGGGAGGGGAATCCCATCGGGATGTGCGTGACCCTTCGCGGGCACATGATGTACTACTTCATGGACCGCCTGGTCAACACGGCCCTGCCCCGCATCCGGGACTTCCGGGGAGTGCCCGCGTCCAGCTTCGACGGCCGTGGCAACTACTCCATGGGAATCAGGGAGCAGATCATATTCCCGGAGATCGACTACGGAGGAATAGAGCGCATCCGCGGCTTTCAGGTGACGATGACCACCACGTCTAGGACGGATGCCGAGGCGTCCCGGCTTCTCGCGCTGCTGGGGATGCCTTTCGTCCGTTCGGAATAGAGAAGGGCGTTGGCCAAGACTTCGAAGATACAGAAGTGGAAGAGGACCCAGAAGTTCGCGGTGCGCCATCACAACCGCTGCCACCAGTGCGGCAGGCCCAGGGCCTACATACGCTACTTTGGCCTGTGCCGCATCTGTTTCAGGCAGCTGAGCCTGAATGGAGAGCTGCCCGGGGTCAAGAAGGCCAGCTGGTAGCCGGAGAATAAGTAGCCATGCCCGTTACAGACCCAATCGCCGACATGCTTACACGCATACGCAACGCCCAGGGGATGAGGCACGACTCCCTGGTGATGCCCGTGTCCAAGATCAAGCTGGGCATCGCCCGCATCCTGAAGGACGAGGGCTTCATCAGGGACTTCGACATGCTCCGTGCCCAGCCGCGCCCCATGCTCCGGGTCCATCTGGCCTACAGGGAGGGGCGGGAGCCCGCCATCAACGGGCTGAAACGGGTGAGCAAGCCGGGCCTCCGGGTCTACGTCGGCAAGGGGGAGATTCCCAGGGTCTACGGGGGCCTGGGCATCGCCATCCTGTCCACCTCGTGGGGGCTCAAGACGGGCCGGGAGGCGTGGCGCCAGGGAGTCGGAGGGGAGTTGCTCTGCTATGTCTGGTAACGGTACGAACAACGGTCCCACCAGGACCCTGTCCAGGCTGGGCCGCAAGGCCATACCCGTCCCGGCAGGGGTCGAGGTTACCGTGGGTTACGCGGAGGTGACCGTCAAGGGGCCCAGGGGGACCATCAAGCAGCCCATACATCCCGAGGTGAACGTCAGGGTCCAGGACGGCGAGGTAATGGTGGAGCGCCAGTCGGCCAGGAAGTTCCATCGCTCCCTGCACGGCCTCACGCGGACCCTCATCGCCAACGCCATCACCGGCACCACCGATGGATACCGGAAGACGCTGGAGCTCATGGGGGTGGGCTACAGGGTCCAGCAGTCGGGCGCCGGCATAACCCTCAACGTCGGCTTCAGCCACCCGGTGGACGTCCAGCCCCTGGAGGGAGTCACCCTGACCGTGGAGGGCAACAACCGCGTCCACGTGGAGGGCAACGACAAGCAGAAAGTGGGCCAGGTGGCCGCCGTCATTCGAAAGGTGCGCCCCCCCAATGCCTACAAGGAGAAGGGTATCCGGTACGCCGGCGAGGTGCTGCGGCTGAAACCAGGGAAGGCGGCCGCGAGGAAGAGCTGATGCCCAGAGACAAAGACTCCAGGAAGCTTCGGCTGGCACGGCACGTCAGGGTGCGTCGGAGGGTATATGGGACGCCCGACAGGCCCAGGCTGTGCGTGTTTCGAAGCCTCCGGCATATCTACGCCCAGGTCATCGACGACGTCCACGGCCACACCATCGCGGCCGTCTCCAGCAACGAGCCTGAGCTGAGGCCTTCGGGTAGCGTCCCCAAGACCGACGTCGCCAAGATTGTCGGTGGCGTAATCGCCACCCGCGCCATGGCCAAGGGCGCCACCAAGGTGGTGTTCGACCGGGGCGGGTACAAGTACCACGGCAGGGTCAAGTCCCTTGCCGACGGCGCCAGAGAGGGGGGTCTGGTCTTCTGATGGTTTCCATAGGTTCACGGCAGACTGGTGACAGGACCGACGCCAGCGGGCTCAACGAGCGCGTGGTATTCACACGGCGCATCGCCAAGGTGGTCAAGGGCGGGCGCAACCTGCGGTTCAATGCCCTGGTGGTGGTCGGCGACGGCGAAGGCAGCGTGGGAGCGGGCCTGGGAAAGGCCTTGGCCATCCCCGATGCGGTCCGGAAGGGGAACGCCCTGGCCAAGAAGGGGCTGATCACCGTGCCATTGAAGGGCAGCACCATACCCCAGGAGACCTCGGGCAGGAAGGGCGCCTCCCTGGTGCTCATCAAGCCGGCGCCGGCGGGTACCGGAATAATCGCCGCCGGAGTCGTCCGCGCGGTCCTGGACCTTGCCGGCGTCAAGGACGGCGTGGCCAAGTGTCTTGGCTCCAGGAACCACATCAACGTGGTGGCGGCGACGCTGGACGCGCTCAAGAAGCTGCGTAACCCGGCAGAGGAGCTGGCCAAGCGCAAGGTCACCCCCAGGCCGGACAGGTAGACTTTCCTGGAGATCGTGGGTGTAAAATGGTGCTTCTCCGCATAACGTGGACCAAGAGTCAGATCGGCTATCGTGCCGGACACCGGGAGGTGGTCCGGTCCCTGGGTCTGAAGCGTCTCAACCAGACCGTGGTGCACCGGGACAACCCATCCATCCGGGGGATGGTCCACAAGGTGGCCCACCTGGTGACCGTCGAGGAGATAGAGGAGCCCGAGCCCGCCGGCCGGTCCCAGGGCCGAAAACGCACCGTCAAGAATAGCGGAAAGGAAGCGCAGGCCAAGAAATGATGGCTCACCAGGTGTCCTCGCCCAAGGGGGCGAGGCGCTCCCGCAAGCGGCTGGGCCGCGGCGACGCCAGCGGCCACGGCGGCTACTCCGGCCGGGGCATGAAGGGTCAGAAGTCCCGGTCGGGCCGGGGCATACGCCCGGGCTTCGAGGGAGGGCAGCTTCCCCTGATAAAGGGACTGCCCATGAAGCGGGGCTTTACCAACATCTTCAAGACCAGGTATCACCTCATCAAGGTCGGCGACCTCGGCTCCTTCCCCGCGGGCTCCAACGTGACCCCCGAGGCGTTGGTGGAGTCGGGGTACCTGCGCAAGCTCAAGTACCCGGTCAAGGTGCTGGGTGACGGTGAGCTGCGCGTAGCCCTTCAGGTCAAGGCCAACAAGTTCACGCGGTCCGCCCAGGACAAGATAGAGGCGGCCGGGGGCGGGGTAGAGGTAGTCTAGCGATGGTAACGCAGGAGGCGGCGGAGGAGAGACCACGACTACTCCAGGCCGCCATAGACTCCTTCCGCATTCCCGATCTCCGGGCGAAGATACTCTTCACCCTGTTCATCCTGGCCGTCTTTCGCTTCATGGCCCAGGTGCCCATCCCGGGCATCGACCAGGGCCGGCTGGACAACCTCTTCGCCAACAACCAGCTCCTGGGGTTCCTGGACCTGTTCAGCGGGGGCGCCCTCCGTAACCTGAGCGTCGCGGCCCTGGGAGTGTTCCCCTACATCACCTCCTCCATTGTGATGCAGCTCCTGGTGCCCGTGATTCCCAGCCTGCAGCGCATGTCCCGGGAGGGGGAGTACGGGCGCCAGAAGATAAACCGCATAACCCACTGGATCACGGTGCCCATAGCGGCGGCCCAGGGCTACGGGCAGCTCCAGCTCGTCCAGCAGGCGGGGGTGATAGACGGCGTATGGCCCAGCGCGGGCGGCGACCTGATCGGCACGGTGGCGATGCTGGCGTCCCTGGTGGCCGGCACCATGTTCCTGGTATGGCTGGGAGAGCTCATCACCGAGCGGGGCATCGGCAACGGCATCTCGCTGATAATCTTCGCGGGTATCGTCGCGGGCTTCCCAACCCTCATACAGAACCTGACCGACCAGGCCAGCTTCTGGGGGGTCGTGGCCCTGGCGATAACCGGGGTCGGGATCATCGCCCTCATCGTGATCTTCACGGAGGCGCACCGGAGGATACCCGTCCAGTACGGACGAAGCATCTTCCGAGGGGGGAGAATGTACCGGCAAACGGGGGCTACGTACTTGCCTCTCAGGATCAACTCGGCCGGGATGATTCCCGTGATATTCGCCTTCTCCATAGTGATCCTGCCGGGGACCATAGCCAACTTCCTGGGGGTCAGGGACGACTGGGTGGGGTCGGTGGCCGTCATGTTCCAGAGCTGGTTCGCGCCCGACCACGTGCTCTACTGGGTCCTGACCTTCGTGCTGGTGGTGGCCTTCACCTTCTTCTACACCCTGGTGGTGTTCCAACAGCAGCAGCTCGCCGAGAACCTGCAGAAGAACGGCGGGTTCGTCCCCGGCATCAGGCCGGGGCCCCCGACCCAGGAGTACCTCAACCGGGTCATACTCCGCCTCACGGTCGGCGGGGCGCTCTACCTGGGATTCGTGGCGGTTGTCGCCTATCCCGCGTCGTTGCTGGCGGACGTGCAGGCAGCGCTTCTGCCCAGCATCAGCATGCTCATCATGGTGGGAGTGGCCCTGGACACCCTGAGACAGCTCGAGGCCCAGCTCATGATGAGAAACTACGAAGGCTTTCTGAGGTAGGCGAGGGAAGTGGGCGGCAGAGACACAGGGAGCCTTCCCCAACGGCTGATCATCCTGGGCCCTCCGGGGGCGGGAAAGGGGACCCAGGCCAAGAAGCTGACGGAGGTGCTGGGCGTGCCCCACATAGCCTCCGGGGACCTGTTCAGGCATCACCGGAGCAAGGGCACGCCCTTGGGGATCAAGGCCAGCGAATACATGAACAGCGGGCTGCTGGTGCCCGACGAGATTACGACGGCGATGGTGCTGGAGCGGATACAGCCTCCCCTGGACATGCAGGGCTACCTCCTGGACGGGTTCCCCAGGAACATGTTCCAGGCCCAGGCCCTGGACGACATGGCGGCCCGGGGGAGGCCCGTGGACTACGTCATCCTCATATCCGTGCCCGACGACGAGCTGGTCTCCCGGCTGAGCGGGCGCCATATCTGCGGGGTTTGCCAGGCCTCCTATCACATCAAGACCGCGCCGCCCTCCACCCCTGGGCGTTGCGACCTCTGTGGCGGCGACCTGCTCCAGAGGGAGGACGACCGCCCCGAGGCCGTGCGGGTGCGCATCCGTGTCTACAATGAGGAGACACAGCCCATGCTGGACCACTATGCCCGATCGAGCAAGCTGCTGGAGGTCGACGGCGTCGGCCGCATCGATGAGGTGGCGGAGCGGCTGCTGAAGGCCATGTGTCTGGGATCTTCGGTGGGGGGACGCTAGATACGTGGTTTCCGCGACCGTGAGGGTTTCTAGTCTCGGGCATACGAAAGTGGTAGAATGAATATCGGGAAGATCGAAACGGCCTCCAACTCACCGTCGCCCTACGCGGGAGGAATAACCATCAAGTCCCGCAAGGAGATGGACGCCATGCGGAGGGCCGGAGCGGTCGTCGGGGCGACCCTGACGTTGCTGGAGGAATCGGTCCGGCCCGGGATCAGGACCCGCGACCTGGATGCCATCGCCGAAGGGGAGATAGTCCGCCTGGGGGCTAAACCCGCCTTCAAGGGTTACCGTGGATTCCCCGCCACTGTGTGCGCCTCCGTCAACGAGGAGATCGTCCACGGCATCCCGGGCGACAGGCAGCTCCAGGAAGGCGACCTGATCAAGATGGACGTCGGTGCCGTGATCGACGGCTTCATCGGCGACGCGGCCATAACGGTGGCGGTGGGGAGGGTCTCCGACGAGGCCAGGGCCCTGATGGACGTCACCAGGCAGGCCCTGAAGGAGGGTATCAACGCCGCCAGGAACGGGGCCAGGGTCGGAGATATAGGCTGGGCGGTCCAGACCTTCGTTGAAGCGCGGGGCTACTCGGTGGTCCGCGAGTACGTGGGCCACGGGATTGGCCGTTTTCTGCATGAGGACCCCCAGGTCCCCAACTACGGGACGGCGAAGAAGGGGCCGTTGCTTCGAAAGGGGATGACCATAGCCATAGAGCCGATGGTGAACATAGGTGACTGGCACACCAGGGTGCTGGATGACAACTGGACCATCGTCACGATGGACGGCAGCCTCTCATCCCACTTCGAGCACACCATCGCCATAACCGATGGAGAGCCGGAGGTGCTGACCGCCCAGAGGTAGCCCCCGGCGGGTGTCGAGCCGGGGGCCGGCATACCCATGTGCGGACCGATGGAAGGAGGTCCATGGCCAAGAAGGAAGCGATCGAGGTAGAGGCAACGGTCTCGGAGGCGCTCCCCAACGGGATGTTCCGGGTGGATCTGCCCAACGACCATAAGATCCTGGCCCACGTCTCGGGGAAGATACGCCTGCACTTCATCAGGGTACTTCCGGGGGACCGGGTCCTCGTGGAGCTCTCTCCCTACGACCTCACCCGCGGACGCATAACCTACCGTTTCAAGTAAGGTGAAGTATGAAGATCAGAGCGTCGGTTAAGCCGCGCTGCGACAAGTGCAGGGTGATAAGGCGCAAGGGGTCGGTGCGGATTATCTGCTCCAACCCGAGACACGCTCAGAGGCAAGGCTAGAGGCCGAGGAGGACGACAATGGTCCGAGTAGCTGGTGTCGACATACCCGACCGGAAGAGGGTCGACGTGGCCCTGCAGCATATCTACGGCATCGGGCCGACGGTGGCGGGGGACATCCTCCGCAAGGCGAACATAGACGGCGACCCCAAGCCCAAGATCGTGGAGCTCTCCGAGGGCCAGATCGACAGGCTGCGGGAGCTCATAGATCGGGAGTACAAGGTGGAGGGTGACCTTCGCAGGGAGGTCACCATGAACATCCGGCGTCTCATCGAGATAGGCTCGTACCGGGGGCTGCGCCACCGGAGGGGACTCCCCCTGAGGGGCCAGAGGACCAGGACCAACGCCCGGACCAGGAAGGGCCCCAGGCGCACCGTGGCGGGCCGGGGCCGCCGGACGGGTGCGAAGAAGTAGCAGAAGCAGTAAAGGAGCTCCATGGCCAGACCAAGAAGCCGTCGGAGGGAGAGGCGGGTAGTGCCCAGGGGCAAGGCCCACATCCATTCGACCTTCAACAACACACTGGTGACCCTCACCGACCCCCAGGGCAGCGTGCTGGTCTCCACCAGCTCGGGAGCCTCGGGCTTCCGCGGCTCCCGCAAGGGCACGGCCTTCGCCGCCCAGCGGGCAGCCGAGCAGGCCGCCCGACGGGGAATGGACCAGGGGCTGCGGCAGGTGGACGTGTACATCAAGGGCCCCGGCGCGGGCAGGGAGGCGGCGATACGGTCCCTCCAGGCCGCCGGGCTCACCATCACCAGCATACGGGATATAACGCCGATCCCCCACAACGGGTGCCGGCCGCCCAAGCGAAGAAGGGTATAGAGGAGAGCCAATGGCAAGATACACGGGACCGGCATGCAGGCTGTGCCGAAGAGTCGGAGAGAAGCTGTTTCTCAAGGGAGAGCGGTGCTTTACGCCCAAGTGCGCCATCGAGCGCCGCCGGACGCCGCCGGGAGACCGCTCCCAGCGCAGGCGCCGCATCTCCGACCACGGGATCCAGCTCAAGGAGAAGCAGAAGGCGCGCTACATGTTCGGGGTCATGGAGCGCCAGTTCAGCCGGTACATGGACCAGGCGTTCAAGAAGCCCGGCGTCACGGGCCAGTACCTCCTGGAGCTTCTGGAGCGCAGGCTGGACAACGCCGTCTATCGGCTGGGGTTCTGCGACTCCCGCCGCCAGGCCCGCCAGCTGGTGCTCCACGGCCATTTCGCCGTGAACGGGCGTAAGACCAAGATACCCTCCTACGCCCTGCGCCAGGGGGACGTGATCACCTGGAAGGAGTCCCACAAGGAGCGGGACTTCTTCAAGGCCTTCACCGAGGACATTCCCAAGAGGCCCGTGCCCCAGTGGCTCAACCTGGACACGACCCAGATGTCCGGGACCGTGGCCTCCATGCCGGCGGCCGAGGACCTGGAGCAGGCTATCGATACCCGTCTGATAGTGGAGTACTACTCGAGGTAGTTATGACGATGTTGGATACGTCCATCCTGTCCCAGAGCATGCCGGAACGTGGGACGGAGCCCCTGGCGCCCGAGATAAAGATCCTGGAGGAGACGGAGACTTACGGCAAGTTCGCCTTCGAGCCCCTGGAGCGCGGGTACGGCATCACCGTTGGCAATCCCATGCGGCGCATGCTGCTGAGCTCCATCGAGGGCACGGCCATCACCTGGGTGAAGATCGACGAGGTGCTGCACGAGTACTCCACGGTCCCCAACATGAAGGAGGAGGTCATGGAGTTCCTCCTGAACGTCAAGGGGATATGCATACGGTCGTTGACGGGGAGACCCGGAAAGATGCGGCTGGAGATACGCGGCGAGGGAAGGGTGTGCGCCGGCGACATCGCCACCTCCGCCGACTTCGAGATCGTGAACCCGGAGCTGCACCTGGCCACCCTGGACTCCGAGGACGCCGTGCTCTCGGTGGAGTTCAACGTGGACCACGGCAAGGGGTACCAGCCGGTGCCCCAGGGAGGCGACGTCATCGGAGGCCCCCTGATGGGGGTGCTGCCCATCGACGCTATATACAACCCGGTGAGAAAGGTCAACTACAGCGTCGAGAGGACCCGGGTGGGCCACGTGACCGACTACGAACGGCTGGTGCTGGAGGTGTGGACCGACGGCACCATCGGTCCCGTGGAGGCGCTGAGGAAGTCCTCGGACGCCCTCGTGAGCCACTTCTACAGCTTCAAGAACCTGGGCAAGGAGCTGGGCGGCGGCCCCGACAGGCCCACCATCTCCGTGTCCCCCGAGGTGTACCAGACACCCATCGAGAAGCTGGAGCTGTCTCCCAGGACCCTGAACTGCCTCAAGCGCGCCCAGATTACCAAGGTGGGCCACGTGCTGGAGATGAGCAACAGCGAGCTCCTGAAGGTGCGGAACTTCGGCGAAAAGTCCCTTATCGAGCTGATGGACAGGCTGCGCGACGAGGGGATGCTCAGCGCCGACGAGATGGCCGCGCGCACGGGTCACAGCGTGGAGACCGCCGCTGACGGCGGGCCCTCGGATGCGCCCGGTGAGGGCGGCGCGGCGGACTTGGCCGTGTCCGCCGGCGAGGACGGTCAGCCCGGCCCCGAAGGGGCCCTCACCGAGGACTTCATCCGGGCGGCGCAGGAGGCGTTGGGCCGCGTCAGTGCCGCCGACGGCGACGTCATCCCCCAATTCGAGAGCAACGAGGCCCCCATCTTCCCTGAGGCCGATGCGGCAGAGGAAGAGGACGTCGACGAAGAGGACGACGAAGAGTAATGACAGTTCACCGAATCGCGGGAAAGAAGCTCGGCAGGGGCAAGGACCAGAGGAGGGCGTTGCTGCGCTCCCTGGCGGCGGAGGTGATCCGCCATGAGCGTATCGTGACCACCGAGGCCAAGGCCTCCGAGGCCAAGAGGACCGTTGACAAGCTCATCACCTACGGCAAGAAGGGCACGCTCCATCACCGGCGCCTGGCCCTTGCCAAGGTCCCGAACAAGGTGGTGATACGCAAGGTCTTCGACGATCTGGCCGAGAGGTACGCCGAGAGGACCGGAGGCTATACCAGGGTCATCAAGCTGGGTCCGCGAAAGGGGGATGCCGCTCCAATGGCTTTGGTGGAGCTGGTCTAGCCCCCGGAGCCGTGTCCGAGGACTCCAGGGAACCCGGCCGGGACGCCGGCCCTTCCGAGGAGCCCAGGCGCGGCGAAAGCCGGAGGCTGGCCCTGCTCCTGGAGTACGACGGCACCCGGTACAAGGGGTTCCAGTGGCAGAGGGGCGTACCGACCATCCAGGACGAGGTCGAGAGGGCCCTGGCCAGGTTCACGGGAGAGAATACCAGGATCAGGGGGGCCGGCAGGACAGACTCAGGGGCCCATGCCCGCGGTCAGGTGGTGGACTTCCTGACCGCCGCACCTTACACCATCGATACTTTCCCCAGGGCGCTGAATGCCCACCTGCCCGAGGACATCCGGGTAAGGGGAGTCTCCCAGGTGGAGCTGGAGTTCGACTCCCGGCGGTCCGCCGTCAGTCGCGCCTACCGGTACACGGTGCTGAACACCAGGTGGCCGTCGGCCCTCCTGCGAAACTACGCGCACTGGGTGCCCGGGGCACTGGACCTTGCCAGGATGCAGGAGGCCGCGGGGCACCTGTGCGGGACCCGGGACTTCTCCGCGCTGACGGCGCCGCTGCCTCCGGAGCGGAGCCCGGTCCGCCGCGTGACCCGGTGGGACGTGCGGAGGGTCGAGGACAGGGTGCTGATAGACGCCGAGGCCGATGGCTTCTTGCCCCACCAGATACGGCGCACCAACGGCGTGCTGGTGCAGGTGGGACTGGGGAAACTGGAGACGGACATAACTAAGAGGTTGACGGACGGCTCGCTGCGTGAGTTAAGGAACTGTCCCTCACTGCCCGCCAAGGGCCTGTGCTTGATGCGGGTCGTGTATCCCCGACCGATAATCTGAGACGAGAATGGCGATGAAACGAACTAAGACCTACATGGCCAAGCCCGCGGAGGTCGACTCCCGTTGGCACGTGATAGACGCCACGGGACAGACGTTGGGAAGGCTGGCGACCAGGATATCCCGGCGGCTTCAGGGCAAGGACAAGGCCATCTATACGCCCCACATACTGACCGGCGACTACGTGGTGGTGGTCAACGCCGCCAAGGTGAGGCTCACCGGGCGGAAGCTGATGCAGAAGACCTACTACCACCATACCGGCTACATTGGAAACCTGAAGTCGCACCTGCTGAGAGACATGATGGAGTCCCGGCCGGACCGGGTCGTCCAGCTAGCCGTGCGGGGAATGCTGCCCAAGACCAAGCGGGGCAGGGACATGCTGCGCAGGCTGAAGATATACTCCGGGAACTCGCACCCCCATACGGCCCAGACGGGGGCCGCCTCCGGCGCAGGGGCCGATGACACCGCCGGGGCCGAGGACGCTGAAAGGTAGGGGCTCAAGTGGTCGAGGATCAGGCTTCACAGTACTACTACGGCACCGGCAAGCGAAAAAGGGCGATCGCCAAGGTGAGGCTCTATCCCAACCTGTCCCCCGACCGGGTGGGCCTGGCGGGACAGGTCCAGGTCAACGGCAAGCCCCTGGAGGAAGCCTTCCCCTGGCCCGCGTGGCAGAGCACGGTGCGCCAGCCCCTGCGCGTCACCGACTACATGTCCAGGTTCACCGTGGTGGCCAAGGTGCAGGGCGGCGGCGTGTCGGCCCAGGCCGAGGCCGTCCGACACGGCATATCCAGGGCCCTGGCGGTGTACGACGAGACCCTGAAGACCACCCTGCGCCGCTACGGGTTGCTCACCAGGGACTCCCGCATCAAGGAAAGCAAGAAGTACGGCCTGAAGCGCGCCCGCCGCGCTCCCCAGTACACCAAGCGCTAGTCCCGCCCCAGGGCCGGCGTCCCGGCTTGCCGAGGGTGCCCGGCTTGGCCGGCGGCATCACTCCTGTGACCGAGGTCCTGCCGCGTGTTCCGTAGTCTGCTTGCCGATATGGTCAGCCGCGAGGAAGAGGACATTTCCCTCGCCGAGGCCGTCCTCTACATCGCGGGCGACGAGTACCCGGAGCTGGACACGGGGGAGTACGTGCGGGCGCTGGACCGGATGGCAAGGGAGGCCCGTACCCGTCCCGCCGAAGGGGACGGCCCGGCGGCGGAGCTGGGGAGTCTCAGCCGGTACCTGTTCTTCGACCAGGGGTTCGGGGGCAACACCGACGACTACTACGACCCCCAGAACAGCTACCTGAACCGGGTCCTGGACCGGAGGCTGGGCATTCCCATAACCCTGAGCATAGTCTACATGGAGGTGGCCCGCAGGCTTGGCATGGTCCTGGAGGGCATAGGCCTGCCCGGACACTTCATCCTGAGGCACGGCCCGCCCGAGTGGGAGCTCTACGTTGACCCCTTCAACGGAGGCAGGCTGCTCTCCAGGGGGGACTGCGAGAGGCTGTTTCAGACGACGTTCCAGGGGCGGGCGGAGTTCCGGGAGGAGTTCCTGACGCCCTGCACCAAGAAGACGATCCTGGTACGGGTCCTATCCAACCTCAGGAACGTCTACGGTAATAGGAAAGACTTCCGAAGAGCGCTGTCGGCAACGGAGCGCATCGCCATAGTCCAGCCCGACATCTCGCGGACCTTCCGGGACAAGGCGGCCCTCCACCTGCTCCTGGGAGAGCACAGGAGGGCGGCGGAGAGCCTCCAGGAGTACCTGGACGCCTCGCCGGGGTCAGAGGACGCGGATCGGGTGAAGGACCAGATCCGGGCCATCTGGGACGAGATCGCCCGCCGCAACTGAGGCCTGCGGCGTTAGCTCGGCACCCCCAGCGCCTCCCTGACGGCCTCTCCGATGGGGAACAGGGGATTGTCCTCCCGGGCGCCGTGGGGGAACATGCGGTTGTGGGTGATCATCACGCCCAGGCGCGCGTCCGGGTCTGCCCAGCCCACCGTCCCACCGGCGGCGTTGTGGCCGAACACCCGGGGGTTCGTCCCGGCGGGCCACATCCCGGGGCTGCCAGGCACGTGGAACCCCCCGATGGTCCCCTTGTGGGGCACCCCATGCACCGGGTCCCAGTCGGACGGGGGCCGGGGGACATTGAACGTCCTGACCCGGTCCTGGGACAGCAGGCGCACACCGTCCAGCTCGCCCCCGTTGGCCAGCATGGAGAAGAAGCGGGCCCCGCTGCGGGCGTTCATGATCCCCTGGGCGCCGGGGATGCAAGCCTGCCTGACGTCCGCCCGCCCGAACACCTCCTGGATGGTGGCGACCTGGGGCGGCATCGCCCGGGGCATCAGGGAGTCGGGGGCCATCCCCGCGCGGGCCGCCGGCATGTCTATGAGACGGGCCACTCGAGGGTTCACGTCGGCGGGGATTCCCGCCCACATGGAATCGATGCCCAGCGGCTGGCAGATCTCCTCCTGGATGAACACGCCGAAGGGGCGCTCCTTGGGGTCCGTACGGCGCACGACCTCGCCCACCACCCAGCCGAAGGTATACGCCATGTACCCGCTCTTGGTGCCCGGCTCGAATAGGGGGTGCATCTCCGCGAGCTGGCCTACCATCCAGTCCCAGTCGCACATCAGCTCCGGCGTCACCGACACCGGCATCAGGGGCACGCCGATGCGGTGAGTGAGCGCGTCGTACACCGTGCCCTTGTCCTTGCCGTGTTTCCCGAACTCGGGCCAGTAATGTGCGACGGGGGTGTGATAGTCCACCAGCCCCTTCTCGGCCTGGATGTGCAGCGCGGTGGCGGTGACCGCCTTGATCACGGAGAAGACCGGGAACGCCGTGTCTCCGTCCACCTGCCGCCCTGTGGTGTCGTCGGCCACGCCTCCCCACACGTCGACGGCCAGCTCTCCGTCCAGGTAGGCCGCCACCTGGACTCCTACCTCGCCGCCCTGGTCGATGGCGGTATCCACCGCCTTCTGGACTATCTCGTTGGCCTCATTCGTCATAGCTGCACCTCGTTCTAGGCTGACCTGCACCGGCCCACGTCGGCCGGGCCTTTGCGTGGGCCCTGGGCCTGCCGGCCCGCCCACAGGACGGAGCGGTTGGAGGAGGGGGCCGACGCTTCCGATTGTGAACGGCCCCCTCGGGGACTGTCAAGCTGCCGGCCCCGCCTCCGGCTTCGTGCCGAAGACGAGGCTCGTGGGACCGAATAGATGTTGCAGTCCTATTCCCACGAACCCGGCCTCCTCCAGCCAGGACCGGTATTCGTCGTAGGTGCGGGTCCCTCCTCCGTCGGTCACCACCAGGGCGAGGAAGTTGAACGCCACCGGGAAGGGCGGCCCGGTACGGTCCTGGTCCAGCACCAGCTCCGCGATGACGATCGCCCCGCCCGGCGGCAGCGCGGCGAAGCTCTTCCGCAGCAGCCCACGGCAGCGGTCCTCCCCGTAGTTCTGGAGCACGTTGCTGTACAGGTGCACGTCGGGCCTGTCGGGGAAAGGGTCTTCGAAGATGTCCGACTCCAGGGTGTCGACCCGGTCCGAGAGCCCTGCGGCGGCTATGTACTCCCGCGCCACCGCGCAAGGCACGGACCGGTCCAGCACGGTGGCCCTGAGCCCCGGCGCCCGGCCGGCGGCCCCTATGGACATGGCGCCGGAGCCGCCCCCAATGTCCAGAAGATGGCGCCTGCGGGAGAGACGGGAGGCCCACTCCAGCCCAAAAGCGGCCCCTGTGGCGCCGGTCAGACCCTGCATCCCCCGGGTGAACAGCTCCGACTGCTCCGGCGTCAGGGGGACCCTCTTCCCCTGGGGGTCCACGGGCCACACGGGCCCGTCGCTGCGCATGGCCGCCTCCAGGTCCTGGAAGGGGGCGAAGAAGTGGTGGTCCAGGGTCACGAACAGGTCGCCCATGTATCCCGGCTTGCCCTCCACCAGGTAGGCTGAGGCCACCGGCGTCGTGCGGTACCGCTCCCCGGCCTTCTCCAGCAGCCCCAGCGCCGTCATGCCCTCCAGGAGGCGCCGGGTCCCCCGCCGTGGGATGGCCAAGGCGCCGGACACCCGCTCCACCGTGTCGGTTCCCCCTTCGATCAGGGAGAACAGCCGGAGGTTGCAGGCGGTGAGGAACGCCTTGCTCGTCCAGTAGGCCGTGCCAAGCTCCAGTAACGGCCCCGGGGACGGGGGGTCTTCCATGCACACGACCTTTCCTGGGCCAGGACCTGCCGCGGAGGCGGGAACGTCCACGCCTTCGTCTCCAGTGATACGGCTACACGGCCGTGCGGCCGCCGTCGATGACCAGCTCGCTGCCGGTTACGAAGCAGGACTCGTCGGAGGCCAGGTAGAGCACGCCGTAGGCCACGTCCCGGGGCGTGCCGATCCGCCCCAAGGGCGTCCGCGCTTCCCTGTCGCGGCGATTTCGCGGGTCGGCCAGAAAGTCCCGGGTCATGGGAGTCTCGATGACGCCGGGGTGGACGGAGTTGGCCCGGATGTGGTCCCGGGCGTACTGCACGGCTGTGGCCTTGGTCAGCAGCCGGATGGCGCCCTTGGAGGCATGGTACGCGGCAGACGTGCCGCCCCCCACGAGGCCCGACATGGACGAGATGTTGACCACGGATCCGCCGCCGTTCTTCCTCATCTCGGGGACGGCGTGCTTCGTGCCCAGAAACGCCCCCGTGACGTTCACGTCCATGGTGTGCTGCCACACCGCCTCGTCCGTGTCCTCTATGGCGAGCTGCTGGCCCACACCGGCGTTGTTTACCAGCACGTCCAGCCCGCCGAAGGCGTCCACGGCAGCCGGGATGGCCTCCTCCCACTGGTCTTCCCGGGTCACGTCCAGGGGGTGGAAGACGCCCCCTCCTCCGCGGTCCTCGATCCCCTGCACCACCCGTCGGCCCTCGGCCTCCAGGACGTCCCCCACGACTACCCTGGCGCCCTCGGCGGCGAGGAGGGCGGCGATCGCCTCCCCGATGCCCCGGGCCCCGCCCGTGACCAGTACCGCCTTTCCGGCCAGGCGCCCGCCGCTCATCTTCCGCCGCCCGTCTCCCCGGAAGGAGAGATGCTTGACAGGTACTCGGAGTACTCCTCTGCCGGCCGGTCCCCGGGGGCGGGTACGAAGAAATGGGTGGCGCCCGCGTCCCGGTACTCGGCCAGACGCCGCCTCACCGTGCCGGCGGGTCCCACGGCGGCCACGCGGGCCGCCAGGTCTGCCGGGATGGCCCGCACCGCCGCTTCCAGGTCACCCACCCGCTCGAAGTCCCGGGTCCAGCCCCCGGCGTCCAGGACCTCCCTGGCTCGCATGGCCTGCCGCACTTTGGCGACTATCGAAGGGACGTCGTGCTCCGTCCCCGTGATGGACCTCTCCATACCAGGGACGGCCAGGTGAAGGGCAAGCTCCCGCTTGGCGCCGTCGAGGGCCGCCCCCGCGTCTC
Organism: Dehalococcoidia bacterium; assembly: GCA_034423015.1. Taxonomy (GTDB): domain Bacteria; phylum Chloroflexota; class Dehalococcoidia; order Lucifugimonadales; family JAGWBF01; genus JAGWBJ01. The sequence goes on along the minus strand of DAOUJG010000058.1, from coordinate 3,310 downwards.
CGTTCACCTCCACGGCGGTGGACACGATCACGGAGACCTCGTCGGGAGAGCGGCCCGCCGCCGAGGCCTCTCCCCGGGCCTCCTCGGCGGCCCTTCTCACGAAATCGACGGTGGGCCACTGAAGGACCACGCCGTCGGACATGCGCGCCGCGAGACGGCGCATCCGGGGACCTACGGCAGCCAGGTAGACGGGCAACGACGGCTGTTGCCCATGGGTGTACCTGGGGAAATCCCTGACCCGAAAGTGCCCGTCGGAGGACGCGTGGTGGGGCGCACGCCACCATTGGCGCAGCAGGGTCAGGGTCTCCTCCATCACCTTCACGGGTTCCCCGGTGTCCATCCCCAGCAGCCCCCGGTACCACTGGGGCAGGCTGCGTCCGAGGCCCAGGAAGGCCCTACCCTCGGCCAGCCGGTCCAGGGTGGCGGCCGACATGGCCAGCAGGTGCGGGGGGCGCAGGTAGGGGCTGGTGACACCGGTCCCCAGCCTGACCCGTTGGGTGGTCCGCGCCAGGTTTCCCAGGATGGCGAAGGCGTCCCAGTAGAAGGGCGCCTCGGGCACCCACAGGGAGTCGATGCCGGCGGCATCGGCGGTATGCGCCAGCAGGTGAAGCCGTCCGGCGGGCTGGTCCTGCAGGAGCCTGGTGCCAATCCTGACGCAGAGCCTTATGGCGCCCCCTCGAGCAGCGGTTTCGCGCTCCCCCGGCGTGCCTGAATCCAATTGACAGGGGTATGGTTAGCGTATATGATGCCATAGGCGTATCCGGGCTGTATACGCCTTGCCCGGGAGCCTTTTTCCCGGCCAATACACGTGTGAGGAGGAGGGCCATTGAAAGACTTCGAATACACGGCGCCTCATTCCGTCGGAGAAGCCATTTCCCTGCTGGCGGAGAAGGGTAGCCGAGCGATGGTGCTGGCCGGCGGCACCGACATATTGGTCCAGCTCAGGAGCGGACGCCGGACGGTGGACCGTCTTGTGGACGTGAAGAACATCCCCGAGACCAACGAGATATCCTATACGCCCCAGGACGGCCTTCAGCTTGGGGCGGCGGTCCCATGCTACAGGATCTACCAGAACAACGCCGTATCCGAGGCCTATCCGGGCCTCATCGACTGCGCAGCCCTGATAGGCGGCATCCAGATCCAGGGCAGGGCCAGCCTGGGCGGCAACCTGTGCAACGCCGCACCCAGCGCCGACGGCATACCCCCCCTCATCGTCCTGGGCGCCACCTGCCAGGTGGCCGGACCCAATGGCAGGCGCACCGTGGCAGCGGAGGACTTCTGCACGGCCCCCGGCCAGAACGTGCTGGAGGACGGCGAGTTCCTGGTGGCCATCCACCTCCCGCCTCCCGTGGCCCACTCGGGGGCCCACTACCTGAGGTTCATCCCCAGGAACGAGATGGACATCGCCGTCGTTGGGGTGGGCTCCTCGGTGGTGCTGGACTCCTCGGGGAAGTCCTTCGTGTCGGCACGGGTGTCCCTGGCCTCCGTCGCGCCCACGCCCCTGTACGTGAAGGAAGCGGGAGACGCGCTGGCGGGGAAAGAGGTCAGCGACGAGGCCATCGAGGAGGCGGCGGAGGCCGCCATGGCCGCGGCCAAGCCCATCAACGACATGCGCGGCACCATCCCCCAGCGCAAGCACCTGGTGGGAGTGCTCACACGCAGGACCCTGAAAGGCGCCATAGACCGTGCGAGGGAGGCTTAGAGAGATGGCCAAGGTCCACGTACAGACCAGGATCAACGGAGAAGACACCGAGTTCCTCTGTGAGGCCAGGCAGAGCCTGCTGGAAGTCCTGCGGGACGTCCTCTCGCTGACGGGCACCAAGGAGGGCTGCAACGACGGCAACTGTGGCGCGTGCACCGTGCTGTTCGACGGCCGCATCGTGGACTCCTGCTGCGTCCTGGGCGTCGAGGCCCAGGGGAAGGAGATAACCACCATCGAGGGCGTGGCCGACGCTGGCGGGCTCCACCCAATCCAGCAGGCGTTCCTCGAGCATGCGGCCCTGCAGTGCGGGATATGCACCCCGGGGTTCATCGTCGCCTCCAAGGCGTTGCTGGACAACGAGCCGAAGCCCACGGAGCAGAGGGTGCGCCACTGGCTGGCGGGGAACCTTTGCCGGTGCACCGGGTACGACAAGATAGTGCGCGCCGTGCTGGGCGCTTCGGAGGAGATGGAGGCGAAGGCACAATGACTTCCAACGTGGTGCTGTCCACCCAGGAGTACAACGTCGTAGGCAAGCGGCCCATACGCCACGACGGCGCCGACAAGGTGACCGGGCGCGCCCGGTACGGTGCGGACATAAGCCTCCCGGGCATGCTCCACGGAAAGGTGCTCAGGAGCCCCCACGCCCATGCCCGCATCAAGTCCATCGACTTCACCCGCGCCCTGGCGCTGCCCGGAGTCAAGGCCATTGCCACGGCCGCGGACCTCGCGCAGCCCGAGGGCCGGGCGACGGACCTGGGAGAGGGGGCCATGTCGAACCCCCGGTACGTCAGCAACAACGTGCTGGCCGCCGACAAGGCGTTGTACCAGGGTCACGCCATCGCGGCGGTGGCGGCGACCACCGCCGAAATCGCCGAAGAGGCCCTCTCCCTGATAGACGTGGACTACGAGGTGCTTCCCCCCGTCCTCAACGTGGTACAGGCGATGAGGGACGACGCGCCCCTGGTCCACGAAAGGCTGGCTACAATGGAGGACGCCACCGTGCGGACGGGGGGCGTCCTCGGGGACGACGACAACAGCAAGGGGAGCAACGTCGCCAACCGCTTCACCTTCGAGATCGGCGACCTGGACAAGGGGTTCCAGGAGGCCGACGTGGTGGTGGAGAGGGAGTTCGACACCGCGCCTGTCCACCAGGGTTATATCGAGCCCCACAGCGCCACGGCCCTGTGGAACGCCGACGACACCCTCACCATCTGGTGCAGCAGCCAGGGCCACTTCCAGATCCGGGACCTGACCGCCATGCTCCTGGGCCATCCCGTCTCCAAGATCAAGGTGGTCCCCATGGAGATCGGCGGCGGGTTCGGCGGCAAGACCCTGGTGTACCTGGAGCCCGTGGCCTCGGTGCTGTCCCGGAAGACCGGCCGGCCCGTGAAGCTGTCCATGTCCAGGACCGAGGTCTTCATCGGCACCGGACCCACCTCGGGGAGCCACATGTCGGCCAGGATCGGCGCCAAGAAGGACGGCCGCATCACCGCCTTCGACGTGTCCCTGGTATTCGACGCCGGGGCCTTTCCCGGCTCGCCCGTCGTGGCGGGCGCCATGTGCTGCCTGGCCGGGTACGACCTGGCCAACGCGCGAATCCGCGGCTAC
>DAOUJG010000057.1:0-4253 GCA_034423015.1 Dehalococcoidia bacterium | reverse complement strand
CACCAGGGTCGAGGCCGAGTCCTTCGCCAACGACCCGGAGATGGTCAGGAAGTACGGGCGGATGGAGGCCATCGACTGCACCGGGACGCGCCCCCTCTGCCTGGCGGAAGGGGACAGGCCATGACCGCCAAGACGCGGGACAGGCCCCGCAGCCTCTCGAACACTCAGCACGCGGAATCGAGCGGGGGAGTCTCCTTCGGGACGGCCCCGTCCTCGTTACAACGGGGAAGGAGCAGATAGATGGACAGCACAACCAACGCCTGCCGCTATTGCGGCGGCCCCGTGGTCAGGCTGCCTAACTGCCGTTGGTGCGGGATGGTCATCTCCACTATCGGCGAGGCGATGGACTGGCTGACAGGAGAAGGGAGGACGGACCATGACGACGACACGGGACAGGCCTCGCAGCCTGCCCAGCACCACCACGAAGCTCCAGACCGAGATGGGGAGTCTCTTCATCACAGTTTCCACGGATGAGGAAGGCGAGCCCTTCGAGGTCTTCGGCTTCCTGGGGAAGGGCGGCAGCTTCCAGCACGGGGTTACCGAGCTGGCCTGCCGCCTGATCTCCCTGCACCTGCGCAGGGGAACGCCAATCGAGGAGGTGATCGACCAGATCCAGGGAATCCAGGAGATGGCGCCCTTCTGGAACAACCTGGGCGACGGCAGGAGCGTGCCGATCCACGGCCTCGGCGACGGCATCGCCCACATCCTCAAGGCCCACCTGAAGGCCAAGGAGGAGCGCCAGGCTGAGGAGGAGGATGACGCGTAGGGGGTGAAACAGGCCGCGTGAGCGGCTTCGACAAGCGAGAACCTGGAATCGAGCGGGGCTGTCTCTCCGGGGGCGGCCCCGCTCTTCATATACAGGAAGCAAGGAGGCACAGACGATGACAACGACGACAGACATGGACAGGGCGGAGGTCTTCTCCCGCCCGGCGGCGCGGTTCGACGCCGACGGCAACATTGAGGTGCGGGCATCGGGGGCCCTGGGCTGCCGCCGCGCCCTCTGGTACTCGGCCACCGGGTACGAGCCCACGAATCCCCCCACCGACGACTCGCTGACGGCGATGGAGGCGGGGAACGCCCTTGAGCCGGTGGTGGTGCGGGCGATGGAGCGGGCCGGGTGGAGGGTGGACGCCGCCGACCCCCAGGACCCCCGGCAGGTGGCCGTGCGAGTCGGCCCGACCATGCTGGTGACCGGCCACCCGGACGGCACGGTGCGGATGCCCCTCTCCGAAGAGGAAGCCCCACAGATGTTCCTTTTCGAGGGAGAGCCGGAGGCTCCAGTCTACGAGGCCCCGATGGTGGTCGAGATCAAGACGCGGGGGCCGGAGGCGTTCCGCCGATGGCAGGCGCTGGGCGCGGAGCGCAGCCACCCGGCTTCGGTGGCCCAGGCCGCCTTCTACTCGCTGGGCACCTACGGCTACCTGCGGGACATCGTGATCGCCACGATGGACACGGGCAACCGCACCTGGGACTGGGAGCGGATTCCCGCCGACCGGCTGGAGAAGGCCCTGCTGGATGCCTGCGAGTGGCTGGGCGAGCTGGCCGCTCACCACGTCCGGAACGGGCCTGACCCAGACGCGCTGCCGGAGCGGGACTTCACCGCCAACACCTGGCAGTGCCGCTCCTGCCGGTTCCTGGACATCTGCCTACCGGGAATGGCCGAGGCGACCGAGGAGACAGACGACGACGGAAAGGAGGTGACAGACCAGGAAGCACAAGACGCGGTGGCGGCCTACGCAGAGGCCCAGGAGTCCATCAGGGAGCCTGAGAAGGCGAAGAGGGCAGCCCTGGACACCCTGAAGGCGTGGATGCGCCGCCAGGGGGACGCGAGGGCGACCGTCAACGGAAAGACGGTCAGCCTCGTGCGGACGACACGGTACTCCGTGAACCACCGGAGGCTCAACGAGGCGCTCGACCCTGAGACCAGGGCCGAGATCGTCACCGAGAGCGAATCGGAGTACGTGCGGGTCAGCTAGACGCTCCCCGACGGGAGCGCGGACGGGGCCGTCTTCTCCTCTACGGGGGACCGCCCCGCTCTCCATTCAACCGGGCGCGGAAAACCGCGCGACACCATTCAGGAGGGACGCAATGTCACGGACGATAAACAAGGTAGAGCTCTTGGGACGGGTCGGGGTTGACCCGGAGATGCAGTACACGCCCAACGGGACCGCCGTCACCAAGCTGCGGCTGGCGACGGACCGCTACCGCAAGGAGGGCGAGAACGGCACGGACTGGCACAACCTGGTGATCTGGGGAGCCACGGCGGAGGCCGTGAACCAGTACGTCTCCAAGGGCCAGCGAATCTACGTCGCGGGCCGCCTGGTCCAGAACACCTGGGAGAACGAGGACGGCCAGCCGCGCTCCCGCACCGAGGTGCACGCCGCCGAGGTCGTCTTCCTCGACGGCGGGAACGGCAACGGCGGACAGGCGGAGGAGCCCTCCCCCTTCTAGCCGGCCCTACCCACAGCCGCATGACGACGCCCGGCTGAGCAGGCGGGCGCACCAGACACACGGGGCCGCTTCCCATCTACGGGGGGGCGGCCCCGCATTCTTTTCCAACCCATGGACAAGGAGGCCGACGTGATAACGAGCATGACCATGTGGCTGGCCATTGGAGAGCGTGGCCTCTCATCGGAGGCCATAGCCCTGACCTCCCTGGGCCTGGAGCCGACCGGCTTCCGGGGGTCGTGGCCCCTCGACCCAGCCGACCTGCGGCGGTGTCTGCTGCTCCTGGAAGCGGTGCCCGAGACCCGCGAGAAGGGGCTGCTGGTCCTGGCAGAGCGGTGTCCCAGGTGGGCCGCTCTGGTGAAGGTCTGGGACCGCCTGTCGGAGACGCTGCGCTCCGAGATCGGCGTGTCCCTGCCGCAACGGGGCTCTGCACCCAAGACCTACACGCTGATGGAGGAGGCGCTGGACTCGGTCGCCGCATAGAGCGACACGGCGTAGGACGCCGCCGCCTCGACCATCGAGCCCATCAACCTCCAGATGACGCCTCCCCAGGTGGCGCAACCACGGGGCCGCCTCCATCTACAGGAGGAGGCCCCGCTTTCTGTTCTATCCCGATAGCGAAGGAGCCCGACATGCCCAGGAAGAAGGAGCAGACCACGAACCTGGCGTTCACCTTCGACCCGGCCTCTCCGCCCAGCGCGGAGGGACAGGCGTTGCTGGACGCCCTGAGGAGCAACCTGACCCTGCTGGGGGAGATCGCCATGCGGTACGAGGTCAACACCCAGCCGGAACGCCCGAAGGCCCCGCCCTCCATCGGCACGCCCGGGGACATCCACAGCCTGCTGGGGCCGGAGATGTCCAACCTGGCCCAGGAGCAGCTTCGGGTGCTGCTGCTCGACACCAAGAACCACGTCATCGGCCAGCGGGTGGTCTACCAGGGAAACGTGAGCTCGTCGATAGTCCGCGCTGCGGAGGTGCTCCGGCCCGCCGTGGTCGAGGCCGTTCCGTCCATAGCCATCGCCCACAACCACCCCTCGGGATCGGCCGACCCCAGCCCCGAGGACGTGGCAATCACGCGGAAGCTGAAGCAGGCGGCGGACCTCCTGGACATCGAGCTGCTCGACCACGTGGTCATCGGCCGGGGGCGGTTCGTCAGCCTCAAGGAGAAGGGCCTGATGGCCGCATAGGCCCTCCAGATTCGTCGGAACGCACGGAGGCCAAGAGAGGAAGCCATGAGAGATAGAGACATTCAGAACGCGCCCATCAGGTGGAAGGTGCCGGGGGCCGGATTCCTCGGAGTGGGCCGGTTCGTGGCCCTCATCGACAGAGACCCGGACCCCTTTCCCTGCGTCGTCTACGACGGCCCGGAAGAGGGGAGAGAGGCCCACGAGAGGATCTGTCGGGAGACCTGGGCCACCGTCTGGACGCTTGAGGGCGAGACCCTCGAAGAGGCCATGCAGGCCCTGGCGGCCCGTCGCTTTCTCGGCGCCGCCTACCACCTGAGCGACTGCCAGCTCCTGGACGACCGTCCCCCGGAGCACGCGGACTAGCGCAACGGAACCGACCCCTACCGGGGCTCCAACGCAGGGGCACCGTCCCCGCGCATCTCCCCAGCACCACAAGACAAGGAGGTGCGACATGCTCGCAACCCACACCATAGACCCGGAGGAGCTGTTCACCATCTCGGCGGGCGGGTTCTCGGCCACGGTGGACGCCTTCGCCCGGGACGACCGGACCGAGGGCCTCTGGTTCGTCTCGATGGTCGGCTCCCAGACCGCGCTCAAGGCGATCTGGGCCTCGCTGCT
>DAOUJG010000056.1:0-82316 GCA_034423015.1 Dehalococcoidia bacterium | reverse complement strand
GTGATGGAGCGGATCGCCAGTGAGGGCGGCGCGACCTTCGTGGACGAGCTGGCCGACGACGACCTGCCGGGGGCGCCCGGGGGCCCCAGGCACTCGTACCTGGGCCTCATGCTGCAGAACATGGAGGTAATGATGACGGCCCTGGGCGGCAACGCCGACGCCCTGGCGGGGTTCGACCCCGGGCCGGTGTTCGAGGGCGACAGCTCGGCAACGTATCCCCAGTAGCCCACTCACAGGCGAACACAGATGCTTCACCCGTTTCCACACCAGCACCCAGCCTCGGAGCCGATCATCGAGGTCCAGGGGCTCACCTGCGGCTACGACGGCCAGCCCGTCCTGTCCGACGTGAGCCTGTCGGTGGCCCCGGGAGAGTTCGTCGGGTTGCTGGGGCCCAGTGGGTCGGGAAAGACCACCCTGCTGCGGTCCATATTGGGGGCGGTGGACGTCTACCAGGGCCGGGTCCTGGTGGATGGGAGGCCCACCGACCGGCGGAGGCCCAGGGCGGGCTACGTGCCCCAGCTAGAGACCATCGACTGGAACTTTCCCGTCACGGTGGAAGAGGTCGTAATGATGGGCCGCACCATGGAGAACCTCCTGTTCCCGTGGTACGGCCGCAGGGAGCGCAAGCTGGCCCTGGAGATGCTGGAGCGCCTGGGGATCGCGCACCTGACGGGGCGCCACATCCAGGAGCTGTCCGGCGGGCAGCAGCAGAGGGCGTTCCTGGCCAGGGCCCTGGTCAGCAGCCCGTCGCTGCTGCTCCTGGACGAGCCGACGTCGGGGGTGGACATCAAGACCCGGGACGACATGATGCACCTGCTCCACGACCTGAACCACCAGGGAGTGACCATCGTGATGACCACCCACGAGATCAACTCCGTGGCCGCCCACCTGCCGTGGGTGGTGTGCCTCAACGGGCGACTGGTGGACCAGGGGCCGCCCTCCCAGGTGTTCACCGAGGAGACCTTCCGGCTGACCTACGGCGCCGAGATGCCGGTGATCCGCTACCAGGGGATGACCCTGGTGGCCGAGAGCCCGCACTATTTTGGCTCCAATGGGGGGTCGAACAGGGGCTCCAACGGAGAGGGCCGGCCTCCATCGCAGGAGCCAGAGGTCGGGGAGGGACCCGATGCTGCTTGACCCCTTCCAGTACGACTTCTTCGTCCTGGGAACAGCGGCCACGACCCTGGCCGGCGGCCTGTGCGGGCTGATGGGGGTCTACATAGTCCTCCGGCGCATGGCGTACATCGGCCACGGCATGGCCCACGCCGTCTTCGGGGGGGCCGTGGTCAGCTACGTGATACCCTTCATGGGGTTCTTCGTGGGGGCGAGCATCTGGGGGTTCCTGACGGCGCTGCTCATCACCCTGACCACGCGAAAGAGGCAGATAGGGGCGGACGCGGCCATCGGCATCATCACCACCTCCAGCTTCGCCATCGGCGTGGCCGTCATCAGCCGGTACAAGACCTTCACCCGGGACTTCGAGGCGGCCCTCTTCGGCAACATCCTGGGGGTCTCCCCGGGGGACTTGGCGGCCATCGCGGCGGTGAGCGCGGCCGCGGTGGTGATAGTGTTCCTGGGCTTCAAGCTGCTGCTGTTCGCCACCTTCGACCAGGAGGTGGCCCGCTTCTACGGCGTGCCCACGGGCTGGATAGACGCCATGTTCTCCCTGGTGCTGGCGGCGACCATCGTCGTCTCGCTGCAGGTGCTGGGGGCCACCCTGATAGCGGCGGCCATCGTGATCCCGCCCATCGTGGCCCGGCTGCTGACCAACAGCTTCCGCCGGATGGTGGTCCTGTCCACTGGCCTGGGTGCCTTCTGCGGGCTGATGGGCATATACGTGAGCTGGTGGATCGACGTCTCCTCGGGCGCCAGCGTGGTGCTCCTGTCGGCAGCCCTCTTCGTCGTGGCCCTGGCCTACTCGGGCCTGAGGCGTCACCTCGGGGCGTCCCGCAGGCGCATGGCGGCCCGGGCCCCGGAAGAGGTCCCGGCGGGCTCGCCGCCCCCGGCCACGCCCTAGCCTTCTGCCCAGGGCCATCGGGGACTTCGAGGCAGGTCCGGTCAGCTCTGACCATCCTGCCCCTCTACATTGCCCATTCTCGCCTCCCTCGTTGGCCGGAGCGGAGCATGGCTGGTAGAATGGTATGGTCAAACGACAGGGTGGAAGGGGCGCCGCTGTCGGCTACCTGACCCCGCCTGCTGAAGCCCGCAGCCAACGCCCTTGGACCAATGCAGTAGAGGGAGTCAAGACCCATGCCGAAGAGTGACCTGGAGATCGCCCGGTCCGTCCCGCTCAAGCCCATCATGCAGGTGGCCGACGAGGCGGGCCTGCTCGCCGACGAGGTGGAGCCCTACGGCCGCCACAAGGCCAAGGTGTCCCTGGACTCCCTGGAGCGGCTCAAGGACAGGCCCCAGGGCAAGCTGGTGGTGGTCACCGGGATCACCCCCACGCCCCTGGGGGAGGGAAAGACGGTCACCACCACGGGGCTGACCCAGGGTCTGGGCGTGCTGGGGGAGCGGGTCATCGAGTGCATCCGGGAGCCGTCCATGGGGCCCGTGTTCGGCATAAAGGGGGGAGGCACCGGCGGCGGATGGTCCCAGGTGGTCCCCATGGAGGACATCAACCTCCACTTCACGGGGGACATCCACGCGGTGAGCGCCGCCCATAACCTGCTGGCCGCCATCCTCGACGCCAGCCTGATGCACGGCAACCCGCTGGAGATCGACCAGGCGTCGGTCACCTGGCGGCGGGTCATAGACGTGAACGACCGGGTGCTCCGCAACGTGGTCACCGGGCTGGGCGGCAGGGCCAACGGCGTGACCCGCGAGACGGGGTTCGACATCACCGCCGCGTCCGAGGTGATGGCCATCATCGGCCTGACCAGCGACCAGAAGGACCTGCGGGAGCGCCTCGCCCGCATCGTCGTCGGCTACACGCGGGACCGTAAGCCGGTCGACGTGGAGCAGCTACGGGCCGCGGGGGCCATGACGGTAATCCTGAAGGACGCCATCAAGCCCAACCTGGTCCAGACGCTGGAGGGCCAGCCGTGCCTGGTCCACGCGGGACCCTTCGCCAACATCGCCCAGGGGAACAACTCTGTGCTGGCGGACCGCATCGCCCTGAGCCTGGCCGACTACGTGGTCACCGAGTCGGGGTTCGGGGCCGACTGCGGCCTGGAGAAGTTCATGGACATCGTGGCCCGCCAGTCGGGGCTGCGCCCCAGCTGCGTCGTGGTCACCTGCACGGTGAGGGCCCTGAAGATGCACGGGGGCCTGGGACGGGTGGTGGCCGGCCGCCCGCTGCCCGAGGAGCTGGGCAAGGAGAACCTTCCCGCGCTGGAGAAAGGCGCGGCCAACATGATGTGGGCCGTGGGGATCGCGCGGCAGTTCGGGGCGCCGGTGGTGGTGGCGGTGAACCGGTTCGAGGGGGACACGGACGCCGAGGTGGACCTGCTCAGGGAGAAGGCGCTGGAGGCCGGGGCCGCCGGGTGCGCCCCCAGCACCGCCTTCGCCGACGGGGGCAAGGGGGCTGCAGAGCTGGCCGAGCTGGTCCGGCAGGCTGCGTCCCAGCCCTCCGATTTCCGTTTCCTATACGAGGACGACGCCTCGATCAAGGAGAAGATCCACGCGCTGGTGACCAACGTGTACAACGCCGACGGGGCGTCCTACGACCCGGCCGCCGACCGGCAGATCCGCCGCTACGAGGCGCTGGGCTGGGGCAACCTGCCCCTGTGCATCGCCAAGACCCCCCTGTCCCTGTCCCACGACCCCTCGTGGAAGGGCGTGCCCAGCGGCTACGTCTTCCCCATACGGGACGTGCGGGCCTCCACCGGCGCAGGGTTCCTGTACCCGCTGGCGGGGGACATCAGCACCATGCCCGGCCTGGGCCGGGACATGGCCGCCTATCGCATCGACGTCGACGCCGACGGCAACACTGTGGGCCTGTCCTAAGGATGCTCCGAACAACCGCAGGCCCCTCCCGGGTTTTCGAGCCCACCCACCCTCCCCGCGCTCCGCGCGGGCAAGGAATCCTCACCCACCGGTGAACGGCCAAAGGGCCTATTAGACCATTCCCAACGGGGAGGCTCGCAGCATGAGGTTTGGAATATCCCTGTCGGGGATGGGACAGCAACCCGCGGGGCAGGACATGCGCCGGCGGTTCGAGGAGATCGTCGAGTACGTGCGGGCCGCCCGGGACATGGGCTTCGAGCTCGTCTACCAGGGCCAGCACTATCTCACCCATCCCTACCAGCAGCTCCAAGCCATGCCCCTGCTAGCCAGGCTGTCCGCCGAGGCAGAGGGCATGGAGATGGTGGCGACCCTGCTGGTCCCGGTCCACCACCCCGTGGACCTAGCGGAACGCGTGGCCACCATGGACGTCATCACCGGCGGCAGGTTCGTCCTCAGCGCCGCCCTGGGCTACCGGGACGAGGAGTACCAGGCCTTCGGCGTCGACCGCAGGCGGCGGGTGTCCAGGTTCATGGAGTGCCTGGAGGTGATGACCCGCCTCTGGACCGAGGATGAGGTGACCCACCGGGGAGCGCACTTCCGGCTGGAGGGCGCCCGGTCGATGCTGAAGCCGCTGCGGAAGCCCCACCCTCCGGTGTGGGTCGCCGCCAACTCGGAACCGGCGATCCGGCGGGCGGCCGCCCACGGCTACACCTGGTACATCAACCCCCACGCCACGTATGCGACGATAAGGGAGCAGGTCGGCGCCTACAACGAGGCCGCCGCCCAGGCGGGGATGGCTGCGCCGCCGGGCCTGCCCATAGGCCGTGAGGTGTACCTGCACGAGGACCACGGGGAGGCGCTGCGGCAGGCCGCGCCGTACCTGGGGGGCAAGTACGAGGCCTACGCAAGCTGGGGCCAGGACAGGGCCCTGCCCGGGGCCGAGTCGTTCCACCGGTCCTTCGACGAGCTTGCCAGGGACCGGTTCCTGGTGGGCACTCCCGACGAGTGCGCGGCGGACCTGGAGCGGTACCGCTCCCTGGGAGTCGACACCGCCCTGGTCAGGATGATCTGGCCGGGCATGGACCTCGAGGCCGGACTTCGCTCCATGGAGCTGTTCGCCGGCCGGGTGATGCCCAGCTTCAGGTGATCTTCACGTACCGCTGGATCTGCCGCCGCGAGGTGTCCACGCCGTAGAAGTCGCCAACGGAGTTGGTGAAGACGTTGTGGCACTGCTCGAAGGTGCGCCCCCGGGCCAGCAGCTCGCCGTCCAGGGAGAAGACGCTGAAGCGCGGCACCTGGTCGGTGACGATGACGGCGTTGTCCGGGGTGATCTGCACCCCCATGGGCGACTTCATGTCCGTCCACTCGCTGAGGAACTCTCCATCCGAGGTAAACACCTGGACCCGGTTGTTCTCCCGGTCGGCCACGTAGACGCGGCCGTCGCTGGAGACCCGGACGCTGTGGGGCACCCGGAACTCGCCGGGGCCGCTGCCGGGGCTGCCGAAGGAGGCCAGGTGCTTGCCGTCGGGGCTGAAGCGGTGGACGCTGGAGTTGGCGTAGCCGTCGGAGACGAAGATGTCGCCGTTGGGGCCCACGCAGGAGTCCGAGGGGTGGTTGAAGGGCGCCTGGAGGGACGCGCGGTGCCTGGTCCCCAGGGCCATGACCAGCTCGCCGTCGGTGGTGAACTTGAGCACCTGGTGGGCGTCCCGGTCGGCGAGGTAGACGAAGTCGTCGGGGCTGATGTAGATGTGGTGGGCGTCGTCGAGCTGGCCGGGCTTGCGCCGCCAGCCCCCCACGAACTCTCCGTCCTTCTCGAAGATCAGGATGGGGGGCCCGCCCCGCTGGAAGACGTACACCCTGTCCTTGGAGTCGACGGCGATGGAGCTGGGGCCCTGCCAGTCCTGCCCCCGGGGCAGCTTGGCCCAATTGGGATGGTGCTCGTACATGTAGTTGCCGGTGCCGGTGACGATGGGCATGAGCTTGCTCTTCTTGTCGAACGTCGGGTTCTCGAATGTCCGGGGCTTACGTTATCTTGACGAAGCGCTGGATCTGGCGCCGTTGGGCGTCCACCCCGTAGAAGTCTCCCCTGGAGTTGGTGAAGACGTTATGACAATTCTCGAAAGTGCGCCCGCGGGCCAGCAGCTCGCCGTCCAGTGAGAAGACCGTGAACCGAGGCACCTGGTCGGTGACGATGACGGCGTTGTCCGGGGTGATCTGCACACCCATGGGGGACTTCATGTCCGTCCACTCGCTGAGGAATTCGCCCTCCGACGTGAACACCTGCACGCGGTTGTTCTCCCGGTCGGCCACGTAGACGCGGCCGTCGCCGGAGACGCGGATGCTGTGGGGAACGCAGAACTGACCCGGCCCCCTGCCGGGGCTGCCGAAGGAGGCGATGTGCTCGCCGTCGGGGGTGAAGCGGTGGACGCTGGAGTTGCCGTACCCGTCGGATATGTATATCTCCCCGTTGGGCGCTACGCACGTATCCGAGGGGTGGTTGAAGGGCGCCTGGAGGGAGGCACGGTGCCTGGTCCCCAGGGCCATGACCAGCTCCCCGTCGGTGGTGAACTTGAGCACCTGGTGGGCGTCGCGGTCGGCCAGGTAGACGAAGTCGTCGGGGCTGATGTAGATGTGGTGGGCGTCCTCGAGCTGGTTGGGCCTGCGGGGCCAGCCTCCGACGAAGTCCCCGTCGCGCTCGAAGATCAGGATGGGAGGTCCGCCGCGCTGGAAGACGTAGACCCTGTCCTTCGAGTCGCAGGCGATGGAGCTGGGGCCCTGCCAGTCCTGCCCCCGGGGGAGCCTGGCCCAGTTGGGGTGGTGCTCGTACATGTAGCTTCCGGTGCCGGTGACTACGGCCATTCGAGCCTCCTTCAGGACGCCTTGACGAACTTCTGGACCCGGGAGAGCTGGACGTCCACGGCGTACAGGTCGCCCCTGGAGTCGCTGTAGATGTTGTGGCCGGTCTCGAAGGTGCGGCCGCGGGCCAGCAGCTTGCCCTCCAGGTCCAGGACGCTGAACCTTGGGATGTGGTCGCTGACGTAGACCGCCTGGTTGGCGTCTATGTGTATGCCCGCGGGCCGGTAGAAGCCTGTCCACTCGGTCAGGAACTTGCCGCGGGAGTCGAAGACCTGAACCCGGTTGTTCTCGCGGTCGGTGACGTACACGCGGCCGTCGTTGGACACGCGTACGCCGTGGGGGACCATGAACTGCCCCGGCCCGGTGCCCGGGCTGCCGAAGGAGGAGATGTAGACCCCGTCGCCGGAGAACCGGTGGACGGAGGAGTTGCCGTATCCATCGGCGATGTACAGGTCGCCGTTGGGGGCCACGCCCACGTCGGCCGGGTGGTTGAAGGGGGCCTGCAAGGCCGCCTGGTACCTCTTGCCCAGGGCCATCACCAGCTTCCCGTCGGTGGTGTACTTGAGCACCTGGTGGGAGTCCCGGTCGGTGAGGAACAGGTGGTCGTCGGGGCTGACGTAGACGAAGTGGGCGTCCTCCAGCTCTCCCGGACGCCGGGGCCACGACTCCCGCAGGTATCCGTCGCGGTCGAAGACTAGGATGGGCGGCCCCTGCCTCTGGAACACGTACACCCTGTCCCGGGAGTCCACGGCCACCGCGCTGGGCGTCTGGAAGCTCTGTCCCTCGGGGAGGCGGGCCCAGTCTCCGTGGTACTCGTAGACGTAGTCGCCCATTCCGACCATCGTGGGCATGGAAGGCCTCCTTGCTGGGCTGGCGCTCTCGGGCTTGGGGCGTGGTCAGACTACCATATCGCCTGAGGTCTGTAAAGCTGAGCCGCGTTACGCGGGCCGGGCTGACACACGGCCCTTGACGCCGATTGTGCCCGCGTGTTCTCCTAATGGGAACACGCGTTCTATGACAAGGCCAACGAACGTCCCAGGGGAGCGAGGAGGTGGCACGGTGAGCGGAGTCCGGTATGAAGAGATACGGTCGGCCAGCGCCCTCAACCGGGTCCATGGGATGGACTTCCGCTGGTCGCTGAACCCCTACCAGGGGTGCGTCCACGGCTGCCACTACTGCTTCGCCCGGCGCTATCACCTGCTGAGGGACATGACGGCTGGCGGCGACTTCACGGGGGTCATATCCATCAAGACGAACATCCCGGAGCTGCTGGAGAAAGAGCTCTCCCGGCCTTCCTGGAAGTACGAGACAGTGGCCGTGGGCACGTCCACGGACCCCTACCAGCCCATCGAGGGCGCCCGACGGCTGACCCGCCGGTGCCTCCAGGCCTTCGCCGACAGGGGGAGCCCCGTGGGCGTGGTCACCAAGGGCACCATGGTGGTGCGGGACCGGGACGTCCTGGCGGACCTGTCTGCCTGGGGCGGCGGCACCGTCTGCATCAGCATAACGACGCTGGACCTGGACCTGTGGCGGAGACTGGAGCCGGGGACGGCTCCCCCGACGCAGCGGTTAAGGGCCGTGGAGATGCTGGTGAAGGCGGGGGTGAACGCCGGGGTACTGGTGGCCCCCATCATCCCCGGCATGACCGACGGGTTGAGCAACCTGAGCGCCGTGGCAAAGGCCGCGTCGGACCACGGCGCCCGGTTCCTGGGCGGCAGCACCCTCTACCTGAAGGAGGGGACCAAGGAGCACTTCCTGGAGTTCCTGAATTCGGAGTACCCCGCCCTGGCCCGCTCCTACGGCCGGCTGTATCCCGGAGCATACGCGCCCCGCCGGGTCCAGGACCGGGTGGAGGGGATCATGCACAAGCTGAAGCGGGTCAACGGGCTGCTGGACAGGCGGTTCGCCGGGTCCCGTAACCCCTCCCGCGGGCAGATGCGTCTGCAGCTCTGGTCCGCCTAGGGCCGGGAAACAGGGTCACACGTTGGGAGGCCGCCTGGTGTGCCACGGGGTGGCCTGCTCGTAGGCGTAGGCGGCGTTGAGGACCGCGGCTTCCTGGAAGGGCTTGGCCGCGAGCTGCAGCCCTATGGGCAAACCGCCCGCGGTGAACCCGCAGGGGACGCTGACAGCGGTCACGTTGGCGAGGCTGAATAGGGGGGTCAGCAGACGGCCGATGCGGTTGGTGTCGTCCTTGCCCGTGATCACGGGGTCTGGCACGATGGGCTGGGCCTCCTCGCCGCTGGTGGGCATCGCCAGCAGGTCCACCCTCTCCAGGGCTTCGAACACCTGCCGGCGCAGGAGGGTGCGTAGCTTCTGGGTCTTGTAGTAGGCCTGGGCCGGCAGGACGCTGCCCACCAAGTAGCCGATCCGGTTATCGTGGCGGATGTCCTGGAGGCGGTCCAGCAGCAGCCTGCGGTAGTTGGTGGGCGCCTCAACGCGAAGGCCGCCTGAGATGGTGCCCTGGTGCACTGAGAGGGGTATAGAGACCTCCTCCACCTCGACCCCCAGGCCGGCCAGCGTCGAGACGGCGGCACGAACGGAGTCCCGGATCTCGGGGTCGACCAGAGGGCTCTCCATCTGCTCGGTGACTACGCCGAGTCGCAGACCGCGGACCTCCCCGGTCAAGGCCGCAGCGTAGTCGGGCACGGGAGTGTCCCACGTGTAGCCGTCCTTGGGGTCGTGGCCGGCGATGGCGCCCAGGGTCATGGCGCAGTCCCGCACCGTCCGGGATATGGGGCCGATGGCGTCCATGGACCACACCCCGGGCATCACGCCGTAGCGGCTGACCCTCCCGTAGGACGGGCGCAGGCCCACCAGCCCGCACCAGGCGGCGGGAAACCTGACCGAGCCGCCCGTGTCCTCGCCCAGGGACGTGGCGCACATGAAGGCGGCGGTGGCGGTCCCGGAGCCGCTGCTGGAGCCGCCGGTGTGCCTCTCCAGGTCCCAGGGGTTGCGGGGGAACTCGATGGCGTGGGAGAGGCCCGTCGTACCGAACTCGGTCATGTTGGCCTTTCCCAGCAGGATGGCGCCGGCATTCTTCAGGTTGGCCAGCACGGTGCCGTCCTCGTCGGGAACGTTGTCCCAGAAGATGGGCGAACCGCAGGTGGTCCGGATTCCCTTGGACTTCACCTGGTCCTTTATCGTCACTGGAACGCCGTGCATCGGCCCCCGGTGCTCGCCCCTGGACATGGCCTCCTCGGACTCCCGGGCGGCGACCATGGCCTCGTCGGCGCAGACGGTCAGGTAGGCGTGGAGGGTGGGGTTGAGCCGGTCGATGCGCTGGAGGTAGGCCTCGGTGACCTCGACGGGAGACAACTCCCTGGTCCTGATCCGGGTGGAGAGCTCTGCGGCAGACAGGAAGGGGATGTCCTTCTTCTCCATGGTCACAACTCCTGGACCGGCCGCCCCAAGGCGCGGGGCGAGGCCGGGGTCTTGGCGTAGGCCGGCGGCTAGGGCTCCTTCACGTATACCTGGATGCGGGCGCGGCAGACCTCGACGACGTAGATCCTGCCCTGGTCGTCCACCTTCACGGAGGAGGGGCCCCAGAACAGCTTCTCGATGCTCGCCGACTGCTCCGCGGGTACGTCGCGGGCCCACGGGTCCAGGCCGGGCTCCATGTCGGCCCTGTGCCGCTCCTCCAGCTCGTCCTCGTTGGCGATGAAGTAGTCCATCCCCCATTGGGAGACCCCCGACTCTCCCCGGAATTTGGCCAGAAAGCCGCCGTCGGGGGCCAGCACCTGAACGCGCTCGTTGCCCCAGTCGGCCACGTAGACCAGCCCGTCGCCGTCCACAGCCACGCCGGCGGGCCGGTTGAACTCGCCGTCGCCGCTTCCGGGCCCTCCCCAGGTGGCGAGATGCGTCCCGGAGGCATCGAACTTCTGGACCCGGTCGTTGCGCCAGTCGCACACGTAGACGTTGCCGGCCCGGTCCGCGGCCAATCCCCAGGGGAACTGGAGCTGGCCGTCGCCCGTGCCCGGCCTGCCGAAGGCGCCCAGGAAGCGGCCCCCGGTGGTGTAGCGCTGGACCCGGTGGTTCAGGGCGTCGGCGACCAGCAGGTTGCCCTCCGGGTCCAGCACCATGCCCGCGGGACGGTCGAACTCGCCGTCCCCGCTCCCCTGGGAGCCCCACTTGCGCACGAAGTTCCAGTGCCTGTCGAAGACGGAGATTCGCTGCAGGGCCTCGTCGGCCACGTATATGTTCTCATCCGCGTCGACCGCTATGGAGACCGGCCACATGATCTGGCCGTCCTCGGTGCCGCCGCTGCTGAACTCCCCGAAGTAGTCCTCGTTCACGTTGCATACGGTGATGCGCTTGTAGAACATCCTTGCGGCCACGTCCGCCCCGGCCCGGTTGGCGACGAACATCTTGCCGTCCCTCCCCAGGGCCACGTCCACGGGGTTGTTGAAGCCGCGGCCGTTCAGCGCATAGAAACCCACGGTGTGGCTGTAGCGAAAGGATGGCACCTTGCGCACCTCCTCGTACCCCGCGGCGCCCCGAGGCGCCGGGTTGCAACAGGTCCCCCTTGGCGTGAGGTGAGCCCCTAGGCCAGCTGGTACTCGCGGGTGGACACGATGGTCTGAAGGACCTCCAGCACGGTCCTGGTGGCCTCTTCGTCGCCGTCGGCGGAGCCGAACCGGACAAGGCCCCGCCTGGAGGCCTGGTCGACCAGCTCGCTGCGGGTCTGGTCCGACACGTCCATGGGCCCCAGCAGGTCCAGGCACGCGTCGACCAGCTCGGAGGGCGACAGGGCCTCCCCGCGGCCCCGCACCCGGTCGAGGATGGCGCGGACTCCGGGCCGCGTGGCGTCGCCGACCTCGTCGACGGCGAAGTTCACCCGGTCGACCAGGGCCCCGGTGTATATCCACTCGGTGCCCGTGTGCCATCCCTCCACGCTGGGCGGGTCCAGCAGACTCTGGCCCATGAACGTCGCCTTCTGGGACAGGTCGATGTCCTTCAGGGCGGGAAAGCCGTACCCGCCGGACATCCGGGCGGTGCCCGCCACCAGCTCGGCGGGACTCTTGATCTTCTGGAAGACGGCCTCTTTGAAGAAGTCGGAGTTGAACAGCACCCGCAGCACCGGCCGTATCTCGTAGTCGTGCTCGAAGTACGCCTCGGTCAGCGTCCGCACCGCCTCTGGGTCCCGGGGGGGCACCGTCTCCCAGGCGGGCACCTGGGGCTCGTCGGCCACGAAGAAGTTGTACAGGTGGCGGCAGATGAACCGGGCGGTGGCGTCCTGGCGGCAGATTATGTCAATCACGTCCTCGCCGTTGAGGTCGCCCGTGTGTCCGAGGAAGGTCTTGTCCGTGTCGTCGTGGTCGTCTTCCCGGTACTCGAACTGCCAGTCCAGCCGCCCGTAGGGCCAGACCGAGTCCCGCGACACCCGGGAGGTGTGGAGCTCGGCGTTCCGGATGGTCCACCCGGTGAAGGCCCTGGAGGCCTCGAACACGTCCTGCTCCGTGTAGTTGCCGACGCCCATGGAGAAGAGCTCCAGCAGCTCGCGCCCGTAGTTCTCGTTGGGCTCGTAGCGGTGGCTGTCCTTGTTGTCCAGCCAGAAGATCATGGCCGGGTCCTTGGAGAGCTCCACCAGCAGGTTGCTGAACTTGCCCAGCCCGTGGCGGCGGAACATGCCAAGCTGGTTGAGGATGGCCTTGGGCTGGTTGAGCTTGGTGTAGCCCGTGGCGAATATGCCGTGCCAGAATAGGGCCATCTTCTCTTCCAGCGGCCTCCTGGTGTTGATCATGCGGTATATCCAGTAGGTTTGGCAGCTATCCAGGGGCTGGAGGCCGTTCTCGTCCACGTGGTACCGCTTGATCAGGTCCTCGTCCTCCAGGGCGGGGGGAGCCTTCTCGGGGTGGAGCAGCTCCTCCACAGTGGCCTCGTATCCATGGGCCGCGTACCGTTCCAGCTCGTCCCTGTTGGCCCCGAAGCCGGCCCGGCGCATAAGGTGGGCCATCAACGCGATCTGCTCCTGCGCCATCTCCTACCTCCCGCTGTCCACGCCCGTCATCTAAAGATGCGGTCTGCGTAACACCATGGCACACGTGTGACTGTTGCAGGGAGTATAATTGGGGGCGCCGTGGAGTGTCAATCGCCGCCGCCGGCAGCGGCACAGCCCGGCCCGCGTCGAGGCCTGCTCCTGCTATAATGGGGTCCCACGGCGGGCGCTCCAGGGTCTGCCGATATGCGAGGGAGGTGCACCCCATGGCGACGACCGGGCGGTTCAGCTACGATGAGCTGTTCTCCAAGGACATGCCCGTCACCACACCAGCCCCCTTTCCCACCGCCAAGTACGACTTCGCGGTGGCCTATCCCGACCCGGACACCATCCCGCTGGAGGGGCTCGTGGACTCCCTCAAGACGGCGCTGGACCGGGAGGGCAGGGACCTGGCCTACTACCCCGACGCCGCCGGCCTCCTCTCCCTTCGCCAGCTCGTGGCAGGGAAGCTGGCCAGGGACCGGGGCATGACCGTGGACCCCGAGCACGTGGTCATGACCTCGGGCTCCTCGGAGGCCATCGGGATGCTGATACAGGCCCTGACGGACCCCGGCGACACGGTCCTGACCGAGGAGTACGTCTACTTGGGTACCCTGCGACAGCTCCGGCGCTACGGCGTCAACGTGGTGAGCGTGCCCTGCGACGACGGCGGGATCGTGCCCGAGGCTCTGGAGGATACGCTGGCCGGCCTGCGGGCCCAGGGCAGGGCGGTGAAGTTCCTGTACACGATACCCACGTTCCAGAATCCCCTGGGCTGGACCATGGGCTTGGAGCGCCGCAGGGCCGTCCTGGAGATCACGGGAGAGCACGGCGTGCCCGTTTTCGAGGACGACTGCTACGTGGACCTCCGGTTCGAGGGCGAGGACGTCGCGTCGTTTCACTCCATGGACGACACCGGCCGGGTGATCTACGTGGGGTCTTTCTCCAAGATACTGGCCCCCGGCATGCGCATGGGGTACATGGTCGCGCCCCCGGAGGTGCTCCACCGGGCGTTGAGCGGCAGGTCCGGCGGCGGGCCCAGCCAGTTTTCGGCCCTGGCCATCGAGGAGTACCTTGAGCACAACATGTACTCCCACATAGCCGAGGAGAACGAGGGCCTCAGGGTCAAGCGCGACGCCATGCTGGCGTCCCTTGGGGAGAACTTCGGGAGCTCCGCAACTTGGAACGCTCCCGAGGGGGGCCTGTACGTATGGATGAGGCTGCCCGAGGGCGCAGACCTGGCGGCGGTGCAGGCCCAGGCCATGGCCGAGGGCGTCGCCTACTACAACGGGAGCCAGTTCTCCCCCGAGGGCAAGGGGGTCAACTGTGCCCGCCTCTGCTTCGGCCACCCGTCGGCCGAGACCGTGTACGAGGGTGTCGCCGAGCTGGCCCGAGTGCTCGACCGTCACGGGGTCCTCGGCGGATAGCCCGACAACGGTCCCCGGAGGCGATCTCGAAGCCTTGTCCCCAGGTTGACGGTCTTTTGGGCCAAGGTGCTTGACATCCGACCCCGCCGTGAGTGAGAATGGAGTATCAATAAAGGAGGTCTGAGTTAGTTGCAGCAACACGCGATCCACGAGTGCGATACCCACGAACACCACGGCGACGACCCCGGCCACGTGCACGACCAGCACGAGTGCGATACCCACGAGCACCACACTGAGGCCCACGACCACGCCGCCCACGAGTGCGACACGCACGAGCACCACAGCGACGAAGCTGGCCACGTGCACGACCAGCACGAGTGCGACGAGCACGAGCACCACGTGCACGAGCACGCGGGCCACGCACACTAGACCAAGCCTTCCGACCTGAAAAGAGACCCCGCCGGACCGCGAGTTCGGCGGGGTTTTTAGTTTGCCGCGGACCGCGACGGGCCGGCCCGTCGCGGTCTCTCTTCAGCCCGTGGAGCGCGAGTAGGCCAGCAGGTGGCCGACGTGGTGGTTCTCGGTGCAACCGTCCACGGACCGCTCCACCTGTATGGTGACGTGGCCGATACCGTACTCCCGGTGCAGAAGGTCCTGCATCCTCTTGATCAGCCTGTCCAGCTCGCCCTCGTAGGCGGGGTCCAGCAGCACGTGGGCGGTGAAGGCCTCGTTCCCCGAGGTTATGGTCCAGACGTGAACGTCGTGGATCAGGGTGACTCCCTCCATCTCCTCGATGTCGTGGCACAGCTTGTAGACGTCGATGCGCTCGGGGCTTCCCTCCAGCAGCACGTTGAGAACGCTGACGATCAGCCTGCGGGTGTTGTACACGATGAGGATCGCGATGACGACACTGAGGATCGGGTCCGCTATCTGCCACTGGAAGGCCATGATCAGTATCGCGGAGACTATGACGCCCACGGACCCCAGCAGGTCCGCCAGCACGTGCTGGAAAGCGCCCTCCACGTTGAGGCTCTCCCCCGAGGAGCGGTGCAGTATCCATGCGGCGATCACGTTTATCACGAAGCCGCCTATGCCGACCAGCAGGACCGGCAGGCCCACCACCTCGACGTCCTCCCTGAAGGCCCGGTGGTAAGCCTCCCAGACGATCCACCCAGCGATCATCCAGAGGGCGAAGGTGTTGGCCAGCGCGGCGAGTATCTCCGTGCGGTGATACCCGAAGGTGCGCTCAACCGAGGCCTCTTTCTGGGCAATCCACATGGCCACCAGGGCCATGGAGATTGCCGCGGCGTCGGTGAGCATGTGCCCGGCGTCGGCCAGCAACGCCAGGCTGCCTGACAGGATGCCGCCCACCACCTCCGCCACCATGTAGGTGCTGATCAGCACCAGGGCGAAGATCAGGCTGCGGCGGCTGGCTCCCCGCAGGTCGTGGGCGTGATCGTGGCCCTCGTGCTCGTCATGGCCGTGGCCCTCGTGCTCGTCGTGGCCGTGGCCCTCGTGTTCGTCGTGGCCCTCGTGTTCGTCGTGGCCGTCGTGTTCGTCGTGGCCGTGGCCCTCGTGCTCGTCGTGGCCGTGGCCCTCGTGCTCGTCGTGGCCGTGGCCCTCGTGCTCGTCGTGAGTGGAATGGTCGTGGTGCTCCGCATCGTGACGATGGGGGCTTTCCGCCATGGGGCACCTCCTGCACTCAATGGTATTACATATCAGGGGCCGTCGCAATCGGGAATCAGTCTCAGTCTATTGTTCAACGAGACCGTGCTTTGTCGCGGACAGGGAGATTTGCTGCCGTATCGGTGGCACGATGTGCAAACCTCGATGCCGGTTGCTATAATCCCCCTCGAGCGGTACATCGAAGTCCGGCGGAGCGAGGGAGGGTCCATGGCTGGAGAGATCGAGGTGGTCCAGAGGTGCGGCGTCTGCAACGAGCGGGTGGGCGCTTTCTCCGTTAAACAGGAGAACATGATGCTCTCGTCCAGGGCCCGGGTCTGGTGCCCCAGCTGCGAGGACAAGGTGCCGGAGCGCAGGGAGCTGGCCGGACGGGTGGAGTCCATCAAGAGAGAGGTGGCGAGCCTCCCTCCGGCCGGCAGCTCCTAGGACGTGGCCGACCAGCGGGCAACGAGACCGGGGGCGAAGGCCGAGCCCGAGCCCCAGGACGCGCGGGGATACAACGAGCGTGGCAACCGCTACAGCCGGTCCGGCATATACGGCAAGGCCATCTCGGACTACACCAAAGCCATCGAGCTGGACTCAACCTACGCGGAGGCATACTTCAACCGCGGCGGCTCCTACTACGAGGTGGGATGGTACGAGGAGGCGATAGCCGATCTGAGCAGGGCTATCCAGCTGGACCCCAAGGACGACCGCTTCTACGCCTGGCGCTCGGTGGCCTACTTGTTCAACGACCAGCCGGACCTGGCCGAGGCCGACCAGGACACGTGCGAGGAGCTGCGGTCCCGTTCCACCGAAGGGGCGTCTGAAGGAGCGTGATGGACAGGATGTTTCCGGGCGCTCAGTGGCAGGTCCGCTCCCCTGAGGAGGTGGGGCTGGACCCCTCCAGGCTGGCGTCCGTGGAGGCGTGGGCCCGCTCCTTGGGGGAGCCCTTTCGCGTCGTCGTGGCGCGGCACGGCTACCTGGCCGTGGAGTGGAGCGCGGGAGTCGAGCCCACCAGGCAGCTGGCCCAGGCCTCGGCGGTCAAGTCAGCCTACTCGTGCCTGCTGGGCATCGCCGTATCCGAGGGCATGCTCCCAAGCCTGGACG
This sequence comes from Dehalococcoidia bacterium, assembly GCA_034423015.1. GTDB lineage: Bacteria > Chloroflexota > Dehalococcoidia > Lucifugimonadales > JAGWBF01 > JAGWBJ01. Next base: position 65,399 of record DAOUJG010000056.1, on the reverse strand, counting down.
CGCCGGTGGTCGACTACTACCCGGAGATGATGAACGTAGCCGAGGGGGAGGGCCCCAAGGAAGGCCGGTGGGCCTTCGAGAAGGACCGGGAGATAACCTTTCGGCAGCTAATCTGCAACACCTCAGGGTACATGAAACCGGGTGAGGAGCCCGGCAAGCAGTTCCATTATCAGACCTTCGGCATGAACATCGTCAGTAACTCTCTGGCGACCATCTACGGCCTCTACGACAGCAGCGACCCCGGACGGCTTCCGGGCTGCGCCCGCTTGATGGAGCGGAAGCTCCGCGACCCCATAGGGGGCTCGTGGGGCCACGACTACACCGACTTCCAGTACGGGCCCGGCGAGGGCGGGAAGAGGAACGTGTTCGGCCACTCGCTGCAGATCCTGGCCACCGCGCGGGACTCGGCCCGCCTGGGACACCTGTGGCTCAGCGGGGGCGAGTGGGACGGGGTCCAGGTCGTCCCGGCGGACTACCTGAAGCACGCCACGGTGACGAACCCGGACATCCTGGCCAACGAGCCCGAGGAGAAATGGATGTACGGCCACGGGTTCTGGGTGAACGACCACGGCAAGGCGTGGCCCGACGCGCCTCGGGACTCCTTCGCGGCGTGGGGAGGCGGGGCCAGGCACATATGGGCCTGCCCCAGCCTGGACATGGTCGTCGTGCACAACCCGGGTTTCTGGACCAACGACCGTGTGCAGGAAAACCGGCTCCGGTGGGAGAACGAGGCCCTGTCGCGCCTGCTGGACGCGGTAGTGCGATGAGCGCCGACCTGCCGGCCCACAGGTTCCTGGACGAGCGGTCCATCCCATACTCCAGGCTCTCCTTTCCACCCACCACCGAGAAGGGGGCCGCCGGCGTCGCCCGGGCCCTGGGGTGCCGGGAGAGCCAGATGGTGAAGACGCTGATATTCGAGACGGACACGGGAGAACGGGTGCTGGTCATGCTGGGGGCAAGCAGCAACGCCGTCTCGGGCCACCTGAAACGGGCCATAGGCTCGCGCAACATCAGGCTGGCGGCCCCGGAGGCCGTCCTGGAGACCACGGGCTACGAGATCGGCTCCATCCCACCGTTCCACTGGCAGCCCCAGGGGTTCCGCACCTTCGTCGACGCGGCCCTGATGGAGGAGGACGTCCTGGGCGTCGGCGCGGGGGTCTGGGGCAACGAGATCATGATCGCCCCCGGGGACGTGGTGCGGGCCACGGGCGCCGCCGTGGTCAACCTGTCGGACCGTTCCAGGCCCGCGTCCGAGTAGCCCCGGAGCCGCGGCCCGCTACCACACGGGCTCGACGGCCAGGCCGAACCGCTCCCGGTAGTTCACCACCTGGCTGAGCCTGGGCTCGCCCCCTTCCGCCGCGACGCGCTTCAGGTCCTGGGTCGTGTTGCTGGAGGAGAGGTAGACGAACTCGCAGTCGGGCGGGTAGAGGGCCAGGCGGGCCGAGGCGTGCCACGTCCCGACCCCCAGCATCACGCCCTGGGAGCCATCCATGTAGAAGGCGCTGTACTCCTGGGGAGGCGGCACGGCCTCCCTGTCGTCGGGGTCGGTTGCCCGGGCAACCACCATGATCATCGGCTTCCCTTTCAGGGGTATGAAGGTCTGGGTCACCTGGAAGTGTCTCTCCATGTCCTCGACGGCCCACGACTGGAAGTCCACCTTCATGTAGGCGACCTCCGTCGGTCCCACGCAGGTGAAGTCCACCTTCCACCCCTGGACCCTGCCGTCGGTCATCTGGAAGAAGGGCTCCGACTCCTTCCGGCTGAGGACCTCGCCGAAGGGCCGAAAAGCCTCGTCGGTCAGGGGCTGTATCTTGATCTGATGGGATCCTGGCATTGGGCTGCCTCCTTCTCTGTGTAGGTGGGGCCCGGCATGCTGGCGCCGCGCAGCCGCGACAGGGCAATTGTATACCGAGGGACGGGCCAAATGGAAACGGGCGCAGGATGGTTGCATGGGCAAATACATGAGTTGAACCCGCTGATTGGCTGGTGCTACACTTCCCGCATCCCGGTATCCCCCGCGGCGGGGGTATGGGACGAAGAACGGAGGAGGTGCGCGATGAGCGTCGAGAGCTATCGAGGTCCCGGAGGCGCCCAGCTCTACTACCGGTACGACGACTTCACGGACCCGTGGGTGGACGCGCCCACGGCGGTGCTCTGCCATGGCCACCCCAGGAACTCGAACCTGTGGTACGAGTGGGTGCCCCTTATCTCCCGGCGGCTCAGGGTCGCCCGCGTCGACCTCCGTGGACTGGGCCTCTCCCGGGTACCGGTCGAGACCTTCAAGAACTCCATCGAGTCGCGGCTGCTGGACGCCCTCGCCCTGTTCGAGCACCTGAAGGCGGGGAAGGTCGTCTGGATCGGTGAGGCCACGGGAGCACTGACGGGCCTGAGCCTGGCCACCCGGGCCCCCCAGGCGCTGCATGCCCTGGTGATAATGAGTATCCCCCTTAGGCCCGGCCGGTCCCAGCTGGACAGGAACGCCGCGGACTTCAAGCCGGGCGAGACGGTCCAGGGCCAGGGGAGCATCGACCTGATGCTGGCCAGGGGAATGCGGGCATGGGCCGGCGTGTCGGTGCGGGCCCGCCCCCGGATGCGCGAGGCCCCCGCCGGATACGTCGATTGGTACGTCGACCAGATCGCCCAGAACGACCCGCTGCTGGCGGCGGAGTTCTACCGCGGGATGGGGCCGGTGGACATGGTCCCCGAACTGAAGGACATCGGGGTGCCCACCCTCTACCTGGAGGGGACCCGGGACGCGCTGCTTCCTGAAGACGAGCGGGAGGCCCTGGTGAACGCCCCCAACGTCCGGACGGTGACCCTGGACGGGCCCGGCTACGACTTGGGCTACGCCCGGCCCCGGGAGTGCGCCGCCGAGGTCACCAAGTTCCTGGAGGACCTGAGCGTGCTGTAGGCCTCCCCCGGTCTACGCCTTCTTGACGTACTTGTAGATGGCCTTGTCCCTGGGCTCGGCGAGCTGTCCCGTGACCAGGAACAGGTTGCCGTGGGAATCGTGCCACGTCTGGTGGTTCCGCGGCGTGTCCCAGCGGGCCTTCTCGCGACCCGAGCCGTCGCGCACGACCATCGAGTTCGTCTGGGCCTCGTGGTTGGGGCGCTCGGCCACGAAGAAGTCCCCGTTGGCGTCCACGAACAGGTCCGTGGGCCAGGCGAGTCCCTTCCACTGGTCGATGAACTCCCCGCCGGGCGAGAATATCTGTATCCGGTCGTTCAGCCGGTCACAGACGTAGACCCTTCCATCGGGCATGACCCAGAGGCAGTGGGGAGAACGGATCTCCCCCGGGGCGGTCTCGCCCGGCTGCCCCCACGACGAGATGAGCCGGCCGTCGGAGGAGAACCGGTGGACGCGGCAGTTCCTGTACCCGTCGGAGACGTAGATGTCCCCCGAGGGGGACGGGGACATGCGGGTCGGCACGTTGAAGGGACCGCCGGCCCTGAGCACCGGCCCTTCGTGCTCCTCGCATCCCGTGTCCGAGGGCTGGCCCCGGTTGCCCAGCTCCATCAGGGGCTCGCCCTCGACGGTGAACTTCATCGCCACATGGGCCGCCCTGTCCGGAACGTAGACGACGTCATCGGAGTCGATGAACAGGGTGTGGGGCTCGGGAAGCAGACCGGCGCCCCAGGAGGTGAGGTAGCTCCCCTCACGGTCGAAGACGATGACCGGAGGCTCCATCTGCTGCTGGCATACGATGACCCGCTCCTGCGAGTCCACGACCACTCCCGTCACGACCCCGAAGGACATCTCCTGGGGCAGGGCGCCCCAGCCCTCTATCACGTCGTACCTGTATGGACCCGAGCCGACTTCGACCATAATGGTCCCTCCTCCTCATTGGCCGTCCGTGTCTTGGGACGTTACCTGGATTCCTGGGTCGTCCCCGGCGCGACGGTGCTGTCGGGGTCCCTGGCCCTTAGGGAGTAGTAGTCGATCCTGGGCTTCAGGAGCTCCAGCAGACGCCGCAGCTCGGCCAGCGGCTCGGGGTGGTCGTCGACCCTCAGGTCCACCCGGGAGAAGGAGTCGTCGCCGTATACGACCAGCGCAGCCGAGTGGTAGGGCGTGAACGGCGCGGCCTCTCCTCCCGCGTGCTGTCCGGCCTCCACCGCCCGCATCAGCCGCTCCTCCAGGTCCTCCGCCCCCGAGCCCTGGAAGGCCTCGGCCATCGCGCGGACCACGCCCTCCGCAACAAGGCCGTTGCCCATGGCCACGTAGCCGTCGCCGGTCAGATGGCCCGCCCAGGGGTGGATGCGGGCCCCCGTGCGGGCGGCGGACCTGCCCAGGGAGTCGACGACCCCGATCTGCCGCCGCTCGATGTGCGCGTCGTCCTCCGCCAGGCTGGACACCACGTCCTGCGCCGGCTCTCCCGCGGCCAGCAGGTCCAGGGCCGCCGTTCCAAGCCGGGGGTTGGTCATGGCCTGGGTGGCGACGGCGCCGACCCCGGACCGCACGAAGGGGCACCGGGAGCCCACCGCAATCTCGCTGGTGGTGATCCCCACCCCCAACATCCCCGTGCGGGCGCACCGGCCGACCAGGGAGAAGGTATGGAAATCTATTCCGATAGGAGCGTCCATCCTAACCTCCAGGTGGGCCTTACCGCCGTGCGTGGCCTGCGAGGGGCCCGGTCGCTATACGATGCCCTCGTCCTCGAGGGCGGCCAGCTTCTCGGGGCTGAACCCCAGGAGATTGCCGTATATGTCGTCGTTGTGCTGGCCGAGGGAGGGGGCAAGGTGCTTCACCCGGCCCAGGCCGCTGCTCATCCTCGGCACGATGGCCGGCATCTTGAGCTTGCCCATGACGGGGTCGTCCACCTCGACCATCGAACCCCTGGCGGCGAACTGGGGGTCCTGGAAGATGTCGGCTATGCTGTTGATGGCGCCCACGGGGACCTCTTCCGAGTCCAGGAGCCCTATCAGGTCACCCATGTCGTGGGTCTGGGTCCAGGCCGATACGATGCCGTCCAGCTCATCGCGGTGTTCCACCCTGCCCGCGCTGGTGGTGTAACGGGGGTCGGAGCCCAGGTCTTCCCGGCCCATCGCCTTGGCCAGCCGCTGGAATATCCGGTCGCTGGTGCACGCGATGGCGACCCACTTCCCATCCCTGGTGGGGTAGTGGTTGTGGGGCACGGCGTGGGCGGTGCCGGTGCCCTGCCGCTCGCGGACGAACCCGAGCTTGTCGTAGGCCGAGGCCAGGTTGTCCAGGAGCCGGAATATGCTCTCGTACAGGGAAATGTCGATGCACTGGCCCTCGCCCGTGCGCCGCCGGTGCTCCAGGGCAACCATGATGGAGAAGGCCCCGAAGAGCCCCGCAGCATAGTCGGCGATGGTGGCCGACCCCGGGTTGACGGGCGGCCGGTCGGGAAAACCGGCCAGGTAGCTCAGGCCGCCGAAGGCCTGGGCGATGCGGCCGAACCCGGCCTTCTCCCGGTACGGCCCCGTCTGGCCGTAGGCGGACACCCTGACCATGACCAGCCCAGGGTTCAGATCCCTGAGTACCTCGTATCCCATGTTCCAGCGTTCCATGGTGCCCGGCCTGAAGTTCTCCACCAGGACGTCGGAGCGCTTGACCAGCTCCTTGATGATCTCCTGCCCCTTCTCCTGTCTCAGGTCGCAGGTGATGCCCCGCTTGTTCCGGTTCTCCTGGGCCCAGATGAGCCCGACCCCGTTGTGCTTCTCGCCAAGCTGCCGGCAGGGGTCGCCGCGCCCCGGCATCTCCACCTTGATGACGTCGGCGCCGAACTCGGCCATCATAGTCGCTGCGAAGGGGGCGGCGATGAAGGTGGCAAGGTCCAGCACGCGAATCCCGCTCAACGCGTCGCTGTCGCCGGCGCCATCGGCCCTGGAAGACGAGACCATATCTCTAACCCTCTACCTCTTGGGCCGCCTCTTGGGCCCCCGCGTGGAGCTCGATGACCCGCCTGGCGTTCTCCACCAGGGGATAGTCGACGAACTGGCCGTCCACCCGGATGGACGCGCTGCCCGCGGCCTGGGCCTGGGCAAAGGCCTCGACGATCTTCCTGGCCTGGGCCAGCTCCTCCGGGGACACGTAGGAGAAGACCCGGTTGGCCAGGGGGACCTGCCTGGGGTGGATGCAGCTCTTGCCCTGGAAGCCCATGCGCCTGGCCCGACGGGCCGACTCCACGAACCCTTCTTCGTCGTCCAGGCGCACCCACACCGAGTCGGTGGGAGGGTCGATTCCGGCGGCGCGGGAGATTACCACCAGGCGGGAGCGGGCATAGGCCAGCTCCGCCTCGTCCCTGGTCCAGTCGATGCTCACGTCCCTGGTGAAGTCGCCCGCGCCGAAGTGCAGGGACTTGATGCGCGGGTTGCTGCGGGCGATCTCATAGGCCCGCCACAGCCCCAGGGCCGTCTCGATTATGGGGACGACCTCCACGCTGCCCGGCTCCAGGCCAAGGGCCTTCTCACGGGCTGCCAGGACCCGCTCCACGTCCTCCATCTCCTCTGCCGACTCCACCTTGGGCACGACCAGGCCGCCAAGCCCGGCGCAGACCACCACCTCGATGTCGGCGAGCCCCACGTTCAGGGAGAAGTCGGTCTTCTCTCCCGTGGGGTTGATCCGGACATACACCCGGGTGCCCGTCTCCCCGACCGCGGGGATGGCCTGCCTGACCGCGTCCCTGGCCGCCACCTTCTGGTCGACGGCCACGGCGTCCTCCAGGTCCAGGATGGCCGCGTCGGCGCCGAAGGAGCCCACCTTGGACACCTTCCTCGGCTCGTTGCCGGGCGTGTATAGAAGGGTGCGTATCGCCATCTGAGTCTCCTTCAAAGGGCCCGGGCGGAAACGGGCACGGATGGAAACCGGTCCGGGAGCGCCCCGGCCCATTCTATCCGACATCGTCCGTCTACGAAAGGGCTACGAAATGGCGAAGCCTCGCCGCCGGGACTACAGGACGTGGACCTCGATGAGGTTGGTCGAGCCGGGGACTCCCATGGGCACCCCAGATGTTATGACCACCCGTTGGCCTTTCCGCACCAGTCCCGAGTTGAGCGACTCGTCCAGGGCCTTCCTGACCATCTCGTCGGTGTCCTTGGCCGCCTCGCCCAGGATGGGGACGACCCCCCAGACCAGGGAGAGGCGCCTGTAGCTGCTCTCCAGGGGCGTCGGCGCCAGGATGAGCCGCCGGGGACGGTGCTTGGCCACCAGCTTCGGGGTGCTGCCGGACTGGGTGAAGGTTATGATAGCCGCGGCGTCGATGTGCCTGGCCAGGTCGCAGGCGGCGCGGCCCACGGACTCCTCCAGGGACGCCGCCTGGCGACCCGTGTCCCAGGGCTGGGGCGTGAACGGCAGGGCCGACTCGGCGTCCTGGGCGATCCTCGCCATCATCGCGACGGACTCCACGGGGTAGGCCCCGACGGCGGTCTCCTCCGACAGCATGACCGCGTCGGTGCCGTCCAGGACGGCGTTGGCGACGTCGGTTACCTCGGCGCGAGTGGGACGGGGGTTCTCCACCATGGAGCGGAGCATCTGGGTGGCGGTGATCACCGGCTTTCCCACCAGGTTGGACCTCTCGATCAGCCGCTTCTGGACCAGGGGCCCCTTCTCCAGGGGAGTCTCGACCCCCAGGTCGCCCCGGGCGACCATTATCGCGTCGGCGGCGTCGATAATCTCGTCCATGTTGGCCACCGCTTCGTGCTTCTCGATCTTGGCGACCAGCGGGACCGCGTAGCCGTGCGCCTCGACGATCCTCCTCGCCTCGTAGAGGTCCGCCGCGGTCCGGACGAAGGAGAGGCCGACATAGTCCACACCGCACTGGATCCCGAAAGCCAGGTCCGTCATGTCCTTGTCAGTCAACGAGGGCACGTCCAGGGAGCTGGTGGGGACGTTGACGCCCTTGTGGGAGCTGAGCGGCCCGCCGATCCGGACGTCGCACGTGATGTCATCGGTGGTGGTGTCGAGCACCTGTAGCTCTAGGGCTCCATCAGCAAGGAGGATGGTGTCGCCCACGGACACGCTCCTGGGCAGGGCCGGGTGGCTCACCGAGACCTCGCGAGCGTCGCCGGGCACCGGTCGCGTGGTCAGAGTGAGCGTGGAGCCTGTGTCGACATCGACCGTTCCCTCGGCCACGGGCCCGATCCTGATCTTGGGACCGGACAGGTCCTGGAGCACGGCTACGGGCCGTCCGTGGGCCGTGGAGATGCGCCGGATGGCCTCTACGACCTCGCGGTGGTCGGCGTGGGTCCCGTGGGAAAAGTTGAGGCGGGCGACGTCCATCCCGGCCCCTATTAGACGTTCCAGGACGGCCGGGGAGCTGGAGGCCGGGCCTATCGTGCAGACTATCTTCGTTCTTCTCATGGGCTGGCCTGGAGGCCGGACCTCAGCTTGTCCCGGCGCCGTCGTGAGCGCGGTCCGAGCCGCACACTTCCAGGGCCGTCACCGCCAGGACCCTGGCGCACTCCACCATCTCGCTGATGACCACGTAGGAGTCGTCCTCGTCCTTCGTCCCCCTGCCGACGGCCGGCCCGTAGATGAGGCAGGGGATGCCGGCCTTCCACAGGTGGCACGTGTCGTTGGCGCTGTAGGAGTCGGGGATGATGGCCCCGATGGAGGAGGGCGGCCGCCCGGTCACCCTCTCGTGGCTGCGGGCCACGGCCTGGACTATGTACTCGTCCGGGGGGACGTCCAGAGGGTCCATCACCAGCCTGCGGCGGCCCCTGAAGGAGGCCGGGGGCGGTATCTCGATCTCGTATCGCAGGTCAGGGTCCGCGGCGGCCAGCGGGTCCAGCGCCCGGCGGATGTCGGCGACGATGCCCTCCACCGTTTGTCCGGGGAGGAAGTGGACGTCGACGATGATGGTGCACAGGTCGGGGACGTAGGGCGGCTCCACGAGGACGTACTCCCGCCCGCGGCCTCCGATGATGCTGCCGACGTTGAGCTTGGGCAGGGCCGGCATGTCGGACCGGGGGGTGCAGGTGAACTCGACATTCTCCAGGGCGTCCATGATCCGGGCCATGTTCCGTACGGCGTGCACCGTGTGGTCGCTGCGGGCCATGTGGCCCGTGACCCCGTAGGCGTGGATGGCCATGTGCACTATGCCGGCGTGCACCGTGACCAGGTTGCCAAGGCCGAAGGGCTCGGCAACCACCGCCATGTCCGTCCGGAAGCCGGTGTCCACGAGGTGCTTCGTGCCCTCGCCGCCCTGGGTCTCCCCCACGACGCAGGCCACCACCAGGTCTCCCTTCAGCCGGGTCTGGGACAGCCGGACTGCCTCGGCGGCCATGACGACGCTGGCCAGGCCGCCCTTCATGTTCTGCACGCCGTGTCCGTAGAGACGGTCCCCCTCGACGCTGGGGGTCCACGGGTCCCGGCGCCACCGCATCCCCAGCGAGTTGATGTCCGTGTGGCCGTTGAGCATCAGGCTGGGCCCGCCCCCGGAGCCCTCCAGGGTGGCAATGGTCTGGAAGCGCCCGGGCTCCACCTCCTGCAGGTCGACCCGGTACCCGCGGCTGCCGAAGAAATCTGCAAGGTAACGGGCCACGGGGGTCTCGTCGGGCTTGAAGCTGGGTATGCGGACCAGGTCCGACGCCAGCTCCACTATGGCGGCGCGGTCGACCTGCCCCAGCACCCGGTCGATGGACGTCACGTCAGCCCTCAGCCCCGTCCATCGATCTCCGGCGGCCAGACGCCAGCTTTAGCCTGAGGTCCGCCGTCGCCTGGGGGTCGGCTTCGAGAGTGGCCGGGTCGATGGCGACCCCGTACACGTCCCGGGCCTTCTCCAGGGACACGTACCCCTCCAGCACGTCCAGCTCCACCATGGAGACGTCCCGGTCCAGGGGGTCGCCGTATCCCCCGCCGCCGCCCGATTCCACGGCGAAGATGTCCCCCTTCTGCAGCGACACGTTGGCGAACTTGGAGGGAGACGGAAGGCCGAAGGCCTCCTGAAGGGTGGTCCGCTTGCCGTTCCTGGTCAGGTGGAAGGAGTGGCAGTGGGCATCGCCCCCGCCGAAGATACCCCTTGGAGGCAGGATGTGCCGGGTGGCCGCGGCCGAGTAGAGGGCGTCTCCCAGGAGCTCGAACTCCTGGCGGGAGGCCAGGCCCCCGCGGAACTTCCCGTCCCCTCCCGAGTCGGTAGCCATCTCCCACCGCATGAAGAGGGCCGGGAACTCCCGTTCCCATACCTCCAGGGAGGAGAACCGGCAGTTGTTGCGCGGGTCGGGGGCGACGGGCTCGCCGTCCTTGGTGGCCCGGGCCCCGTAGCCGCCGCTCTGGCTCAGGTACCAGACCCACTCGTGGCCGGTCTCGGGGTGAAACCCCCAGTAGGTGGTGTTGTCCCGGTCGCCGTTGCTGGAGCCGATGACCCGCTCGGGAAGCCAGTCGCCAAAGGCCCTGATGACCGTGTCGGTGAGCGCCGGGATATGGTAGATTCCCGCGGCTACGGGGGCCGGATGGTGGGGGTTCAGTATGGACCCGTCGGGGATGAAGAGGTCGATCTGCTCCAGCACGCCGGAGTTCATGACCCCCTCGGGGTCCACCATTGAGATGACCGCCACGAAGATGGCCCCCTTGGCGACCACCTTGCTGCAGTTCACCATGGAGAAGTCCTGGTCGGAGCTGCCCGAGCAGTCCACCCTCAGCCTGTCGCCCTTCTTCTCCACCGCCACGTTGATCTTGTACATGCGGTCGGTGTAGCCGTCGGTGTCGACGTAGTCGTGGTCGTGTCCCTTGCCGTCGGGCATCTCCAGCAGCTTCTGCCTGAACCGTCTGCGGCCGTACTCCAGGGTGGCCTCCATGCCGGCCAGCACCATGTCCACCCCGTACTTGTCGATGAGCGCCTTCACCCGCCGCTCGCCGGTCAGGTTGGCGGTGATCTGGGACTGGATGTCGCCCCATATCTGGCGGGACACCCGCACGTTCCGGAGGATGAACTCCCTCACGGTGGTGTTGAGGACGCCCGCCTCGTACAGCTTGGCGGGGGGAATGGTGAGGGCCTCCTGCACGACGTGCCGGGCCGTGCCCGAGAACCCGCCCGCGGCCATGCCGCCGATGTCCGTCCAATGGCCCCGGTTGGCGGTGTAGCCCACCAGGGTGTCTTCATGGAAGATGGGCCGTGCCACCATCACGTCGGGCTGGTGGGAGCCGCCGGCGTAGACGTCGTTGAGGATCATCACGTCGCCTTCGTAGAACTTGCCGTCGAAGGCCTCTATGATGGCCTCCAGCGAGTCGGTCATGGTGCCTGCGTGGATGGGCACTCCCTGGGCCTGGGCGACCATTCGGCCCCGGCTGTCGAATATCGCGCCGGTGAAGTCCAGCCGCTCGGCGAAGGTGCTGGAGTAGGCCACGGCGGTGGTGCTTTTCATCATCTCCTCGACGGTGGAGAGCAGGTAGCTGCGGATGATCTCGGCGGTGAAGGGGTCCAGCTCAGAGGCCTCCTGCTGGGGGTTGGAGCTGACCGTGGTCCTTATGTTGCCGTACTCGTCCACCCGGGACTCGCAGCCCTGGGGCAGGAAGATGGTGTTGTCCACCTCCTCGACGATGCAGGGGCTCTGCAGCACCATGCCGTGCCTCAACGTCTCCCGGTCGTACACGGGCACCGGCGAGTCGTAGAAGGCCATCTTCCGGTGTCCCTTGGGAGAGGGAGCGCCTTGGCCGGCGCCTTCCCTCTTGGGAAGCTCCAGGGACTGTATGTATCCCGTTGCCGTGGCGTGGATGTTGACCACCTCGGCGGGGTCCCCCAGCACCATGCCGTACCGCTCCCGGTACACCTTCTCGAACTCCTGGTAGACCTGCTCCCTGGTCGCCTTGCCCCTGGGCAGGGGCACCCGCAGCTCGAAGGACTGGCCCACGTACCGCACGTCGGCCTTCCACTGGACGCCGGTGCCGATGACACGGCTCTCGTCGGCCTGCAGGTATCCCAGGGCCCGGGCCTCCAGCTCCCGGAAGTCCGCCTCCACCCGGTCCATGGACAGCTCCGCCAGGGGAGATGACGCCGTCCGGGACTCGTTGTAGCTGATGTCGGCGGTCATCATGCCCAGGGCCGACAGGGTGCTGGCGTTGACGGGGAACAGCACGGAGGTTATGTCAAGCTCCTTGGCAACGTCTATGGCGTGCTGGGCGCCGGCCCCGCCGAAGGGCACGAGGGTGAACTCCCTGGGGTCTATGCCCTTCTTCACCGTGACCTGCCGCACTGCCTGGGCCATGCTGGCGTTGACGACCTTGTACACGCCCTGGGCCGCCTCGGGCACCGAGACGCCGAAGTGGTCGGCTATGGGCTGCATCGCCTTCCACGACCTGTTCGGGTCCAGCTTCATGGAGCCGCCGCCCAGGAAGTTCTCCGGGTTTAGGGTCCCCAGGATCATGTTGGCGTCAGTGGTGGTGGGCTCCGTGCCGCCGAAGTCATAGCAGGCCGGTCCCGGGTCGGCGCCGGCGCTGCGAGGGCCGACCCTGAGGCTTCCGCCCTCGTCGACCCACGCGATGCTCCCGCCCCCGGCCCCGATGGACACCACGTCGATGCTGTCGCTCCGTACGGGTATGCCGAACTCCACGTCGGTGGTGTCCTTTATCTCGGGCACGCCGTCTCGGATCATGCAGACGTCGAAGCTGGTGCCCCCCATGTCGGCGGTAATGATCTGATCGATGCCCAGCTTCTCGCCCAGGTAGCGGCAGGCCAGCACCCCCGCGGCCGGCCCCGATTCCACCAGTGCGATGGGCCTCTCCTGGGCCGCCGTGGAGGAGATGAGGCCCCCGCCGGAGTGCATGTACTTGATTCCCCGCTGTATCTCCAGGGCCCTGTCCAGGCGGTCTACGTAGCCGTACACCCGGGGCATTGCGTAGGAGTTCAGCACCGTGGTGCTGGCCCTGGGATACTCCCTTATCCGGGGGTCCACCTGGCAGGAGAGGGACACGTACAGCTGCGGCGCCTCGCGGGCGATGATCCGGCCGACCTCGATCTCATGCCGGCCGTTGGCGTAGGAGTTGAACAGGCACACGGCGACGGAGTCGACGCCCTTTGCCACCAGGTACCGGACGGCCCGGGCGACATCGGCATCGTCGAGGGACGCCATGGGGCTTCCCTCCTTACCCATCCTCTCGGACACCTCGACGATCAGGTGCCGGGGCACCAGGGCCTTGCGGCGCTCCCACTGCAGGTCGAAGCTCTGCTCGCGCATGCCCGTCTGGAAGAGCAGGATGTCCCGGAACCCCCGGGTGGTTATCAGCCCGACCTTGGCCCCCTGGCGCTCGATCACCAGGTTGGTGACCAACGTGGTGCCGTGGACGAAGTGGGACACGCCCTCCACTTCCACGCCCGCCGACCGGCAGGCTTCCAGCAGCCCCTCCTCGGGCGCCCTGGGCGTCGTCAAGACCTTGTTCCGGGAAACGGTCCCCGCCTCCTCGTCGAAGGTCATCAGGTCGGTGAACGTACCCCCGATATCGACGCCGACTCTCAGCATAGGCCGGACCCTCCGTTCTTAGCATGTCCCGGCGGAACGGGGCCCTGGCCGCCGGGCACAGGGACATCCTACTATACCACCGGGGCAGCGTGAAGTACCCGAGGAGGCAGGGGACCCTACCTGCTCCGACAGCCCGCTACCTTCGGGGCTCCCAGGAGAAGAAGCGCACCGCCACCAGTACGCCGCCCACCATCCACGCCGCCATCACCAGCAGGTGCACCGGCTCGAAACCGGCCCCTTTCTCGAAGGGGTCGAAGGCCGTGTGCATGGCCATGGCGAAGTGCCGCACCGGGAAGATGTCGGCGAACGTGGTGAGCCAGGCCGGGGCGTCCTGCAGCGGGATGAAGACGTCGGATATGAAGAGAAGGGGCAGTATGGAGACGTTGACGATGGCGGGAGACGCGTCGGCGTTGGGGATGACCGTCATGACCGCCAGCCCCAGGGCGCAGAAGGTGGCCGCCCCGACCACCAGGCTGACCAGGAACGCCGGCAACGTATTGGTGGGCAAGTCCACGTTGTAGAACAATACCCCCGCCGCGGTGACGATGGCGACCAGCAGGACCGACACCAACACCGAGTGTCCAATCCTGCCGAACATGTACGACCAGCCGGGCAGAGGCGTGCCGTGGACCCGCTTCAGCAGGCCCATATCCCTGGCAAAGGAGAGTCCGATGGCCACGTTGTTATAGCAGGCGTAGATGACCGAGAGGGCCACTATGGCCGGGACGTAGAACGTGGAGGTGTTGACCGTTCCCCCGGGTAGCTCCAGGTCCCTGTTGCCGAAGAGCAGGTTGAAGATGACCAGGAACATCAGGGGGAAGGCGAACGTAAAGAACGCGGCAACCGGGTTGCGCCAGAACGCCCGGTTCTCGTAGCGGACCTGTCGGAGGGCAAGAACGCCCTGGGACTTCCGCGCCGCCCGAAGGGCCCCAAAAAAGGATGCGTTCATTCGGCGCCCTCGTGGCCGGGGTCGGGGGAGCCGGTGAGCTCCACGAATACGTCCTCCAGCGACGGGCGGGAGACGGACAGCTCTTCCAGCTCCAAGCCGCGGTCCGTGGCCCAGCCCGTCAGCAGGTGCAGGCTACGGGTCGGCGTGTCGGTGACGATGGTGTACTGGCCGGCCTCGGTAGCGCGGGCTTCCAGCCCGGGGGGCAGGTCCTGTGGCCCGGAGGCCAGCTTGAACCGTATGGTGGTGGAACGCTCCCGCTGCACCAGCTCGCCGGGGGCGCCCTGGGCGACGATCCTCCCGTGGACCATGATGGCCACGCGGTCGGCCAGGTGCTCGGCCTCGTCCATGTAGTGGGTGGTAAGCACCACCGTCTTGCCCAGGGACTGGAGGTTGCGCACCATCTCCCACGCCCCTCGGCGCGCCGAGGGGTCGAACCCGGTGGTGGGCTCGTCCAGGAACAGCAGCTCCGGGTCCCCCGCCAGCCCGATGGCCACGTCCAGCCGCCGCTGCTGGCCGCCGGACAGCCGCTTCACCGGGGTGCGCCGCTGCTCCCTCAGCCCTATGACGTCCAGGATCTCATCCAGGGGGAGCGGACGGGGATAGTAGCCCCGGAACAGGTCGATGGTCTCCTCGACCTTGAGGTAGGGCTCCACCCCCGTGGACTGGAGGACGATGCCGATGCGCTCCTTCAGGTCGCGTTGGCTTCGTCCCGGGTCGTAGCCCAGGACCGACACCTCGCCGTCGGTGCGGTCGCGGTGTCCCTCCAGGATCTCCACCGTGGTGGTCTTGCCGGCGCCGTTGGGCCCCAGGAGGGCGAAGATCTCCCCCCTCATCACGTCCAGGTCTATGCCCCGCACCGCCTCCAGGGCGCCGTAGGACTTCCTGAGCCCCCGCACCTCGATGGCCGGAGATGACGCTCCCTCGCTCTTCGATTTCAACTTACGGCGGTGCTGCCAAAGGGCAGCCGGAAGCTAGTCGTCGTCTTCCACCTCGGGCATGAGCACGAACTCGGGGTAGGACTCCATGCCCAGCTCCCCGGCATCCTGGCCCAGCCGCTCCACCGAGGCGGAAACACGGGCGCCCAGGGTCTTGTCCAGAAGCTGCCAGAGGCCGTAGGAGGCCAGGAACACGAAGCCTCCGATGGAGAGTATGCCGATGAGCTGCACGTGGAAGGTGGCCCCGCCGGCGATGCAGGCTGCGATGGTCCCCCATACTCCGGCGAACATGTGCGCGGGCACCGCTCCCACCACGTCGTCCAGCTTGACCATCTCCATGAACTTCAGCCCGCCGACGCACAGGACCCCGCCCACCGCCCCGATGACCACGGCCCAGTAGTGGTCGACGATGTCTGGGGCCGCCGTGATGGAGACGAGGCCGGCGATGGCGCCGTTCAGTCCCGCGAACAGGTCTATGCGTCCCAGGATGGGGCGGGAGACGATGAGGGCCGCCATCACTCCGGCGGCCGCTCCCAGGTTGGTGTTGACCAGCACTATACTCATCGCCACGGCGTCCAGCGCGCTGGACAGGGCCAGCTGGGACCCTCCGTTGAAACCGAACCAACCGAGCCAGAGGATGAAGACACCCAGGGTCACCACCAGGATGTTGGAGGGTGGCGTGGCCCTTGCGGTGCCGTTGCGGCGGAACTTGCCCAGCCGGGGTCCGACTACCAGTATGCCCGCCAGCGCCGCCCAACCCCCGGTGCTGTGCACTATGGTCGAGCCGGCGAAGTCGCTGAAACCCATCTCGGTCAGCCAGCCGCCGCCCCACGTCCACGCTCCCACCACGGGGTATATGACGGCCGTCAGCACCAGGATGAACAGGAAGAAGGACCACATCTTGACCCGTTCGGCCAGGGCGCCCGAGACGATGGAGGCGGTGGTCGCTACGAAGACCATCTGGAAGAACCAGTCGGACATGGTGGCGTATCCCGCGCCTGCCTCCCCCACCACGCCGGCCACCGCGCCCTCAGTCCCCTCGACCAGGGCTATCTCCGCCGCCGTCGAGCCGTACATGAATGCCGGCGTGCCTATGATGCCCGCGAGGCTGTCGCCGTACATCAGGTTGTAGCCGATGAAGAAGAAGGCGAGCCCGGCGATGGAGTAGAGGCCGATGTTCTTCAGGCAGATCATGGCCGCGTTCTTGGTGCGCACGGAGCCGGACTCCAGCATGGTGAACCCGGCGCACATCCACATGACGAGAGCGCCCCAGACGAGAAAGGCGAAGGTGTTGAATACGAAGGCGGTCTCGTCGTCCGGCCCGGCCGCGTGGGCTATGGCGGGCTTGGCCAGAAAGAGGATGAGGAACCCGATACCCGTAGCGGCAAGGATGGCCGCGGGTCGGCGGTAAGAGAGGAAACCAACGAGAGATGTCATAACCACACTCCTACGCAGGGCCGGGTCGCTGCCCTGCCTTGTATGGGAATAGGCCACCAACCTCCGTCGAAGCGGGCCGGCCATCGAACCGCACTAACCGACCATCGACTTCCGATGTACGCCGGTCATTGTATAACAACCACGCTGTTTTGTGGAGCACCCTCCGGATATCCGCAGAGTCCCCTGATGCCGGTCACCGGTGGTCCCTCCCAGCTACGTGGTCACCGCCTGGGGCCCTGTCCCCGGAGTTCGGCGCCTCTAGGCCAGGTTTGACGCCCCCAGGCGCCCGGTGTATCGTGAGTCCATGACCCGGATCAACGTGGACATCGACTACTGGGCATGTGCGGACGTGATGCGGCGTTATCGGTTGGAGGTCGAGCAGGAGGCGAACAACCTCGCCCTCCGGACCCAGGCAGCCGAACCCGTGTCCGTGGATGAGGCCAGCGCCCTCAGGGGCATCGGCTGGGAGGGCTACCTGGACGACCTCCGGGCAGCCCGCTCGCGGTGATTCTCGTAGATACGTCGGCCTGGATAGAGTTCCCCCGAGGAGTCGCCATAATCGGGACCACATCGCCGGCACCCACACCATCGGCTCGCTCGGCTTGGCAGATCATATCCGAACGGGCGGGGCAACGTCGTCTGCCGTCATCTACAGCGTGGAGCGCATCGCGCCAGACCTCACCATAGTCCTGGACGATCTCCTCGAAGACGCGGAGGTCATGACATGCGGATACTGTTCACCGGCCAGACTGGCATAGACAAGAAGGCCCAGCTCCAGGGGCTGAGGGACTACTGCGTCCAACGGGGCAAGACCATCGACGCGGTGTTCAATATCGGCGACATGATGTACGAGGAGAGCCAGAAGTCCGGCACCACCCTGAAGGAAGGAAAGATACTGGACCTGCCCCTGGCCCAGCTGGGGGCCCTTCGGCTCGGCGCCTTCAATCTCATCCGAAACGGGCTGGTCCGCAACCAGGGCGCGGAGCCTCAGAACGTGTTCGTCAACTCCCACGCCGTCTTTCGATGGAACAACCGCCTGTTCAGGGCCTTCGAGCTGCCGGAGGTCAGGGATCTCCAGCCCGAGATCATCGTTACGCTGATAGACGACGTGGAAGCCGTGAAGATGCGCCTGGACGGGTTCAAGGAATCGGGGGCCCTGCCGCCCGACACCAAGTACAGCCTCAAGGACCTGCTGGTCTGGCGGGAGGAGGAGATGCTTGCGTCAGACATACTGTCCTCCGTCCTGGAGGTCCCCCACTATGTCCTGGGAGTCTCGCTGGAGGAGGAGGTCTCCTCGACCCCTCTGGACGTCGTGTACCACTTGATGTTCGAGCCCTGGAGGAAGACCGCCTACGTCAGCTACCCCATCAGCGAGGCCCGGGCCAGACCGGACACGTGGGAGAAGGTGACCAGGTACCGCAGGCTGGCACGGACTTACCTGACCGCCTTCGACCCCCTGATGATAGACGAGAAGAGGCTGCTGGACGCGCTGCAGCACGCACCGCCCGAAGCCCGGGAGCTGCAGTGCACGGTGCTGGGAAAGACCGTGACGCTGGACCGTGGGGAGATAGAGGCCATAAGGGACGACATCGACGGCCAGGTGGTGGCCAGGGACCTGAAGCTCATAGACCAGGCGGAGATGGTCGTGGCCTACTTCCCCTCACGCGCCGACGGCAACCCCCTGATCGCGGGCGGGGTCCAGTCGGAGGTGGAGCACGCCGAGTCCTCTACTAAGGACATCGTCATCGTCTGGGAGGCGTCCCGCGGGCCCACCCCCTTCATCGGGCGGAAGGGCGACGGGCTGCTGTTGAGGAGCCTGGAGGAGCTGGAGGACTACCTGAGGTCCATCAGCCAACGACCGGGCCAGCAGGAGATGTCCCTCTGACCGGCCTTGGGGTCCGCCGCCGCTAGCCCTGGAGTATCCGGTTTGCCCTGTCCCTCGCCTCGCCCACCGTATTCACGAAGTGGTCCTCGGGAACGTGCCGCAGGGCGTTGAGCGCCCGGAGCGTGACGGCGGGGGAGCCCTTGAGGCCCATGACGATGCACTCGGTGTCCGCCTCCATGGCCGTGTCGACGAGCTGCTCCACCACCAGGGCGGCGCTGTCGTCCATGTAGACGGTGTTGGAGAAGTCGAGGATCACCACGTCGTGGTCCTGGATGTCCATGCCGATGGTGTTGATCAGCTTGTTGGAGGAGGCGACTGAGAAGCTCCCCCGGAGGGCGATCAGGCCCACCCGCGCGGAGAAATCGTCCACCTCATCCGTCTCCTGGCTCTCGGGGAGAAAGCTCTGGTCCAGCAGCGGAACGGAGACCACGCTGTCCAGCTCCAGGCGCTCGAACTGACGTGCGCTGGCCATCCCCGCGGCGATGAGCCCTATGGCCACGGCGGTAACCAGGTCCAGGAACACCGTGAGTCCCAGGGTGATCAGCATCACCAGGAGGTGCTCCCTCTGGACACTGAGGATCCGGGTGAGGAAGCGCCAGTCTATTATGTCCCAGCCGACCTTGATGAGGATGCCCGCAAGGACGGCGTGGGGGATGCTCTCTACGTACCTGCCCAGACCAAGGACCAGGGCCAGCAGGATTCCCGCCCGCACCACGCCCGACACGGGAGTCCGCCCACCGGCGCGTATGTTCACCACCGTGCCCATGGTGGCCCCGGCGCCGGGCAGGCCCTGTATGAGCCCCGTGGCCACGGTGCCGAGTCCCTGGCCCACCAGCTCCCTGTTGGCGTTGTGACTGGTGCGGGTCATGGAATCGGCTATCAGGGACGTCAGCAGGCTGTCGATGGCCCCCAGCAGCGCGATGGTCAGCGCGGGCTGCACGGCGCCCACCAACACCCCGGCGGAGAGGTCGGGCATCTTGATCTGCGGGAGGCCGGTGGGCACGTCTCCGATGACGGGGGTGTTGGTCAGCCACAGCACTCCCAGCATGGTCCCAACGATCAGGGCCGCCAGGGCGGGGGGGAGGTACCTGCTGAACCGGCCCGGCCACGCCACGCCCACCACCAGGGTGACGGCGGCGATGGCAAGGGCGCTGAGGTTGACGTCGCGGAACACCTGGGGCCACTCTTGCACCGTCGCCATGGGCCCGCCGGTAGCGACCTCGGCGCCCAGGAAGGGCAGGGTCTGTACGATTATGATGATCGCGCCGATGCCGGACATGAACCCGGATATGACGGAGTACGGCGTGAAGGCGACGAAGCGGCCGATCCTCATCACGCCCAGTAGAATCTGTATCAGCCCCGCCATGATGACGACGGTGAAGGCCTCGGCGAGGTCGTCGGCATGGCTGGTTACTATGACGGCCACGGCCACGGACATGGGGCCCGTGGGCCCGGTGATCTGGGACCTGGTGCCGCCGAACACCGCGGCGAAGAAGCCCGCGGCGATGGCCCCGTACAGACCGGCAAGGGGGCCCAGACCCGACGCCACGCCGAAACCCAGGGACACCGGCAGTCCCACCACCGCCGACGTGACCCCGCCGAAGAGGTCCCCGCGGAAGGACTGAAGGTCGTAGCTCAGCCTAGGGAGCATTCGACGGTCTCACGGCATATGGTGCCTGCTGCGTCGGCCCCACCGTCCCTTCCGGCCGCCGCCGCTTGTCGGCACGCGGCGCCGGTCACCGGCATCATAGATTCTGTCCCGAAACGAGCTGCGGAGGTGCCCGTCGTGGGAGCGTGGCGAAGCTTGGCAGCCTCAACCGGGGCAGGCCAAGCACCTCACTTGCACCCCGTTACCCAGCAAAAACCGGCCCATTGGTCCAGAAGCCGTGCAGCGGGGCGCGTGACCTGCGCTGCTCTTTGTACCACAGGTTCGTTGACATGACAAGCACCGTTGCGCCACGACCCGCCGGCATGGATGGATTCCTCGCTTCGCCCGGAATGGCCATGGTGTCAAGAAGGCCATCAATGTCACATCTCCCTTGACAGGCCCGAGACCCGTTCCTCAAACTGGAACTCGTATCGACACCACGCCAACGGCCAAGAACCTCCTCGATGGCAACTAGACGGTCACTCCCAACGGGGTACTGGAGGCTTTCGTACCCGTGGTCTAATTGTCCCTTAATTGTTCCAAGGAGGAACGATTCGCCCGGCGTCCAGGACAGGGTTCGTTCTGCGAGGAATCACGGCAGGAATGGCCAAAATGGCGCCGGGAGGAGCCACATCAGTATAGACTATATTCTGTGAGATGTGTAACAACTCACCGGGATGTAGTGTATACTTTCTACCCTACTATGTGCATGCCAATTACCAATGAGGTCGGGGCACCCTTGTGAGTAACCCAGCCGGCAAGAGGCTGGCTCCACACCCCTCTGCGGTGCAGGCCGTGGGAGGGGCGCCGGACCGGGCGGCGCGGCTGGGAGGCGTCATGCTCCTCCTCACGGCTGCCGCGACGGTGGTGATGGTGTTCGCCCGCGTGGCCTCGGACACCGACCAGGAGACGATGCTGGAGTCGCTGCGGGCCGTCGACGAAAACCGGACCATGTACGGCCTGTCGGGGATAGCCCGTCTCCTGTCCGGCCTGACCCTGCTGGGGGCGGGTTGGCTCTTGTTGCGTACCTGGATCATCAGGGACCGCTGGGCCACGCCGGTAGTTCCCTACCTGTTCGTCCTGTCCGGCGCGGCCACCGTTGCGTCGGGGGCTGGCGCCATCCTGGTCGCGGCCCATCCGCTGCCCGAGGCGGTCTTCGCCGGCGGGGCTTCCGCCGCCGCGGCGCCCACCGCTGTGGAGATCGGGTTCGATATCCGGTGGACCGCCGGCAAAGCGGGTTTCACCGCGGCGGGGGCCGCGCTGGTCGTCGCGGCCTTCTATCAGTGGAGGGTGGGCGGCACACTGCGTAAGGTGGCCCCCGTCTCCGCGGTGCTGGGCGTCGTCATGCAGCTAATCTGGCTGGACGCCGCGTCGTTCATGCACCCGGTGATCGGCACGGGGTTCTTCCTGTGGCTCGTGATAATCGGGACGATGCTGGCCGCCGGCCGGGTCGAGGGTCACTTCGTCGCGGCCTATGGCGGGCGTCAGCCGTAGTCGACGGCCTGCAACACTGAGACCCCAGGGACCGTAGCCGCCCATCGCGGCCGCGCTGACGGTGCGGAATTGATTTTGTGCAAGACTCCGCATGGGGCGGGGCAGTCCGCGATGTCTATTTGACTGGTATAATCGCCGGTGGGAACCAACGAACGCAGGACCAGACAGACGAGCTTGATGGGTTTTCCCGTGGCCGGGCGGGGGCCCGGCCACCCGAAGGAGAGGACCATGACAGGCCCGACCACCCTCATTCCCACCCGGCCGGCCGCCATGGTACATCAAGACTCCGGCGGGGCAGCCTAGATGGACGCGGAGCAGCGACTTGCCGAGGAGCTCCACCAGAAGGCCGCCGAGCTGCAGCAGGCGCTGGCGGACCTCAGGCAAGTCCGGGAGCAGGTCGCCAGCCAGCAGAAGCTGGCGGAGCTCGGCGAGCTGTCCTGGGGCGTGGCCCACTCGATGCGTGACCCCCTCCAGTTCATTCGCAGCTTCGCCTCCTCATCCAGGGAGATAGCCGAGGACTTGGGGGAGATGCTGGGGCAGCTCGACCCTGAGGCCCGGGAGGAGGCGGAGGCGCTTCTCCAGGAGCTGACGGAGAACATGGACCGTGTAGTGCACCATGGCGACCGCGCCAACGGCATCGTGTCGGCCATGCTGGCATTGGACCCGGGGACCGGAGGGGGGTTCCGCCCGGTGGACCTGAACCAGCTGTTGGCCGAGCAGACCAACCTGGCCCGCCAGGCGGTGCGGGTCTACGAACCCGGCCTCCAGGTTGAGCTCACCATGGAGCCTGACCCGGAGTTGGAGGAGGTCGTCGCGGTGTCTGAGGACGTGGCCAGGGCCATCGCCAACCTGGTGACCAACGCCTGCCAAGCGATGGCGGAGAAAGTGCGCCTGGAGGGACACGAATACAGGCCCGAGCTGAGAGTCGGCACGGCCAACACGGAAGACGGCGCGGTGATATCGATTTGGGACAACGGGACGGGGATGACCGCGGAGACGATGGCAAGGATGTTCGACCCCTTCTTCACGACCAAGGATACGGGGAGGAACGCCGGGCTGGGGCTCAGCTTCGTCTACGACGTGGTCCGGGAGCACGGCGGGAACATCGTCGGAGAGTCCGAGCCAGGGCGCCACACGGAGATGAGGATGTTCCTGCCTAGGCACCCAGGGACGCAGGAGTCTACAGGGCGTTCGGACGATAGCTGATTCCTGGGGCGCTCTAGCGCGGGCCCACGCACGTTGGTCACTCGCCGGACGGTTGGGCGTCCTGCTTGCTTTCCCCTTCGGACTACCGGCGTCGGTCCGCGAGCTTCCACCCGAACCCCACCACGAGGGACGCTATCATCAGCTTTACCAGGTCCCCCGGAATGAAGGGGTACATTCCGCCGCTGAACAGCTCCCCCTCGGCCGGCCATCCGAAGTCGAAGTAGTGCAGCCACAGGAGCCCCGGCACATATATGGCCAGGCTTCCCAGAAGCATCGGCCATAGCGACCGACCTCGGTTCCAACCATGCTGCGACAGGTAGCCCACCAACACCGAGGCGACGACGAACCCGATGAGATAGCCACCGGTTACCGTGCCGGTGACGTAGTGCCAGCCGTTGCCGCCGTCCTTGAACACCGGCACCCCTGCCATGCCCAGAAGGTAGTATACGAGGATCGCGAATATACCCCACCTCAGACCCAAAACGCCCCCGAACAGCAGCACACCGGTGGTCTGAAAGGTGATGGGAACAGGGTTGTCCGGGAGGTAGAACGTCGCCCGACCGAAGGAGACCAGGAGCCCCACGAAGAGCAGCGAAATAGCCACCCTCTGAAGGGTGTTGAGGGACGGAAAGAGGGAGTCCATCAGAGAGCTGTTATACGGGCCTATTACCGACCAGGGTTTCGACCGTAGGACGAGCTCCCCGGACCTGATCACGCTCTGCATTATGACAACTCCACACCAAGTCTGTGATAAAGATTCGCCTGCCCGTGTCGCATGCCGGTTGAAGACCCGTCGAGTGTAGGGGTCGACGATAGCGATTGTCAATGCAAATAACCGTTCAAGCCGGCCGGCTTGCTCCCGTCGACCTCCATGTGGAGGGACCCCTCGTGAATCGGCCGTCCGGCGGTCTGGCGTCAACCAGGGGAATGCAGGTATAATCCAAGAAGCGTACAGTAGTTGCAATGAGGAGCTTCGTCAATATGTCGAGATGGCTGATGCTGGCTTTGTGCCTGGTCTTGGGAGCAGCGCTGACGGCCGCATGCACCGGCGGCGACTCCGCCACCAGCCCTCCCCCGACCCAGCAGGCCCCGGAACCCGCCGCCGATGCAACCGAACCCGCCGACGGGGCCGTTAGGGATACCTCGGAGCCCGCGCAGCCGTCCATCGAGGTGGGATACAAAGTAGGGCAACAGGCCCCCGACTTCACTCTGACCACCGCGGCGGGCGAGGACCTCACCCTGGGCAGCCTCCAGGGCCGCCCCGTAATCCTCTACTTCTTCGCCACCTGGTGACCAACATGCCGTGCCTCGTTGGGGCAGCTAAGGGACGTATACCCCGAATACTCTGACCGCGTGGAGATTGTCGGCGTGGGGGTCGACCCCTCGGAGGAGGCCAAGGACATCCTCTCCTACAAGGAGGCGCAGGAATTCACCTGGCCGATGACAACCGCCGACGTGCAGATGCTGAAGAGCTACAACGTCACCCGGCAGGCGGCCCACATGGCCCTCGACGCCAACGGCGTGGTCGTGTCCGATCTTCGCTACGGGTCGGAAACGGCGAATAGCTGGCGAGAGGTCTTCGAGTCCCTGGTAGGCTCCTGATCCCCGTCCATTGTCGCCGAGTGGCCGGCGCCGGCTACTCGGCGGAATAACGCCGCATCCGGTACCGCTATGGACGAGACAGGTCAGTCCCGGGACATTCCTCCGGGCCGGTCTTGATGTGAAGCGGGGGGTGCGGACGTTTCCATGCTCAGACTTCTCAGCGTCACCAATTTCGCCACCATAGAGCAGCTTGAAATGGAGCTGGGGCCCGGCTTCAACGTGCTCACCGGGGAGACCGGGGCGGGAAAGTCGATCATCGTGGACGCGCTGAGCCTTCTCCTGGGCGGCCGGGCCGACGCGGGCATGGTGCGCTCGGGCGCCCGCCAGTCCAGGGTGGAGGGCATCTTCCTGCTGGACGGGGACCTGGCCCAGAGCATCAACGCCGCCCTGGCCGAGTACGAGGTCGACAGCGGGGAAGAGGAGCTGATTCTCGCCCGCGAGGTCAACCTGGAGGGGCGCAACACCTGCCGCGTGAACGGGCGAATCGTTCCCCTCAGGCTGTTGAGCGCCCTGGCCGAACACTTGGTGGATATCCACGGCCAGAACCAGCACTTGTCCCTATTCCGAGTGCGCGAGCACATGGACATACTGGACAAGTATGGCGGGCTGTGGGAGCTCCGGACCCAGGTGGCGGAGAAGGTCCGCCGGCTAAAGGATGTGTGCCGGGAGCTGGAGCGGCTGCGGACGGAAGAGCAGGATCTGGCCCGACGGGTGGACTTTCTGAGGTACCAGGTGGCAGAGATACGCGCCGCCGATCTTCGCCCGGCTGAAGACGAAGACCTGGCCCTAGAGCGGGACCGGATCGCCAACGCGGAGCGGATCACCGCCCTGGCCGACCACGCCTATCGTGCGCTGTACGATGGCTTCGACCGGCAGGAATCGGTCACGGACCTCATGGGACAGGTAGCCCAGGACCTGGCCCACCTCAAGCAGTTGGACCCCTCGCTGGGCCATCACCTCGAGCAGGTGGATGCCCTGACCCACCAGATGGAGGAGCTGGGGCGGGCGCTGCGGAGCTATCGCGACGGCATAGAGTACGACCCGGAGCGCCTTCAGGAGCTGGAGGGGCGGCTGGACTTGATCAGGGGCCTGAAGAGGAAGTACGGCAGTACCGTCGAAGAGGTCCTGGCCTTCGCCCAGCGCTCCTCCGTTGAGCTGGAGGAGCTGTGTCGCAGCGAAGAGCGCACCGAGGAGCTGAAATCCCTTGAGATGGAGCTTCGGGGGCAGGTTGGTACCCTGGCGGGACGGCTCTCCGAGGCCCGGCGAGACGCGGCCGAGCGCCTGGGCGGGGCAGTCGAGGAGGAGGTCGCCGGGCTGGCCGTGCAACACGCCCAAGTGCGCGTGGATGTCAGTCAGTCGGAGTCGGAGGAGGGCGTGCCGGCGGGGCCCGGACTCGCCGCTCCAGGGCAGACGTCCTTGGACGGAGACGGCGTCAGGCGCTTCGCCTTCAACGGCACCGGTATAGACTCCGTGGAGGTCCTGGTCTCGCTGAACCTGGGTGAACCGCCGCGCCCCCTGGCGAGAATCGCCTCCGGGGGAGAGGCCGCCCGGCTGATGCTCGCCATAAAGACCATTCTCTCCACGGCCGACCGGATTCCGGTCCTGGTGTTCGACGAGGTGGATGCGGGAATAGGAGGCCGGGTCGGCAGCCTCCTGGGCCGGAAGCTATGGGGTCTATCCAAGAGTCACCAGGTCCTGTGCGTAACCCACCTCCCTCAGATAGCGGGCTACGCGGACCACCATGCCAGGGTCGTGAAGTCCACCTCCCATGATAGGACCGTGACCGCGGTGGAGACCCTGGCCGGCCAGGCCAGGGTGACGGAGCTGAGCCAGATGCTCGGCTCCGACAGCGGCGCAGCCCGCAGCAACGCCCTGGAGATGGTGGAGCAGGCGGCGAGCTGGAAGGGGAGCGAAGGGGAAGTCACCTAGCCTCGGATTCCCGGCAAGTCCCTACGGCCGACGGCGTCATCGCGGCGTTATCTCGGCCAGGTGCCCCGCGATGACCGAGAGGAACTCGTCCCCAAACTGCCGCAGCTTGGACTCCCCCACCCCTTTGACCTTCAGCATCGAGGCGCGGTCTCCGGGCATGCTCGACGCCAACTGGCGGAGAGTGGCGTCACTGAACACGACAAACGCCGGAACGCCCAGTGAGTCGGCCAGCTCCTTCCTGAGCACGCGAAGCTTCTGGAACAACACCTGGTCGTGGGGAGCGGCCGGGTCGCCTTGTGGAGCCGGAGCGGTGACCTGTCCAACCAGGGTCACGGTCTCGCGGTCCTTGAGGACCTTCCTGCCTTGAGGGGTTACGGACAGGGTCGGAAACTCCCCCGACGCCCTCTCGACCAGACCCATTCCGATGAGCTGGTCGATGATGTCCTTTAGGTCGTCGGTCTGCATCTCCCGTGCGATGCCGTAGACGGAGAGCCGGTCATGCCCCAACGCCATCACGCGGCTCGAACGGCTGCCGCGAAGCACCTCGACCACGTGATTGGCGCCGAACCTCTCCCCAGTCCGTATGACGCTCGACAGCACTTTCTGGACCACCTCCGTGCCATCGAAGGTGCTATCGGGGCTGGCACGCCGCTGCTCAGCCAGGCATACGTCGCAGGCCCCGCAGCCCTCAGGGGTCCACTCCTCGCCGAAGTAGCCCAAGAGGAACCGTCGTCGACACGACTTCGTGCTCCCGTACTCGACCATCTTAGCCAGCTTCGCCTCGGCGTTGGCCCTCTCTGCGTCGTCCTCCATCTGACCGATGAAGAACTCCTGCTTCATCTTGTCACCGTATGAGAAGAACAGGACGCAGTCGCTGGGCCGGCCATCGCGCCCCGCCCTGCCGGTCTCCTGGTAGTAGCCCTCGATGGTCTTAGGCAGATCGTAGTGGACCACGAGGCGGATGTTCGGCTTGTCCACACCCATGCCGAAGGCTATCGTGGCCACGATTATCGGGACCTCGTCACTGAGGAACCGTTCCTGGGTCTTCCGACGCACTTCGTCCTCCAACCCGGCATGATAGGCCAGCGCCCTGAATCCTCGATCGGCCAGCCGTGACGCCAGATCCTCGGTCTCTTGCCGGGAGAAGCGGTACACGATGGCCGAGCCGGCGCCTAGCCGTCCGAGCAAGTCGACAAGGGCCTGGAAGCTCTTGCGTTTGGGCCTCACCGTGTAGGTCAGATTGGGCCTGTTGAAGCTCGCTACGAACCGGGAAGCGCCGGGCATCTTCAGCTGCTGGACGATGTCTTCACGGACCCTCTCGGTAGCCGTAGCCGTGAGGGCGATCATCGGCGTATCCTGAAAGTCGTCCCGAAGGGTCTGAAGGTTCCGGTAGTCGGGCCTGAAGTCGTGGCCCCACTCCGAGATGCAGTGAGCTTCGTCGATGGCAATCAGCCCCAGCTTCAGGGCCCGCAGGAAGTCGTTGAACCGCTGGATTGCCAGCCGCTCCGGCGAGACGTACAGGATGTCCAGCCGGCCCCGATATGCATCCGCCTGCACGGCCCGCACGTCGGAGTAGGTCATGGCGCTGTTGATGAAGGCCGCCCTGATTCCCTTGGCCTTGAGCGAGTCGACCTGGTCCTTCATCAAGGCGATCAGCGGGGACACCACCAAGGTCACCCCGTCGACGAGCAGCGCCGGGAGCTGGTAGCAGACGGACTTCCCGCTGCCCGTCGGCATCAGGACCAGCGAGTCCCGCCCGGCCAGCACGTTCTCGATGACCTCTTCCTGCATGAGCAGGAAGCCGTCGTGCCCAAAGCGCTGCTTCAGGACATCCGCCAATCTGCCATTGGCCCCGTTGGCTTCCTGCATCGCGTCGTCCATTGTCATCGGTCAGTCATGGTCACAGACACGGTTTCTACGTCAGGAGCGCGAAGTGGCCTCGAAGGGTTATGTGAACCCGGTCCAGGGTATCATAGACCGGATGTGTCCATCGCAACAACCCGTGCTGCACCCCCACTACGGCGTTACAAGCGCGCCTTAACAGCCGCCGGGCAGCCATGATATGCTGCGGACGGGCCCATTCTGCGCGGCGACGGAGCACGCCCATACCTGGGAGGACGACATGCGGCAACGACCCTTCGGCAAGCTGGGCACGGCGAGCGCCCTTACCCTCGGCGGCGGAGGCCTCGGGCACGTCTGGGGGGCCACAACCCGAGAGGAGTGCGTCGCGACGGTGCGCGAGGCCGTGGAGTGCGGCATAGACGTGCTGGACCTGGCGGCCTCCTACGGCAACGGCGAGTCGGAGAGGGTGATAGGCGAGGCCTTCGACGGCGGGCTGCCCGCAGGGGTCAGGGTGGTCACCAAGTGCCGCGTCGGTGCGACCCCGCCGGAGCAAGTGTACGACCTCCTCTCCACCAGCCTTACGGGCAGCCTGGAGCGCATGAAGCTGGAGCGGGTGGACGTGATGTTCCTGCACAACGCCGTGACCCTTGGGGAGGAGGGCGGAGAGCGGCTGACCACCGTGGCGACGGTGACGGAGGCCGTGGCGCCGGCCTTCCAGCGGCTCATCGCGGAGGGGCGCATCGGGCACTGGGGCCTCACGGGCATCAGCCAGGCCGACGCCCTCATCCACCTGCTCACGAACGGGCCCCGGCCGGACTACATCCAGTGCATCGCCAACCTGATGGACTCGGCGGGCGGGCTGGTGGAAGGCAGCGGACCGGCCCGCCCGCGGGACATCATCGCGGCGGCCAACGCCAGCGGCGTCGCGGTCATGGGGATCCGGGCGGTGCAGGCCGGCGCGTTGACTGACACCATCGACCGGCCGCTGCCCGAGGGCCACACGGAGCTGGCAGACTACGCCCGGGCGGCGACCTTCCGGGCCCTGGCCGCGGAGCTGGGCCACAGCGCGGCCTACCTGGCCCACTGCTACACCCTCTCGATGGAGGGCATCTCCACGGTGGTGCTGGGTGTCAAAAACCGCCAGGAACTGCGGGAGTGCATCGCCGCGGAGGCGGCCGCGCCACTGGAGGCAGAGCTAATGGAGCGCATCGCCGCCTGCGTAAGATAGCGTACCGCTGCCGGCGCCTCCCGGCAACCTACGACAGACCCCAGAATCATGGGCCAAACGAGATGGAAGACAAGACCTGTCTGATCACCGGCGGCAGCGACGGCATCGGCTACGCGGCAGCGCGGGAGCTGGCTCGCATGGGCGCGAGCGTGACGATGGTTGGCCGGAACCCCGCGAAGGTTGCTGCCGCAACAGCCAGGATCATCGAGGAGACGGGCAACCCTTCGGTGCGTTACCTGCTGGCCGACCTCTCTTCCCAGGGGGACGTTCACAGTCTGGCAGACCAGGTGGAGGAGCAGATGCCCGGGTTGGACGTGCTGGTGAACAATGCCGGGGCCGTATTTCTCTCCAACCGCCGCAGCGTCGACGGCATCGAGATGACCTTCGCCCTGAACCACCTGGGGTACTACCTGCTGACCACACTGCTGCTGGACCTGCTGAAGGATTCGGCGCCGGCCCGGATCGTCAACGTCTCGTCCAAGTCCCACCTATCGGCTGGCAGGTTCCGGCTGGAGGACCTGCCCAAGCCCGGGAGGAACGGCGGCTACAGGGCCTATGGACGCTCCAAGCTCTGCAACATCCTGTTCACCTACGAGCTGGCGCGACGGCTCGAAGGCTCGGGCGTAACGGTCAACGCCCTGCACCCCGGGCTGGTCCGCACAAACATAGCACGAGACAACGGCCTTCTGGGCCGCGTGGCCAACTTCCTCATAGGCGTCCGGGGCGTCGATGCCCCGAAGGGAGCGAAGACGTTGACCTACCTGGCGACCTCTCCCGAGGTCGAGGGGGTCACGGGCAAGTATTTCGTGGACTGCCGCCCCGTGCCGTCGTCCGCCCTGAGCTACGATGCCCGGCTGGCCTCGGACCTCTGGGATCTGAGCGAACAACTGACAGAGCCGGGAGCCAGGGCGCAGCTCGACTAGCGGGCGCTCCCGGCCCACCACCTCGCAAGGAGGTCTCCGTGGAGATTGGCGAGACCCTTTACGTCTTCGAGAGAGAGCCTTGGCGCGAATGGCTGGAGGCCAACTTCGACACCGCCAGGGAGATATGGCTCGTCTACCCGAACAAGGCCTCGGGCGAGCCGCGTATCCTCTACAACGACGCCGTGGAGGAGGCCCTGTGCTTCGGCTGGATCGACAGCATCATCAAGAAGCTGGACGGCCTCCGCGCCGTCCAGCGCTTCACGCCCAGGAACCCCCGGAGCGGCTACTCCCAGCAGAACAAGGAGAGACTCCGCTGGCTCGCCGCCGAGGAGCTGTTGCACCCCTCGGTGCGGGAGTCTGTCGACGACGTGCTGAAGGAGGAGTTCGTGTTTCCCGCCGACATTCTGCAGGCGGTCCAGGCGAACGAGCAGGCGTGGAAGCACTTCCAGGGCTTCTCCCAGGCCTACCGGAGGATTCGCGTGGCGTACATAGACGCCGGAAGAAGGCGTCCGGATGTGTACGAAAGCCGGTTGAAGAACTTCATAAAGGCCACCGAGACAGGCAAACAGATAGGCTACGGCGGCATACAGAAGTATTTCTAGAGAGCGGCGAGGACTGACTTGAGCATGCGTGATATGTGTCTGTCACTCCGAGCTCCGCGCCCGGTCCCAGCCCGGACGGCGCTCTGCGTCCTGCTGGCCGCCGTCCTGCTGGCGTGTACCGGTGGGGACGAGGACCTCGACAGTGACCAGCGGCTGCTGGAGCTGGAGGCCAGGTCCAGCTCCCTGGAGGAGTCCGTCCGAGCCCTTGCCGACGAAAACGCCGATCTGAAAGGTGAAATAGCGGTCCTTCGACAGGCCCAGGCCGGGCTCGTAGAGGTCCAGGAAGCCGCCGAGGCGGCCCGGAAGCACCAGGAGGAGGTGTCGGACGTCGAGGAGGGACAGGAAGGGCAGCTAGCTGCCCTGGAAGAAGGTCAAGTCCGCACCGGCGAGCGCCTGGACGACATGGACGCCCGGCTCCGGGAGCTGGAGGAAGTCGCCTCCATCGTGGGGCCGCTCCTCCCCATAGTGAAGCAGTGGACCACGGGCAAGGGGGCGTCGCAGCCCGAGGGCAGCGTGCTGGAACGGACCGTCAGGCTGGCGGACGACTCCGGGGGCCAGGTCCACCACGTCGACCACCCTCAGCGAAAGGACCGAGCGGTCCTGGTCACGCCCCTGGAGTTCGTCGACGGCGAGACCCCGCTCGTCGTTTCCCTTCACGGCTACGGGGGCAACTCGGCCGACCACGCCGCCTATGTGCCCCTTCACCAGCGGGTGAACATAGACAGGTTCGCCCTGCTGCTGCCCAACGGGACCCTGGACTCCCAGGGCAACCGCTTTTGGAATCCCACCGATCGTTGCTGCGAATCCGGCAAGACCGGCGAGGACGACGTGGCCTATCTGACGGGGCTGGTGGAGGAGGCGCGGAAGGTCAGGGAGTTCGGGCCCGTGTACCTCTTCGGCTACTCCAACGGCGGGTTCATGTCATACCACATGGCGTGCAAGGGCCTGCCCGGCCTCCGCGCCGTGGCCAGCCTGGCTGGTACGAGCTACGTCGAGGACTCAAGCTGCGATGGCGCACCCCCCGTGTCCGTGTTGCACGTCCACGGGACCTCAGACAGTGTGATCCTGTTCGAGGGCGCCCGGAGCGAGCCCGACCCCAAGGTCGACGGCGACCCGGCGTTCTACGCCGGGGCCGAGGAGATGGTGACACGCTGGAGACGGCGGGCCGGCTGCGACTGGCCTGAACGCCCCCAGCCCTATGCCACCCTGGACCTTGACCAGTACGTGCCGGGCCCCGAGACCCAGGCATTTCGCGCCGAGTCGGGCTGTGCCGAAGGCATCGACATCGAGCTGTGGATGGGCGCCGGCAGCGGCCACTCACCCGGCTACGGCGACGACTTCGTGGACGCTCTGGTCGGGTGGCTTCTCTCACAGGAGTAACCACTCTCCTTGCGCATCGCCGGCGCACCCTCAAGAACGGCTTGTCGAATCGTAAACATGGGCAACATCTGGGAAGTCCTGATGGTCGCGACGCGTTTGGGACTTACGTCCTTTGGCGGCCCCATCGCTCACATCGGTTACTTCCGCGAGGAGTACGTCGTCCGGCGCGGGTGGCTGACCGAAGAGAAGTTCGGTGAGCTCGTAGCTCTCTGTCAGTTCCTGCCCGGGCCGGCAAGCAGCCAGCTTGGCATGGCCATCGGCATGAGACGCGCCGGCTTTGCCGGGGGGATCATCGCCTGGCTGGGCTTCACGTTTCCGTCGGCCCTCACTCTCATACTGTTTGCATACGGTGTCCACGCGTTCGACGGACAGGCGGAGGACTGGCTGCAGGGCCTGAAGATCGTCGCCGTCGCCGTCGTGGCCCTCGCGCTGTGGGGCATGGGAAGGACGCTGGCGCCGGACAGGCCGCGAATCGCCATCGCTGTCATTGCAACGGCGGTGGTGCTCGTGACCGGCGGCATCGCGGCACAGCTTGCGGTCATCGCCGGGGGAGCGGCGCTCGGCCTCGTCCTCCTGCGCCCGGTGGAGGTGCAGCCCAGGGGTGAACCGGGCAAGCTCACCGGGACTCTCGTCGGATCGGCGGCGCTGACGGCATTCCTAGTACTCCTCCTGACCCTGCCGGTGGTGGCCCGGCTCACCGATGGCACTCTTCCCGCGCTGGTGGACAGCTTCTACCGGTCCGGGTCCCTTGTGTTCGGCGGAGGCCACGTCGTGCTGCCGCTGCTGGAGGCGGAGGTCGTCCCGCCAGGCTGGGTGACGAAGGACGAGTTCATAGCGGGATACGGAGCGGCCCAGGCTGTACCCGGCCCGCTGTTCACCTTCTCGGCCTACCTTGGGACGGTTATGGAAGCCGCGACGCCCCGGTGGGCCGGGGGCCTGCTGGCGCTGGCGGCGATATTCGCCCCGTCGTTCCTGCTGGTCCTGGGGGTGCTGCCCTTCTGGGAGCTGTTGAGGGGCTTCGGCCGGGTCAGGCAGGCGCTGATGGGCGTGAACGCGGCGGTGGTGGGGCTGCTCCTCGCGGCCCTCTACGACCCCGTGTGGACCAGCGCGATCTCCGCCCCAGAGGACTTCGCCCTGGCGGCGGGGGCCTTCGCTCTCCTCGCTTTCTGGAAGGCGCCGCCGTGGTTGGTCGTCCTGCTGGCTGCCGGGGCCGGAGCGTTCATTGCGTGGCTCTAGTACCTCCGCCCCCTACTTGGAGGGGAACAGCACGGCCAGCAGGTCCAGGATCAGCTTGGCGGTGAACCTGGTCGTTGTCTCCGCGTGGTCGTAGGGCGGCGCCACCTCCACGAAGTCGCACCCGACTATGTTCACCCGCTTGGTCAGGGCGAGCAGAGCGTCCCGCACCTCGAAGTAGTAGAGGCCGCCGGGGGCCGGCGTCCCGGTGCCCGGCATCTGCACCGGGTCCATCACGTCGACGTCCACCGTCAGGTAGGCGTTGCGGCCGGACGGGACCTGGGCTACCGTCGCCTCGGGGCCCATGGCCCGGAACTGGTCCGTGGTTACGACCTTCACGCCCTTGGATATGGCGTCCTCGTAGACGTCGGCCTGGGCCTTCCGTACTCCCAGGGAGGTAACGTTCCTGACGTTGGGCAGATCGAAACAGCGCCGTATGGGACACCCGTGGTTGTAGAAGGTGCCCTGGAGCTCGTGGGTGAAGTCCATGTGGGCGTCGAAGTGGACCACGTCCAGGTCTGGGTAGCTGTCGAACCCGCGTACCGCCGGAAAGGTGATGGAGTGGTCCCCCCCGACTATCACGGGGAACGACCCTCTTGCCACCATCTTCCTCACCGCGTGGGTGATCTTGGCGAAGTTGCTCTCCACCTCCGACGGAATGATGGTCACGTCGCCGCAGTCGGCCATGGTGACGTTGCGCAGCATCGTAGCCTTCATGTCGATGTCGAAGAACCCCTGGGCCTCCTTGTCATCCAAGGGGTCCATGTAATCGTAGATCCTGTTGACCTGCCGGAGGCCGTTGGGTCCGAACCGCGCCCCGGGCCGGCCGTAGGTGCCCTGGTCGTAGGGGACGCCGAGAAACGCGATGTCAGCCTCCAGCGCGTCCAGGTCCCCCACCAGTGGAGTGCGGAAGAAGGACAGGGGCGCCACCCTGGTCGCGGGCCACGGGCCCTCCCAAGTATCCTTCAGCTCCAGGGACCTGTTCGGCTCTTGCTCGGCGTTCATGTCTCTCCTCCCGTTCCTTCCGTACCGAATGGCCGTGCCGTACCGAATGGCCGTGTTATGTCACCCAGCTCCTCGGGCCAGACCGGATGCCGTCATGCGAGGCTTTCCAGCGTCCTTAGCGCGTTCCGGATGTGGCTGCTCATCAGCAGCTCGTTGTGGAAGACCCCCCTGATGACCCCGTCGCCGTCGATGACGTAGGTCACCCGGGAGGTGCCCAGCCCGAACCGGCGTTGGACGTCGTAGAGCCGGCGTATTTCGCCCCCCGCATCGCTCCCCAGTCCGAAGGGAGCGCCGACGGACTCACCGAAGCGTTTGACCCTGTCGACGCCGTCGGTGCTGATGCCTAGGACGATGGCGTTACGAGAGGCGATCTCCTCGTAAGAGTCGCGGAAACCCTCCACCTCGACGGTGCAGCCGTGGGTGAAGGTCCGCGGAAAAAAGAAGAGGACCACGTTCCGGCCCCGGTGCTCCGAGAGGGTAAACCGCCCGCCGGAGCCGAGGACGACCGTGAAGTCGGGAGCTTGGGCGCTGACCTCCAGCATGGCCCGGTCAGCTCCCCGCATTGATGAAGTCGGCGACGCGCTCTGCGATCATCATTGTGGTGACGTTGGTGTTGGCACGCACCACGTCGGGCATGACCGAGGCGTCGGCGACCCGGAGATTGGAGACTCCGTGGACGCGCAGCCGTTGGTCCACCACGGCCATCGGGTCGGAGTCGGGCCCCATCTTGCAGGTGCCGGAGACGTGGTATGAGGTGCTGACGTTGCGGAGCAGCCAGCCGTCCAGGGCCTCGTCCGTCTCCAGGTCGGCGGGGGTGGGGGCCGTTATCTCTTCTATGACATCGTCGTAGGCGCTGTGCCGCAGCAGGGACACGCAGAGGCGAACGCACTCACGGAGCCTCTCCCGGTCCCAGTCCTCTTCCAGGTAGCGGTAGTCCATGCCGGGCGGGGTATGCGGGTCGGCGGACACCAGACGCAGCTCGCCCTTGCCTGCGGCCAGGTAGAGGCCGCAGTTGACGCTATGGGCCGGGTTGTCGTCCCGTACCACGGTGTTCAGCGACGCCGGCGACAGTATCATGTCGTTGGGCGTGTCCGAGCCGGAGGCGGTGTAGCGCAGCCGCAGGGCGCGCATGCCGTTGGGGTCCTGGGGAAGCCCCTCCTTGACCATGAAACGGACCGAGACGTTGGGGTGGTCGCGCATATTCTGGCCGACCCCGGGAAGGTCCACCTCCACGGGAATGCCCAGGGGACTCAACTGGCCGGCGGGGCCGAGGCCCGACAGCATCAGAAGCTGGGGCGAGGCCACCGCTCCGGCGCAAAGGACTATCTCGCCGCCCTGGACGACGAAGGTCTCGCCGCCGCTCTCCACCTCGACTCCCACGGCGCGCTTGCCTTCGAGCACCACGCGGCGGGCCTGGACGTTGGGGCGGATGGTGAGGTTCAGCCGGTGGCGGGCCGGGTCGATGTAGGAGAGGGCCATGCTCATGCGCA
Source organism: Dehalococcoidia bacterium (assembly GCA_034423015.1). GTDB lineage: Bacteria > Chloroflexota > Dehalococcoidia > Lucifugimonadales > JAGWBF01 > JAGWBJ01. The sequence continues at coordinate 29,198 of DAOUJG010000056.1, read as the reverse complement.
CGCCGTCGACGTTGTTCTCGGCCCGCAGGCTGACGCCGGTGGACTCCGGGTGGTTCACGTCGGGATGGAAGGGGTACCCGGCGGCGGTGGCGGCCTGGAAGAACGCCTCCTGGGACGGCGGCCATGTCTCGCGGAGATGATGGCGCACGGGCACCGGGCCGTCGGTGCCGTGGAAATCGTCGCGAAAGTCTGCGTCATTCTCCAGCTTGCGGAAGTAGGGCAGGCAGTCCAGGTAGGTCCAGCCGTCGTTGCCCCAGGAAGCCCAGGCGTCGAAGTCCTCGGGGGCGCCGCGGATGAAGGTCTGGCCGTTGATGGCGCTGGAGCCGCCCAGCACCCTGCCGCGGGGCACGGGCATCGGCTTCGCCTGCTCGGGGGTCGCTCTGCCGGTGAAGGCCCAGTTGTATGGAGAGCCGGCGGCACGGGCCTCCAGGTTCACCGTTCCCCAGCCCAGCTTGAGCATGTCGGGCAGCTGGGCGAAGTCGGGAAAGTCGGGGCCAGCCTCCAGCAGCAGCACCGAGCGGGCCGGGTCTTCCGACAGCCGCGCTGCCACGATGCACCCCGCAGTGCCGCCGCCCACAACTATCTGGTCGTATCTCATGGGGATGGCTCCCTCAGTTGGTTTGTGACATTGTACACGGTTTTGCCGGGTCACCCAGCGCATCCAACAGAGAACAATTGATGCAGTGCTTTGAGTTCCTTCCCGTGCTGTGCGTAGATGTTTCGGTGGGCCTTGTCCCTTTCGGCCACCAACCCCAGAGGCAGATTGGACCAGAGGTCTCCATCCTCCTTCAGGACGCACCTCCTGTTGAGGGTGAGGTAGGCCATGCCAGAATCGGTCTCGTTCAGGTAGGTCCCAGGGATAGGTTGCCCTTGCCTGTCGCCCCAGTGCAGTCTTGGATTGAACCGTCCCGGGCGTAGGGGAGCCCAGATGCCCATACCGGCCAGCAGCCGCCGGCAAGCCTGGTAGTTCACTGTAGAACGCCCCTCACAACGGGAGAGTCTTGCCCGCCTCCCGGAGCCGGCGGCGGCGATGGTCCACGTCTGGCAGTGCGGAGGCCACCAGACGCCAGAAGTCCTTCGAGTGGTCCGGATGGGTCAGGTGGGCCAGCTCGTGGACGACGATGTACTCGATGAGGGCGGGCTGCAGCATCATGACCCGCCAGTTGAAACGCAGGGTGCCGTCGGCGGCGCAGCTTCCCCAGCGTTGTCGCTGGTCGCGGACCAGTATCCGCGACCTCTCGCCCCGGCCGAGCCTGGGCCACCAGCGGTGGACGCCGGCCGCCAGCCGGTCGGCGGCCCGGGCCCGGTACCACTGGATTACGGCGTTGCGGATGCGGTCGTAACGCTCACCGCGGTCGAAATCTTGAGGCACGGAGACGCGGAACCGCCAGTGGTCGAACCGGACCTCGGGCCGGCGCGTATCGCCGGACTCGACGATCATGCGGACGTTGCGACCCAGGTACGGCAGCGTCTCGCCGCTGACGAAGCGCCGGGGCGCGGCCTCCGGCGTCGCCCGCGACGCATGGCCGATGATCCAGGACGCCCGCTTCAGAACGAAGGCCCGCAGGTCGCCGTCGGGCGTCGTCATGGGCGCCGCCACCCGCACCCCGCCGCCGACGTCCACCGTGATTTGGACGGTCTTCCTGCGCCGTCGGCTGCGGCGCACCTCGTACTCGATGGTCGTGTCCCCGAACCGGACACGGTCCCTCTCGGTCACCGCCCGCTCCGCCGTCGGGCAAGGTCGACGATGCGGTCGGCCAGCTCATTCAACTGGTCATCGGTGCGGCCGCCCGCGGGCCTCAGCTCGCGCTTGATGTCCCGGCGCATCTCCCGCAGCACCTCCAGGTTCGACTGCCAGTCGACCACGCTGTTGTGCCGGTTGACCACGGACTCGACCCTGCGCGAGACCTCCTTCGTCCCTTCGTCGAAGGACGCTCGATACGGCTCCAGCTCTTCATGCGCCGCACCGGGCGCCGGCTCCCTGGGCCAGCCGTCCAGCAGCTCGTAGATAGCGAAGGAGACGGGAGACAGGCCGTGCTCGGCGGCGATGTCCGCCTCGCTTCGAATCAGGTCCCGTATCTGGGCGTAGCGCCTGCACGCCTCGGCCGAGTCTATGACCTGGTTGCGGAGGTCTTCGATGATGCGGGCAAGCTGGGCCGACAGCCTTTCGAAGTACACGGGATTGTCGGCCAGGCGGTCGTGTATCCGGGCCCGGACCGCGTGCTCCATGATGGATGCCCGCGACTCGTCGTGGGGGAGAGCCGCTATCTTCTGCTCGAAATCCTGGTCCAGGACGGAGACGGGCTTCATCAGCTCGCGGACATGGGCGCTGATGCGCTCGTCCACCAGCCCCTTCACCTTGGCCCCGATCTCGGTCCAGTCCACGTCGGCGTCCTCCCGGAGGAACTGGGCCCGGACGTAGGCCCGTATCTCCGTGAGTCGCGCCAGCCGGTCGGTGTAGTCCAGCGCCCTCGGGTCGGGCAGGAAGCGGTCCATGAGGCGGGAGAACAGGCGGTAGTCGGCGTTGAACGCCTCAAACAGGTCGGCCTTGAAGACGCCCTCGGTGGAGGCGCCGGGAGCGAAGAGGGCGACGCACGCCCAGGTGTCCCCCAGGTCGCGGCCCTTGAAGTGGGACTCCGCCTGGACGGCGGCCGCCTCGATGACCGGGGCCGGGTCCTCCTCCAGCTCGCTCATGGTGTCCTGCACGTCGGGCCAGTCGAAGGTGGAGAGGGCCTCCTCCAGGTCCCGTGAGACGCCGTGGTAGTCGACCACCAGGCCGTAGGTCTTCTCCGTTTCCACGCCCTCATGCACGTGGGAGAAACGGCGGTTCACCCGGGCGATGGCCTGGAGCAGCCCATGCTCCCGAAGCGCCCGGTCCAGGTAGAGCGCCTGCTCCACGGGAGCGTCGAAGCCGGTCAGCAGCATGTCGACCACGACAAGGACCTCCGGCTCTCCCTCGGGGTCGACGAAGGCGCTGACGACCTGCTCCTGGTCCAGGTCCCGGGCCGCCTGGAACTCCGGCCCGTCGTTGGGGGCCGGGGTGATGATGGGATAGGCCCGCACGCCGAAGCTGTCCAGATGCTGGGCGTAGCGCAGGGCCGCGGCCCGGCTGGGCGCGACCACCTGGGCCTTGAAGCCGTTGGCGCGCACCTTGGCCTTGAAATGGCCGGCGATGTCCAGGGCTATCATCTCGATGCGCCGCGCCGCCTCGGCCACCGTCTCCTTGTTGGCGTAGCGGCGGCGAAGCTGCGCCTGGACCGGGGGCGGCTGGCCGCCGAACATGGCATCGTAGAGCTTGTCCAGGGTCTCCGGCCCCTCGACGGCCAGCTCCGGCAGCCGCGCCTCGTAGTAGATGGGCACCGTGGCCCCGTCGGCCACCGACTGGGGGATGGTGTAGGAGTCGATGAGCGGTCCGAAGCGCCCCATGGTGCTGCGCTCGAACCCCTTGTCGATGGGCGTGCCCGTGAAACCGATGAGCGTTGCGTTGGGCAGCGCCCTGGACATGAGCCCGCCGAGAACGCCGTACTGGGTGCGGTGGGCCTCGTCCACCATGACGACGACGTTCTCCGAGGGGTCCAGCACCTCCAGGGGCCCGTCGGGCGTGGTCAACGCCTCCTCGAACTTCTGGACCGTGGTCATCACCGTGCGGCCCCCTCCCTGCCTCAGGAGGGTCTGCAGGTCCAGCGGGTCGCGGCGGCCCGGCCGCTCCCTGCGGCGCCTGTCCCGCCTCTCTTGGGGCTCGGGGCGCGACCGGTCCATCCTCTCGGGGGCCGGGAAGCCGCAGCGCTCGAAGGTGCCGGCGATCTGCCGGTCGAGCTGCCTGCGGTCGGTGACCACCACGATGGTCGCGTTGGACAGCCGGGGGTCGCGGCGCAGCTTGGTCGCCACCCAGAGCATGGTCAGGGACTTGCCGGAGCCCTGGGTGTGCCACACCACGCCGCCCCGGTCGGCGGGCCTGCTGCCCGCGAGGATGCGGGACATGGCCGCCCGCACCGCCCGGTACTGCTGGTAGCGGGGCAGCTTCTTGACCAGCCGCCCCCGCTCGGGCTCGTAGACCACGTAGTCGCGGAGGACGTCCAGCAGCGTGGCCGGGGAGAGCAGCCCCACGATGAGCTGGGCCTGGCCCAGGGGCTCCACTTCGAAGCGCCTGCGGACCTCCTCCTCGGAGTAGGGCAGCACGGACTTCCACTCGAAGTAGGCGTTCTCCGGCGCACCCAGGGTGGCGTAGGCCGCGGCGGCTCCGCAGTGGGCCACGCACAGCAGGTTGTAGTGGAACAGCTCGGGGGCGCCCGCCCCGTGCCACCGGGGACCGGCCTCCTGGTAGCGGCTGAGCTGCCGCACCGCGTGGGACTTCCACACGTCCAGGAGGGAAGGGGACTTGGCCTCCATCACCACCAGGGGGATGCCGTTGACGAACAGCACGAGGTCGGGGATGACCAGCCGCTCGTCGTCCTCGGGGCCGCCCCGGTCGTTGCCGCGCCTGACGCGGAGCTGGGTGGTGACCACGTACTCGTTGAGGCCGCCCTCGGGCCGGTCGAAGTCGAAGAAGCGGACGGTGGGACTGTCCCGGCCGGCTGGCCCGTCCACGGTCAGGGGCATCCCGTAGGTGAGGTACTCGTGGACGGCCTGGTTTCGTGCCATGCCGGTGGCGTTGACGTTTTCCAGCTCGAAGACGGCCCTGTCGGCCTGGGCCTCGGTGAGCCACTCGTTGAGGCGCAGCAGGGCGGCCCGGAGGCGCCCCTTCAGCAGCACCTCGCGCTCGCCGTCCCGTTCCTCCGCCAGGGCCTCCCGGGGCACGTAGCTCCACCCAAGCCGCTCCAGCAGGAGACGCGCGGGCTCCTCGGCGTGGTTGAGCTCGTTTAGCCTGGCGGAGGTGGTCATGCTGTGGCTACCCTTATCAGCTCCAAATTGGGGATGTCTACGAAGTCCCCGTCGTGGGAAACGAGGGGACAGCCAAGGTCCAGAGCCGTGGCCGCAATCCAAGCGTCGGCAACTCCCAGTGGACGACCCACGCGGTGCCGTTGGGCCCGAACACCTGCGGAGATTCGGACCAGATCCATGCTAGGCCATACGACTTGGTATTGGCCAAGTTGTTGAGCGAGCCCGCGTTGCCGCCTTTCGCCCCAGCCGTCCTTATATGCTCCGTACCATGCTTCTTGGACCGTCTGGAACGATATGTGAATCCGCGCTCCTTGGAGGTGGGGAAGGTACAACTCCGCGATGGGCGACCCGCTGGCGATGTAGGATATGATGTTGGTGTCAGCCACCACCATGGGAGCGTCGGGAGTCACGGTTCGCACCTTCCACGCCCTTCTCGGATAGCGCGGTCGAACGACTCCCATTCTTCATCGGACAGGTCCATCGGAGGCACTTTGTCCGGGTCAAAAAGCTTCGGAGGCGGGGGCGGAAGTATCCATTGCCCGCCGGGGCATTGCCCCGAGCCGACCGCTAGGGGGTCGGGATGCCCTGCGGCCCTCCAGTCCCTGGTGTCGCCTCGGTCCTTCAGCTCTTGGAGGACACGGGCTCCCGCGTCCATCGAAGCCTTCTTGTTGGGATGCCAGAATTCGACCTGGGGAAAATCGGGCTCGTCATGGGACCCGCCTCCCGAATGGTAGAAGACGACCATCCACCGGACCGAGTCCACTTCGTGCATCATGGTAACCCTCCTACTGGACGGACTCTGCCCAACCGGGGCCTGTTCCTATTTGGCCTTCGCATATTCGTTATCCAGTCGAGCAAGCGTGTGTTTCGGGTTGTAGAACCTCTTGGTTGAGCTTTTCTCGGTGGTTGGATCTAACTTCCGTACGTAAGTACACGTAGGGTCCTCGTTGATCTCCTTCATTGCTGAGTGAAATCTTTGGTTTTGCTTGAAATCGGAATATCGGACACGGCATTCCTCCACCAGTTGGTTGTAGGAGGTCGGGAACGCAACTAATGCCTCAGTATCGCTTATGGAAACCTTGGGAACACTTGGGTCATTTGTTAACCCAATATTTCCTCCGCCGGAGAGTCCACGATTGAGCTCCACCTTTATTTGCATTACCACCGAATAGCTCGAATTGGCCGTATCGTGGGACCTAGCTAGTTCTGACAGTTCTTCTAGTAGCTGCCTTTGACGCACCGGATACTTGATGACGGTGGTTTGTGCGGTACCCAGGAACCCAAGAGGCAACAGATATGGAACATCGATAGACTCTCCGAACCACTTCGCGTAAGTCCTCACGAAGTTCTGGACACTTGCGGTACTGAATTCCAGTACAGCCAGCTTTAATTCTGGAACCAACACCCCCAAATGTGTTGACCGATTCCTAATCTTTATCAGGCCATTGATATTGCTCTTTACCTCGTCCGGGAGGCCGCTCCGTTCGAGGGCCCCGCGTATCCCAATGGTAAGAACTTCGCTGTCAGGACTGCATTCATACCGGCTTGAATTTGGTTTACGCTGGTAGATCGCCTGAATTTTGCCTCCAGCTTGCTGAATGATGCGCGCTTTGATAAGGACTTCCCAAGCATTCACAACTAGGAAGGCGACGGTCTGTTCCCTGAACTCGACCTTTGGTTTGTTATATATTTCCACTGCGGCAAGTAGCGCTTCCCGGGCACAACGAGCCATCACCATCTCACGTTTCGGCCTAGCCATAGATCATAAACCCCACTCACACTCACACTCGCCCGTCAGCCACACCCGCCGTGCTTGCCGTCCCGCTCCGTCACACATGCGTTTCTGGCCACGTTGGCCCACCCCAGCCGCTCCATTGAGTTGAGCCGGCTCCTCCGGCGTGGTTGACCACGTTGGGGATCATGGCGTCGTCGCGAGATTCGTGACGTCTGCGGGCAATTCGTTTCGCTGCCGCAACAGATGTTCAATGGTCTCCACAACAGCAGTCGCCTTATAGACGACTCCAAGATCAATCATCTGAGTGGTTCTAACTACTGGCTTGACCGATGCGGGTATCTCTTGGAACGTCAGGGAACCATCATCTTCACGGTAGTATGCCCTCCCCAAAATACCGAGCAGGTAAGTGCGCTGTCCCGCCATCAGACCTCCACCTCTGCTCCTCCACGAACCATTGTCGTAAATCAACACCGGGCTCCCGCTGCTTCCTTGGAACACCGATGCGTCGATTAAGAACATCGCCTTCCCATCGTAGTCTATACTAGGGTGGGTCGCAGTTGTCCCACGACGAGCTATCGGGAGATTGTTAACCCGATCGTAGATCCCGTTTGGGTAGCCAACGAAAAGGACTTCTTCTACTGCATCAAGGTCTTCTAGGATCTCTTGTCCCGGTATGATTGTGGTGGGAATACTCTTGTAGTAGGGGGTTTTTCCAGTCTCATCCAAATGATTCACCACAGGGACTAAGGGTAACGCTGCAATGTCAATGTCTGCGGAAGGATGTCCTGTCCATCGCCAAGCGTTCTCTGATAGTGTGATGGCGGTGGATTGACCGATCAACGGCAAGCGGTCTTCACATGAGGTGTTCCCCATAGTAAAGGTCAGGCGTCCTTGCTTAGTTCCTTCAACGACATGCTTATTGGTGATGAGAAAGAGCCCCGTCTTATCTGGGGTCCACTTATGGGTTACGATGAAGCCCGTTCCGACGTTAGGGTTAGCTTCTACTCTCAGCGTGGCAAAAAGGAGTTGTTCAGCCAGGGTCTCAACTTTCACGTGCCCTCATCCTACCCGCACACGCCCCGTCAGCAGCGCATCAGCGGTTGATTCCTTAAACGATCTTAGCACGAATGTTTCTACTCTGCACTGCGATATCGCACTCTCGACACCACTTGAAATGACAGCGATGGCTTGTTGCTCGGTAAGAGACGGCTTGGGTACACGCATGCCTTCAACGAGCGAACAATTCAGCGCATCCTGGTTGGATCCTTGTCCAAGGGCACGGATGATGGAATAGTTCTGCCTCGCCCATGAAAAGAAGAAGTCTAGTGTGAAGTCGTCCTCGGGTCCGAATACAGCTGCGAAGTTCTGGTTAATCGCTGCATCGAATCCCAGCCGAGCGGTCATACCTCGGGTCTTACCTTGACCAATCATTGCGATTAGCACGGACCCCTTGGGCACTACTACAGCTCCTGCATTTACAACGGCCCCATGTGTAATGAATTCGTCAGGCTCTTCGATGAAGATATCATTGACTCGGCCAGTTTTTACGAATGGAACGGAGCCGTTATCCCAGTAGTCTCTCTCTTTGCGAGATGGCGTCGTGCCATTGCAAACCTCCGCCACCTCCCCCAGCCGCACCACCTCCCAGTCCGCGGGGATGGTCCCGATGCCCGGCGCGTCCTTCCACTCCGTGTGCCAGCCTGGGACGCCGCGGGTGAGCAGGTCGTGGAGCAGGGAGTCGCGGAGCTGCTCGGTGGCGGCGATGACGGCCTCGGCGGCCTCTATGGCGTCGTCGATGGAGTCCAGCACGGCGGCGATGGCCCGTTGCTCGGGCAGGGGCGGGAGGAGGATGGGGACAGAGCAAGTGTCCTGCCGGGAAACCCCCTGAATGGTGGTGCCTCTTGCTCTCTGTTGTAGCAGATTGGCGTTAGCGATCAAGGCCCTGTATAGGAATGACTGGTCCGCTTCATTGGTCGGCGTAAGCAGTGTGATGTCTTGGCTGGCTCCCATGGTTTCGGTTGCTATCCCCACCAACCCCACTCGTGTCCTTGTGGCAACCATCAAAGACCCAGGTTTACAAACTGCCGTTGCCCCTGAACGCAATCCCACCTCAGTTAGGAAGGATCGGGCGTTATCTCGACCGATTCGGACTTCTGTCAGATCCGCACCAGTGACAAAAGGGATATCACCGTCCCAGTACTCGGCCCGGCCTTTTGACGGGGTTCCACCCTGCTGGAACCACACCACATCCCCCAGACGCACCAACCGCCAGCCGGCTGGTGTGGAAGTTGCGCCAAGAGACTTGAAGGCACTGGTCAACTTGCTAGCTCCTCATTGCCGCCACGAGGGAGATGGCTCCAACGACCGCCAAGAAGATGCCAATCCCGACTTGAACAACCGCCAGCCCTGCGCCCATCTACGTGTTCTCCTTGGTCTGGTCATGGGCGGTGAGCTCGTACAGCGTGAGTCCCAGGCCCTCTCTCTTCGCCTCAAGCCATTGCTGGAATGACCGACGACTCTCAGCGGACTTGCGGCCAGCAGTCTCTCCACGCTGATGTCCTCGTCCAGGTCAGGCCAGTGAATACCTTGCCCGCCGCCAATCAGCTCCGAGTTGCTCCTCTCCTCCGGCGTTGCGTGGACCAGGCGGGGATACCATGCCAGGGGGACTGCAGTGGTCCTTCCGTCCGACAACTCGGCAGTAATGGTGTCCTCGGTCACCGCAATCGTCATGGCCTCCGGCATCGCTTGGTCATCACCTATCGGATGTAGCCCATCTCCGCCAGCAGCTCGTCCATTCTGGCCACCGCCTCCTCCCGCCGGCGCTCGGCATCCCGGAGGTTGGCCAGGGCCTCCTCCACGGGCATCACCTCCACCGGCTCGGTGGTGTCCACGTAGCGGCTGATGTTCAGGTTGAAGTCGTTGCCCCGTATCTCCTCCAGGTCCGCCACGTGGGCGAAACGGTCCACGTCCCCGAAGGCCCGGTAGGCCTCGACCATCTTGCGTATGTGCTCGGGGTCGATGTAGTTCTGGGCCTTGCCGGGGCGGAAGCAGCCCTGCTGGGCGGCGTCGACGAAGAGCACTCTGCCCCGGCGGTCCCGGGGCTTGGCCCGGTTCAGGACGCAGACGGCCACGGGGATGCTGGCGCCGAAGAACAGGTTTGGGGCCAGGCCGATGACCGCCTCGAACAGGTCCGCCTCCACGATACCACGGCGTATCTTGCCCTCGGCGCCGCCCCGGAATAGGATGCCGTGGGGCATCACCACGCCCACCATGCCCCGGGCGTTGGTCACCCCCAGCATGTGCAGCAGGAAGGCGAAGTCGCCCCGGGTCTTGGGGGGCACCGCGCCGTAGCGGTCGAAGCGGTGGTGGGGGTCGTTGGGGGCGAAGTCGTGCCCCCAGCTCTTGAGGCTGAAGGGGGGATTGGCGATGACCCGATCGTAGGCGAGCAGCCGGCCCGCGGGGTCCATCAGGGCCGGCTCGGCGATGACGTCCCCGGCCTCCATGCGTGCGGCGCGCAGGTCGTGGAGCAGCAGGTTCAGCTTGCCGATGGCCAGGGTGCCCAGGTTCCGCTCCTGGCCGTGGAGGACCAGGTTGCGGACGTCACCGCCCTGCTCCCGCACGTACTGGGCGGTGTATATCAGCATCCCGGCGGACCCGGCGGCGGGGTCGCAGATGCGCATCCCCTCCCGGGGCTCCAGCAGCTCCACGATGAGGCGGACCACCTCCCGGGGGGTGTAGAACTCGCCGCCCTTCTTGCCGGCGTCGTCGGCGAACTTGTAGATGAGGTACTCGTAGGCGTCGCCCAGGACGTTCCCGGTCCCGCCCTCGTCGCGCAGGTTGGCGTCCCGCAGGTCCAGGCCGCCGAAGTGGTTGACGAGGCTGCGGATGATGCGCTCCCGGTTGGCGGGGCTGCCCAGCTTGGTCTCGTCGTTCCAGTTGGTGCCCGACAGCACGCCGTCCAGCCGGGGGGTGTTGGCATCCTCGATGGCGTGGCCGGCGACGTTGAGGGTCTCGCCCAGGTCCATGGTGGCGACGGTTATGGCCTCCCAGCGGGCCGACTCGGGGACGAAGAACTCGTGCTCGTCCCGGTCGGACAGGGCCGTCTCCCTGGGCACGCCCGAGGCCACCGCGCTCTGTACCTCCTCTTCGAACCGGTCGGAGAGCCGTTTCAGGAAGAGGACGGAGAAGATGTAGTTCTTGTAGTCGGCGGAGTCGATCTGCCCCCGCAGGATGTCGGCGGCCTGCCAAAGCTTGGACTCCAGCTCCTGCCTGGTCAGCGGCATTGGCCACTCCTCAACGCGGTCCGTCCCCTGGCCGGGACACCGTGGGCGGCCCGTGCCTCCTCCCAGCTCTACGGGGCTAGAGGGCGTCCAGGGCGTCCAGGATGTCCCAGATGGCGGGGCGGTCGGTCAGGTCCTTGCCGACGTAGCGCCAACCTACTGTCCCGTCGGGCTTGACTATGAAGGTCGAGGGCGTAGCGACGCCGTCGCCCAGAAGGTCGAACACGCCATAGCTGAGGGTGGCCTCACGGTACGGGTCCGCCAGGATGGGGAACGTGGCTCCCGCCAGCTCCAGCATCAGCAGGGCGTCCTCCCGGGTGTCGGTACTGACGGCTACCAGTTCGACGTTTCGGCTGATGAACTGCCGATAGGCGCTCTGCAGCTGGCCCAGCTGCTCCTGGCAGACACCTCAGAAGAACCCGCGGTAGAAGACGACCACCACCGCATCGCGGCCCTCCAACAGCTCTTCGAGGGTCACCTGGTCTCCCAATGCGGACGTGAGGGAGAACCCCGGCGCCATGGACCCGACTTGGGGCGGGTCCGGTTGGCCGCTCGGCGTTGGAACGAGCGTCGGCGTTGGCGAGGGCGGTGGAACGGTGGGCGTCGGCGTCGGCGAGGGGACCGGGGTGGCGGGCGGAGCCGTTGGCGAGCCGTCTTGGGGGCCGGTTGGCGAGCCCGCCTCAGGAGAGGGGTCTTGGGTAAGGCCCTGGGGACCGGCCTCGTCCTGGCACGCAGAAAGGGCGGCCAGCAAGACCGTTAGGCCCACCAGCAGGAGCACCGCCCTCGGGTTGGTTGCCCTGGTTGCTCTCCTCAGCAGGGACATGATCGGTGAGCCTCGCTGACGTAGGTAACTTGGGCCGTTGCCGCGAAGATTATATCCAGTGCCGCCTCCGTTGGAAAGGGTATCCGGGGAGCGAGACTCGACTCCTCACCTCGCCCGCGAACAGTCCGGCAAAGGAGATATCCAGCCCCGCCTCGTAGGCACCGGCTACGGCTCGTACGAACCCTTCACCGGGTTCGGGCAAACTCCCGTTTCCCGGCGGACTCTCCAGTGTGGAGAGCACGAACGGCGTCCCGGCGGACCCTTGCCAGACATCGCCGATTCCCCGGCCCGCAATGGGGCCTGGGCCGTTCTCCACTACCACACCCACCTCGAGCCCGGCCAACGTCTTCGCCCAGCCGGAGAGCTCGAGCTGGTCCTCGGCCTGGCAAAGCCAGTACTCGAGATCGAGTGCCGCAGCAGACTCCACGACGCTACCGGTGACACCGCTGACCAGGGAGACGGAGGGTGTAGCGGCGGCAACACCGGCGAGCGCGGCTTCTAGGGCTTCCAGAGCAGTCTTCGACCGTGTCTTCCTGAAGGCGCCCAAAGCCACGGCAAGTCTGAGGCCCTCCTCCAGGCTGAGCGCCCCCGCCGCCCGGGCCGCCGCCAGGGCTCCGGGACCATGGCCCACTACCACACTGGGACGTACGCCCACGCTGGCCCACTGGGCGGTCAGGGCACATTCGAGGGCATAGACCGCCGGCACCGCCCATCCCGGATCGTCCAGGTCATCCTCGACCCCGGCCCGACCGAGCATTACGTCCAGCAGCGAGGCTCCCCTGTCTTGACGGAAAAGCTCGTCGCACCGGTCCAGCACCGCCCTGGCCACCGGCTCACTACGATAGAGGGCCTCACCCATGCCGGACCACCGGACGTCCTGTCCGGTGTACGCGAATGCAACCCTGGCCGGCTCGTGAGGTGCTGTCTCATCCGACGGCTCGATGGTGTCGACCAGCGCACACAGTCTCTTCCGTAGTTGCCCGGCATCGCTGAACACAAGACCGGCGCGGCGCGGGAAGTGGCTCCGGCCCACGCCGGCGGTCCAAGCCAGGTCGGACAGCATCGGGTCGGATGCGGGGCCATCTTCGTCGCGGAGCCACGAGAGATAGCGTTCCACCAGCTCCCGGAGGGCGCTTGTCGACTTGCCTGAAAGGGGCAACAAGCGGGTGGCACGCTCCACCGGTCCGTCCGCGGACATGGAGAGGCCGTCGGCCGGTCCCGGGAACGATACAGGCACAGGTTTGGGACCGCCCGATGGCGTGGTCGTCCCGTTGGTCCCCGCGGAAGCTCCAGCCTGCGGACCGTAGCCCTCTACGAGGACATGGGCGTTTGCTCCCGAGAGCCCAAAGGCGCTGACGCCGGCCAGGGGCCGGCGGCCGGGAACGGTCGGCCAGTCGGTCTTTTCTGACGTTACCCGGACTGGTAGCTGGTCCCACTCGACGTTCAGGTTCGGGGTCTCGAAGTGCAGGCTCTCGGGTATCACTCCCCTGTTCATGGCCAAGACCGCCTTGATGAAGGAGGCAATCCCGGCGGCCCATTCGACGTGCCCGATGTTCGATTTGACCGATCCCATAAGCACGGGACGTTCTCGGTCACGGGCCTTCCCGTAGACGGCCGCCACCGCGTTCAGCTCGATTTGGTCGCCCAGCTGAGACCCGACGGCGTGTGCCTCCAGGTAGTCGACCTGCGACGGCGAGACGCCCGCCTGTGCGAGGGCCTCTTCCATCACGCGCGCCTGGGCCTGGCCGTTGGGCACCGTCAGTCCCGCGCTGGCCCCGTTCTGGTTGACCGCAGACCCTCGTATGACGGCCCAAATGCGGTCGCCGTCGGCCTCCGCCTCACTGAGCCGCTTCAGGACCACTACTCCGCAGCCCTCGCCTCGTACATAGCCGTCAGCGGAAGCGTCGAAGGGACTGCAATGGCCGGTCGGAGACAGCATGCCGACGTCCATCATGAACCTGGAGACCATCGGAGACAACACCACATTCACGCCGCCGGCCAGGGCCATGTCCACTTCGCCCTGCCGCAGACCCGCCACCGCCTGGTGCACCGCTGCCAATGACGAGGCGCAGGCCATGTCGACGGGCATCGCCGGGCCTTCCAGACCCAGAGTGAATGCGACCCGGCCTATGGCTACGCTCGCGGTCGTGCCGAAGTAGCTCGGAGAGTCGGTCAGGTCCCGGTACTCGCTGCTCCCGAACCCCACGTAGACCCCGGTGCGACTGCCTCTGAGCCGGCCCGGGTCTACGCCCGCGTCCTCGACGGCCTGCCAGCTCGTCTCCAGCAACATGCGTTGCCTGGGGTCCATCGTCCGCGCCTCGATGGGCGAGATTCGGAAGAACCTGGAGTCGAACCGGTCGATCCCATCGACGAACGCCCCCCGCCGGTATGCCAGGTCCTCCGCATCCGGGTCTCCCACGACCCCGCCCCACGGGCCGGCAGCCCGGCGGCCGTCGGTTACCGCGTCGGCGCCCGTCTCCAGGAGCTCCCAGAACGCCGCCAAGTCGCCGGCGCCGGGGAAGCGGCAGGCCATCCCCACCACCGCGATCCCGTCATCATCGGTGCGGCTGGGCGGGACCGGCTGCGGCACGTCGGGCTCGGGAGCCGGAGGAACGTCGCCATCGCCAGCCTCACCAAGCCGGCCGAGCTCCTGGGCCAGATGCCCCGCAAGGCTCGCTATGTCCGGGTAGTCGAAGACGACGGTGTTGGAGGCGACGTACTGACCGGCAAAGGCGCGGTTCAGGCGATTGCGCAGCTCCACCGCCATCAGCGAGTCCATCCCCAGGTCAAAGAACCCAATCGTTGGAGCCGGAGCAGTGGACAGCCTCAAGACCGCCTGTACCTCTCCCTGCAGGAAGGACACTAGCACTTCCTCGGGCTTTGTCTCGGAGGCCCTCCGCAGCCGTGACATCACGTCTTCCGACGACGAGGCCTTCCCGGACTCATCGGCGCCGGCCGAGGACAGGAGGTCCTCCAGGAGGGGGGGCCGGTCCTGCACCGCCTCTTCGAACACCGACCAGTCCATCGACATCACCACCGAGGTCGTGACGTCCTGGCGCACCAACCTCTCAAGGGCCTTGATGCCTTGCTCTGGGGTAAACCAGCGTCCTCCCAGGGCGGCCCGGCGCTGCTCTATCCGCTCGCGTTGCTCCGCGGCCTCTCCGATCTCCGACCATGCTCCCCAGGCGATGGACTGTCCCGGCAGGCCCAGCGCCCGGCGATGGCCGGCGAGCTGGTCCAGGAAGGCGTTGGCGGCGGCATGGTTCGCCTGCCCCGGATTGCCCATCACGCCAACGCGGCTGGAGAAGAGGATGAAGAGGTCCAGGTCCCGGCCCATCGTCGCGCGGTGCAGGTGCCAGGCCCCCAGGATCTTCGGCCACAGGACCTGCTCGAACCTCGACCAGGTCTGGTTGGTCAGGGCGGCGTCGGACAGAACGCCAACGCTGTGTATGACACCGCCAAGCGGCGGCAACCTCCCATCGATGCGGTCCAGCATCGCGTCCACCGCCGCGGAGTCGGTCACGTCCGCAAGCTCGACCTCGATCCCCACTCCGCGTCCGCGCAACGCCTCTATGGCACCTTCGGCCTCGGCGTCGGGCTCTCTGCGACCGTTCAGCACGATGGTCCCGGCGCCCTGGTCCGCGAGCCATTCTGCAACGGCGCATCCGATGCCGCCCAGCCCTCCGGTCACCAGGTATGTGCGGTCCTGTCGCAACCGGCCTCCCATGAGGGGCGGCGGCGTCAGGACGATTTTTCCGACGTGCCGGGCCGACCGCATGAACCCCAGCGCGGCCCCCGCCTCGGCCAGCGGCCACCTGCTGTGGATAAGCGGCTTCAGCTCCCCGGTCGACATCCGCTCCATCACCTCTCGCAGCACCTCGCCCACGCGGGCCGGCTCCGTCTTCTTCATGACGTCCAGCTCGAGGATGGCGTAGGAAACGTCAGGACGCACGTCGGCCATCTCCTCCTCGCTGAGGATGTCCCTCCTGGCCAGCTCCACGAACCGGCCACCAGGGGCGAGACATGACAGGCTGGCCTCGATGTAGCCCTCGCTGGTGAGGCTGTTCAGCACCACGTTAACGCCTTCGCCGCCGGTGGCCTCGAGGATATCCTCGCCGAACCTGGTCTGGCGGCTGTCGAATATGTGCTTGACACCCAGGGACCGCAGAAGCGCCTGCTTGGGAGCGCTGGCGGTGGCGAACACCTCGGCGCCCGCGGCTTGCGCCATCTGGATTGCCGCCAGTCCCACTCCGCCCGCGCCGGCGTGAATCAGCACGCGGTCGCCGGCCTCCAGCCCCGAGAACTGGTACGAAAGGGCGGCCGACACGAAGGCGCTGGGGACGGTAGCCAGGGCCGACACCGAGAGTCCCTCCGGGGCTGGAGCGACCAGCTCCTCGTGGGTGACCATTTGAGGCCCGAAGGCGCCAAACCCCAGTCCCACCACGCGGTCGCCGACGGAGACGGTCGAGACTTCGCGACCAATATCGATGACGTGCCCGCACAGCTCCCGGCCGAGATTTCCTTCTTCGATGAAGCCGAGGGAGCGGAACACGTCCCAGAAGTTGAGCCCGGTAGCCTCCACAGAGACGAGGACCTCCCTTGGCTCAAGGGATGGCGCGGGAAGCGACTTGACCTCCGGACTGTCGAACACGCCGTTCCGGTCCGGAGCCAGGACCCAGTCCGGCTGCTCGGGCAGCGCCAGGCGCTTGGCCGCGGCGCCGGGCCGGACCAAGCGCGCCGACCGGCGCCGCCCCAAGCGGTAAGCGACGTGGTTCTCGGCGTCTGGGTATAGCAGCTCGTTCACCAAGTCAGGGATGGGGACCGCAGCGCCGGGGTCCAGGTCGATCATCCGCGGCTGCAGATGGGCGGCTTCCAGGGCCACCACCTTGCCCAGACCCCACAGGACCGCACCGGAGAGCTCGCCGTCTCGCTCACGCTCCAGGACCTGCCCGCCCCGGGTGAGAAACCACATGCCCTTTTCCGGAATCACATCGGAGTCTCCCACGCCTTGGACCATCGCCAATGCGCTGGCCCCGGCGAGCCTCACGTCCTCGGCAATCTCGGCGGTGGTTGCCTGCGCTCCATGGCCTTCCAGTCCCCGGAGATGTACCAGGCCGCTGACCGGCACGTCTGCCGGCAGGCCTTCCAGGAGTGACCGCCATGACTCGCGGCTTCCCACGTCCACGACGGTCTTGAGTACCGCGGGCCCAGCCGCTGCCTTCAAGCCGCTTTCCGACGCTTCATCACACGCCAGCACCACCGTCTGGTTCCGCGCCGCCAGCGCGGCCGCGAGCTCCTCCGCGACACCGCTTCGGTCCGCCGCCAGGACCCACAAGCCCGGAGACTCGGTAATCTGCTCCGGCCCCTGTGCCACTATCACGCCTTTGTCCAGCATTTCAAAGGTGTAGGAGTCGTCAACTCCCAGGACCTCGGCTCCTTGGAACCCCACGTCACCCAGGGCTCGACGCCACACCGTGGGGCCCGCAAGGGCATGGTGTGGACGGTAGGCGTCGGCAAACCGCCACCAGCCGTCCAGCTGCCCGAACGTCAGGTCCATCCAGCCCAGGCCCCGAAGGTTTTCGAGGGCCACCAAGTGGCCCGACGGCGCGAGCAAGTCCCGGCAGTTTGCCAGGGTCTCCTCCAGGTAGCGCGTGGCGTGGAGCACGTTGGAGGCGATCATGAGGTCGTAGCCATGGGAGTCGAAGCCCTGGGCTACAGGGTCCCTCTCGATGTCCAGTGAACGGTACTCGATGCTCCCGCCGCCATCGCCGAACCGCGCCTCGGCCTCGGCAAAGAAGCCGGCTGAGATATCCGTGTATGTGTAGTCGAACCGGCCCTCGGGAAGCTCCGGAAGCACGGAGGCAGTGGCAGACCCGGTACCCGCCCCGACCTCGATCACTCTGAGGCGCCGCCCCTCGGGCAACGCGGCCACCAACGCCTGGATAGCCTCCGACAGCATCCGGTTGGCGGCGCGCGCCACCGGCGCCTTCAGGTACAGATCTGCGGCGGTCGGTTCTCCACTGCTGAACAGGAGCGTCAGCGGGTCCTCCCGGCCTCGAAGCACGTTGGCCAGGGCGAGGCCGGACCGCCGGAACAGCCCGATTTCGATCAGGCCGTCCGGATACAGCCCCGTCATCTTGGCGGCGAACTCCTCGAGGTCAAGGGGCAGGACATCCGGCAACGGGTCATCCGGTCCGACGACCACGACGAAGCCACCCTCCGTCTCCTCCAACACTCCCGCCTTGTCGAGCATTTCTAGCATCCGACGGAAGAGGCGCTGGTGCTCCGGCAAGACGTCGAGCTGTTGCCTCAGGCCCTCGGGGTCCACGGACTCGCCCTTTGCGCGCCGCCAACCCAGCTCCTCCAACGTTGCGAGCGCGCGGGACCACGACCACCTCTCCAGGTCGGCCAGCAAGGCATTCCTGCCTTGGGGATCGACGCCGGCGTCCGTCAGGTAACCGGTGAACGGCTGCGAGCCTGCCGCAACTTCGGCAGCGCTGGGAAAGAAGTCGGCGGCTTCGACTCCAGGTGGAAGGGGCCGGTCCCTCCACGTAATCTCGTACAGGAGGTCCTCGACACCCTCGACCGCCGAGAGCAGCGCGGCCCGGGTGGCCCTCTTCACCGTGTACCCGTTCAACTCACCAATGAGTACCCCTTTGGGATCGTAGATGCGCAGGTCTCCGCTGAGGACCTCCGGCGGCTCGCCGGATTCCGATTCCCCTCGACGGGATGCCTCACTCATTCGCACGTGGCAGAACACCCGGTCGGGCAGTCCCTTGGTCAGCCATAACCGCTCCCAGCCGAACGGCAGGTAGGTTGCCTCTTCCGGGCCGCCGGTCATGTTGCGGGCAAGTCCCACGACTTGGAAACAGCCGTCCAACAAAAGGGGATGCACCTCCAGCCGGCTCCGGTCCAGGGCCTCGGGCAAGCGCACCTCTGCCAACGCCTCGCCCGGACCGGACCAGGCCATACCCAGCGTGCGGAAGGATGGACCCAGGTCGATACCGGTGCCGCTCTTGGCGCGGTAGTAGGCCGGCAGGTCCGCCGGAGACATGCGGGACCTCAGCTCTTCCAGGTCGGTCCGCCCTCTGGATTCCGGCAACGGTCCGCCCAGCGGCACGCGACCCTCCACGTGCATCGTCCATTCATTCTCCGTCCCTTTGCTGTATATCTGGACACTGCGTGACGAGGGTTGCTCGGAATCTCCGAGCACAACTTGCACCATCCGGCCGTCTTCATCCGCCCCGTCCTCGGAGTCCTTCTCGGAAAAGACGAGAGGGCTGTAAAGCTGCATGTCCTCCAGCACCACCGCGTTGCTACCCTCGGCAAGGGACGCAGAGGCCGCCATGGCGCCATAGAGTGCGCCCGGCGCAATGAGCCGCCCGAAGACCCTGTGGTCCTTCAGCCAAGCCGGTTCGGAAGGGAACACCTCCGTCTCGAACGTGGTCCCGCCCCGGGCCGATTCGTGCCGGACGCCCAGCAGGGGGTGGCCGGCGCTGGTCCGCCGCTGCCTCGACGCCTCCACCCAGTAGCGTTCACGTTGGAACGGGTAGCCCGGCAGAGAGACCCTTCGTCTGGACTCGCCAGCGAACAGTCCCTCGAAGGAGATGTCCATCCCCGCCTCGTAGGCTTCGGCCACGGCATCGACGAAGCCGCTCTCGGGCTCCGAGGTCGAGCCGTCCCTCGGGGGCCGCCGCAGGCTGGCCAGCACCACCGGGAGCCCCGAATCGCCTTGGCGCTGATTCGACTCGGGCCAGGCCG
Source organism: Dehalococcoidia bacterium (assembly GCA_034423015.1). Taxonomy (GTDB): domain Bacteria; phylum Chloroflexota; class Dehalococcoidia; order Lucifugimonadales; family JAGWBF01; genus JAGWBJ01. The sequence goes on along the minus strand of DAOUJG010000056.1, from coordinate 9,718 downwards.
CCATCGCCATGGGACCCAATACCGAGTGCGGGCCTATCTCCACGACCAGGTCGACTCCCAGGTCGGCCATCGTCCTGACGCCGCCGGCATATGCCACCGGCTCCCGGGCATGACGCCGCCAGTAGGCGCCGTCAAGCACCATACCGGGCTCCACCACCCCGCCCGTCAAGTTGCTGATCAGCGTGAGCGTGGGAGGCCCAACCGCCACACCGTCCAGGTAGGCCTCCAGCCCGTCCAGGGCGGGCTCCAGCAGGGCGCTGTGGAATGCACGCGTGGTGTTCAGCCTCCTTGCCCGGACTCCCTGCGACTCGAAGCGGTCCAGAATCGCCACTATGTCCGCCGCCTGGCCACTGACGACGATGTGGGCGCCGTTGTCCCCGGCAATACTCAACCCGACGCCGTTGGCCGAAAGGTTCTGCGCAGCGACTTCCGACTCCACCCGTTCCGGCGGCGCGAAGACCGCGGCCATGGCTCCTTGTTCGGTCTCGGACAGCAGGGCGCCCCGTGCCGCAGCGAACCTCATTCCGTCTTCCAGGCTGAACACGCCGGCCATCTGAGCGGCCGCCAGCTCCCCGACGCTATGCCCCAACACCACATCGGGACGGATGCCTACACTGCCCCAGAGGGCCGTCAGAGCGCACTCCAGCGCGTAGAGGGCCGGCTGCTCCCACGCGGTGTCGCCGAGGTCTCCCTTGGCGCCGGCCCTACCGAACATCACGTCCAGCAGAGAGACGCCCCTCTCCTGCCGGAGCACTGCCTCGCACCGGTCCAGCATGGCCCTGGCCACCGGCTCACTCTCGTACAGGGCCCGGCCCATGCCGACCCATTGGCTCCCCTGGCCGGTATAGACAAAGGCCACCTTGGTCGGCGCCCTTGGCTCTTTGCCCGCGCCGGACTCGGCCAGCTCGCGGAGTCGCTCGCTCAACGATTCGGCATCGCGGAAGACCGCGCCGCCCCGGTGGTCGAAATGGCTCCGACCGACTCCCGCGGTCCATGCCATGTCCGAAAGCGCGGGCTGAGCGGCAGCGCCCTCGGATGTAAGGTCCTCGGCCCGCCCGTCCAGCCAGGAGAGATACTTCTTGGCGATATCCCGCAGCGCGCCATCGGACTTGCCCGATATGGGCAGGAGCCGGGTCCGGCGTCCACCGACCCCTTCCGCCGGCAATGGCAGGCCGGACGCGGGCCCCGGCAACGACACCTCCACGGCCTTCGCTGGACCTGCCTCCGGGTGTCCCTGGCCGGGCCTGCCTTCCCCTTGCATATGCTCTTCGACCACAAGGTGGGCGTTCGTCCCGGATATCCCGAAGGAGTTCACCCCCGCCAGTCGTGGCTGCCCGTTACGACGCGGCCAGTCCACCATGGTCGAAGTCACCTGGAGCGGGTGCCGGTCCCAGTCGAAGCTCGGGTTGGGGTTCTCGAAGTGCAGGTGCTTCGGTATCACGCCCCGCTTCAATACCAGCGCCGCCTTGATCAGTCCGGCGACTCCCGCAGCCGACTCCAGATGGCCGATGTTGGTCTTTACGGAACCGGTAAGGAGCGGCCGGTCCGCCTCGCGTCCTGGGCCGTAGACGTTGGCCACGGCATCGAGCTCGATGGGGTCGCCGACGGCCGTACCAGTCCCGTGGGCCTCCAGGTAGTCGACTTCGGACGGAAGAACGCCGGCTTCGGCAAGCGCAGTCTCCATCACCCGCTCCAGGGCGGGGGTGTGCGGAACGGTCAGACCGACACTGGCCCCTCCATGATTCACCGCCGAGCCCCTGATGACCGCCCAGATCCGGTCGCCGTCAGCCTCGGCCTCGCTCAGCCTCTTCAGCACGACGACGCCGCATCCTTCACCGCGCACGTATCCATTGGCAGACGCATCAAAGGTCTTGCACTGCCCGTCGGGGGACAACATCATGGCCTCGGCGCGCAGCTCGTAGATTCGACCGTTCAGGATGGCTTGAACGCCGCCGGCAATGGCAAGGTCCGCCTTACCATGTTGGAGGTCCGCCACCGCGTCGTTGACGGCTACCATAGCCGACGCGCACGCCGCGTCGACCGCCTTTGCGGGTCCCATGAGACCGAGGACGAAAGATACCCGCCCACTGGTGCCGTTCAGGTTGGTCCCGCTGAGTGCGTAGAGGCTTCCCGCAGCCTCGGTCGGCCTGCTTGAGTCCACGACCAGCATTCGGTACTCGTCGTTGCTGATCCCGGTGTAGACTCCTGTGCGGCTCCCCTTTAGCCGGAGGGGGTCGACCCCCGCATCCTCCAGGGCCAGCCAGCTTGTCTCCAGCATCATCCGCTGCTGCGGGTCCAGCAGCTCTGCCTCGACGGGCGATATGCGGAAGAACGAAGCGTCGAACTGGTCGATGCCGTCGACGAAGGCCCCGTATCGACAAGCCTCGTTCCGGACGTCGGGGTCACGGATGATCTCACCCAAGCGTCCCTCGCCCGAACCGGGGACACCCTCGGTCACCGCGTTCCTCCCCTCCACCAGGAGCCGCCAAAAGGCGTCCAGGTCTGGCGCGCCGGGAAACTTGCAGGCCATACCAATTATCGCGATAGGCTCTCCCCGCGGGTACACACCCCGCTGTTCGGCAGTGGAGGAGCCGGCCGGTTGCCCCGAGGGGCGGGAGGATTCTCTTTGCGTCATGTGGGCACCTGTCTCTGGATCAAGCTCGTCTACGTCGGAAACCGTCACCAGCCATTATGACAAGGGGCGGCCAATGGGTAAAGCCATTCTCACCAACAAGCTTCTGGGTTTGACTTGAACTGACCGCTTTGCTACCCTAATGTCAGGGAGAGACACAGGGAAACCAATCGTAGAGGAGTCTTGAATTGCCCACAACCGAGGAGCGCATAAGGAAACTGGTAGATGACAACCTGGAAATCGAAGGCCGACCGTCAGGTAGGCCGTTGGACCTGAATTCCAGTCTGAGGGATTCCGGGATCTCCTCGGTTGAGTTTGTCGAGTTCGCGAAGGTGGTAGCCCAGGAGTTCAACGTCTCCGTGTCCACCGAGGAATGCGCCAACATCAACTCGGTGGGAGAGTTGGTGTCTTTTCTCGAGTCGAAGGCTTCGTAGGTCCCCCCAGGCCGATCCCACAGGGGACCGGGGCGGAGCCCGCATGGCCGATGTACGGTCGGTATCGAGATTGAGGGCGTTCAGTGTCGTCGACCGTCGAGGGCTCTTGGTGGAAGTTGTTCTCGGTGACCGGCGGCGTGACGGTCATCCACGTCGACGCGGCGCCCCACGCCGCCAACGAATCAGCCGCAGTCCAATGGCTTGACCGGCAGGAGTTGTCTCGTCTCGACAGGTTTCGATTCCCCGGCGCCGGACGAAGGTTCACCTTATGCAGGTCGGCGCTGAGGGCAATCCTCTCCTGCGTGTTGCACTGCGGCAACTCTCAGATATCCTTCCCGACCGGAGCTCACGGAAAGCCCTTTGCCACGGTGTGCGGGAGCCCCGCCCCAGTGGACTTCAGTGTGAGTCACAGCGGCAGCCACGGTCTCATCGCCATCTCACAGAATGGCCATGTGGGTGTGGACGTAGAGGAACGGGCGCCTCGCCGGCACCTTGAAGGCTTGATAGAGACGGTCATGGGTCCGGAGGAGAGGGCCGAGCTGTCCGCGCTGAGCGGAAGACGGCAGCTCCACCGGTTTCTTCGTATCTGGACGTTCAAAGAGGCGTTGTTAAAGGCATCAGGAACTGGCCTCTACACCGACATGTCTCGAGTACAGGTGCCGCAAGATATACGCCGAGGCGGGACGAGAGGGAGCTACCGGTTTCCCGATTCGCCCTCGGTCACCTGGGGGCTGTCGGACCTGGGTAACGATGACTTCGCTGCGGCCCTGGCGTGGGAGAGCACCGGGAATGGCAGAGCCTGCTGGGGCGGCAGGAACAAGTAAGGGTCCTCTGAAGAGATGAACGAACCGTCAACCGACACAGGGCCCGTTTGGATTTTGCCGGAGCCCCAGTCCGTCGACGAGGTCCCCGTGGACGACGAAACGGGGATCGTACTTCGGCGTCATGGAAACCCCTCCGGTCCCCGGCTGATTCTGAGCCACGGCAACGGCCTCGCCATCGACCTATACATGCCGTTCTGGTCCCTCTTGGCCGACGAGTTCGACCTCGTGCTGTACGACCTCAGGAACCACGGTTGGAACACGGTAACTCCCCTCGACCAACACAACATCCCCACGCTGGTACGCGACCACGACATCCTGATCGACGCCATCTTTGGCATCTACGGAGACAAGCCGACCTTCGGGGTATTCCATTCCGTGTCGGGACTCGTGGCCCTGTTGTCCGCCGCCAAGGGTGCGCGGTACTCCGGCCTGGTGCTGTACGATCCGCCCCTGTGCAAACCGGGGGCCAGCTATGCCCACTTCGAGGCTGCCGCCATGAGGGCAGCGGCGGCGGCGAGACGCAGGACGCCATCCTTCGAGTCCCCCGCGCAGTTCGCCGAGCTTCTGCAATACCTGCCCATGTTTCAGCGGGCCGTCCCAGGTGTCATGGACCTTGTTGCCCGCACCACCCTCAGGGTCAACCCCGAGCGCCTGGATTTCAATCTGCGATGCCCCCGGGAATATGAGGCCCAGATAATCGACTACGCAAGTGCGTTCGCCGTGCTGGTGGACTTTGCGAGCCTTCATTGCCCGGTCAAGGTCATAGGGGCAGATCCAACCCTTCCCTACTCGTACCTGCCCACCCTCGATCTAAGCGAGATTGTGGAGGTCGACTACGATTTCCTTCCCGAGACGACCCACTTCCTCCCCGTGGAGAAGCCGGAGGAGTGCGCCTCCAGCCTGAGACAGTTTCTCCACTCCATCTCGTCCCGCACACCATAGCACCCCTTGGCCCGCGTGAGGGTTGAACCCGCAGGCGGTCGGGGGCCCCGCACTGCAGCTCTACCGCAGCCTGCTACCCAAGGTTCAACTACGGCGTCATATCTGCCGTGTGCCTTCCGAAGGGGGGCCAACTTGGGCCTCCAAGTCGTTCTCGTCGTTGTGACCGAGGGCTTCGAACCGAGCGATGGGGATCGCCGGCAGTGTGGTGATGTGCACACCGGCGGCGACGCCCAGACCCAACGAAAAGCGGGCGATACCGGCGTTGTCCGACGACTCGACGATGGCGACGAAGTCGTAGTTGCCGAGCACTCCATACAGACCCAGCATCTGGGTATCGTCAGTGCTGACCTCGCTCTCGGCCCGGAGGATGCGCTCCGGGTCGACGGTCATCCGCTCGCGGCCCTCGGGCGTTAGAGTCATCAACAGTATGTACCTTGCCATCAATCGCCTCCCAGTCAGGGTCTTGACGCCGAGGGTTACGGCTACATATTAGAGGAGGGCCAGTGACAAGTCTACCTGATTCGCAAATGGGGCATCCAGCCCCCAGAATGCCGCCGCCCACTCCCAATCGTGACGTCTATCTCCATCCGCCTCCGGTAACCTATACTGGACTTCAAGGGTTGTGCGACCATCTGTCCAATTCCTGGGAGCAAATGGCGATGCCTGATTTGCGAGTCAGCTCCAGCGTAACATTGCGATGCTCTCCCGATGAGGTCTTCGACTTCTTTTCTAAGGCGGAGAACCTGGATCTGCTGACGCCCCCGTGGTTGCATTTTTCGATCCTGACTCCGCAGCCCATCGAGATGAAGCTGGGAGCGATGATCGAGTACAGGATAAGGCTTCGGGGCATACCCGTGAGGTGGGTCAGCGAGATCACCGAGTGGCAACCGCCCTTGCGGTTCGAAGATACACAGGTCCGCGGTCCTTACCGGAAGTGGGTGCATCGCCACTCTTTCGAGGGGACATCGGAGGGGACTCTGGCCGTCGACGAGGTGTGGTACCGGGTCCCAGGGGGCGTGGTGGCGAACAGGCTGTTTGTGGCAGGCGAGTTGAAGAGAATCTTCGACTATCGCAAGGCCAAGCTGATCGAGCTGTTTTCGTGAATACGGGAACTACACCACAAAGGACGAAAACCGCTTTTTATTGAGGAATAGTGGGTTGGCTCCTCGCCGTGGCATGTGCTCAGCCGGGCATGACGTGTGGGGCGCCGCTGGCGACGGGTCTAGGCCTGCCGCCCGGTGGCGTGGACGATGCCGACGGCACAGGTGACGAGGACCGCTCCGCCCAAGGCAACCATTATGATGGCCCAGACAGGGACCTGCCCTCCTCTCCCTTCTCCCCCTCGGTCGGGCGCAGGGGCCGGGGTGGGCGGCGCGGGCTCCGTAGGCACCGGAGCCGGCGAGGGTGCTGGGGTCGGGGCCGCCGTGGGCGCGGGCCTGGCCGTCGCCGAAGGCCCGGCCGTAGGGGCCAGCGTGGGTGTGGCCGTGGGGGCCGCCGTCGCCGTGGGCTCGGGGAGCCGCGCTGGCCTGGCCGTGGGAACCGCGGTGGGTGTGGACGTCGGGGCCCGAAGCGTCGGGGCCGGCGTAGCCACGGGCACCGGTGTGGCCGTGGGCACTGGCACTGGGGTCGGCACGGGTGTGGGCGCCGGAGTCGGAACCGCCGTGGGTCTGGGCGTCGCCGTGGGCATGGGTACAGCCTGCTGGACGGCCACCGCCGTGTAGGTGGAGAACCCTCCGGCCTCCCGGGTGAACGTGGCTACTATCTCGTACCGGGCGGTGCCGGGGATAGCCCGCACGGTGACCGTGTCCGGCAGGAACACCTCCCTCTGCTCATCCAGCTTGACGATGGTTATCTCCTTGCCCTCCGCCAGCCGGGCCTCCACCCATGCGCTGCTCACCTCCATCCGCACGGTGCTGTCCCCCAGGTCCGCGTTGTCCAGGTTCACCCGGGTGACCTGGACAGAGAAGGCCACGTCCGTACCGGGGTCCTCGACGAAGCCGTTCTCCCGGGCCTGGGAGGCCGCCAGGCTGAATACCGCCCCGGAGTCCGGAACCAGCTCCTTCGCGTCCTTGGCGAACGTTACCTCCAAGGCTGCGCCCTCGCCGGGCAGGGCGGAGAGTTCGACCTGGAACTGGGCATCGATTTCCGTAACATCCACCGGGCCGCCGGTGAGCAGCTCTACGCCGGGCTCTTTGGGTGTCAGCTCCAGGGTCATGCCACGGAATACCACCTCCAGCTCCCCGTCCTTGGGCACCAGGTCGGCATTGCCCTTCACCGTCAGGGTCTCGTCCATCTGGACGGTGGCCCCCCTGCCCCCCTCTTCGTCGGGGGCCGCGATGGTCACGTTGCCCAGGGTCAGCGCCTTGTCCACGTCGGATAGGTCGTCGTCGGAGTCCAAGCCGGCGACCGAGACCGTGAGAATGAGGGTCCCCTCCTCGTCTCCGGGCCCTATGACGGCTTTGCCGACGTTCACGGTCACCCCATCCGTCGCATGGTCCAAGGCGTCCTCCAAAGCACGTTCCTGGTCCGCCGTCACATCGGTCTTGGTGATGAAGGCCGAGGTCGCCGGCGCCGTGGCCGGGGCGGGGGCGAGCTCAGGTGCGGGCGTCGGGGCGGGGGTAGGCGTAGGCTTAGGCGTAGGCGTGGGTGTGGGGGTGGGTGTCGGCTGGGAGGCCGGCACGGATGACTGAGCCTGCGCGCGCACCCTGACCGCCACCAGCTTGTTCACGTCGCCAGCGCCTCCGCCCGAGGCCCAGAAGCATATCCACTTCCTACCGCTGTCCAGCCGCCCGAAGCTCAGGGGCACGTCGTTGGTACCGTCGTTGAACTGAGTCTCCCCTTCGGTGTAGTCGTGGGCCCCGCTGGGCACAGAGGAGGCGCACGCCAGATTACCCTCGGCGTCCTCGGTCGGCGGGGCGTAGGCCGTGTCCTCCTCGTCTCGGTCGTAGAGCTGGACCTTCCAGATGGTGTCGCTCACCGGCTCCTGATTGTCGGTGGCGCTGATGCGCGAGGTGACGCGGCTGCCGTTGCCCATAATCCTGACCACCCGGTTCAGGGCGATGCCGGTTACCTCCTGGGAGGCTACGCCAACGTCGCCGTCCCCCTCGGTGCTCCAGAAGCAGATGTGCTGGCCGTTCAGGGCCTCGTCGTCCAGGTCGATGTCTGTGCCCTCCCTGTAGTTCCCGGTGCCGCTGGGCACGGGGGCAACGCAGTCGGCGACGGCGTCCAGTAGCTTGTACCGCATGGTGGTGCGGCCCGTCACGTCGTCACTGGCGCTAACGCGTTGTATGTTGCCTATGTCCGGGTCGTCATCGGCTATGTCCATGTTGACAGCGGTGATGCTCACGGCCGGCGCCCGGATATTTTGTATAGGAACGGAGGAGGCGTTACCCACATTGCCGATAAGGTCGCTGGTCCAGAAGCAGACGTACTTACCGTTGTCGACACTCCGAGTGACGGTGACGCCGGTCCCCGGCGTGTAGGGCCTGGTCCCGGATGGGAGAGTCGCGCCGCAGGGAAAATCCTCGGATGTGTCCACGTCGGCAGCGTCGACGATCTTCCAGCGCCAGTTGGTCGCGCGGGCTTGGTCGCCGGTCGCGGCCACCGCGCTGAAGACCCGCTCGACGGCGGAGATGGCCTGGCTCGGCGGGTTGGTCACGTCTATCTCGATGGGCGTCACCTGGATCCTGGCGAGGGCGGCGGAGACCGCCACCGTCGTCACGCGGTCCGGGTAGCTGTCGTCCTTGACGGCGAAGCAGACGAGATTTGTGTTGTCGTCGTTGGAGAGGAAAACGACCGACTGGCCCTCGGTGTAGGGCGTGAGGCCCGATACGGAGGCGGTGCACTCGGTGTCCGATTTCACCAGCTTCCAACCCCAGACGGAGTCGCCGTCGAAGTTGTCCCGGGCGCCGACGGTGCGGGATGTGGCGTCACTCGTCTGGCTCCCCGGTCCCCAGATGGTAATGGTCGGCGCACCCACTACGTTGGTGATCCGCGATGACGCCTTCTTGACGATGTTGGGCGGCATGGCCGAGTCCCGGGCCCAGAAGCAGACGTAACCGTCGACGGTCACCACCACCGGGGAATCGCCGGTGAACAGGGTGTTGGAATAGCTGCCCGCGTACATGCGGGTGTCCGAGTCCCCCGTGTCCAGAGCGGAGCAGCTGCCGGAACTCTGGATCTTGTACCACATGCTCACCTCGCTGGCGTCCGTGGCCATGGCCTTCACCAGCCGGTTGCGGGTCTGGCCCTGGTGGGTGGTGTCCGACAGGGTAGAGGTAGAGAAGTCGTAGGTCTGGAAACCGATGCCGATGACCGGCTCCCGGGTGTCCAGGTTAGCCACCTTGTCCGTGTTGGCCTTGCCCACGTTGCCCGCGGCGTCGGTGGCCCAAAAGCAGACCCACTTGTTGTTGTCCGCCTCGTCGCTGAATACGACCTCCTCGCCGGAGGTGTAGGGGACGGCGCCGCCTGTGGGCGGGTCGTCCGGGCAGGACGGGGAGTCCCCCGGTTGGACCGGCGTGACGGTCCGGCGCACCATGGTGATGGTGTTGGTCACGCCCGTTGGCGGCTCCGGCATGTCGCTGTAGGTCGCGCTGAAGGTACGGGAGATGCCCGGGGACGCCTGGCTGGGGTTGGTGATGGTAATGGCCGGGGGCGTGCGGTCGATGCCCGCAACCTGGGCGGAAGCGCCGGTCAATGTGTGCGGGTCCGGCGTGTTGTCATCTGCGACATCGTCGTCCGCTACCACGAAGCACACGAACTTGCCGTTGCTCGCCTCGGCGTCCAACGTGATGTCTTCGCCCTCCGTGTAGTCCGTCATGCCCGCCAGCGTGGTCGTGCAGTCTCCTGTGGATGCCACCAGCTTCCAGTCCCACTCGGACCTGCCT
>DAOUJG010000055.1:0-80485 GCA_034423015.1 Dehalococcoidia bacterium | reverse complement strand
GGCGCCGGGCTCACCCGCCAGCTCCTTCGCAGTGGAGGCGGTCATCGACGAGATGTGCGAGAAGCTGGGCATGGACCCCCTGGAGTTCCGGACGCTCAACGGCGCCAAGGAGGGGACCCGCCGGGTCAACGGCCCCAGGCTCCCGTCCATAGGATACCTGGAGACGATACAGGCGGCCAAGGAGCACCCCCACTACTCGACGCCGCTGGAGGGGCCCAACAGGGGCCGGGGCGTGGCCGGCGGGTTCTGGTTCAACGGCACGGGCCCGGCCAGCGCCACCGCCAGCGTGAACGCCGACGGTACCGTGAGCCTGGTGGAGGGGTCGCCGGACATCGGCGGCTCCCGGGCCGTGGCCGCCATGCACGTGGCCGAGGTGCTGGGGCTGGAGGCCGAGGACGTGCGGCCCCAGGTGGGGGACACGGACTCGGTGGGGTTCACCTCCATGACCGGCGGCAGCGGCGTGGCCTTCAAGACCGGCTGGGCAAGCTACGAAGCGGCCCAGGACGTAAAGCGGCAGATGATCGAGCGGGCCGCCACCATTTGGGACGTGTCCGCTGAGGACATCGAATACTCCAGCGGGGCCATCTCCCACAAGTCGGACCCGGAGCTCCGGTTCACCTTCAGGGAGCTGGCGAGCATGCTCAATGGCACCGGCGGCCCCATCGTCGGCCGGGCCAACGTCGACCCGAAGAGCGTGGGCAGCGCCTTCGCCGTCCACATCGCCGACGTGGAGGTGGACCCGGATACGGGCAAGGTCGACATACTCCGCTACACGGCGCTGCAGGACGCGGGGAAGGCCATCCATCCCGGCTACGTGGAGGGGCAGATACAGGGCGGCGTGGCCCAGGGGATCGGCTGGGCCCTCAACGAGGAGTACTTCTTCAACGACAAGGCGGAGATGGCCAACTCCAGCTTCCTGGACTACAGGATGCCCACCAGCCTGGACCTGCCCATGATCGACACGGTCATCGTGGAGGTCCCCAACCCGGGACACCCCTACGGCGTGCGGGGAGTGGGCGAGGTGCCCATCGTGCCGCCCCTGGCGGCGGTGGCAAACGCCATACATGACGCCGTGGGCGTCAGGATGAACACCCTGCCCATGTCTCCGGGCGCCGTCCTGGAAGCCCTGTGGGAGCAGAACGGCAAGAGCTAGGGCCCGTAGTGGGCGGCTGGCATGGCGCTGATGGCGAATCCGTGACGCGCGCCCCGCTAGGGAAGAAGTACGAGGCCGAGGCGGTCTCTCTTAGCGGGAGGCTATGGAGCCCCAGAGCACCGGCTGTGACGGCGCCCCCTCGGGCTCGGCCACCACGACCTGATGGAAGACGTGGATGGGCTGGTTGGGCCACAGGGTGAGGGCCCCCCAGCCGGTGTCGTCGACGGTCAGGCGGCCCACCATGAACGGCTGGCCCCCCTCCTTGCGCAGCCACACGTAGTAGCCCCGCTCGTCACTGGGCGGCTGCAGGCCCCTGGCCATGAGAAGGCCGGTTCCCCCCTGGGAGGAGATCAGCAGCACGCCCTGGGCGTCTCCACCCTGGAGGGACACCGTCTCGCTGCCCGCCGACGCCATCATGTAGCTCACGGACCGCTGCTCGTGGAACATGTCCTCCAGCTTGCCGTCCATCTCCTTCAGGTTGGTGATCTGGGACACGAGCGTGGCGTTGTTCTCCTGCAGGCTCTCGATCTCGTTGGACAGGTGCAGGTTCACGATGCCGATGCCGACCAAGGCTCCGATCAGTATAACGGAAAGGGAAGACGTGGCCGCCAGGGCCACCCGCCCCAGGGTGAACCCCTGGAAGTCGAACGTGGGTCGTCGGCGGGAGAGCCTTCCCACCCGCTTCAAGGTGGCCCGTTTCAGGGACTCGGGCGGCAGGACGTTCCCGGAGACCATGGCCAGTGACGCCGCCACGTGGGTATGCTCCCGCAGGAGCGCAGTGCAGAAGGGGCACACCTCCAGGTGTCGCTCCACCTCCAGGGCCTCGTCGGCGCTCAGGGCGTCCAGGGCGTAGGCGCTTAGGCTATCTTCTACTTCGCGGCAGTCCACGGTCTAGGCCACATCCCGGTCCGGGAAGTTTGCGCGCAGCTTTTGCATGCCGAGGCGCACCCGTGTCTTTACCGTGCCCAGGGGTTGTCCAAGCTTGGCCGCGATCTCCGATTGTGAATACCCTTCGAAGTAGGCCATGACGATCACCTGGCGCTGCTCCGGGGGAAGGTCGGCCAGTGCCTTGAGGATGCTGTCCCGGGCCAGGTTCCGGTAGGCCAGCTCCTCGGTCCCCGGAGACGAGCTTGGGTGCAGGTCCAGGAGCTCATGGGCCACCTCGTTGGTGGACTGGGCCTGCCGCTTTCTGGACCTGATCACGTCGATGATCCTGTGGTGCGCGATGCTCATGAACCAGGACTTGGGCTTGCCCCGCTGGGGGTTGAAGCTGGAGGCCTTTCGCCACAGGTTGACGAATATGTCCTGGGTGACTTCCTCTGCGAGTGTGGCGTCCCTCAACATGTACCTTGCCAGGGAGAGGGCGGAAGACGCGTAGCGGTTATAGAAAGCCTCCAGCGCTTCTTTCTCCCCATTGGAGATCAGCGTGATGAGCTGGTCGTCCCGCAGGTCTTCGTAGTCGAGCAACCCAGTCCCTTCATGCCTGGAGACAGGGCCCATCCGGTGGTACTTACGAACGGGAGGCTTGGGCGGATTCTCGCGTCCGGACAGGCCGGGGAATGTTCTTCTGCCCGCGCTATCGCGGCATCTGCGGACAGTATAGCCGAGCCTGTCGGAGCTTGTATAGGCGCAGGGTCAGGAGGCCAGGGGGTGGTAGGGGCGGGTGAACACGTCCCACTGGCCGGTCTCGGGGTCCCGCCTGGAGTTGACGAACACCCTCCAGTTGGCGTCGTCAAGCTTCGGATAGTCCTGCCTGTAGTAGTACCCGGGCCAGCGGGTCTCCTTGCGGTGGAGCAGGTGGCGTACGTGGATCTCGCCGACCCAAGCCCGGTGCACCAGCTCCCAGCAACGCATCAGCTCGTGGGTGTCCCGGGCTGCCAGGTGCTCCAGGTCCTCCCGGAGCATGGTGAGCAGCTCCAGGCCACGGTTGAGTACGGCGTCGGTGGTCGAGTACATGGCCGACGTGCCCGCCGCGTACTCGTCCATGATCTTCTGCAGCCTCACCAGGCCCTGCCTGGGCAGGATGTAGTTGGGGTTGATCTCCTGGCTTGTGGACGTGCTCCTGTGGGAGGAGAAGGTCTTCAGGGGGCGGAGGATATCCCTCTTGATCCGCTCCACCTCGGAGGCGTCGATGCGGGGGGCGTCGGCGTTGTCCCGGACGTAGGCGACGGCCGCCTTGGCCGCCAGCCTGCCCTCGGTGAAGGAGCCCGAGGAGAACTTGTGGGGCGCGGCCCCAACCCCGTCTCCGCCGGCGAACAGGCCCTGGACGGTGGTCATGCGGTTGTAGCCCCACCGGTACTCTCCGTTCAGGTCGTCGGGGCCGCTGACCCAGGCCCCAGCCTCCCCCGAATGGGAGCCCATGATGTAGGGTTCGGCCAGGACGATCTCCGACGGGGTGTCCTCTGGGGCGATGTTCTGGGCGGCCCACATCAGGGCCTGGGAGATGGTCATGTCCAGGAAGTCCTCCCACGCCTCCGCCTTGATCTCCTCCAGCCTGGCGGGGTCGGACTGGGCCAGGTTGGCGATGGCTTCCTCGGTCCTGATGTAGATGGGCCCCTTGCCCTCCATGATGTCAAGGAACATCTGGTGGTTCCGCAGCGGGGTCGGGGTGGGGACCGCCGTTCCGTAGGGCTCGTACTCCTTGAGCACGTCCGCCCTGGTGACGGTGTAGTCCTCGCCCAGGGCGTTGGTGGCCCGGGCCTTGAAGAACTGGAACCACATGCCGATGGGTCCGTAGCCGTCCTTGAACCGGCTGGGCACGAAGCGGTGCTCCATCTGGGTCATCTCGGCGCCGGTGGGAATGACCAGCCCGTACACGGAACCGGTGTCGAACACCGAGTACCAGGTCCGGCCCAGTCCCTCGGAGGTGGACTTGGGCCGGAAGACGTTGGACGCGCCGCCGGCGGTGCAGATGACGGCGCGGGCCTTGAAGACGTATATCTTACCGTCCCGTACGCCGAAGCCGATGGCGCCGGCGATGCGGTTGGAGTCCCGGGAGTCCGTGAGGAGCTGGGTGATGAGGACTCGCTCGTAGATATTGTCCCGGCCCAGGGCGTGTCTGGGACCCTCGGCCACGATGGGCTTGATGGACTCGCCGTGGATCGGTATCTGCCACCGGCCGACCCGCTCGTAGGTGCCGTCGGGCTTCTTCCAGATGGGAAGCCCCCAGTCCTCCCACATGTGGACCGTGGCGTCCACGTGGCGGCCCACGTCGTATACCAGGTCCTCCCGGGCCAGCCCCATCATGTCGTTCACCACGTAGGTGACGAAGTCCTCGGGAGTGTTCCAGCCCCACCTCATGCCCATGTAGCAGTTGATGGCCGACAGGCCCTCACCGGTGGCGCCGCTCCTCTCCACGGCCGCCTTCTCCACCATCACCACCCTCAGTCCCTCTCCCCAGTACCGGGCCTCGAAGGCGGCGCCGCAGCCGGACATGCCGCCCCCTATCACCAGAACGTCGCACTCGACTACCTCGGTGGTGGGTGATGCCATAGGTTCGTCCTCCTGGTCTGATCGGCCGTGATTTGGTTGGCGGGCCCAGAGGCCCGGTCCCGGGAGCTAGTCGGTGCCCGCCGGCGACGGCAGGGCGTCGACTCCCAGCCATATCTCCTCGCCCGCCAGGGACCCTCCCCTCAGGGCGGACTCGGAAGGGGCCGCGAAGCCCTTGTAGGGCTCCGTCGAGCCAACGGTGGTGCTTCTTATGGGATAGGTGTAGGTGAGACGCCGTCCGTCCCTGAACTTCACCTCCCAGAATATCTCCCGTTCGCCCCTCTTGGGCTTGACGGTGGCGCCCAGGGGCACGAAGTCTGCGTATCCCCTGGCCTCGATGGCGCCCTCCGGGCACATCTTGACGCAGGCGAAGCACTCGGAGCACATGTCCGGTTCCCTGTTCAGCCCCTTCATGCTGTCCTGCTCGAGGACCATCAGGTCGCCCGGGCAGATGTACACGCACAGCGGGCCCTGATGGACTCCGGTGCAGGAGTTGCACGCATCCGGGTTCACATAGGTCGGCACATCAATACCTCACTCGGCGGTGATTGCAAGAGCGGGAGACTAGTCCGCCGCCGCCGGACTTGGCGACGGGGACCTGGCCTCGGGCGGCAGCGACTGTTCCCAGTTGGGGATGAGCATCCGGCCCGTGGGCTCCAGGGCCAGGATCAGCAGCACGCCCGCCAGGCTGCCCGCGATGGACATTACGAGTACGGGCCCGAAGGAGCCGGTGGCGTAGATGACCAAGCCGGCCACCACGGTAACGAAGGCGTGGCCCAGCAGCGCTCCCGACATCTGCCACCCGTAGCAACTCCCCATGGGGCCGTTCCCGAAGTACTGGCGGTTGATGACCAGGTAGCCGGTCCACTCCCCCCCGAAGCCCACTCCAAAGAGGGCCGCGAAGACGTAGAAGACCCACAGGTCCTGGGCCCAGAACAGCATGAAGACCGTCAGCCCCTGTATGAGCAGGGAGGCGGCCATGAGCTGCTTCGCCCCGTAGCGCTCTGCCAGGATGGGCGTGATGATGCGGCTGGGTATGCTCACCAGCGATATCAGGGTGAGGATTACCGCCGCGTCCACCAGGCCGATGCCCCGTTCCACGGCGATGGGTATGGCGTAGACCAGCACGATCCCGTGCCCGGCGCACCCCATCCCGTGGATGAGGGGAAGGTTCCAGAAGGCCCTTGTCCTTCTCATGTGCTGGTTGAATATGCGGAGCCGGATGGCCTCCAGCCACGGGTCCTTGGCGGGCTGTGGCGGCTCGTTCCGCAAAGTGCCGTAGGGTCTGAGACCCACGTCGGCGGGCCGGTTGCGGTAGACGGGTGTGAGCAGCAGGATCGCGCTCCCTCCCACTATGCCGATGCTCCAGAAGGCGGCCTGCCAGCCGACGGCCTCTATGAGGAATCCGATCATCGGAGCCACGATGGCCGTCCCTATGCCCCCGGCGCCCCAGAGTAGCCCCAGCGCCAGTCCCAACCGGCGGCGGAACCAGCCGCTGACCGCCGCCATCAGGGGCACCATGGCCATGGACTGGGTCAGGGCCAGCATCAGGCCGAAGAAAAGGAAGAAGTGCCACACCTGGGTGACGAAGCCCAGGAGGACCATGCTGGTGGCGTACAGGGCCCCGGCCATTATCATCATCCGCCGGCCGCCGTACCGGTCTCCCAGCCAGCCGCTGACGGGGGCGAACAGGGCGCCCACCAGATAGTATGTGGCGATGGCCGCCCCGATGAGCCCTATGCTCCAGCCGAACTCGCCCTCGGGGTCGTTGAGGGGCGGCACCATTATCCCCGCCGCCATGCTTATGGAGCTGCCCACCACTTGCACCATGGCCAGTATGGCGACGATTATCCAGCCGTAGTGAATGCCGAAGGGCGTCCGGGTGGGAGCCGGCCTTGGCATGGGTTCCGAGGTAGTGGACAACGTACCTGCTATCTCGCACAAATCCGCCCCGGCCGGCGGCCGGAGGCGGTACAAAAGCTAGGAGGCCTCGAAACTGCGGCCTCCCTGCGGGTGGAGCGCTTCTAACGGGCGCCCCCTGTCATCGGGGTGCGCTGTCTACACGGGACTCCAGCGTTCGTTACGCCCAAGGGCCCTCCCGCAATCTCGTGCTTTTACGCCGGGCCATTATAGCCGGAGCCCGAGTTCGTTGTCCAGCGCGGGCGACCCTCGACATCCCCTATTCCTCCCACCCTTCCATGGGGGGCATTGTCATGACGGGGTTCCTGGAGCGCAGGTAGCTCTCGGTAACGAAGGATGAGCCACCCCCGTACCGGGCGGCGCATTCGGTGACCAGGTCGAACACCTCGGAGCGGAACGCCAGGTGGGAGGGCCTGACGCCGCTCTCCAGGCTCTTGCGCATGAAGGTGCCGCTGAGCTCCTCCTTCTGCTCCTCGTGGCCGCACAGCCCCGAGTAGGCTGCGCCCCCGCACCTGGGGCAGTGCCACCACTCCAGGGACAGCAGGGGCTCTATTCCGATGTCGGGGAGCTCGTCGAAGATACGGTGGGACGCGTAGGGGTCGTAGAATGAGCCCACCCCGGCATGGTCCCGGCCGAACATGTGGTGGGTGCACCCCAGGTTCTTCCGCACTATGGCGTGGAACACCGCCTCCCTGGGTCCCGCGTACCGCATGTCCCACAGGAGGATGGATGTCATGTGGGTCTCTTCCCGGAAATACCCTGCCGTCCGCAGGGCGTCGTGGGCCAGGACGATGGCCTCGTCGATGTAGTCCCCGGCGCGCTTCTCCCCGATGACCGCGTTGACCAGGACGCCGTCGGCTCCCGCCGCGAACCACGCCGACTTCATCATCCACTCGTGCCCGGCGTGGGGGACGTTGCGGGTCTGGTGGGCGACGACTCGACGCCAACCTACGGCCTCGAACTGATCGCCAAGCTGCCGTGGAGTGTGCCAGAACCTGTCGAAGGGGGGACTGATGGCGGGCGGGTTCACCAGGGTGACGTTGCCGCCCAGGAACCGGTCCCCGAGGCCCTGGGTCCTCCGCACCCCCGGGTGCCTGTCGTCGGTGGTCCCGTAGATGCTGCGGGCCATCTCGTCCCGGTCCCAGGGGAAGACCTGGTCCACGTCGATGGTCGCCAGCGGCTGTCCGGCGAAGGTCAGGAGAAGGGTCTCTCCTGTCCCTATACCCTTCGCCGCAACCTCTTCCCGGGACACGTCCAAGACGATGGGCACGCTCCAGACGTAACCGCTGGCCAGCCGCATCTCCCGCGAGACGCCATCCACGTCCTCCTTCCCCATGAAACCCTGGAGGGGCGAGAAGAAGCCGTAGGCGATGTTGACGCACTCCGCGGCTATGCGGCCGTCGACGGCGAGGGTCTTGAGCCCCCGCAGGCGGTCCACTGCGGCGCGGGGGTCCTCGACCCGCTCGACTACCCTGCCGCCGTGGGGCCGCAGGGCGTTATCGACCGCGTTATCGACCATTGGGGCCGCCCCCGTGGAGGCCTTCTCCCGTCGGGCCGAGGGCGTCGCTCCGTACCCGGCGGGAGAGGGCTTGGGACGGGATGACGGCGCCCACTACACCGTCGGGTTGGCCAGGACGCTGGGCGCCACCTTTCTGCTGATCCACCTGCCGTCGGAGGAGCTGCCCGTGAGCTTGCCGTCCTCCACGATGACCCTTCCCCTGAGGATGGTCATCACGGGGTAGCCGTTACACTGGAAGTCCTCCCATATGGAGTAGTCGCCGTCGTGGTGCATGTCGTCCAGGGTGAGCTTCTTGCTCAGGTTGGGGTCCCAGATGCAGATGTCGGCGTCGCTGCCGACGGCTATGGCCCCCTTCTTGGGGTACATGCCCAGGATCTTGGCGGCGTTGGTGGACGTGATGGCTGCGAACCGCTCCAGGCTGATGCGCCCGGTGTTGACCAGCTTGGCCCAGGTGACGGGCATGCGGGTCTCGATTCCCGCGTGGCCGCCGCAGACGGACTCGATGGTGGTGCCGAAGAACTTGACGTCCTTCTTGGTGGTGTACTCGTCGGTGGCGGTGGTGCATATGGGCCCGTCCACCAACCCCTGCTGCAGGGCGTCCCTATCCTCGGCGTACTTGATGGCCGGATAGGTGTGTATCTTGGTCCCGTTGGGCTTCTTGTAGTCCTCGTGGGTGAACTCCAGGTAGTTGTGGAGGGCCTCACCGTACACGGGCTGGTTCCGGGAGCGCGCCTCGGCGATGGCCCGGACCCCCTCCTTGGCCGTGGTGTGGACGAAGTAGATGGCCACGCCAGTGTGCTCGGCCATGCGCGTTATCTTTCGGAAGGACAGGTCCTCGGACACGTTGCTGTGCACTAGGTGCAGGTTGTAGCCCTGGTCGTTCCCCTCCCGCTTCAGCTTCTCCGTCTGGTACATCACCAGGTCGTCGTCTTCGGCGTGGACGGCCATGATGCCCGAGCCCTTGGCCACCTCCTCGAATATGGCCATCAGGTTGCCGTAGGGTACCCGTATGGCGTGGAAGGTTGTGAATATCTTGAAGCTGGCCAGGCCCGCCTGGATCGCCTCCCGGATCTCCCCTATGGTGTGGTGAGAGACGTCGCCGGCCAGTATGTGGTGATAGGCGAAGTCGGTGTAGGAATGGCCGGTGAAGGCGTTCTTCCGCTTCTCCACCTGCTCCATGATGGGCTCGGTGGAGGGGGTCTCGCCGGGAGTGATGGGAAGCTCGCCGGAGAAGTCTATGAAGGTGGTGACTCCGCCGAAGGCCGCGGCGCGGCTCGCCGCCTCGGGCGGCTGGGTAATCACCTCGGACTTGCCGGCCCAAACCTCGGGCACCGGGATGCCGATGTGGGTGTGGGGCTCGATGCCGCCGGGCAGGACGATCTTGCCGGCGGCGTCGATGGTGCGGGCCGCCTCCACCTCCAGGGTCCCGGGCAGGGCCACGGCGGCTATCCTCTCGCCCTGGACCCCGATGTCCATCTCCCCCACTCCCTCGGGAGTTACGACGCGGCCACCCTTGATAATCAGGTCCAGCATGCTTCTCCTCCTGCTCAGACTCTTCTTGGGCGTGGAGCGGCCAGTTACGGCCACCGGGACTGGCCGGGTCCATGCTGAAGGCGCTCATATTCTACCCCGGGCCCCATTTGGTGGCAAGACGCGCCCGTGGCCGTGGTCCCCCGCCCGTAGTGCAGCAGTCCCGCGCCCGTGCGCGTTGTAATACACAGACCCATGCGTTACACTTGTTGCCACGAGCAGGGAGGTGAGACATGGCGGCGTTGGAGGGCAAGGTGGCGCTGGTGACCGGCGCGGGTGGAATGAGGGGCGTGGGCCGGGCCACCGCCCTCAAGCTGGCTTCCCAAGGGGCCGACGTCGCCGTGACGGACATCCGCCGCGGAGCGGAGGACCTGCCTCCCGCCGAGGTGCGGACCGAGTGGGGAGGCATCGACGCCGTGGCCGAAGAGGTGCGCTCCCTGGGCGGGCGCTGCCTGCCCATCTACTGCGACCTTGCCAGGGCCAACCAGATCGAGGACACAGTCTCCCGGGTAGTGGAGGAGTTTGGCAGGCTGGACATCCTGGTGAACAACGCCCGGGCCATCATCGGTAGAGACCGGGTCCCCGTGACGGAGCTGTCCAGGGAGGTATGGGACCAGTTCATGGCCATCAACTCCACCGCGGTCTTCCTGTGCACCAAGGCGGCCGGTCGGGAGATGGTGAGGCTGGGCAACGGTGGACGCATCATCAACATCGCTTCCAACGCCGCCAAGCAGGCCAGCGCCCTGGGAGCCGCTTACTCCGCATCCAAGTTCGCCGTCATCGGGCTCACCCAGGCGTCGGCGCTGGACCTGGCCCCCCACGGCATCACGGTGAACGCCGTGTGCCCCGGATCCATCAACAGCGGGCGTCTCAGCTACTGGGAGCGGTCCAGGGCCGAGGAGGAGGGCGTATCCCTGGACTCCCTCCGGGCCGGTATCCTGGAAGCTGCCTCCAAGGCGATCCCCCTGGGCCGGGTTGCCGAGTCGGAGGACGTCGCCAACATGGTCGCCTTCCTGGCATCCGAGGACGCGGGCTACATCACGGGCCAGGCCTACAACGTCAACGGCGGCCTGCTCTTCCACTGATGGGACCCACCCTCCCAGACCCCCGTAGCGCCGTCAGGAGAGGTCCCCACTACGCGTGGGTAATCATAGCCGTCGCCGTCTTGCTGAACATGGCCGGCGGCTCGGTCAACCTGGTCTTCGGCGTCCTGGTGGTGCCGCTGCAGGAGCAGATGGGCTGGAGTCCGGCGGGCATCACCCTGTCGTACTCCCTCACCGCCGTCACGGCCGCGGTGCTGGCCCCCATGGTGGGGGCGGCCACGGACCGGTACGGGGCCCGCAAGGTGATCATCGTGGGGGTAGTGTCCTTCGTGCTGGGCGCCGTGTCCACGGGGTTCACCACCCAGGTGTGGCAGATCTGGATAACCTACGGGTTCCTGCTGGGGGTCACACACGCCTGCATCGGCGTGGGCATACTGACCTCCGTCACCTCCTGGTTCAGGACCCGCCTGGGCTTGGGGGTAGGGCTGATGCTGGCCTCCCACGGGCTGGGTCCCGCCCTGATGGCCATCCTCATAGGCCTGCTCATGGCCTCCGTGGACTGGAGGACGGGTTTCTGGACCATCGGGGTGGTCGGCGGAGTGCTGATGGGGGGGCTGGTGCTCCTGTTCCGCAGCCGGCCCTCGGATATGGGGCTGAGGCCCTACGGCGCGGGCCCTGCAGGACCGGCCAGACCGCCGCGGGACCCGGCGGTGGAGAAGATGGAGATCGAAGCCTACCGACGCCGCATGCAGGGCACCGCCACCTTCTGGAAGCTGGTGTGGGTGCACCTGCTGGGGTGCGTGGGCCACGCCGTCATCCTCATCTATATCATACCGATCGCGGTAGCGGCCGGCATCGACGAGGTAAGCGCCGCGGGAGTGCTGAGCACCCTGGCCCTGGTGAGCGCACTGACCCGGTTCCTGACCCCGGTGGCCGCCGAGCGGTTCGGGGCCCGCGATACCATGGCCGCCATGTTCGTGCTCCAGGGACTTCCGGTGCTCCTCTTGTTCTGGGCCGGCGACGTGTGGCAGTTCTACCTGTTCGCCGTCGTCTTCGGCATCGGGTACGGCGGCGAGGGATCGGGCTTTCCCGTGATAAACCGCCAGTACTTCGGAGCGGGGCCCATGGGCCGCTCCTTCGGCTGGCAGGCCTGCGGCGCCATGATAGGCATGGCCCTGGGCGGATGGAGCGGCGGGGTGCTGTACGCTATCTTCGGCAACTACAACACCACCATACTGCTGTCCGTCCTCACCAGTGTGGCGGGGGGCCTGATCATCCTGTCCATGGAGAGCTCCCGGCGCCCCATTATCGCGGCGCTGGGGGAGACTCCGGCTCCCGATGCGAGAGCTTCGGCAGACTAGGGGGGTGGCTGACTGGCCGGCTGCTGCTCGACGTAGACCAGGTCCCGTATGCTCTCGTAGGTGGCGGGGCCTATTCCCGTGACCTCCATCACCTGGGCGACGGACCCGAAGCCCCCGGCCTGTTCCCTGTAGTCGACGATGGCCCTGGCCTTGACCGGCCCGATACCGGGGAGCGTCTCCAGCTCCTCGGGACTGGCGGTGTTCAGGTCGATGCCCTCCCGCCGGGCCTCCTGGGCCGTGGAGCCCCCTCCGGCCGCACAGGCCTCACCGGCCCCGGGGACGTGATAGTGGTCCTCGTCCTGCACCCGCATGGCTAGGTTCACGCAGGCCATCTGGGCGTCTTGTGAGGCGCCCCCCGAGGCGGCCAAAGCGTCGGACAGCCTGTCGCCGTCGCGCATCGTGTACACGCCGGGACGGCGTACCGCTCCACTGACGTACACCTTGAGCTCGGGCACGGGGGTGGCGGTGGGCAGAAATATCTCCGTGCCATGAGGGCCCTCTCCGTCTCTTACTATGAGCACGAGGGCTCCTGCCAGGACCGCGATGAGGGCGGCCGTGAGGAAGGCTGCGGCTACGGTCTTCGTGGTTATCAATGCTCCCCGCCGTATTGCCTTATAGACTGTGGCTGATTATAATTACCGATGCCCCAGGGATAAAGCGCCCTAGGGTTAACGTGGAGGTGAGAGGTGAGCCCAACTCCGACCGCCTTCTTTCGCGGTGAGTACGTTCCGCTGAGTGATGCCCGAGTGAGCATCACCACCCATGCTCTGCACTACGGCACCGGGGTGTTCGAGGGTGTTCGGGGCAACTGGAACGAGGAGAAGGGCGCCATACACATCTTTCGCCTCCGGGAGCACTACGAGAGGATGCTCCGGGGCTGCCGGCTCCTGATGCTGGACATCCCCTACTCCCTGGAAGAGCTCTGCAGCATCACCGTCGAGCTGGTGGAGCGTTCCGGCTACTCCCAGGACCTGTACATACGTCCGCTGGCGTACAAGAGCGCCGAGGTGGTGGCCAACCTCAAGCTGCAGGACCTGGAGAGTGACTTCTGTCTCGTAGCGGTGCCCTTCGGAAGCTACCTGGGGACCGACGTGCTCCGGTGCTGCACGTCCTCCTGGCGGCGGGTGGACGACGCGATGATGCCGGCACGGTTCAAGATATCCGGGCTGTACGTCAACAGTATCCTGGCCAAGACCGAGGCGACCCTGGCGGGCTTCGACGAGGCCATAATCCTGAACCAGGACGGCCACGTATGCGAGGGGTCGGGAGAGAACCTGTTCCTGGTCGCCGACGGCCGCATCTACACGCCGCCCATCGAGGACAACGTGCTGCCGGGAGTGACCCGGGATACGGTCATGCAGCTTGCCCACTCGGAGCTTGGCCTGGACGTGGTCGAGACCCGCATCGACCGGAGCCAGATATACGTCGCCGATGAGTGCTTCCTCACAGGCACCGCCGCCCACCTGACTCCCGTGGTCGAGGTGGATAGCCGCCGGATCGGGGACGGCTCGGCCGGACCCGTCTCCTCCAGGCTGCGAGACCTGTACTTCGATATAGTCGTGGGCAGGAACCCCAAATACATCCACTGGTCCACCATCGCGACACCCAGACTGGTGAGCGTCTGACCTACCGTCGGTCGACCGAGCCGGTCCGAGGGGAGCTTCGGTAGGTGCCTTGGACTAGCGTGACCTGGATCGCCTCCCTGGTGGTGGCCTACCTGGTAGGCTCCATCCCCTCCGCCTACCTGGCGGGGCGCCTTGCGGCCGGACGGGACATACGCGACCAGGGGGACCGAAACCCCGGGGCGGCCAACGCCTACCGCACCATCAGTCCCAGGATTGGCTTGGCCGTGGGCGCCGTCGACGTGGCCAAGGGGGCCGTTGCCGTCATAATCGTCCGGGTTGCGACGGACAGCCTGGGCGCCGGGATGGCGGCCGGCGTCCTGGCAGTGGCGGGCCACAACTGGCCCATATTCGCCCAGCTCCGAGGCGGACGGGGCGCGGCCACCACCGTCGGCGTGTACCTTGCCCTCATACCGCTGGTGGCCATACCGCTGAGCCTGGCGTCCGTCGCCTTCCTCCCGTTTCACAGGAACGTTACCCTTACCCTGGGCCTGATCATGATACCCTTGCCGCTGTTGGTCTGGGTCACGGGCGGGTCCACGACGCTGGTAGTCTTCTTCGTGGCCATCCCGATAATGTCGGGAGTGCGGCATTACTTCACCACCAGGAAGGCCCAAGGGCTTGGGGAGGACCAGGCCGCACCCGCCTTGCCCCAGAAGTAGCTGGGATGATGCCCGGCCCCTTCGTCCTCGACTATTGTCTGCTGGGGTTCCTGGCTACCCTGGGAGTTCTGCAGATGGCGGCGGCCCGGAACGGCCTGACGGGACTGCTATTCTTCCGGCACCGCCCCACCTCGTTCCTGTTGGGTATGGCCCTCGCCGTGGGCGTGTTCCTCTGGTTCTTCCTGTCCGAACCCAGGAACATCGGCGACACCGAGGGAGGCCTGGACGGCAATCAGACCGCCGGATACTTCACCGTGTCGGCGGGGTCGGCGATCATACTCACCTTCCTTGTCTCGTCCCTGAGCAACCGGTACCTGCCACGGGACGGTCCCTTCGCCGCCGGGCTGGACGCCCTGAGGGAGACCACCTACCTTAGGTCGCTGGCCCGGGCGCTGAAGCGTCCCGGGCCCGGCCGCCCGTCTCCCGGCCAGTGAACGTCGACGAGAGGATCGTGCTGTGGCTCAACCAGTGGGCGGGCCGGTGGCCGGTGGTGGACTCGGCGGCGGAGGTGCTGGTAAGCGACTACTTCGTTCCCGTCGTCGTGGCATTGTGCCTGGTGGCCCTGTGGTTTACGGGAGACGCGGAGAGGAGGGACTCGCATCAACGTGCGGTCATCAGGGCCCTGGCGACGGTCGGGTTCGCGAGCTGGGTGGTCCTGATAGTCAACGACCACTACTTTCGGCCCAGGCCGTTTGTGGAGCACGACCTGACTCTCCTCTTCTACCCGCCCACCGACTCTTCGTTCCCTGCCCACCCGGCGGCGGTGGGGTTCGCGCTGGCGGCGGGCACTTGGGGCGGGAACAGGGGGGCCGGGGCGGTGGTCTACGTGCTGGCGGCCCTTTGGGGGGCGTCGAGGGTGTTCGCCGGGGTGTTCTATCCGTCGGACATCCTGGTGGGGGCGGCCATCGGGGTGGTGGTCAGCTACGCGGTGGCGGTGGGGCTCAGGCTCATCGAGCCGGTGCCGACGCTGGTCCTGAGGGGGGCCCGCAGGCTGCACCTGGCCTGAGGTCGCGGGAGAGCTAGTCTTCCCTTTCGGCGGACTCCCGGAGGCACGTGAAGAACCGGTCCATCATCATCTTGTTCACGCTTCCCAGGAGGCGCTGTCCGACCCGGGCGACGGTGCCTCCCACCTGGCCGGCGCCCTGGACGGTGACGACGGTCCCACCGTCCTTCTCAGCCAAGGTCACCTGCGCCTCGCCCCTCAGGAAGCCCGCGGAGCCGCTGCCGTCGACGGTGAGCTTGTAGGAAAAGGGCGGCGACTGGTCGGATATCGTGACGGTGGCCTCGTATTTGCCCTGGATAGCCCCCACCCCGACGTTGAGACTGGCCCGGTACTGGCCCTCGCCCAGTGGCTCCAGGCCCTGGCACCCCGGTATGCATCCGGCCAGACGCTCGGGGTCGAGGAGCACGTCCCAGACCCTGGCCGGGGGGGCTCGGAAGGTGTATGTTTCGGCTACGTCCATTGGCGTCGCCTCGTCGACTGAGTCGGAAAAGAGGGCCAGTTCAAGTTGCCTCGGCGAACTGTCTACTCTAAGATATACTCTAGCATATCGCATGCTTAGGATATCACAAGCCTCCACCCGACACGCCATCGGCATGGGAACAGCTACAGTCATTCCGGCCCCGGGCCTGAATCCCAGGGGCGGGGACTGGCCTCCCGATCTCGCGGGAGCGGCGCAGTCGGGTGGATTGAGCGTGGCGCCCGCCTTCGGAGGGTCCGGGGGCCTGAGCGTGGGTAAGGCCAATGGTTGAGATAGGCAAGCTGCTCGAGGATGTACGCGAGGACCTGAAGGCCCTGGCTTGGGAGGGGAGCTTCGAAGAGTACCTGAACATGGCCATTGCGAACCCGAAGCTGTCCCGGCACTCCCACGCCAGGATATACGACATGGTCCAGTGGGCCGGGGTCACGCCCGGCCTGGACGGGGTCCCACAGTACAAGCTGTTCGCCGGCCAGATATTCGGCATGGACCGGGCCCTGGACCGCCTGGTGCAGTTCTTCAACGCAGCCTCCAGCGGCCTGGAGGTGCGCAAGCGCATCCTGCTCCTGATGGGCCCTCCCGCCAGCGGAAAGTCGTCCACGGTGAACCTGCTCAAGTCCGGTCTGGAGCGTTACACCCGGACCGACGAGGGCGCTATCTATGCCATAAAGGGATGCCCCATGCAGGAGGACCCGCTGCACCTCATCCCCGAGGAGCGGCGGGAGGAGGTGGAGCGGGAGTACGGTCTCCGCATCGAGGGCGACCTGTGTCCCAGGTGCAGATACAACCTTGCCCGCCAGTGCGGCGGCGACATCGCCAAGATGAGGGTCCATCGGGTCAATTTCAGCCAGTCCGCCGGGGTGGGCATCGGCACCTTCGTTGCCACCTCGCCCCAGGGCCAGGACCTGTCCCGCCTGGTCGGCAGCGTCGACGTGTCGTACATGACCGAGGACCGGCTGGAAGGCGCCGGCAAGGGCCTCCGCCTGGACGGCGAGCTCCAGGCGGCCAACCGGGGCATCATGGAGTTCATCGAGATATTCAAGTCCGACGAGCGGTTCCTGGCGGTGATGCTGGGGGTCACCCAGGAGCAGGTGATCAAGCTGGGCAGCTTCGGCTCGGTCTACGCCGACGAGGCCATCATCGCCCACAGCAACGAGGAGGAGTACAACAACTTCGCCAGCAACAAAGAGACCGCGGCGTTGCTGGACAGGCTCATCCTGGTGCCGGTGCCCTACGCCGTCCGGGTCCGCGACGAGGTGAGGACCTGCGCCAAGATGCTGCGGGAGGGCCGCTCCGGCTCGTCGAACGGGGACGGCACCGGGTACGGCGCCGGCCCCCATGTGTCGCCCTTGACCATTCCCACCGCGGCCGTCATGTCGGTGATGTCCCGGCTGGAGCAGGTGCCCCGGGCCGCCAATCTGCCCAGGGCTTCGCTGGTGGACAAGCTGAAGCTGTACGACGGCCAGGTGTTGCCGCTGTATACCCGAGAGGACGTAGAGAAGCTGCGCCAGGCGAGCCCTCAAGAGGGTATGTTCGGGCTCTCTCCTCGATACGTCATCAACCGCCTGGCGGACGCCATCACGCGGGACGAGCCGTGCCTGACGCCCTTCCTGGCCCTGAAGAGCCTCATCGACGGCCTGGTGGAGCGTGCCGGGATCCCCGTTGCGGAGCGGGAGAGGATGCTGGCCCTGGTGCCCGA
Source organism: Dehalococcoidia bacterium (assembly GCA_034423015.1). Classification (GTDB taxonomy): domain Bacteria; phylum Chloroflexota; class Dehalococcoidia; order Lucifugimonadales; family JAGWBF01; genus JAGWBJ01. Next base: position 63,009 of record DAOUJG010000055.1, on the reverse strand, counting down.
CGTGGTGAAGGAGCTGAAGGAGCAGTCCGTCCAGGCGGTGATGCGGGCGGCCACCGACGACTTCCAGGAGAAGGCCGGCCACCTGTTCCGACGGTACATCTTCGACGCGGAGCTCTACCTCCGGGGGACGGGCGGCGGCACGGTGTCCACGGACCCGCCGGACGAGCGGGTGATGCGCCAGGTGGAGGGCGCCCTGAACCTGCGGGACTCGGAGCGCCGGGGCTTCCGCCAGACCGTGTACGACAACTACACGCACCTGCGCCGGGAAGACCCCGACAACGAGCCCGACTACACGGGGATTCCGGCGATAAGGTCCGCCGTGGAGATGGTCCTGTTTCCCAGGCGGGACGAGGTCAGGCTGACCATCGACCCCAGGAAGAAGGACGCCAAGAGGACCCGGGGACGGGAGCGGATATACCAACGCCTGCTGTCGGACTTCGGGTATTGTGAACACTGCGCGAGGGACGTGCTGCAGGTGGCCCTCAGGACTCTGCAGGGCAAGGAAGCCATCTCCTATAAGAGGGGAAAGCTCACGTGGGAGTAGCACGGTAGGGATAGGCATGTAGATGACGACACGAATGGTGGACGTAAGGTACGGGGCCCGGGAGATGGACCTCAAGTGGCAGGAACGCTGGGCCGCCGACGGCATTTACCACGTTTCCGACGATGACCCCAGGCCCAAGTGGTACGAGCTGACCATGTACCCCTACCCCTCGGGCGACCTCCACATCGGCCACTGGTACGCCATGGCCCCGGCCGACTGCCACGCCCGGTTCCGCAGGATGCAGGGCTACAACGTGCTCCACCCCATGGGGTTCGACGCCTTCGGCCTCCCCGCGGAGAACGCCGCGGTGCAACGGGGGATACACCCATACACCTGGACCATGGGGAACATCGAGAACATGCGCTCCCAGCTACGCAGCATGGGCGCCATCTACGACTGGGACAGGGAGGTCATATGCTGCCTTCCGGAGTACTACAGGTGGAACCAGTGGTTCTTCCTCAAGCTCCTGGAGAAGGGCCTGGCCTACCGGGACAAGGCGCCGGTGGTGTGGTGCCCGTCCTGCCAGACGGTGCTGGCCAACGAGCAGGCGGTGAACGGCAGGTGCGAGCGGTGCGACACGCCCATCACCCGCCGCGACATGGAGCAGTGGTTCCTGCGCATCACGGCCTACGCCGACGAGCTGCTGGACTTCTCCGGCCTGCTGGACTGGCCCGAGAGGATCCTGACCATGCAGCGCAACTGGGTGGGGCGCAGCCAGGGGGTGGAGATCAGCTTCGACATCTCCCACCTGGGGCTGGAGGAGACGGAGCTGCGCACCTTCACCACGCGCATCGACACCATCTTCGGGGTCACGTTCATGGTGCTAGCCCCCGAGCACCCGCTGGTCGAGGCCATGACCACCCCGGAGCGGCGTGACGAGGTCAGGGGCTACGTCGAGGCCGCCCGGAGGCAGACGGAGATCGAGCGCGTGGCCGCGGAGAAGGAGAAGACGGGCGTCTTTCTCGGCGTCCACGCCGTCAACCGGCTGAACGGCCGGGAAGTGCCCATCTTCATCGCTGACTACGCCCTTATGAACTACGGCACCGGCGCCGTCATGGGCGTTCCCGCCCACGACCAGCGGGACTTCGAGTTCGCCGAGAAGTACGAACTGCCCATACCGGTGGTCGTCGCCCCTCCCGGGTGGGACGGACGGGACCTGGAGGAGGCCCACGTCGAGGACGGGACGATGGTGAGCTCCGGCGAGTTCGACGGCATGGCCAGCGGGGACGCCAAGGACGCCATCGCCGGGTCCGTGGAGGAGCGGGGCTGGGGCAAGCGGACGGTGTCCTACCGCATCAGGGACTGGCTCATCTCCCGGCAGCGGTACTGGGGCACCCCGATCCCCGTGGTCTACTGTCCCGATTGCGGCACCGTGCCGGTGCCCGAGGAGGACCTGCCCGTGCTGATACCAGCCGACGCGGAGTTCAAGCCCACGGGCGAGTCCCCTCTGGCGCTCCACCAGGGCTTCGTCAACGCCAAGTGTCCCCGGTGCGACGGTCCCGCCACCCGCGAGACGGATACCATGGACACCTTCGTCGACTCCTCATGGTACATGGAGCGCTTCACGTCGCCCAGGTACAGCTCGGGCCCCTTCGACCCCGACGTCATGCCTCGATGGATGCCCGTGGCCCAGTATACCGGGGGCGCCGAGCACGCGGTGATGCACCTGCTCTACTCCAGGTTCTTCACCAAGGCCCTGCGGGACATGGGCCTGGTCGACTTCGGGGAGCCGTTCCACCGCCTCTACAACCAGGGCGTGATCCTGGGTGAGGACCACGAGAAGATGAGCAAAAGCCGGGGCAACGTGGTCAACCCCGACGAGTTCGTGGATGCCCTGGGGGCAGACTCGGTGCGCTGCTTTCTGATGTTCCTGGGCCCGTGGGACCAGGGCGGCCCCTGGAGCACGTCGGGGATCAACGGGCTGGCCCGTTGGCTCAACCGGGTGTGGGAGATGTGCCGGCAGGACCCGTCGTCCCTGCCCGACCGGCCGCCTTCGGAAGCAGACAAGGGCTTGCTCCGTGCCCTGCACCAGACCATAAAGAAGTGTCACGACGACCTGGACCGGTTCAAGTTCAACACGGCCATTGCCGCGCTCATGGAGCTCTCCAACCAGATGGGCAGGAGCTGGGCCGAGGGGAACTTGGGCTCGGCGACCTGGAAAGAGTGCGTGGAGAAGTTCCTCCTGATGCTGGCGCCCCTTGCGCCGCACCTGGCGGAGGAGCTATGGGAGCTCACGGGGCGCGAGTACAGCGTTCACAACCAGCGGTTCCCCCGGTGGGACGACGGTCTGGCCAGCGAAGAGGAGATTACCCTGGTGGTGCAGGTCAATGGCAAGCTCCGGGACAGGCTTCAGGTGCCCGCCGACATCTCCGAGGACGACGCCAAGAGCCTGGCCCTGGCGAGCCCCAAGGTGCGGCCCCACGTCGATGACAGACAGGTGGACAGGACGGTCTACGTCCCGGGCCGCCTGGTCAATGTCGTCGTGAAGTAGGTGTAGTACCCCGGCCCCTCTCCGGGGCCTGGCTGGGCCTGGCCCGCCCGCTTCCCAGGCGTGTGGTGGGGCCCTACCCTTTGTGGTATACTCCTAGGCGATCATTGCCGGGTGCAATTCAGCCGCGTCACGCGGCTACAAATACGCTGGACGGTTGAGGGTATGTCTGGGGAGATCAGGTTCGTCGAGGGCGGCACCATCACCACGCCCCGGGGCTTCGTCGCCGGCGCCACCTACGCCGGCATCAAGACCTATGCCGAGGACAAGCTGGACATAGGCCTCCTCCGCTCCAATGCCCCCTGCGCCGTCGCCGGGGTGTACACCACCAACTCCTTCAGGTCTGCCTCGGTCGATCTGTGCGAAGACCGGGTCAAGGCAGGAAACGTGAGGGGCCTGGTGGTGACCAGCGGCGTGGCCAACGCCTGCGTCGGAGAGCACGGGTACCAGGACGCCCAGGAGACGACCGCGGTGGCGGCGAAGACCCTGGGACTGGAGCCCGAGCAGGTCGTCATCGGCACCACGGGGGTCATCGGGATAGAACTGCCAATGGGTCTCCTGAGGGCCGGCATACCCCAGATCGAGATGTCAGAGGACGGCGGCAACCGGCTGGCCCGCGCCATCATGACCACCGACACGCGGCCCAAGGAGGTTGCCGTCTCCTTCGACCTGGAGGGCCGGCCCGTCACCATCGGCGGCGTGGTCAAGGGCGCGGGCATGATACACCCAGACATGGCGACCATGCTCTGCTACCTTGCCACCGACGCCCGGGTCCAGCCGGCGTTCCTGCAGTCCGCCTTGAAGAGGGCGGTGGACGCCTCCCTGAACATGCTCTCCGTGGACGGGGACACCAGCACCAACGACACCGTGCTCATCTTCGCCAACGGGGGCGCCGACTCCCCGGAGATCGGGCCGGGCGCCTCCGGGGGTCTGTTCCAGGAGGCCCTGGCCCAGGCGTGCGTTCACCTGACCAAGGAGCTGGCCAGGGACGCCGAGGGAGCTACCAAGCTGATAGAGGTCTCGGTGGACGGGGCCGAGACGCCGCAGGACGCGCAGAGGGCGGCGAAGACCGTCGTCTCCTCCAGCCTGGTGAAGACGGCGGTCCACGGGTCCGACCCCAACTGGGGGCGGGTGGTTGCCGCCCTGGGCCGCAGCGGCGCCCGTATCGTGGAGGACAAGGTTGCCCTCCACGTCAACGACGTGTGCATCATGGAGAACGGACGGCCCGTCCCCTTCCACCGGGACGGAGTGGTGGCCCTGATGGGAGGGTCCGAAGTGTCCTTCCGAATCTCTCTGAACCTGGGAGACGCCCGGGCCACCGCGTGGGGCTGCAACCTCAGTGAAGAGTACGTTACCTTTAACAGTGCCTATACAACCTAGGGTCGCCCAGGCGGGCGACGAATCGCCCGCCGGCCCTGCAGGGCCCCTACGGAATGGCACGGAGAATAACGGAGACGGGACCCGCCGTGCCTGATGGTCCCATCGTGGTCAAGGTTGGCGGCAGCACCCTCGGCAGCCACGATACCACCCTCCAGGACCTGGCCGCCCTGCAACGCCAAGGCGTGCGCCTCATAGTGGTGCACGGAGGGGGCAGCGTCATCTCCCAGTGGATGGAGAAGCAGGGGGCGATGCCCAGGTTCGTGCGGGGGCTCAGGGTCACCGACCTGCAGAGCCTGGAGATCGTCACGGCGGTGCTCACGGGGCTGGTGAACAAGCAGCTCGTGGCATCGCTCACGAGTCTGGGGGCCAGGGTCCTGGGCCTCAGCGGCGTAGACGGGGGCTTGCTGGAGGCCCGGGTTGCCGACGAAGACCTGGGATACGTGGGAGAGGTGACCCGGGTGGACACCGACCCCTTGGAGAACGCCCTGGCGGGCGGCTACATCCCCCTGGTGGCGCCCGTGGGCCTCCACCGGCTCGACGGGTCGGACTACTCGGGAGCGCTGCTTAACATAAACGGGGACACGGTGGCGGGAGAGCTTGCCAGGGCCGTGGGGTCGGGCAGGCTTGTCTTCCTGACCGACGTCGAAGGTGTCATGGACGGCTCCGGCAGGGTGATGCGGCGGCTCAACGCCCGGAGCGCCCGGGCGATGCTGGCGTCGGGCGTCGTGAAGGGCGGCATGATACCCAAGCTCACGGCCTGTCTCAGGGCTCTGGAAACGGTGCCCGTCGCCGAGGTGGTGGACGGCAGGAAGCCCGGCGCTTTGATGAATTCCCTGGAGGGCTCGCCGACGGGCACGATGGTAGTAGCTGGATAGTGAGAGAGCATGAACTTCAACACCGGTAACAACGGCGAAGGCGCGCCGCCCCCTCCTTGGGCGGTGGACCTAGCCGAGATGCGGGCCAGGAACATGCGGCTCATGGTCCGCATAGGCGCGGTGGTAGCCGCCCTGGTGGTCATCGGCCTCGTCCTGTACGTCGTAAAGGACATCTACACCGACTGGCTGTGGTTCGACCAGCTTGGGTTCCTGGACCGGTACCAGAGGGTCCTGACCACGCGCGTCTGGCTCTTCTTCGGCGGCGCCATCGTGATGGCGGCCGTGCTCGCCGTCAACCTTCACTTCGCCTATCGCTTCTCCAGAGGGGAGTCGGTGCTGCCCGTACCCCCGGAGGTACAGAAGATGGCCCGCATCGCCCTGCTCGCGGGCGCCGTGCTGGTCGTCGCAGTGGTCAGCATCGTATTCGGCGCCGTGCTCCAGGGCCAGTGGGAGACGTTCCTGGTCTTCTTCAACAGGGTGTCCTTCGGCGTGGCGGACCCGCAGTTCGGCAGGGACATGGGCTTCCACATCGCGACCATGCCAGTGCTGCACTTGGTCCAGGGCTGGTTGATGGGGATGGTCATCGCCACGGCAGTGGTGGTGGGGGTGTTCTACTTTGCCGTATTCACCACCCGCGGAGTGACCTTCGTGCTCACCCCTCGTATAAGGGGCCACCTCGCCATCCTGGGCGCCCTCCTGATGGTGACCATAGCGGCGGCCCACTACCTGGACATCTTCGAGCTGGTCTTCTCGGGCAGGGGCGCCGCGCCCGGGGCGGGCTACACCGACGTGAACGCCAGGATTCCGGTGCTGTGGCTGCTGGTCGCCATCGCGCTGGTGTCCTCCGTGGGGTTCGTCGTCAGCCTCTACTACGGCGGCCTGCGCATGATGATCGCCTCCTTCTCCCTGTGGGCGGTGCTGGCCATAGTGGCCGGGGGGATTTACCCGACGGCGTTCCAGCGGTTCAGGGTCAACCCCAACGAGTTCGAGCGGGAGGAGAAGTTCATCGTCAGGGCCATCGAGGCCACGGCGGCAGCCTACAACCTGGACCTGATCGAAGAGAGGGTGTTCCCGTACAGCCCCAACATCACCCTGGAAAACGTTCAGAACAACCCCGAGACCATCAACAACATCAGGCTGTGGGACCACCGTCCCCTGCGGGACACCTACAACCAGATACAGACCTTCCGGCAGTACTACAACTTCGTTGGCGTGGACGTGGACCGCTACACCCTGCCCAACGGGGAGTACCGGCAGGTGATGCTGGCGGCCCGGGAGCTGTTCCCCGAGAACCTGGAGGAGGATGCCCAGAACTGGGTGAACCGGAAGCTGGCCTATACCCACGGGTACGGCGTGGCGATGAGCCCGGTGGACAAGGCCACCGTGGAGGGAAGGCCGGAGTTCCTGCTGTCGGAGGTGCCTCCCGTCGGGGAGCTCACCCTGGAACGGCCCGAGGTCTACTACGGTGAGAACACCAAGAGCTTCGTCATCGTCAACAGCGAGACCGACGAGTTCAACTACCCGGGCCCCGAGGGCGAGCAGTTCTACCAGGACTACGGGGGTACCGGAGGCGTGGGACTCGGGTCCTTCTTCAGGAGGGCCGCCTTTGCCTGGGAGTTCCTGGACCTGAACGTCCTCATCAGCGGCCAGGTCTCGTCGGACAGCCGGATCCAGTACCGGCGGGAGATCCGCGACCGGATAGAGACCATCGCCCCGTTCCTGGAGCTGGACCACGACCCCTACCCGGTGATCGGCTCCAACAACAACCTGTGGTGGGTCCAGGACTTGTATACGACGACCGACCGTTTCGCCTACTCGGCGGCCTTCGATGACAGGTTCAACTACATCCGGAACAGCGTGAAGGCGGTGGTGGACGCTTACAATGGCACGGTCCACCTGTTCGTCATAGACCCCGACGATCCCATGGTGCAGATGTACCGCGGGGCGTTCCCGGAGGTATTCAAGGACTTCGACGAGATCGACGACCTGGACCCGTCGCTGCGGGACCACGTACGTTACCCCATTGACCTCTTCCGTATCCAGGCGGAGATCAACCTTCGCTACCACATGCGGAACCCCGAGGAGTTCTTCTCCAGGAGCGACCAGTGGGCCGTGCCCAACGAGGTGTTCTTCGCGCCGGACACCCTGGAGCAGACCACCCAGGAGGTCGAGCCCTACTACGTGATCATGAAGCTGCCGGGTGAAGAGGAGCAGGAGTTCGTCCTGCTGCTCCCCTTCACCCCGGGCGGCGAGGAGCGCAAGAACCTGGTGGCCTGGATGGCCGCCCGCAATGACGGCGACAACTACGGCAAGCTGGTGACCTTCATCTTCCCCGAGGGCCAGGTGGACGGGCCTGAGCAGATCGAGGGCCGCATCACCTCCGACGAGGAGATCGGCCGGGAGCTGAGCCTCCTTTGCCCTGAAGGCAAGCTGTGCATCCGCGGAAACCTCCTGGCCATCCCCCTGGACGACTCGCTGCTGTACGTGGAGCCCCTGTACATCCGGGCCCAGGCGCTGGCCCTGCCCGAGCTGAAGAAGGTCATCGTGGCCGACGCCGAGAACGTGGTCATGTCCGACACCCTGGACCAGAGCTTGGCGTTGCTGCTGGGACACAAGGAGCCCATCAGGGTCGTGGACGAGGAGCCGGCGCCGCCGGGGACCGCGCCGGGAGCCGAGTTCCAGCTCGGACCCGAGATAGAAGCCGCCGCCCAGGCCATCGAGCAGCTCAAGAAGGACCTGGAAGCGCTGGAAGAGGCCTTCGACAGGATCAATCAGGCTATAGGAGACAGCCAATGACGCGCAGCAAAGCCGACTGGATCGAGATGGAAAAACAGTACTACATGTTCACCGTGAGGCGTCAGCCCGTGGTCATCGCCCGCGGCGAGGGCACCAGGGCGTGGGACGTGGACGGCAAGGAGTACCTGGACTTCTGCGCCGGTTGGGCGGTGAACAACCTGGGCCATTGCCATCCGGCCATCACCCAGGCCATAGTGGACCAGGCGGGGACTCTGCTGCAGACCTCCAACCAGTTCTACACGACACCGCAGCTCCTGCTGGCCCAGCTGCTGGTGGAGAATAGCTGCCTGGACAAGGTGTTCTTCAGCAACAGCGGCGTCGAGGCCGTCGAGGGGGTCACGAAGCTGGCCCGAAAGCACGGCAGGAAGAACCGGGACGGCGCGCAAGAGGTCATCACGGCGTACAACTCCTTCCACGGGCGCACCCTTGGGATGATCGCGGCCACCGGGCAGCCCCATTACCAGGAGGCGTGGCAGCCCCTGGCGCCCGGCTTCGTCCACGTCGAGTTCGACAACGTCGAGGCGATCATGGAGGCGACCACCGACAGGACCGCGGCGGTCATGCTGGAGCCGGTGCAGGGCGAAGGTGGAGTGAACGTTCCCGCGGGGGACTACCTTGCCAGGGTCCGGAAGTGGTGCGACGAGCAGGGCCTGCTGCTGGTGCTGGACGAGGTGCAGACCGGCATCGGGCGCCTGGGCAGCCTGTTCGGCTACCAGCGGTTCGGCGTGGAGCCCGATGCCATCTCCCTGGGAAAGGGCCTGGGCGGAGGCGTGCCCATAGGTGCGTTCATGTCCAAGGACGCCTGCATGTCCCTGGAGCCCGGCGACCACGGCTCCACCTTCGGGGGCAATCCGTTGACCACCGCCGCCGCCTATGCCTCGACCAAGTACATCGTTGACCACGACATGTCGGCCAATGCCCTGGAGATGGGAGAGCGGCTGATGGCCGGGCTGGAGGGTCTGAAGTCGCGGTTCGATTTCATCTCCCAGGTGAGAGGCATGGGCCTTCTGGTGGCCCTGGAGTTCGACGGAGACATCGCCGGCAGGGTGGTTGCCCAGAGCAACGAGGACGGCCTGCTGCTCAATCCGGTAAGGCCCAACGCGATACGCTTCATGCCGCCTCTGAACGTCAGCGCCGACGAGATAGACGAAGGGGTGGAGCGCCTGGCCACGGCGCTGGGAAAGATATAGCCCTGGGAGGAATATAGGAGGACCATGGCGCAGAAGAAGATCGCCCTGGCATACAGCGGCGGTCTGGACACGTCCGTAGCCGTACGCTGGCTCCAGGAGCAGTACGATGCCCAGGTCGTGACCGTGACCATCGACCTGGGCATGGTGGACCTGGAGCCCGCTCGTCAGAAGGCCATCCAGATCGGCGCGGTCAACGCCATCACGGTGGACGGCAAGGCGGCTTTCTACGATGGCTACATCTCCCCGGCCCTGAAGGCGGGAGCGGTCTACGAGGACGTCTACCCGCTTGCCACGGCCCTTGGCCGTCCACTGATCGCCCGCTACATGGTGGAGGCGGCCCGCAGGGAGGGGGCCTACGCCGTGGCCCACGGCTGCACCGGCAAGGGGAACGACCAGGTGCGTCTGGACGTGAGCGTGGCGGCCCTGGCGCCGGACCTCCAGGTCATCGCGCCCATAAGGGAGTGGGGCATGAGCCGGGAGGAGGAGATCGAGTACGGCCGCGCTCGGAACATCCCGGTGCCCGAGGGCAGGAACCCCTACTCGACCGACGAGAACCTGTGGGGCCGCAGCATAGAGACGGGAGACCTGGAGGACCCCTGGAACGAGCCTCCCGAGGACGCCTTCCAGTGGACCAGGCCGGTGAGCGCCTGTCCCGATGAGCCCTCCTACATCGAGATAGCCTTCGAGCAAGGCCTGCCCGTCTCCATCGACGGCGAGGAGATGGACGGAGTGGCTCTGGTGGACCACCTCAACCGGCGGGCCGGCCAACATGGCGTGGGCCGCATCGACCACCTGGAGAACCGGCTGGTGGGGATCAAGTCACGGGAGGTCTACGAGGCTCCCGCGGCGGTGGTGCTGCACTCGGCCCACAGGGCCCTGGAGGCCATCACCTTGAGCAAAGAGCAGGTCCGCCTGAAGACGCGGATCGCCCAGGAGTACGCGGACGTCGTGTACAATGGCCTGTGGTTCACCCAGCACCGGCGGGACATGGACGCCTACGTGGACAGCACCCAGAGGCACGTCAGCGGAACGGTGCGGGTACGCCTCCTGAAGGGCTCCTGCACCGTCGTAGGGAGAAGGTCCCCCAACGCCCTGTACAGCTACGAGCTGGCCACCTATGACCGGGGCGACAAGTTCGACCACCGCGCCGCCGAGGGCTTCATATCCATCTTCGGACTGCCGGTCAGGACCCAGTCCCAAGTCCAGGGGGACGAGTGACGGCTGGGACTCTCCCGGGCCGGTAGGAACCTCTCGGACCGACGGCGCGGAATCACTATGGCCTTTGCGGAGGCCGGTCCCATGGACGATAAAGGCCACGGCTACTCTGTCTCCATCCACTACGACCGGCGGCTGTACAAGCAGGACATCGCCGGGTCCGTCGCCCATGCTCGCATGCTGGCGGCCGGAGGCATCCTTTCGGACTCCGAGGTCGAGATGATAGTGGCGGGTCTCCGTTCCATCGGTGAGGAGATCGAGTCGGGCACGTTTCCCTGGCGGGACTCCCTGGAGGACATCCACATGAACGTGGAGGCCCGCCTGGTGGAGAAGATCGGCGCCCCGGTGGCCGGAAAGCTGCACACGGGCCGGTCCCGCAACGACCAAGTGGCCCTGGACATGCGGATGTACCTGAAGGATGCCATTCTGGACATCTGCGACGGCATCCGGGGCGTGCAGCTCGCCCTGGTCGACGTCTCGGACGCCCATGCCGGCGCCCTGATGCCGGGCTACACCCACCTGCAGCGGGCCCAGCCCATACTGTTCGCCCACCACCTGCTGGCCTACTTCCACATGCTGGAGCGCGACCTGTCCCGCTTCCGCGACTGCCTCGCGCGCATGGACGTCATGCCCCTGGGAAGCGGCGCCCTGGCCGGCGTGCCCTACCCAACCGACAGGGAGTTCCTGGCGGCGGAGCTTGGCTTCTCCTCGGTGAGCGCCAACAGCATGGATGCCGTGTCGGACAGGGACTACCTCGCCGAGTTCCACTCCGCCGCCTCCATATGCATGATGCACCTGTCACGCCTGGCAGAGGAGGTGGTCCTCTGGTCCTCCCGGGAGTTCGGGTTCGTCACCCTGTCCCCCCGGTACGTTACGGGCAGCAGCATCATGCCCCAGAAGCGAAACCCGGACTTCGCGGAGCTGGCCAGGGGAAAGACCGGGCGTGTGTACGGCCACCTGATGGGAATCCTCACGGTGCTCAAGGGGCTGCCCCTCTCCTACAACCGGGACCTTCAGGAGGACAAGGAGGGGACCTTCGACACCATCGACACCCTGCAGGCCACCCTGGAGGTCTTCTCCGGGATGCTGTCGACCATGACCGTGCACCGGGACCGCATGGAGCTGGCCTCGGGGGAGAGCTACATGCTTGCCACGGACCTGGCCGACTACCTGGTGACCGAGAAGAAGGTGCCCTTCCGGGAGGCGTACGGGGCCGTGAAGGAGCTGTGCTCCTATGCCGGGTCCGGGGGGAAGGCCCTGGGCGACCTGACCGTCGAGGAGTACCGCCGCTTCTCGCCCCATTTCGATGAGGGTGTCTACCGCATATCCGCCGCGTCTTCGGTGGCGGCCAGGGACATCGACGGCGGCACCGCTCCCGGGCGGGTGGACGAGGCGCTGAGGCGGGCGAGGGAGCTGCTGGATGAGGGCAGCCCAGTGCGGGCGATGGGCAGACCACGTGGTGAGGCGGTACCATGAACCATAGCACGGTCAAGATAGCGCCGTCGGTCCTGTCGGCCGACTTCGGCCGCCTGGGAGAGCAGGTGGCCGAGGCCGCCCGCGCCGGGGCTGACTACCTCCACCTGGACGTGATGGACGGACACTTCGTGCCCAACATCTCCATGGGGCCCGTGGTCGTGGAGGGCATCCGGGCGGCCAGCGACCTGCCCCTCAACGTGCACCTGATGATCGACCGGCCCGAACGGTACATAGCCGACTTCGTCAAGGCCGGTGCGGACCACATAATATTGCACAGCGAGTCGTGCCTGCATCTGCACAGGGCGATACATCAGGTCAAGGAGGCGGGGCTCCAGGCGGGTGTAGCCATCAATCCTTCCACCCCCCTTGCGTCCCTGGAGGAAGTCCTCTGCTACGTGGACATCGCCCTCATCGGCACCGTAAACCCGGGGTTCTCGGGCCAGAAGATGATACCCGAGACGCTGGACAAGGTGTCCCGGCTGCGCAACTTGCTGTCCGAACGGGGCTACCCGGCAGAGGTCCAGGTGGACGGCGGGATCAACGCGGATACGGCCGCCGACGCCGTGCGAGCGGGCGCGACCATCCTGGTGGCGGGGGCGGCGGTCTTCAACCGCACCGAATCCGTGGATGCTGCCATGGGGAGGCTGAGGCGGAGTATCGAGGGAGTGGCGCCGGGCTAGGAGCGGGGAGGCTTGTGGTGCGTCCTGAGGCACCTGGTGCAGATCTTGACGCGCTTCGGGGCGCCGTTCACCGATATGGTCAGCTTGTGGGTGTTGGGCAGGAAACGAGTCCTGGTCCGCCGCTTGGAGTGGCTGACGTTGTTCCCCGACATTCCGACCTTGCCGCAGACTTCACACTTCATGATGGACCCATTCCCGTTTGACCGCCAGACCGGCTTTCAGTAGAATTCCTGGCAGCTAGGATAGCATGGGCGCGGCATGTTGACAAGGAGCGCGTGCACTTGGCCGGCTCGGTCTTGAGCTCCCCCGGGGAAGAGGGGACATATCCCGACAAGCTGAACGGTCACCAGCTGCGGAGCGTCTTCGAGGCTGCGGAACGCTTCTTCGACCGGCACCGGGATGTCATCAATTCCTTCAACGTCTTTCCCGTCCCGGACGGCGACACGGGCACCAACATGCTGCTTACCCTCCGCAGCGTCCTGGAGCAGGGCCGGGAGGAGACGGACGCCTCCGCGGGGTCCGTGATGGCCTCCATGGCGCGGGGCGCGGTCCTGGGCGCCCGGGGCAACAGCGGCGTGATCCTCTCCCAGTTCTTCCAGGGAATGGCCCGGGGCCTGGAGGAGAAGGAAGAGCTCGACGGCAGAGACCTGGCCGCATGCCTGGAGCTGGCTTCCAGGGCCGCCTACGCCTCGGTGGGAACGCCGGTGGAGGGCACCATGCTCACCGTCATAGACCAGCTCTCCAAGGGGGCCTCCCGCCACGTGTCCGACCCCGAGGCCCCGGTGGACCTGCTATCCGTCTGGACGGCGGGCCTGCACGCGGCCAGAGAGGCCGTCTCCAACACTCCTCTCCAGCTTCAGGTCCTGGCTGACGCCGGCGTCGTCGACGCGGGCGGCCAGGGTGTCGTGACCCTTTTGGAGGGGGCCCGTCGGTGCATGGCGGGCCAGAGCCTCGGGGGCGAGCTGGACCTGTGCGCGCCCTGCCTACCCTCGGGTGGAGAGCCAACCCCCCCGGACGCCCTCGTGCGGGAGGAGTACCTGCGGACCACCGAGGAGGAGCTTTACGGCTACTGCACCCAGCTCCTGATCGAAGGGGCCTCCCTGCAGGTGGACGAGATCCGGGACAGGCTGGGCTCCATGGCGGGCTCCACCGTCGTCGTGGGCACCTCCAGCCTCGTCAGGCTCCACGTCCACGCCCAGGACCCAGGTCCGGTCATCAGCTACGCCGTGTCGCTGGGGACGGTGCGCGACGTCAACCTCCAGAGCATGGACGAGCAGCATGAGGAGTTCATTGCCTCCCACCGGGGTGGGGCAACACGTCCTGCGGGCGCGGCGTCCGGCGGAGAGGGTCCAGCCGGGGCGGTACAGGCCCTGGCGGTGGTGGCCGTCGCGTGGGGTGACGGGTTCGTCGACCTCTTCGAGGAGCTGGGGTGCTCGTCGGTGGTGGTCGGCGGGCAAACCATGAACCCCAGCGCGGGAGAGCTGATGGACGCCGCGGCGAAGAGCCGGGCGTCCCAGGTGATCCTTCTCCCCGACAACTCCAACGTGGTACCGGCGGCCCGCCAGGCGGCGGGTTTGGCGGCGGAAGGTGGAGACGGCCCGGCCCTGTCCGTGCTTCCAACCCGGTCCCTGCCCGAGGGTGTTGCCGCCCTCCTGGCCTTCAACCCCAGCGAAGACCTGGAACGGAACCTGCAGTCGATGGAGACCGCCATCTCGGGCGTCCGCAGCATCGAAGTGACCAGAGCGGTACGGGACTCCACCGTCAGCGGAAGCTCCGTCAGGGAGGGCCAGTATATCGGCCTGGCGGACGGCGACATGGTCTCTGTAGGAGAGACCGCTCATTCGGTCCTTCAGGAGGCGCTGGCGGCGTGCGGACCCGGGGAGGGCCAGCTAATCAGTCTGTACCGGGGCAAAGACGTGGGCCAGGACGCGGCCGAGGACGCGGCGGAGAGCATACGCCTCCGCTTCCCGGGTGTCGAGGTGGAGCAGGTATACGGGGGCCAGCCCCTCTATCACTACCTGGCATCCATAGAGTAGAGCAGACGGCGAGTAGAGCGGAGGGCCTGGAGCCCTGGGAGGAGAAGGCGTACCCATGGCCGTAAAGCTGGTGACCGACAGCACGTGCGACCTGCCCAAGGAGCTGGCCAGCCGGTGGGACATCACGGTGGTCCCCTGCAACATACACTTCGATGACCAGGTCTACAAGGACGGCATCGACATCGCTCCCGACGAGTTCTACGAGCGGCTGGCGGCGGCGCCCCGGCTGCCCACCACCGCCCAGCCATCGGTCAACGACTTCGTAGAGGTCTACCGTCCATTGCTCGACGAGGGCCATGACGTGGTGTCGGTCCACCTGTCCGCCAAGTTCAGCGGGACCCTCAACTCGGCGTACCAGGCCAAGGAGTCCATCGTCTCCGGAGAGTCCGGTGCGCCGGTGGACCCGGCCCGTATTGACATAATCGACTCCCGGCTGACCTCCATGTGCCTGGGCATGGTGGCCCTGGAGGCGGCGGGGGCCATATCCCAGGGCGGGGACAGGGAGACCGTTGCCAGGGCGGCCGAAGAGGCCATCGAGCGCAGCCACTGCTACTTCCTTCTGGACACGTTGGAGTACCTCCAAAAGGGCGGGCGCATAGGGAAGGCCAGCGCCTTCCTGGGCTCTCTCCTCAGCATCAAGCCCATCCTGACCATCAGGGACGGCGAGGCGCACCCCGTTGAGCGGGCTCGGACCAGGGCCCGAGGACTCCAGCGGCTGCTGGAGATGGTCCGGGCCCTCGGCCCCTTGACCAGGCTGTCGGTGCTGTACAGCACAGGCGCCGGGGAGGCCGAGGCGGTCAGGGACGCCCTGGGCGACCTGATGGCCGCGGATGAGGTCGTCATGGCCCGCTTCGGGCCCGTCGTCGGCACGTACCTGGGGCCCGGCGCCCTGGGTGTCACCGCCCTGTCCCGTTAGACCTGGCCCCCGTGCTACACTCTCTCTGAAGATGACCACCAGAGACCACTCCACCCGATTCCATCCCGACTCCCTGCGTAAGATCCTCGAGCTGGAGAGGAGTACCGGGTTTCGGAACAAGGCCGTGGTGGGCGGGCTGGACGCTTTCCTCGAGCTCCAGGCCCGGGAGCTGGCGCCCCTGGCCGGCGACGGCGACCCGGGCGGCCTCCTGGACGTGATCTACGGCGACCTCACGCCCGGCGACCGGGCGACCTGGGCCCAACGCTGGCTGTCGAGGCTGGACGACGGGCCGCGGGCTGCGCCGACCGAGTCGCCGCCGGAGGCGCCGGCCGGACCATCGGGAGATGGTCCCTCGGGTCCCGGACCGGAGCCGGGCGTGGGGGCCGAGGTAAGCGCTTCCAAGAGGGGCGTTGAACCCTCCGTACCGGCCTCGGGACCTACGCTGGAGTCGCCCGTAGACCGGCTGCGGGGAGTCGACACCAAGACGGCGGCAAAGCTGGACCGGCTGGGGGTGTCCACGGTCCGAGACCTGCTGTACCTGATGCCCAGGAGGCACCGGGACTTTTCCAGGGTGTCCACGGTCGCTGAGCTGGCGCCCGGTGGCGAGCAGACGGTGGTCGCCACGGTGTGGGAGGCGCGGGAGGTCGCCCTTGGCCCGAACCGGCGCAGGGGCACCGAGGCGGTATTCAGCGACGAGACCGGGAACGTGCGGGCCGTGTGGTTTGGAAACCGGTACGTTGCCAAGACCCTCAAGGTCGGGGCCCGGGTGGCCGTAAGCGGGTCCGTCGAGGCGTACAGGGGAAGGCTGCAGTTCGCGTCCCCCGAATTCGAGGTCCTGGACCGCAAGGACAGCCTCATCCACACCGGCAGGCTGGTGCCCGTCTACCCCCTGACCGAGGGGCTCACCGCCCGGAGAGTCAGGACCATCGTGTGGCAGGCCCTGGAGGACTGGGCCCCTCGGATCGAGGAGTTCCTGCCCGAGGAGCTACGGTGCAGGGCAGGCCTGATGGACCTGGTCGGGGCCGTCCGGCAGGTGCACTATCCGTCGGACCTTGCGATCCTGGAGGAGGCCAGGAGGCGGCTGGCCTTCGACGAGCTGTTGCTCCTGCAGATCGCTGTCCTCGCCAGGCGCCGGAGCTGGCGTGAGGATGTCGAGGGCGTTGCCCTGGGCCTCGACCGGGGCCTCGTCGACCACTTCGTCGCGTCCCTGCCCTTCGGCCTGACCGCGGCCCAGAAGCGGTGCATCGACGAGGTGCTGAACGACCTGGCCAGGGGCACTCCTCCCATGAACCGCCTCCTCCAGGGTGAGGTGGGAAGCGGCAAGACGGTGGTGGCTCTGGCCGCGCTGCTGGCCTCGGTCGCCGGCGGTCACCAGGCCTCCATCATGGTGCCCACCGAGGTGCTGGCGGAGCAGCACTTCGCCACGGTGTCGGACCTCGTGGGCGGCCTGGGGACCGCCGCCCACGAGGAGAACCTGGTCTCGGTAGACGTCGACTTGCGTGCCGCCCCCCTGTCGGTGGGCCTCCTGACGGGCAGCACCAGGCCGGCCCTGAAGCGGGAGCTGCGAAGACGGGCGTCCGAGGGCGAGCTGGACATCGTCATCGGCACCCACGCCTTGATCCAGGAGGGAGTGGAGGTCCCCCGCCTGGCACTGGCGGTCACCGACGAGCAGCACAGGTTCGGCGTCGCCCAGAGAGCGGCGCTGCGCCGCAAGGGCGAGACCACCCCCCACGTCCTGGTCATGACGGCGACTCCAATACCGAGGACCCTGGCCCTCACCCTGTACGGCGACCTGGACATCTCGACCATCGACGAACTGCCCCCCGGCCGCCAGCGGGTCCGGACGCGCCACGTGCCCTCCTCCCGGCGAGACGAGGCGTACGACTTCGTGAGAAAGCAGGTCATCGGCGGCAGGCAGGCCTTCATCATCTGCCCACTCATCGAGGAGTCCGAGGCCGTGGAGGCACGGGCGGCCTCGGAGGAGCACAAGCGCCTCTCCAACGACGTCTTTCCGGACCTGAGGCTGGGACTTCTCCACGGAAGGATGAAACCCCGGGAGAAGGAAAGGGTCATGCGCAGCTTCAGGGACGGGGACACGGACATACTGGTGTCCACGGCCGTGGTCGAGGTGGGCATCGACGTGCCCAACGCCACGGTGATGGTGGTAGAGGGCGCTCACCGGTTCGGCCTCTCCCAGCTTCACCAGTTCCGGGGTCGGGTCGGCCGCGGCGAGCACAGGAGCTACTGCCTGCTCCTCTCCGAGTACTCCACGGCAGAGGCCCAGGAGCGGCTGGACGCCGTGGAGAGGATCCACGACGGGTTCGCGTTGGCCGAGGAGGACCTGCGTCTCCGGGGGCCGGGCGACTTCTTCGGCACCCGCCAGAGCGGCCTGCCCAGCCTGAAGGCAGCGCGCCTCTCGGACCAGGACATCCTGCGCAAGGCCAGGGAGGTGGCTGGGCAGGTGCTGGAGGAGGACCCGGACCTGGAGCGACCCGATCGCCGGCCGCTGGCCCTGGAGGTGGCCCGCTTCGTGGCCCAGGCGGGCGAGGGCGCCCAGCCGTAGAGAGTCTATTGATTGCAACGCAATCATGTTATAATCTGTCTGCAATGCATGCGGACGTGAATTCATGGCCAGCATAACGGTACGCAACCTGGACGAGGGGCTGAAGCGGCGTCTGCGCATTCGCGCGGCGGAGAACGGCCGCTCGATGGAGCAGGAGGCCAGGGAGATTCTGAAGGCGGCCCTGGGCGAGGAGGAGGAGGTACCGGAGAAGGACCTGGGGACGGCGATCCACGAGCTGTTCAAGCCCTTCGGTGGTGTGGAGCTGGAGATTCCCCCAAGGGAACCAATGCGCGAGCCGCCTCGGTTCGACTGAGCCTGTGGCGATGATCGTCCTCGACACCAACGTAGTCTCGGAGTTTATGCGAGCCAGGCCGCATCAGGACGTAGTTGGGTGGCTCGGAAGTCAGGCGAGAAGTACGGTGTTCGTTACGGCCGTTACCGAGGCGGAGATCAGGACCGGGGTTGTCCTTTTACCTGATGGGGAGCGCAGGCGCCGGCTAGCCGTTTTGGCCGAGCGTGCCTTTCGGGTGCTAATGGCCGGGCACATCCTCCCATTTGATAGTGATGCCGCACAGGCATACGCGGTTATAGCCGCGGCGCGCCGGGCCGCCGGGCGTCCCATCAGCCATGCCGACTGCCAGATCGCGGCCATCGCCCGCTCCCGGGGAGCGTCGGTGGCGACCAGGGACGTGGACGGTTTCCATGGCTGCGGCGTCGACGTGATCGATCCCTGGGGAGGGGTATGAGCAAGAAGCTCGTCGCAGCGGTCGAGGCCTACTTCACCGACCTGAGGCTCATCCGGGCTTCCGGCGGCGGCACCGATGAGCGGTCCTTCTATCCCCCGCTGACCAACCTGCTGAACGCCGTGGGCGGGACGCTGCGGCCCAGGGTCTTCTGCGTCAGCGAGCTGGCACAGCAGGGTGCCGGGCACCCCGACCTGGGCCTCTATGCCGCCAAGCAGGTGCAGCGCGGGCAGCCCCGGAAGGGACAGATGCCCGAGTGCGGAGTGGTAGAGGTCAAGGGCGCCAACGACGACGCCTGGCTCACTGCGGAGAGTGTGCAGGTGAGCGGATACTGGGGGCTGTACCGGCAGGTGCTGGTCACCAATACCCGCGACTTCGTGCTGATGGGAGAGGACGCCCAGGGCAATCCGGCCAGGTTGGAGACCTTCCGGCTGGCCCGGTCCGCCGCCGACTTCGATGCCAGGCTGCAACACCCCCGGTCCTTCGCCAGCGCGGTCGGCCCAGGCCTGGCCGAGTACCTGGGCCGCGCCATGTCCCACCGCGCCACCATCGTCGAGCCCAGGGACCTGGCGTGGTTGCTGGCCTCCTATGCCCGCGACGGGCTGTCACGGGTCGAGGCCGCCGGCGACGCGCCCTCTCTCAACGCCGTGCGGTCGGCCCTGGAGGAGGCGTTGGGCGTCAGGTTCGAGGGCGACCGCGGCGCGGCCTTCTTCCGCTCCACCCTGGTGCAGACCCTCTTTTACGGCGTCTTCTCCGCGTGGGTGCTCCGGTCCCGGCAGACGCCGCCGCCCACGGGCCCCTTCAACTGGCGGGACGCGGACTGGTATCTGAGAGCGCCCGTCCTGGGCGCCCTCTTCCGCCAATTGGCTTCACCCACCCAACTGGAGTCCATCGGCCTCGTGGAGGTGATGGACTGGGCGGCGTCGGCCCTGGACCGGGTCGACCGCGACGCCTTCTTCGACCGTTTCAACGAGGGAGAGGCCGTCCAATACTTCTACGAGCCGTTCCTGGAGGCCTTCGACCCCGCCCTGCGCAAGCAGCTTGGAGTCTGGTACACCCCCGCCGAGGTCGTGCGGTACATGGTCGCCCGGGTCGACCGCGCCCTGAAGGACGACCTGGGCATCGCCGACGGCCTGGCGGACGACAGGGTCTACGTCCTCGACCCCTGCTGCGGCACCGGCGCGTACCTGGCCGAGGTGCTGCGCCGCATAGCGGGGAACCTGGGTGGGAGCGGGCTGGGCGCCCTCACCGGGGCGCGGGTGAAGCAGGCGGCCACTAAGCGGGTGTTCGGCTTCGAGATCATGCCCGCGCCCTTCGTCGTCGCCCACCTGCAGGTCGGGTTGACGATGCGGGCCCTCGACGCGCCCCTGTCCGAGGATGGCAAGGAGCGCGCCGGCGTCTTCCTCACCAACGCCCTCACGGGATGGGAGCCGACGGTCCAGAAGCCGTTGCCCTTTCCCGAGCTGGAGGAGGAGCGGGACCGGGCCGAGCGGGTGAAGCGGGACTCGCCGGTCCTGGTGGTCCTGGGCAACCCGCCCTACAACGGCTTCGCGGGGATGGCGGTGGACGAGGAGCGGGAGCTTTCCACGGCCTACCGGACCACCAAGCTGGTGAGGCGGCCCGAGGGCCAGGGCCTCAACGACCTGTACGTGCGCTTCTTCCGTATGGCCGAGCGGCGCATCGCCGAGAAGACGGGCCGGGGCGTTGTCTGCTTCATCTCCAACTACTCGTGGCTGGACGGCCTCTCCTTCACCGGCATGAGGGAGCGGTACCTGGAGGCCTTCGACGCCATCCGCATAGACAACCTCAACGGCGACAAGTATAAGACCGGCAAGATGACTCCCGATGGCGCACCGGACCCCAGCATCTTCTCCACACCCGAGGATCCGGTGGGCATACAGGTGGGCACCGCCATCACCACGCTGGTGCGCAAGGCCGACCACACACCGGCGAAGGCTGTGAGACTTCGGCACCTGTGGGGCCAGGCGAAGCGAGAGGAGCTGACGGCATCGGCAGTGGCGGAGCCCGAAGAGATCTATGATAGCTTCGAGCCGAGTCTGCCCATCGGTCTCCCCTTCACACAAGTGGCCGTCAGCGACGGCTGGCACGATTGGCCAGCCTTGCCTGACTTGTTCCCAACGTCGATTCAAGGCGTTCAAACTGGACGTGACACGTTCCTCATTGATATCGACGTTGACCGGCTTCGGGCACGCATCCTCGATTACTTCGATTCAGACGTAAGTCATGAAGAAGTCGGTCGTCGTTATCCACGTGTGATGACGGACACTGGAAGGTTCGACGCTCGGTCAGTACGTGACACACTGCGCAAACGTGGTGGTCCAAACCAAAGTGGCTTTGTTCGCCATGCCTACCGACCCTTTGACATTCGTTGGCTTTACTGGGAGTCGGAAACGAAGCTACTACGTGAGAAGAGCCCCAGATATCCCCAGCATATATTCGAAGGGAACGCGTGGCTTGTGACTCAGCAAAAACCACGCAGAGAATGGTCACCGCCACAGGTGATTCAACACATTGGCAGTCTTGACCTCATGGACCGGAGCGCGTCTTGTATCCCCGCATGGCTCCTTGATGAGCGTCTGAAACTGGAGGGGGATGGGCTGCAGCGCCGCCCCAACCTCACCGACGCCGCTCAACTCTACCTGAACCACTTGGGAGCGGGCGTGGAGGACCTGTTCCACCACGTCCTTGCGGTGCTGCATGACCCCGTCTACCGGGAGGCCAACGCCGGGGCGCTGCGCATGGAGTGGCCGCGCATCCCCCTTCCAGGCGGGCCCGAGGGAGACGAGGAGGGCGCGGCGGAGGAGCTGGCGGCGTCGGCGGCCCGAGGCCGGGAGCTGGCCGCGCTGCTGGACTCGGAGACCCCCGTCCCCGGCGTCACCGCCACTCCGCTGCGCCCGGAGATTGCCGCCGTGGCCGTGCCCTCCACCGCGGACGGCGGCAACATGGCGGGCGACGACTTCGCCCTTACGGCGGGCTGGGGCCACTTCGGCGTGGGGGAGGCTGTCATGCCGGGCCAGGGCCACGTGGTCGAGCGCCCCTACACAGGGGAGGAGCTGGCCGCGCTGGGCGGGGCCGCGTCCAGCCTCAGGGAAACGACCTTCGACGTGTACCTGAACGACCACGCCTACTGGCGCAACGTTCCCTCGTCCGTGTGGAGCTACAAGCTGGGCGGCTACCAAGTGCTCAAGAAGTGGCTCTCCTACCGGGAGCACGGCGTCCTGGGCCGTGCCATGAGGCCGGAGGAGGTCCAGCACTTCACCGATACGGCTCGGCGGATTGCGGCGATACTGGAGGTCGTGGGGAGGTAGGTCCGGGCTGAGGTCTAAGCCGGCCTGCCCGTTCCCAGGGCCAGGGAGCCCAGACCCACGGGGCGGCCGTCGCACAGGGCGCGGACGGGCACGCAGATTGCAAGGTTGCACCGTCGGCAGATTGCAAGGTTTGACCTCGGCTGCTTGAAACCCCAGGCCTGTCCGCACGCGAGACGGGGCCTCTCCTCGATGGCGGCAAGCAACGAGACCACACCGGTGAGAAGGACCGCCATGGGGCCGGGGCGGCCGGGTGAGCTAGGCGGGCCCATGGCGATGTGGTAGCATAGACTGGACCACGGGGCGCCGCTTGGGGGGAGGGCCATCGTGTCAGTAATCGTTCGTGACCTCATCGTGGACAAGGTCCGCGCGGCCGTCGAGGAGGCCCGCGGCGCCGGCGTGCTGAGCCTGGATACCCTTCCCGACATCGCAGTGGAGCGTCCCTCCAACCCGGAGCACGGCGACTTCGCCTCCAGCCTGCCCTTGAGGCTGGCCCGCGCCACCCGGATCAGCCCCATCGTAATGGCCGAGGAGCTGGTGAAGCTGGTCCCTCCGGGGGAGGAGGTCGACCGGGTCTGGGCGGCCCCGCCGGGCTTCATAAACTTCCGCCTTCGCGACGGGTGGCTGGCCGGCCAGGTGGAGGCCATCAGGGAGGCCGGGGCGGCCTACGGCGACGTGCCGCTGGGCCGGGGGCGCTCGGTGATCGTCGAGTTCGTAAGCGTCAACCCGACGGGCCCCGTGCACGTGGGACACACCCGGGGCGCCGTGCTGGGAAGCACCCTGGCCCGGGTCCTGGCGGCGGCGGGGTCCTCCGTGACCCGCGAGTACTACGTCAACGACGCCGGCAGCCAGATGGACGCCTTCTACGCCTCGATCCTGGCCCGTTACAAGCAGGCCCTGGGCCGGGACGCATCCCTTCCGCCGGGGGGCTATGCCGGGGACTACGTCGCGGACCTGGCCGCCGAGATCCTGGAGGAGCAGGGCGACAGGTTCCTCTCCATGGGGGAAGAGGAGGCGCTTCAGGAGCTGGGAGCACTTGGACGCCGCAAGATGGTGTCCCTGATACGGAACGACCTGGAGCACATACGGGTGGAGTTCGATAGCTGGTTCAGCGAGGAGTCCCTGTACCGCGACGGAAAGTACGACCAGGCGATGGAGACGTTGGAGAGCCGGGGCTACATCTCCCAGCGGGAGGGCGCCCGGTGGTTCGCCTCCAGCGCCCTGGGGGAGGACAAGGACAACGTCCTGGTGCGGTCCACCGGAGCGCCCACCTACTTCGCCTCTGACATCGCCTACCACTACGACAAGCTCCTGGAACGGGGATTCGACCAGGCCATCGACATCTGGGGTGCGGACCACCAGGGCCACGTCTCCCGCCTGAAGGCGGCCATGGCGGCCCTGGACCTGGACCCCGACCGCCTCACCATCGTGATCTCCCAGATGGTCACCCTCAAGCGGGGGACCGAGGTGGTCCGGGCGTCCAAGCGGACCGGGGAGTTCATCACCCTGCGGGAGCTGGTGGACGAGGTGGGGGCCGACGCCTGCCGCTACTTCTTCCTGGCCCGGACACCCTCCACGCAGATGGAGTTCGACCTGGAGCTGGCCAAGAAGGAGTCGACGGAGAACCCCGTCTACTACGTGCAGTACGGCCACGCCCGCATCGCGGGCATCCTGAACAACGCGCGGGCCCAGGGCATCGACTGGACGGACGGCGACGTTTCTCTCCTTACCCATCCCAGCGAGGTGGCGTTGGTCCGCAAGATGCTGCTCCTGCCCGAGCTGGTGGAGAACATGGCCCGCACCCTGGAGCCTCACCACCTGCCCCACTACGCCCTGGAGCTGGCGACCGCGTTCCATTGGTTCTACGAGAACTGCCGCGTGCTCTCCAGCAACCCCGAGGACCATCCCATGACCCTGGCCCGGCTGAAGCTGGCCGAGGCGGCCAAGACCGTCCTCTCCAAGACACTGTATCTCATGGACATGACCGCCCCCGAGAAGATGTAGGGCAGCGGCTGTGACCGACCGCCTCGTATCCGGTAAGACGTTGGAGGACGACGCCGGGCTGGACTCGTCCCTGCGGCCCCGGCGGCTCGAGGACTTCGTCGGCCAGGACAGCGTCAAGGAGAACCTGAGCATCGCCATGCAGGCGGCCAAGATGCGCGGGGAGTCCTTGGACCACGTCATCGTCTACGGCCCCCCCGGGCTGGGCAAGACCACCCTGGCAAACATCATCGCCCACGAGATGGAAGCCGGCATCAAGGTGACGTCGGGGCCGGCCGTGGAGCGCCCCGGGGACATGGCGGCCATCCTCAGCAGCGTCAACACGGGGGACGTGCTGTTCGTGGACGAGGTGCACAGGCTCAGCCGGGTCGTAGAGGAGGTCCTCTACCCCGCCATGGAGGACTTCTTCCTGTCGTGGGTGGTGGGCAAGGGCCTGGGCGCCCGCAGCATAAACCTGCGCATCAATCCCTTTACCCTGATAGGCGCCACCACCCGGTTCGGCATGGTCAGCCCTCCCCTGAGGGACAGGTTCGGCGCTGTGTTCCACATGGACTTCTATGACAACGGCTCCATGGAGGTCATCGTGGCCCGGTCGGCGCGCATACTGGGCGTGGCCATAGACGACGGCGGCGTGTCGGAGATCGCCCGCCGCTCCAGGGGCACGCCCAGGGTCGCCAACCGCCTCCTCAAACGTACCAGGGACTATGCTCAGGTTATGGCGGATGGTAGAATAACCCGTGAGGTGGCCCTGGAGGCCCTGGCCAAGCTGGAGGTGGACCCCTTGGGCCTGGACCAGGTGGACCACAGGCTCCTGAGCAGCGTGGTGGACAAGTTCTCAGGCGGGCCGGTGGGTCTGGACACCCTGGCGGCCTCCATCGGAGAGGACGCGGACACCATCATGGACATTTACGAGCCCTACCTGCTTCAGCTTGGATTCCTGGACAGGACCCCAAGGGGCAGGGTAGCTACCCTGCGGGGTTACCGCCATCTGGGGCGGGAGTACACCAGGCAGCCCGAGCCGCCCCAGGGGAAGCTTCTGTAGGACCGGGCCCCGGGTCGCTGACGGACCGGGGCGAGGAGACGGCCGATGCTGTACGAGCTGCGCATCTACGAGTCGATGCCCGGAAGGCTGCCCGCGTTGAACGACAGGTTCGCGAAACACACGTGCGGGCTCTTTGCCAAGCACGGTATCGACATGCTGGCTTTTTGGACCGAGGAGATAGGCACCAGCAACCGGCTGACGTACATCAATGTCTTCCCGGACGTGGCTGCCCGCGAGTCCCGTGTGGCGGCCTTTGGGGCCGACCCCGAGTGGCAGCGCGTGAAGGCCGAGACCGAGGTGGACGGTCCCCTGGTGGACGTCATCCACAACACCTTCATGGGACTTACGGCATACTCTCCCCAGCCCAGGATCACCACCAAAGTGCAGGAGCTGCGCATCTACGAGGCGATGCCCGGCAAGATGGACGCCCTGCACCAGCGGTTCGCTGACCATACCATGGCCCTCTTCGAGAAGCACGGCATGGAGAACGTGGGCTATTGGACCGACCAGGTGGGCACCAACAACCGGCTGGTGTATATCCTTGGCCACCAGGACCTTGGGAGCCGGGAGAAGAGCTTTGCCGCCTTCCAGTCGGACCCGGAGTGGACCAGGGCCCGCGCGGCATCGGAGATAGACGGCCCGCTGGTAAGAAGGAGCCACAGCACCATCCTGCGCCCCACGGACTACTCTCCGGCCCCCTAGCGGGGACAGGCCTGCTCATGCCAGCGACCAGAACCGCAGGTGCATCCCGTGTTTCAATGGGCGAAGCAGTCGAGCGTCTGGCCGAGACCGAGGACCCCCTCTCTGGCCTGTCCGACGCCCTCAAGATGGTGGTGGAGCGGGCCCTGGACGGCCCGGGGCTGCACGCGGAGGACGCATTGCGCCTGGCCCTCGCTACCGATGGCGAGACCCCATCGCTCTGCCGTGCCGCGGCCCTTCTGCGTGACCGCGGGCGGGGGCGGAACGTCAGCTTCTCCCCCAAGGTGTTCATTCCGCTGACCCGGCTGTGCCGGGACTTCTGCGGCTACTGCACATTTCGCCAGTCCCCCTCCGAGGCTGAGGAGCTGTACATGACCCCCGACCGGGTGCTGGACGTGGCGAAGGCGGGGGACCGGCTGGGCTGCACCGAGGCGCTCTTCACCCTGGGCGAGAGGCCCGAGCAGCGCTACCCCGAGGCCCGGGAATGGCTGGACCGTCGTGGTTACGGGACGACCCTCGATTACCTGCGGGACATGTGCGACCTGGTGTTGCGTGAGACCGGGCTTCTACCCCACGCCAACCCCGGCACCATGAGCCGTCGAGAGGTGGCCGGTCTCAGGGACGTCAACGCGTCAATGGGGGTGATGGTCGAGAGCCTGAGCGAAAGGCTTTCCATGCCGGGGGGTCCCCACGAGATGGCCCCAAGCAAGCGGCCCTCGGTCCGAGTGAAGACCCTGGAGATCGCCGGGCAGCAGAGGGTTGCCTTCACGACGGGCATCCTGATCGGCATCGGCGAGACCCGGGAGGAGCGGATAGAGTCCCTTCTGACCATCCGTGAGCTGCACCGCAAGCACGGCCACGTTCAGGAGGTCATCGTACAGAACTTCCGGGCCAAGCCGCGAACGGCCATGGAGGGCCACCTGGACGCCACGAGCCGGGACCTGCTGTGGACCGTGGCGGCGGCCCGATTGGTGCTGGGTCCCGACGCGAACGTTCAAGTCCCGCCCAACCTGAGCTTCCAAGACTACCCGGTCTATCTGCTCGCCGGGATCAACGATTGGGGAGGGGTATCTCCCCTGACCATAGACTACGTCAATCCCGAGGCGCCCTGGCCCCAGATCGGGGATCTCCGGCGCCGGACCGAGGAGCTTGGCTTCCGGCTCAGGCCCCGGCTTCCGGTGTATCCCGACTACATCGTCGCTGGAATGGACTACGTACCCGACTCCCTCCGTGACCGCGTCCGGTCGCTGTCGGACGGGGATGGTTATGCGAAAGGGGGTATCGAGCGATATGCCGCCAGCGCCAAATGAACCCCGGGAAAGAGGGGATATGCCGGCCCTGGAGCACCTGCTCATGGACGTGAAACCCGAGGTGGGCCGCATCCTCAACAGGTCCCTGGAGGGCCACGACCCCTCCGTAGAGGATGCCGTCGTCCTCTTGGGGGTCTCGGGGCTGGAGTCCAACGCCCTGATTCTGACCGCCGACGAGCTGCGCCGGAGGCGGGTGGGCGACATGGTGACCTACGTGGTCAATCGCAACGTCAACTTCACCAACGTCTGCATCAAGCGATGCGGCTTCTGTGCCTTCAGCCGGGACTTCCGCCAGGAGGAGGGCTACTTCCTGCCAGTCAGCGAGATCATAAGGCGGGCAAGGGAGGCCTGGGACCTGGGGGCCACGGAGGTGTGCGTCCAGGCGGGCCTGCCTCCCCAGATGGACGGGGACCTGTACATCAAGCTGTGCGAGGCCATGAAGGCTGAGCTGCCCGACATGCACATCCACGGCTTCTCCCCCGAGGAGGTGCTGTACGGCTCGGTGCGGTCCCGGTGCAGCATCCGGGACTACCTGGTGGGCCTGCAGGACGCGGGTGTGGGCAGCCTCCCCGGGACCTCGGCGGAGATACTGGACCAGGAGGTCCGGGACCGCATCTCTCCGGGCCGCATAACCGCGGACCAATGGATCGAGGTCATCACCACCGCCCACGACCTGGGCATCCCCACCACGTCGACCATAATGTACGGCCACGTGGAGACAGACGAGCACAAAGCGCGCCACATCGCCCTCCTGAGGGACATACAGAAGGCCACCGGGGGCTTCACCGAGTTCGTGCCCCTGAGCTTCGTCTACACCGAGGCGCCCATGTACAGCCGCGGGTTCGTCGACGGCGTCAGGACTGGGCCCACCGGCAACGAGGTGGTCAAGCTCCACGCCGTCTCCCGGCTGATGCTGAACAACTGGATACCCAACCTCCAGGTCTCATGGGTAAAGGAGAGCCTGCGCTTCTCCCAGACCCTGCTGGGCGCCGGTGTCAACGACATGGGGGGCACCCTCATTAACGAGAGCATCTCCACGGCGGCCGGGGCCCAGTACGGCCAGCTTGTGCGTCCCAGGCAGTTCCGGGACCTGATCCGGGACGCGGGCCGGGTGCCAGCCGAACGGTACACCACCTACGACATACGCCACGTCTTCGACGACGGTGAGGATCCGGTGGAGCCCCTGGACATGGTGGGCGACGACGCGGAGGAACGCTTCGGCTCCTACCAGCGTCTCATCAAGATGGACAGCTTCCGCTTCGAGCACCCCCGCCACGCCAAGGGCGCCGAGGGGGAGTAGGGTCCCGTGCGGCCCGGGCGCTGCAACGCGTGACTCCCACCGTCCTGGCCCTGGCCGGTGGTGTCGGGGGAGCCAAGCTGGCCGTGGGGCTGGCGAGGGCGCTGCCCCCCGAGCGCCTGACCATCGTGGTCAACACCGGAGACGACGAGGTGTTCCACGGCCTGCACGTCTCCCCGGACCTGGATACGATGATGTACGCCCTTGCGGGGCTCACCAACACCGTGACGGGATGGGGGGTCGCCGGCGACACCTTCAACGGCTTGGCCTTGCTCCAAAGGTATGGCGCCGATACGTGGTTCAACCTGGGCGACAAGGACCTGGCGACCCACATCCGCCGTACCCAGCTCCTCCGGGAGGGACGCACCCTGTCCCAGGCCACCGAGAGTCTATGCCGGGGCCTGGGAATCCTCCACCGCGTCGTCCCCATGAGCGATGCCCCTCTGCGCACGGTGGTGGAGACGGCTCAGGGAGACATGGCCTTCCAGGAGTACTTCGTAAAGCACCGTTGCGAGCCCGTTGCCACGGCCGTCCGTTTCGAGGATGGCTACGGCCGCGACGCCGGCTCCACCGGCGCCGTAGACCCGTCCCCCGGGTTCCTCAGGGCCTTGGGCGAGGCGTCGGCGCTGGTATACTGCCCCTCCAACCCCTTTCTCAGCATCGCGCCTGTCCTTGCTCTGAAGGGGATCAGGGAGCGAGTCCGCTCGTTCCATGGGCCTAAAGTGGCGGTCAGCCCCATCGTAGGGGGCCAGGCCCTTCGCGGCCCCGCCGCTAAGCTGCTGGCGGAGCTGGGGTACGATGTGTCGTGCCGGGGCGTAGCGGAGCAGTACGTCGGCCTCTGCGACGTGTTCGTCATCGACGAGGTGGACAGGGACCAGGCCGGGTCCGTCGAGGCGCTGGGGATGCGCGTCGAGGTGGCGCCCACGGTAATGACCACCGATGTGGACAAAGAGCGGCTGGCCAGGCGTATACTGGATATGGTGGGAGAGGCAGACTCGGAAGGCGAAGGAGTCGGGACGGCGTGAAGGATACCCACACCGTCGGCGTGGTGCCCATGAAGCCCCTGGCGCAGGCCAAGAGCCGGCTGTCGGCCAACCTGGACGAGCGGCAGCGAGAGGCCCTGGGAGGGAACCTTCTCCGCCGTGTGCTGAGGGCCCTCATCGGCCCCGCCCCGGGCCTGGCGGAGCGCGGCGTGCTGGAGGAGGTGTGGGTGGTGGGCGGCGACGAGCAGGTGGAGCGGATAGCCTCGGAAGAGCGGGCCCAGTGGCATCCCGACGAGTGGAGCGGCGTCAACGAGACCCTGGACGGAAGCTTCGAGCGCATCCTCGGCTCCGGCAACGCCGCCATGTTCGTGCCGGGGGACCTCCCCTTCCTGAAGCCCAGGGACGTGCACGGTTTCGTGGCCGCGTCTGGCCACCTGAAGAACGTCACCCTGGCTCCCTCCCGGCAGGGGGGCGGCACCAACGGCATCCTGCTGGTCCCGGGCCTGTCCCACACCTTCAGGGCCCAGCTTGGCGCCGACAGCTTCAACCGCCATCTGACCCAGGCGTCCTCCACGGGCATATCGTTGGCCATCTACTACAGCATGGGCCTGGCGTTGGACCTGGACACCTTCGACGACCTGAGGGCCTACGAGTACATGGAGCCCGGCCTTATCGAGAGCCTGACGGACGGCATGTACAGGTTGGGGGGCTAGTGCCGGTTGATGAAAGAGGCCGACCCTTCGGCGGTCTTGGGACGGAGATCCTGAACAGAGTGAGGTTTCTATGGCCGCGTCGGGAGTGAAGCTGGGCGTCCTCCTGCCCACCAGGGGTCTCCTCATGACGGGAGAGGCGCCACGTAACGCGGAGGGGATACTCTCCATGGCCGAGAGGGCCGAGGAGGCCGGTCTTGACTCGGTGTGGGTGGGGGACAGCCTCACCGCCAAGCCGAGACTGGAGCCGTTGACGACCCTGGCGGCGGTCGCGGCGCGGACCAAGCGGGTGCGCCTTGGCACCGCCGTGATGCTGGCCGCCCTGAGGCATCCGGTCCTGATGTCCCACGTGGTGGGCACGCTGGACCTGATTGCCGGCGGGCGCACGGTGCTGGCCATAGGGGTCGGCGGGGCCTTCAATGACGCCCAGCAGAGGGAGTGGCGGGCGGCGGGGGTCGACGCATCCCGAAGGGCGGGCAGGTTGTCCGAGCTGGTGGAGATAACCAAGCGCCTGGGCGTTGGGGAGATGGTCTCGTTTGCGGGCCGGCACTTCGACCTAGACGAGGTCGCCATGGAGCCCAGGCCGCCCCGGGAGGGCGGCGTTCCCGTCCTGCTGGCGTGCCATTGGCGGGCCGGGTCGGAGGCCCAGTTCCGCCGGGCCGCCAGGCTGGGGGACGGCTTCATCGGCATCTCCGACACGCCCGATGAGTACGCCATGGTGGCCGACAAGGTCCGCGCCTACCGGGCCGAGTATGGGCGCGAGGCGGAGCCCATGGAGTCCGCCTTCTACATGACCGTGAACCTGGACCGCGACGAAGAGAGGGCCGCCCGGGAGGCCGACCGGTACCTGATGCTGTATTACGGGGCCAACATCTGGGGCGACCGGTGGGGCCCCTTCGGCGGGCCCGCCGAGAGGACCGTGGAGCGCATTCGCCAGTACGTTGACGCCGGCGCGGGGACCATCATCGTCCGCTTCGCCTCCTTCGACCAGGAGCGCCAGATGGACACCTTCCTCGACGAGGTAGCGCCCGCCATTGGTTAGCCCGCGGCAGGTCGTCCCTACCGCCCTGAGGACCGTGTGCATCTCCCTCGTCCTGGTCATGGCAGCCGGCTGGCGTCCGGCCAACGCCCAGGTAGACGCCCCCGAGGGGTGCTCCGGCGTGTTCCAGGCCACCTCCCGGGGAGGAGGGGAGGCCCCGGTGAGCGGGGGTGGATGCAATGCCTTCCAGGACCCCGGCGAGCGGGCCAGGACCAAGGTATCCCGCGTCGTCGACGGAGACACCATCGTCGTGGAAGGGGGAGAGCGTGTCAGGTACGTGGGAATCGACGCCCCCGAGGTTGGAGAAGCCCCGGAGCCCTTCGGCGCCGAGGCCACCGAGCTGAACCGCCGCCTGGTGGAAGGCCGGTCCGTGCTCCTCGTGAAGGACACCTCGGACAGGGACCGGTTCGGCAGGCTGCTGCGCTACGTGTATGCCGATGGTATACTGGTTGGCGCCGAGATCGTGCGTGAGGGCCACGGCCGGGCGGTAGTTTTCCCGCCCGACGACCAGCATGCCCTGTGCTTCGCCGCGCTGGAAGAAGAGGCGAAGCAGGCACGGAGGGGAATGTGGGCGGAGCCGCAGAGGCCGTGACCATGCCGCGCCGTCGGACCACCGGAGGCGTCAGCTGTACTCGATAGATCTGAAGGGGCGGTCGGCCCTCGTCTTCGGCGTCGCCAACGAGCGAAGCATCGCCTGGGCCATCGCCCGGGTGCTGGACGAGGCGGGCTGTCGTTTGGCCCTCGCCTACCAGAACCAGCGCCTGAAGGGCAGGGTCGAGAAGCTGGCCGTGGACCTCACTGACCCCGTGCTCCTGGAGTGCGACGTTACCGACGACGACGGGATAGCCGAGGTCTTCGCCCGGGTGGAGGAGCAGTTCGATGGGCTGGACGTTTTGGTCCACAGCATCGCCTACGCCCTTCGGGACGACCTGGGGGGCGACTTCTCCAAGACGGGCCGCGAGGGCTTCCGGGTCGCCCTGGATGTCAGCGCCTACTCCCTGCTGCCCCTGGTCCGCGGCGCCGCGCCGTTGATGGAGCGCCGCGGGGGAGGCAGCGTCGTGACCATGACCTTCCAGGCGTCGGAACGGGTCTTCCCCGGCTACAACATCATGGGCACCGCCAAGGCGGCGCTGGAGAACGAGGTACGTCAGCTTGCCGCCGAGTACGGGGGCAGGAACATCAGGGTGAACGCCATCTCGGCGGGCCCCCTGGAGACCCTGGCGGCCCGGGGCATCCACGGGTTTCTGGACATGAAGAAGATGCACGCCCAGCGGGCGCCCATGGAGCGGAATATCACCCACGAAGAGGTGGGCAAGACGGCCCTGTTCCTGTGCAGCGACCTGTCCAGCGGCGTGACGGGCTCGGTGATACCCGTGGACGCCGGCTACCACATCATGGCCGTATAGCCGTCGCAGAGAGCGACACCCATTCGGCACACTTCACGCGGCGCCATCACAGCCGTGCCCACGCGAGGACGACGCCATGAGAAACCCTGATTCCACCATGACCAGGACCGAGCGGAACCTTTGGAACGCCATCGTCAGCGAAGCGATGGCCCACCTGAAGTACAGCGCCTACGCCCACAAGGCCCTGGAGGAGGGATACCCCGAGGTGGCCCAGGTCTTCCAGGAGGTGGCCGGGGCGGAGACCATTCACGGGATGAACCACCTGAGGGTGTCGGGGGAGGTCCGCTCCAGTCTCGAGAACCTGAGGAACGTCGTCACCGGCGAGTCCAAGGAGATCAGCACCATGTATCCCCGCATGGTCAAGGACGCCCTGGACGACGGGCGCATGGACGCGGCGGACACTTTCACCCTGGCCATGGACCGGGAGAGGCACCACCTAGAGGTCTTCACCAAGGCCCTGGAGGAGTTGGAGGCCAGGCAGGGGCCGGCAGCCGAGGCGGCAGCCGACGGGGGCGCCGGAGCGGTGAGGCGGCCGGAGCCCCTGCAGGTGGTCGAACCCGAGGCGTCGCCCACCTACGCCAGGGCCAGGCAGGAAGTCGAGGGAGAGCGCTGGCGGGTAGCCGCCGCAGGGCGCATTCGTGAGGTGGTCTTCGGGGCCCAGGACGGCTTGGTGAGCACCGTTGCGCTGGTTACCGGCGTCGCCGTGGCCGGGGCCGACAACCCCATCATCCTGGTGGCCGGGCTGGCGGGCGCCCTGGCGGGCGTGATATCCATGGGCACCGGCGCTTACCTGGGGTCCCGCGCCGAGCAGGACGTGCAGAGGGCCGAGATAGAGAAGGAGGCTGCGGAGCTTGCCGAGCATCCCGCCGAGGAGCTTGCCGAGCTGGTGGTCCTGTACCAGCGGGAGGGGTTGAGCTTCGAGGAGGCCAAGGGAGTGGCCGAGCACATCGCCGCCGACAAGGACCTGTGGCTTACGACCATGGTGGAGAAGGAGCTGGGACTGAGCTACGAAGATACGGTGAACCCCGTCAAGGATGCGCTGACCATGAGCGCGGCGTTCATCGCCGGGGCGATGGTGCCGGTGCTGCCCTATTTCTTCACCGGGGGCAACGTCGCCATCACCGCCTCCGTGGCCGCCACCTTGACAGGCCTCTTCGCCCTCGGCATCGGGAAGGGGCGCATCGTCAGGCAGTCGCCGGTGCTGCAGGGCTTGGAGGTGCTGTCCATCGGGGCCGTGTCCGCCGGGGCCGGGTTCGGCCTTGGGCTTATCGTCTGAAGTTAGTCCGGCCCGTGAGAGGCCGGCCGGCGGCTATCGGGCAGGGATGGTGCGGGCGGTAAGGCCGGTCTCCCCGGCGTCGTCGACCAGGAAGCACATCAACGACTGGTCTGGCTCCAGCCGCACGTCGACCGCCTCTCCGTCGTCGTAGTGGGCGGTGTGGTGCTGGAGGCTGCGGACCTGTGCGCCCGAGGGTAGCTCCACGGTGTACAGGTAGTGGGTCCCGCGGAACACCCGCCCGATCACCACACCCAAGCCGTTGGCGTCGCGGCCCATGGCCACATCGTCTGGCCGCACCCCCACATCCACCACCGCGCCCTCG
Source organism: Dehalococcoidia bacterium (assembly GCA_034423015.1). Lineage (GTDB taxonomy): Bacteria > Chloroflexota > Dehalococcoidia > Lucifugimonadales > JAGWBF01 > JAGWBJ01. The sequence goes on along the minus strand of DAOUJG010000055.1, from coordinate 28,696 downwards.
CGCAGGCCCTCGGGCCCTTCGAGCAGGCCGATCTCGGTCTCGAGGCAGCCGCCCACCCTGCGGGCCCTGAGGAAGTCGGCGGTGCCCAGGAACCGCGCCACGAACTTGGACCGGGGGCGGTGGAACATCTCCTCGGGGCTCCCCACCTGCTCCAGCGCTCCCGCGTTGAGGACGGCCACCCTGTCTCCCATGAACAGAGCCTCCTCCTGGTCGTGAGTGACGTATATGGCGGAGACGCCGCTGGAGCGGAGGATGCTCCTGACCTCCACGCGGAGGCCCGCCCGCAGATGGGGGTCCAGGTTGCTGAAGGGCTCGTCCAGCAGCAGGGCCCGGGGCTCCGCGGCCAGGGATCGCGCCAGCGCCACCCGCTGCTGCTCTCCCCCCGAGAGCTCGTAGGGATACCTGCCGCCCATCTCAGAGAGGTGGACCATGCCCAGCATGGCCATGGCCCGGTCTTCTCTGTCTCTCCTAGAGCGGTCCTTCAGCCCGAAGGCCACGTTCTCGTGGACCGTCATGTGTGGGAAGAGGGCGTAGTCCTGGAACACCATGCCCAGGCGACGTTCCTCGGGAGGCACCCAGTCGCCGGCGCCGGATATCACCCGCCCGCGGAGAGCGATGGTCCCGGCGTCGGGCGATTCAAACCCCGCCACCAGGCGGAGCAGGGTGGACTTGCCGCTGCCGCTGGGACCCACCAGGGCGAGGACTTCCCCTTCCTCCAGCGTCAGGGTCACGTTCCGCAGGGCACCGATCTCGCCGAAAGACTTGCTCAGCCCGTCGCACCGGATTGGCGGATGGCCCACAGCCACCTCCCTACGGGGTCCGTCGGTGGTGTGCTCGGAGACAAGCCGAGTGTCAGCCACGGACAAAGTCAATCTCCCGGCGTTGGGACCGGCTTTCCCTCCTGGCGGCCGAGAGGGGCGCCTGCAGCCTGCGCTCCCGCAGGACCAGGAAAGCCAGGGGAGCCGCAGACAGCGCCACCAGGACCAGGGCCGGCGCGGCAGCCCTGGCGAAGAAGGACTCGGAGGCCGCGGACCATATGACGGTCGCCAGTGTATTGAACCCTATCGGCCCCAGTATCAGCGTGGCTGGCAGCTCCTTCATGGTCAACAGGAATACCAGGGCAGCTCCCGCCACCAGCCCAGGCCTCACCAGGGGCAGGGTTACCTCGGCGATCACCTGTATGGGCCGGCGTCCCAGGCTGAGGGCCGCTTCCTCGACCCTGGGATTGACCTGTAACAGGGAGGCCCTGACGCTGCCGACGGCGGGAGAGAGGAACAGCACGACGTAGGCGAACACCAGAAGGCCGAGGGTCTGGTACAGCGGGAGGGCGTACCGGATGGCGAAGAACACCAGCGCCAGGGCCACGGCTATGCCGGGCAGGGCGAAGCCCACGTAGGTTGTCCGCTCGCAGACGGAGGCGATGGGGCCGGGGTGGCGCACCGCCAGGATGGCGACGGCCAGTGCGGCGGCGACGGTCGCCACCGCAGCGATGGCGGATACGTAGAGGGAGTTCCAGGCGGCGGACCACTCGAACGCCAGCGGCTCGCCCGACGACACGCCGTTCACTACCCAGTAGACCAGGACCGATAGGGGCAGGACCATCGAGAAGAGGATGACCGCGGCGCACAGACCGGCGGCGGGCCAACGCCAGCGTCCCAGGCGGGCCAGCCCCGGGGGGCGGGCGGCGCCGACACCGATGCGGTGGTACCGGGAGCGTGCCCGGAAGCCCGCCTCCAACAGCAATATTCCCACGGCCACCAGCACCAGGACCAGGGAAAGGGCCGCCGCGATGGTCCGGTCGAAGGCAGACTCGTACTGGGTGTAGATGGCCCAGGTGAAGGTCTCGTAGCGCAGCAGGGAAACGGCCCCGAAGTCGCTCAACGTGTACAGGGCCACCAGCACCGCTCCCGCCGCGATGGATGGGCGCAGCAGGGGCATCGTTACCCGCCGGAAGGTGGCCCAGCTGCCCAGCCCCAGCCCCCGCGAGCTCTCCTCCAGTCCCGGGTCCAACCGCCACAGGGCCGCCCTGACGGTGATCAGTACGTATGGATAGCTCAGCAGCGTCAGGGTCAGCGCGGCCCCGGCAAGGCCGTAGATCTCCGGCAAGCGGGTCACGCCAAAGGGGCCGTCCAGGAGCTGCTGGAGCATGCCCCTGGGCCCCAGGACGACGACCACCAGAAACCCGCCTATGTAGCTGGGGATCACCAGGGGAAGCATCAGGACCACCGACCACATCCGACGGAAAGGCAGGTCGGTACGGACGGTCAGCCAGGCCAGGGGCAGGGCGAGGGCGATCGACCCAGCGGTGACGCAGACTATCAGCAGTATGGACCGCAGGAGGATCTCGGCGGTGCGGGAGCGGAAGATGATGTCCCACGCCGCCTCGCCGTCGTCGAAGGTCCGTACGGCCAGATAGACGACGGGCATGGTCACGGCCACGGCGATCGTCAGGGTGACCGTCCACAGGGCAGTGGGGGTCTGGCCTGGCCGCCTACCGTTGCCGATCCGGGACAGGACCCCGCCGGCCAGCGACTTTGCGGCCCCAACCATAATTACGAGACGCCCCCCGGCCCTCTCAGCAGGGCCAATGTCCCTTCCGGGTCCGGCTGACGACCCGGCGGACCGGTCCCCGAATCTGCTCGGGGACCCGGTCTGGTCTTCGACTCCGGGGAGGCAGTGTATCCTAATGAATTTCATATGTCAACACTAAAGGCGCCAATATGTGCGGCCACTCCACCGGCCCTGGATGACGCTGCCTGGAAGCCGGCCGTCTTTTGCCGCGGTTTTTGTACGAGTTGTACGGCCGGTATGAGACCGGATATAATGGGTCCGATTCGGCCACCTGAAAGAGCCGGGCGGCCGCTTGTGAAATACGATCAGGAAGGCTAGTGCAGATATGTTGTTGGGGGAGCCAAAGCCGGAGATAAGCGTCGTCGTGGAGAACTATCTCCAGGCCATATACAAGCTGAAAGAGCGAGGCGAGCGGGTGTTTCCCACACGGCTTGCCGAGGTCATGGACGTGTCGGTGGCCACCGTGGCAGGCACGTTGAAACGGCTTGGGAAGCAGGGGATGATCCAGGTTAGCGACAGTAAGGAGATACACTTCACCGACCGGGGGAACCAGGTGGGCGAGTCGGTGGTGAGACGTCACCGCCTGGCCGAGTGCATGCTCACCCAGCTCCTGGGGGTCGAGTGGCCCCGGGCCCACATGGAGGCCCACCGGCTGGAGCATGCCATCTCTGAGTATGTGGAGACGAAGCTGGCCGCCTCGCTGGGATATCCCACCGTCAACCCCTTCGGCGCTCCCATACCCGGCTACAGCGATGGGATCGAGCCGCCGGCGGTGAAGCCGCTGAGCGAGACCGACCAGGGGGATACCACCGTCGTGGAGCAGGTCCCCGAAGAGGACCCGCAGCTACTGGAGTTCTTCGACGAGACCGGGGTGAGGCCGGGAGCAAGCGTGGAGGTGAGGGAGATCGCTCCCTACAAGGGCACGATCACCTTGGTGGTGGATGGCTCCGACGTGGTGCTGGGCACCGAGGTGGCCGCCATGGTCATGGTGCGCAGCTAGGCGGGTCAGACCCGGTCCAGAAGCGTACGTAGGGCCACGACGAACTCGGCCGGCTTGTCCCCCGCGACCAGGTGCCCGGCCCCGGGCACCACGGCCCCGGTGCTCCCTGGGACCATCTGCAACATCCTGTCCATCACCTCGGGACGGAAGAAGTCGCTGTCTCCGCCCCGTACCAGCAGGGTCGGGCAGCGGACCCGGCCGACGCACTCCCACAGGCGGTCGCTGCTCCAGCTCGGTGGGCGAAATCCCGGAGCCCTGAGCGCCTTGTCATACTTCCAGGTCCACTTCCCGTCGTCCCTCTGCCTGATGCTGTATTTGAGGGCCCCCAGCACCTGCTCTCGAGGCCTGCCGGTGTACGACTGGACCCGGTCTGCAAACTCCTCGTAGGAGTCCAGCTCGTCGGGCAGCTCGCGAAAGGTCCGGATCCTGGACTCGCCCGCCCGTCCCATCTCCGGGCCCGTGTCCACCACGGCCAGCGCCTTGATGGTGTCCGGTCTGCGCGACGCGAACACGTAGGCGTTGCGTCCTCCCATGGAATGGCCCACCAGTATGAAGCGGCGCAGGCCCAGGGCGTCAACCAGGGCGTCCAGGTCCCGCTGATGCGCATCCAGCGAGTAGTCGCCGTCGGGGGCCCATTCCGTGTCGCCGTGGCCCCGGGCGTCCAGGGCCAGCACGTGGTAGTCGCCGCATAGGGAGAGGGACACGAAGTCCCAGCTATGGCCCTGCTGCAGGGCCCCGTGGAGGAAGAGGATGGTGTCGGCCCCCTCGTTGCCCCAGTCGAGGTAGTGAAACCGCAGGCCGTTGGCCAGGACGTGCCGGTCCTCGGGCTGCCGCTCCATGGTGAAGCGTACGCCCATGGCCCTCGCGGCATCGAAAAGGGATAGACCGGCCTCTTGGGAATTCACAGGCAGCGCTCCCCGCTTGTAGTCACTAGAATCATACGTCTCGTGTCAAGAGAGATGCGAGGCCCAGGAGCGGGGGCCGGCGCCCCCGCAATCTTGACGGGCCGTAGCCAAGGTCTTAGAATTGCACCTGTACACGGTCCCCGGAGACGGTCCGACGGTCCCCGGGGGCCGCATGACGTAACGTCGAAGGGCGGTGCGGAGGGTTGAAGAGACGCGGGCCGGCCCGCAAAGTGGAGAAGCTGGTCTCAGCCGGAGGCGTCGTGTACAGGCTGGTGGATGGCCGCATAGACACCGTGGTGTGCGGGCGGCGCGAGCCCCTCAGGTGGAGCCTCCCCAAGGGCACTCCGGACGAAGGGGAGACCCTGGAGCAGACGGCCCTGCGGGAGGTCCGCGAGGAGACCGGCCTCGAGGTGGAGATCGAGGCCCCCATCGGCAACATCAACTACTGGTTCGTCAGCCCCGACAACCGGCGCCACTTCAACAAGACCGTTTACTTCTACCTCATGGCCCACAGAGGCGGGTGCACCGACCAGCATGACCCCGAGTTCGACGAAGTCCGCTGGGTGCCCTCGGAGGAGGCCCTGAAGAGCCTTGTCTACCCCAACGAGGCCAAGGTGCTGGGCGTGGCGCTGGACATAATAAAGAGCAGGGTGTCCCCGTGACCGGCGGGCTCCTCGTCGCGACTGGACTCTGATTTGCGGCTCACCGGCGGCAAGGTGGTCCTGAGGGAGAAGGGGCTGGAGGACGCCTGGCTCGACTACCTGTGGAGGACCGACAAGGAGATAGCCAGGCTGGATGCGGCCTTCCCCCTGAAGATGACCTTCCAGGAGTTCCTGCGGCTCTTTCGTGACCAGCTCCGTTATCCGACCCCCGCCTCGGGACGCTTCGGAATCGACACAAGAGAGGGCAGGTACATCGGCACCTGCATGTTCTACGATCTGGACTCGGTGAACCGCCAGGCCGAGATCGGCATCGTCATCGGCGACCGGGAGTACTGGGGGCGAAGGTACGGCTACGACGCGGTGGTCACGCTGCTGGACTACCTGTTCTCGGGCGGCGGCATAGACCGGCTCTACCTGCACACGCTGGAATGGAACCAGAGGGCCCAGCGCGCCTTCTCCAACTGCGGGTTCAGCCCCCTTCGCCGCGTCCGCCGCAACGGCCTCGATTTCATCCTCATGGAGATCAATAAGGACCACTGGGTCCGGGTCAGGGATGAGAAGCTGGCCATCAGGGACGGGGCGGCTTGCGCGACCAGGGACTAGCTATGGTGCTGATTGACAATTCCTTCCTGCTATGGTAGCTTGCAAGCGTACCTAGTGAAATTTTACACAAACTCCGCCTTCGTCCGCGTGGGCGAGAGAAGAGTCCGGACGGTCAACGGTTCCGCCGGGCGTGGCCCCGGTAGGGTGCCGGCAATTCTCGCGCGTGGCGAGGCCCCCGCACCGGGGGGCCGCCGGGCATCCAGAGCCGGGTTGGCGGAGTGACGAGGGTGGAACAGGCGGTCTTCCTCCATGGGGACTTCCTTGAGGTGCAGTGACGGAACGGGACGTCGGCCGGCCGTTACAGGTCCTATCAATCGTAACCCTGTTCTCCGTATTGGGCTTGGTGGTGCTGGGAGGTGTGGTCCGGCTGACGGAGTCGGGCCTGGGCTGTCCCGACTGGCCCCTCTGCCACGGCCAGATCATCCCACCCATGAACACGGACACCCTCATAGAGTACTCACACCGTCTCATGGCGTCCGTCGTGGGCGTGCTGGTGGTGGTCACCGCGTTCGGGATATGGCGCTCGTACCGCAGGGACCCGTGGCTGATGGCCCCCGCCGGTATAGCGGTCCTGCTGCTGTTGGTGCAGGTGCTCCTGGGCGGCTTCACCGTACTGAGGGAGCTTTCCGGTGAGATGGTCATGGCGCACCTAGCCACCGCCGAGGCCCTCCTCGCCGTGCTGGTGGTCCTGAGTCTGGCGGCCATGGGCCGTGTTGGGGCCATCGCGGGACCGCCGGAACGCCGGCTGTCGTTGCTGGCCGCGGCCGCCCTGCTCATGGCGTACGCGGTGCTGCTCACGGGCTCGTACGTGACCGTGTCGGGCTCGACGCCGGCCTGCGGCACCGCGTGGCCCCTGTGCGACGGCGGGATCCTGCCCGGCAGCCATCACGCGGCGATGCACATGGTCCATAGGGTGGCGGGCCTGGTTGCCGCGGTTCTGATGGCGTTCACACTGGTGTCGGCGTGGAGAAGGCGCCAGCGCGACGGATGGCTGGGAGGGCTCTCCCTGGCCGTGGCGGTTGCCTTCGGTATACAGATATTCGTGGGCGCGGCCATCATGTTCTCCAGCTTCGATCTGGCCGCAAGGCTGGCCCACCTGGCCGTCGCCAGTCTCGTCTGGCTGGGACTGTCGGCCGTGGTGGTCATGTTGTGGGCTCCCAGAGAGCCGCGGCTCCGAGGTGCGGCTGTTGCTTGAACCAGGCCAGGCGGCCCCGGCATCCACCGCGTTGGGCAGGACCCCCATCCTGTCCCAGGCTACGGACTACCTTTCTCTGACCAAGCCGCCGATAGTCCTGCTGCTGCTGATCACGGCCCTGGGAGGGGTGTTCCTGGCGGCCGAGGGCTCGCCGCCGGTCGTGGCGACGCTGCTGCTCCTGGTGGGCGGCGCCGCGGCCGCGGGAGGGGCCAGCGCCATCAACCACTACCTGGACCGGGATATCGACGGGCTCATGGTGCGGACCCGGCGGCGGGTCCTCCCGTCCCGCCGGGTGTCCCCCGGGGCGGCCCTCACCTTCGGCGTGGTCCTGAACATCTTCGCCTTCGGCCTGCTGGCGACGTGGGTCAATCTTCTGACGGCTTCGCTGACCCTCAGTGGCACCCTCTTCTACGTTTTCGTCTACACGTCCTGGCTGAAACGGACGACGGCGCAGAACATAGTCATCGGCGGGGCCGCAGGGGCCGTGCCGCCGATGGCGGGCTGGGCGGCCGTCACGGGCGGGCTGGAGCTTCCGGCGCTGTACCTGTTCGCGTTGGTCTTCTTCTGGACGCCGCCCCACTTCTGGGCCCTGGCTCTGCTGATCCGGCAGGACTACGCCCGCGCCGGCATTCCCATGCTCCCGGTGGTGGCGGGACTGGAGTCCACGCGCCGCAACATCATCCTGTACACGGTGACCGTCGTAACCATCTCCATCCTGTTCTTCACGACCCAGGCCGTGGGGATGGTCTACATCGGGTCCGCCCTCCTCCTGGGCGTGGCGTTCCTGCTGCTTGCGTGGCATCTCAGGGCCAGCGACCAGGTAAACCCGGAGAGGCCGCAGGTCCAGGGGGCGAAGGCGCTCTACCTGTACTCGTTGGCCTACGTGGCGCTGCTCTTCGCAGCGGTAATGGTCGATAGCGTGGTGAGGATATGACGTTGCCCGGCGTGAACAGCGGAAGACGCCTGTGCCCCTTGAATACTAGGTTGGCCTCTGCTAAACTCGCCGGTGCGATTCGCGGGGCGCTTCGAGCATGACCCATCGACCATTGACAGACATTTCCGAGAGGGGGCGCGCGTAATGCCCAGGGGCCCGGCCTTCAGACTGGTGCTGATAGCCCTCTCCGCCCTTGGCCTCCTGCTGTTCTTCGGATGTACCCCGGACCATCCGCAGTCGACCTTCGACGTAGCGGGGCCGGTGGCCGACAAGCAGAGGACCCTGTTCTACATAATCTTCTGGGCGGCGGTGTTCGTATTCGTAGTGGTCGAGGGGATCCTCCTCTATACCGTGATACGGTACCGGCGCAGGCCCGCCGAGGAGGGCATACCCCCCCAGACCCACGGCAACACCCGGCTGGAGATAGGCTGGACCATCGCCCCCGCCGTGGTGCTTGCGGTCATCGCGGTGCCCACCATCATCTACATCTTCGACATCTCGTCCGAAGCGGGGCCGGACGCCCTTACGGTCAACGTGACCGGCCACCAATGGTGGTGGGAGTTCGAGTACCCGGAGCTGAACGTCGTGACGGCCAACGAGATGCACCTGCCCGTCGACAGGCAGATCCGGGTGAACCTCCGGTCCGAGGACGTCATTCACAGCTTCTGGATACCCAAGCTTGCGGGCAAACAGGACGTAGTGCCCAACAACCTGAACGTCATGCAGTTTACCGCGGCGAAGGATGATATAGACTCCTTCCCTATCGTCCTGTACGGCCAGTGCGCCGAGTTCTGCGGCGTGGCCCACGCCCACATGAGGTTCCGCGTGGTGGTGCATGACAGCACCGAGAACACCTTCGAGGACTGGGTGGCGGCGTACCGCCAGCCCCATGTCCCGCCCAGCGGAGACGCGGCCGAGGGGGCCACCATCTTCGCCGCCCGCGGGTGTCTCCTCTGCCACTGGGTGGAGGGCCCAACCCCGGTGGAGATCAGAGAGGGGCTGTCCGAGGCCTTCCTGCGGGGCGAGCCCAGGTTCCCCGCGCCCAACCTGAACAAATTCGGGACCCGGGCCACCTTCGTTGCGGGCTACATGGACCTGAACCGGGAGAACCTGATCAGCTGGCTGGAAGACCCCGAGAGCATCAAGCCGGGCAACCGGATGTCCGAGCTGGCCACCGTCTATACGGACCCTGAGTCCGAGCTCAGCCGGGATGAAGTGGAGAAGCTGGCCTCCTACCTGCTGAGCCTGGAATGATGAAGCGTATGCTCCCATACTCGGTTATAATGAAAGGCAAATCCACGGGCGGTTACCGCGGAGGTGGTCGATGGTAACCATCACGGGCGCCATATCGGAGGCTCTTCGCCGGCCCACCAGCTACGAAGGCGTGTGGAGCTGGATAACCACCGTCGACCACAAGCGTATCGGCATACTCTACGGCGTCACGGCCTTCATTTTCTTCCTGCTGGCCGGCGTCGAAGCCCTCATAATGCGGATCCAGCTCTCGGGAAGCGAGCTGGAGGTCGTCAGCCCCGAGGTCTACAGCCAGCTCTTTACCATGCACGGGCTGAGCATGATATTCCTGGCGATAATGCCCCTGAGCGCCGCCTTCTTCAACTACATGATCCCGTTGATGATAGGGGCGCGGGACGTGGCCTTTCCCCGCCTCAACGCCCTCAGCTACTGGATATTCCTGGGCGGCGGCATCCTTCTCAACAGCGGCTGGTTCCTGGGAGGCTCTCCCAACGTCGGCTGGTTCGCCTACTCCAACCTGACGGACGACGTCTTCAACCCCGGCCGCGGCGTGGACTTCTACACCGTCGGGCTCCTGGTGCTGGGCACGGCCACCATGGCGGCCGGATTCAACTTCCTGGTGACCATCATCAACATGCGGGCGCCCGGCATGACCCTTATGCGCATGCCCGTCTTCGTCTGGATGACGCTGATCACCTCCTTCCTTATTATTCTGGCCTTCCCGGTCATCACCGTGGCCCTCATCGAGCTCATGTTCGACAGGACCTTCGGCACCAACTTCTTCGTCCCCCTCGCCGGCGGGGACCCGGTCCTGTGGCAGCACCTCTTCTGGGTGTTCGGCCATCCCGAGGTGTACATCCTGATACTACCGGCCATGGGCATCATCTCCGAAATTCTGCCGACCTTTGCCCGTAAGCCCCTTTTCGGGTACCCGGTGGTGGTCCTGTCGGGGGTGATAATCGGGTTCCTGGGTTGGGGGGTCTGGAGCCACCACATGTTCACCGTGGGGCTGGGGCCCATCGCCAACGCGGCGTTCGCGGTGAGCACCATGGCCATCGCCATACCCACGGGAGTGAAGATATTCAACTGGATCGCCACCCTGTGGCAGGGCTCCGTGCACCTGTCGGCGGCCCTCCTCTTCGCCGTGGGCTTCATCGCCATGTTCATCATCGGCGGGCTCAGCGGCGTGATGCACGCCTCGCCGCCCTCGGATGCTCAGCAGCAGGACACCTACTTCATCGTGGCCCATTTCCACTACGTGCTCTTCGGGGGCAGCATGTTCGCCCTGTTCGCGGGCGCCTACTACTGGTGGCCCAAGATGACGGGCCGAATACTGGACGAGGGCCTTGGAAAGCTGCACTTCTGGCTCACGTTCATAGGCTTCAACATCACCTTCTTCCCAATGCACTTCCTGGGAATGGACGGGATGCCCCGGCGCATTTTCACCTACGACTCGGACATGGGCTGGGACCTGTGGAACGGAGTGGCCTCGGCCGGCTCCTTCATCATCGCCATATCGGTGCTGGTGTTCATACACAACGTGTTCCGCACGGGCCGGAAGGGCGAGATAGCGGGCAACGACCCCTGGGACGGCCGGACGCTGGAGTGGTCCATATCGTCTCCGCCTCCCCACTACAACTTCGCGGAGATCCCCGTAGTCCACAGCAGGGACCCATACTGGGAGGAGAAATGGCCCAACGGGAACGGCGAGCACGGCGGCCCGGTGCCGGTATCCGGGGGCTCCAACGGGCACGGCGGGGAGCACGATGGCCCTGTGCCGGTAGCCGGAGGCTCCAACGGCCATGAGGGCGGGCACGGCCCCGGGGAGGAGCGCCTGCAGCAGCAGGCGGTCATCGACGCCCAGGCGCGCCGGATCGCCGAGCTCGAGGCCGTGCTGGCCTCCGGGAGTACCGCAATCGCTGAACGCGCGGCACACGAGGCCCCGGACCACGGCGGCATACACATGCCGGGACTCTCCTACTATCCCTTCGTCGTCGCCATGGGCCTCACCATAGCCGGGTACGGCATGCTCTTCCACGAGACGCTGACCTGGGCCATGGCCGCCGTGGGCGGGGCCATCGGCATAGTCGGCATCTATGCCTGGTCCTTCGAGCCCGCCTCCGAGGAACCCGAGGGAGGACACTGAACCGTGACAGGGAGGAGCGGCTAAATTGCACGAGCAGTCGCCTTCGGTGGGTCACCACGTGGTGGTGGAGGACACGACCACTGGCCTCAACCATCGCAAGATGCTCATGTGGCTGTTCCTGGGCTCCGACTGCCTCTTCTTCGGCGCCCTCATATCCACCTACCTGATCTACCGTGGCCAGAGCCTGGTGGGCCCCTTCCCCGAGGACGTGTTCGACATCCCGACGACCTCGGTGAGCACCTTCGCCCTGCTCATGAGCAGCATGTCCATGGTGCTGGCCTATTCGGCCATCAACCGGGGCAACATGAGGGCCTTCCGTATCTGGATACTGTCGACCTGCATACTGGGTGCCGCCTTCCTCGGCTTTCAGGTGTTCGAGTTCTACGAGTTTTCCCAGCACGGACTGAGCCCGCGCACCAACTTGTTCGGCACCACGTTCTTCACGCTGACCGGGTTCCACGGGGCCCACGTCACCGTTGGCGTGATATGGCTCCTATCCATATTCGGCTACTCCCTGTTCGGCGGAAAGAAGGCGGACCGCGTCCTCTCCGACAGGGAAGCGCTTAGCGTGGACTTGGCTGCCCTGTACTGGCACTTCGTGGACATCGTCTGGATCGTTATATTCGCCGTGGTCTACCTGATAGGGGTGGGAGTCACCTAATCGCCGTGCTTTCCTGGTCGGAGAGACCCGGGGACCGTGAATCATGAGAGCGATATCTGATGGCTGAACGTCCAAACCCCCGCGCCGGGGCGCATCCCACCCCCGGCACCTACATACGCATAGCGACCCTGCTCGCCATCCTGACCGCCCTCGAGGTGGCGGTCTTGTACATCGAAGTGCTGGAGCCGGCGTTCCTGCCCATCTTCCTGATCCTATCCGTGGCCAAGTTCGGCTTGGTGGTGCTGTTCTACATGCACCTGAAGTTCGACAGCCGCCTATTCTCCGGCGTGTTCGTGGGCGGCCTGCTGCTGGCCGTAGCGGTGGCCATCGTGCTGATGGCCCTCTTCCAGGTCCTGTCGGCTACGGCGGACAGGCCCGAGGGTACGCCGGCGGGCCCTCCCGACCACGGAGAGCCCACGGTTGCGCCGGTCCAGACGCCGACGCCGACTCCTCAGGCTACCGCACCGCCTGACGGCGCCCCCGCAACCACACCGGCTGAGCCCGCAACATCCGCTCCCTCACCCTCCGGGGACGGGCTGGCCCTGTTCATGACCGTTCCGGAGAACGTGGGGCCCCAGGCCCTGTGGTGCAACACCTGCCACCGGATAGAGGGGGTCTCGGACGGCCTGGTCGGTCCGGACTTGACCTATATAGGCACCGATGCGGCCACAAGGAAGCCGGGCATGTCGGCAGCCGAGTACCTGGCGGAGTCCATCACGGACCCCGAGGGCTTCATGTGCCCCCAGGAGGTGCCGCGGTGCGGGACTCCGGGACTCATGACCCATGCCATCACCGAGAACCTCACGGGTGATCAGGTAGATGCGCTGGTGGAGTTCCTGTTACAGCAGCAGTGACGGGCTCCGCCAACGGCCGTCCTCCCCGTGGGAGCGCCGCGATACGCGTCCATGGCTTTCTGGGCGTCGACCATGAGGTGTCGGGAGTAGAAGTTGCCGGAGCAGGTCGTGGATTTCTCCTGGACGGCGTGGCATGGCCATCCCAGCGTGGTGGCGGGGTTGGTGGTGTTGACGGGGGCGTACCTGCTGGCCGTGGGGCCCCTCAGGCAGCGTTACGGCTGGGCGCCCCAGGTGCCGGCGGGCCAGGCCTCCATCTTCCTTTGCGGCGTGCTGGTCATGTTCGTTGCGCTCCTCTCTCCGCTTCACGAGCTGGGGGACCGGTACCTGTTCAGCGCCCACATGGTCCAGCACCTGCTTCTGACCCTGGTGGTCGCCCCGCTTCTCATAGTAGGGACCCCCTCCTGGATGTTGCGCCCCCTGGTGAACGTGCCCCAGGTATTCCGGGTCGCGCGTATAGCTACGCTGCCAGTGATGGCCTTCGTGGTGTTCAACGCGGTATTCGTGCTGTGGCACATTCCGACCCTGTACGACCTGGCTTTGAGGGAGAGGGGTGTCCATGTCCTGGAGCACCTGATGTTCCTGGTAGCCGCGTTGATGATGTGGTGGCCGGTGGTTGGCCGCCTCCCGGAGCTGCCCCGCCCTTCCTACCTGGTACAGATGCTGTACCTGTTCGTGCACCCCACCGTGCCCGCCATCCTGGGAGCGATCATCACCTTCTCCGACGGCGTGCTCTACGAATGGTACGCGGCCGCGCCGCGTATATGGGGCCTGTCCGCCCACACCGACCAGCAGATCGGTGGTATCATAATGTGGATTCCCGGCGGGCTTGCCTATCTGTTCTCCCTGATGGTGGTGTTCCTGGTCTGGGCCGGTCAGGAGGAGGCCTCGGCGGAGCGGTCCTACGACCAGCCCCAAGACCGGAGGCTGTACAGGGGGTCGGGATAGATCACCTTGGATGCGACATGCCGGCTGGCGCGGTCTCCTAGAAAGGTGTAGTCATGAGCGGGTTCCGAATGTCCATGCTCCTGCCCATCCTGGCCATCCTGTTCGTGGTGGTGTGGGGAGGCGGCCTCGGGGTCATCTTCATCGTCCTCAACGAGACCGGCGCGAGGGAATTTGGGGCCATCGGCATCGGGCTCGGGCTCGTGGTGTTCGTCCCCATCATCGCCGGGCTCCTTTCCAGGCAGAGGACGGGACTCTAGCCGCCCGTCCAAGGGCGCACTCTCTTCCCCGACTCTGCCCGGATATGAGACTGGCTGCATGGGTGTTGGGAGTCCTTACCCTGGCCGCAGCGGCCGCGGGCTGCGCCAGCGACGAGGCCTTCGAAGGGACGGTCCTGGACCCCGCTGACGACGCCCCCGCCATCAGCCTTTCCGACCAGTTCGGCGAAACGGTGGCCCTTTCCGACTTCGCGGGCAAGGTCGTTCTCCTCACCTTCCTCTACACGGCCTGCCCGGACGTCTGCCCCATCGTCACCGAGACACTGCGGCGCACCCACCAGCTCCTGGGAGAAGACGCCGCCGGGGTACAGATAGTGGCGGTCAGCGTGGACCCGGAGAGGGACTCGGTGGAGGAGGCGTACGGCTACTCCGAGGACCGGGAGATGCTGGACAAGTGGCGCTTTCTCGTGGGCACCGAGGAGGAGCTGGAGCCGGTATGGCGCTCCTACTGGCTGGACCCGGTGACGTCCGACGGCGGCGCAAGTGGGCACGCGGGCTCCGCCGCGGGGGAGACGCCTGTGCCTGCGGGGGAATACCTGATAAGCCACGGCGCACCGGTGTTCGTCATCGATACTGAGGGTAAGCGGCGCGTCCTGTTCACCAACCTGTCGCTGGAGCCAAGGCCCCTGGTCCACGACGTCCGGTTGCTTTTGCGGTAGCGCGGGTTCGGGCTATTGGGGCAGGTGCTCTCGGGCGACCGCCACCAGGCTCTCGAAACCCGACGGGTCCCTGACTGCCATGTCGGCCAGGACCTTCCTGTCGATCTCGATGTCGGCGGTCTTCAGGCCGTGGACAAGCTGGCTGTAGGTCATCCCCTGCTGTCTGGCCGCGGCCCCGATCCGTATGATCCACAGCCTCCGAAAGTCGCCCTTGCGCTCCCGCCGGTGGCGGTAGGCGTGGCTCCACGCGTGGATCAGGGCCTCCTTGGCCCACTTGTAGTTGCGGTGGGACGCCCCGTGGAAGCCACGGGCCGCCGAGAGGACCTTCTTGTGTCTGCGGCGCTTGGTCACGCCGCGCTTGACCCTGGTCAAAGCAGTACTCCGGAAGTGGAATTGGACGTGGACCGGAAGTCCCGGCCTACAGGTCGTGAGGCCCTATAGGTCGTGAGGAATGAGGCGCGAGATACGGGGCAGGTCGGCCTCGTGTACGGCCATCTTGGACGCGAACTGCCTTCGGACCTTCTTGGGTTTCTTACGCCGGAGGTGGCTGCTCATGCGCTTTCGGCGCAGCACCTTCCCCGACCCCGTTACGTGAAAGCGGGCCTTCGCCCCCTTATGCGTCTTGAGCTTGGGCATTCGCGACCGGTTCCGCCTTTCTGACTACCTTCTTGGCCGTGGGCGCGAGCATCATGGAGACGGAGCGGCCCTCCATGCCCGGAGGCCCCTCCAGCCTCGCCTCATCCTGCACTAGCTCGGCGACCCGCTTCAGCAGGGACATCCCCCGCTCCGGGTGTGTGACCTCGCGGCCACGAAAGACGACGGCCACCTTGACCTTGGCACCGTCGCTGATTAGCTCCTTCACTTTCCGGACCTTGGACGAGAAGTCGTGCTCCCCTATCTTGGGCCGGAACCGTACCTCTCTACGCCCCGTGCTCCGCTGGGCCTTCTTGGCCTCCCGCTCCTTCTTCGACGAAAGGTACCGGAGCTTCCCGTAGTCCAGGATCCGGCATACGGGAGGGCGGGCGCTGGGCGCGACTTCCACCAAATCCAGTCCCCGCTCTCTGGCCATTTCCAACGCCTTGCCGGTGGGCATGGTGCCGACTTGCTCTCCAGCCTCGCCGACGACCAACACCTCGGGGACACGGATTCGTTCATTTACTCTGTAATCTTTAGCTATACCCTATGCCTCCAGCCGACTTTCGCAAGCGGTACCATGGACCTGCCCAGAATATATCACAGGGGGATGGTCAAGTCAATCTGGAAGAGCCGTCATTCCCCGGACCTGAGCTGCTCTTGGAGCATGCCCACCAGGTCGTCGATGGGCATCGCTCCCAGGTTCTCCTCGCTCCTGAGGCGCACCGAGACCGTGCCGTTCTCCGCCTCGCGGTCCCCCACCACCAGCATGAAGGGCACCTTCTGTAGCTGGGCGGTGCGTATCTTCTGGTTCATGCGCTCACCCCTGGAGTCGATCTCGACGCGGAACCCCCTGCTGGTGAGCGTGTCCCGTACGGCGCCGGCGTATTCGATGTGCCTGTCGGCGATGGGTATGACCGTCCCCTGCACCGGGGCCAGCCAAAGGGGGAAGGCGCCGCCGTAGTGCTCCAGGAGGATTCCGAGGAACCGCTCCATCGAGCCCATGATGGCCCTGTGTACCATGTACGGCCGGTGGTGGGCGCCGTCCGACCCCTGGAACGTCAGGTCGAACCGCTCGGGCAGGTTGAAGTCGAACTGCACGGTAACGCACTGCCATTCCCGGCCCAGGGCGTCCTTGATCTTGATGTCGATCTTGGGGCCGTAGAAGGCGCCGCCGCCCTCGTCCACCTGGTAGGACAGCTCCCGGGACGCCAGGGCCCGGGCCAGGGACTGGGTGGCGTGCTCCCAGGACTCGACCTCCCCAACAAACTTCTCCGGCCTGGTGGAGAGGTATATCTGGTACTCGGTGAAGCCGAACTTGTCCAGCAGCTCGAAGGTGAGGTCCAGCACTCCCAGGACCTCCTCCTCCACCTGCTCGGGACGGCAGAAGATGTGGGCGTCGTCCTGGGTGAAGCCGCGGACCCGCATCAGGCCGTGGAGCACGCCGCTGCGCTCGTAGCGGTACACGGTGCCCAGCTCCCCGTAGCGCAGGGGCAGCTCCCGGTAGCTGCGCAACGACGACCTGTAGACCATGATGTGGAAGGGGCAGTTCATGGGCTTCATGTAGTAGAGCTGCTCGTCCACGTCGATGGGCGAGTACATGCTGTCGGTGTAGAAGTCCAGGTGCCCGCTGGTCTGCCAGAGCCGTGAGCGCCCTATGTGGGGGGAGTAGATGATGTCGTAGCCCCTCCGGTAGTGCAGCTCGTGCCAGTAGTCCTGCATGATGGTGCGGACGCGGCCGCCCTTGGGGTGCCAGATGACCAGCCCCGGGCCCACCTCTTCGTGGACGCTGAACAGGTCGAGCTGTCTGCCCAGCCTTCGGTGGTCCCGCTTCTCGGCCTCTTCCAGGACCCTCAGGTGCTCTTCCAGGGCGGCGCTGGTCTCGAAAGACGTGCCGTAGATGCGCTGGAGCATGGGCCGGCGCTCGTCTCCCCGCCAGTAGGCTCCTGCAACGTTGAGCAGCTTGAACGCCGGGATGTCGCCGGTGGATGGTACGTGGGGACCGAGGCACAGGTCCTCGAACTCGCCGTGGCGGTACACGGTTATGGGCTCGTCGCTGGGTATCTCGTCTATCAGCTCCAGCTTGAATGGCTGGCCGGCAAACCGCCGCCTTGCCTCCTCGCGGCTCACCTCCTCCAGCTCGAAGGGAAAGCCCCTGGCGATGGTCTCGCTCATGATGGCCTCGATGCGCTCCAGGTCGTCGGGGGTGAAGGGCCTGGACACCTCGAAGTCGTAGTAGAAACCGTCCTCGGTGGGGGGGCCGATGCCTATCTTGGCCTCGGGGAATATCTGGAGGACGGCATCGGCCATCACGTGGGCCGTGGAGTGCCGCATGTGCTCACGGTACGTCAGGAGACCGTCCACGGTCTCGCTCTCGGGGGGGTGTTTGGATGCCATGCCGGTCCCGATCTGGATACTATCAAAGTCCCGTTGCCTTACGGCAACGGGCGACGCTCGGAGTATATCACAGGGCCCTCATTCGGGCCACACCAGGTTCCTCCATCGACGCTGCCGCAGGGCCCGGGTCGTCTGGCCCAGGGTCTTGGCCAGGTAGCCCCCCACGACCATCAACGTCAGTGCTATGCACACACCCGCCAGGTCCCACGGCCGTCCGGTGGCGATGACCAGTACGTTGAACATGAGAAAGGCCGCGGCCACTCCCACGACCATGTTGCGGATGGTAACCAACGCGACCAGTATGGGCGCCAGGGATATGAGGGCCAGGAATGGGGCCAAGGCCAGGCCGATGCCCAGGATGGTGGCCGCGCCCTTCCCGCCCCGGAAGCCCAGGAACACCGGCCAGTTGTGTCCGGCTACCGCGGCGGCGCCCGATGCGTAGGAGACCCAGTCGGGCGCGCCGGCCCACACGGGGACCAGCACCGCCAGCGCCCCCTTGGCCACGTCGGCCGCCAGGACCGCGATGCCCGCGACGAGCCCCGCGTTCTGGTACACGTTCAGGGCGCCTACGTTGCCCGAGCCCGCCTTTCTGATGTCCTGGCCACTGACCAGGCGGACCGTCAGGTAGGCGAAGGGCACCGAGCCCAAGAGGTAGCCCACCAGGATGAGTACGGCGTTGAGCGTTGCCTCCACCTAGCCAACCTCCGGCGGGTAACTCGCAGCACATAACATATACCAGACGCCTGCGGGAGTAAAGCGCCGGCGGGCGTGGGATAGGCCGAGATTGGCGCTGGGAGGCATCATCACCCAACCCATAGTCCCGTCGAAGGCCGGGGACCCAGGGGGTCGCCATGGCAGGACCGGGGAGGCTTCCTAGACGTCGAGTCCGGGTGGCACGGACAGGCCCGTCCAGCGGTCACGAAGCCGGCGCCAGGCGCTGGCGGCGGCACGCCCGGCGTCCTCCATGACGGCATCCTCGTCCATGGTGAGGACGCGGCCGTCCCTCATCACCCACTCCCCGTCGACCATGACCGACTCGACGTCCGAGGCCTGGGCGTAGTGGACCAGGCTCGAGGTCACGTCCAGCAGGGGCGTCAGGTGAGGGCGGTCCAGGCGCACGACCGCCAGGTCCGCCTTCTTGCCCACCTCGATGGACCCCAGGTCGTGCCTGCCCAGCGCCCTGGCGCCGTTGGTGGTGGCCCAGGACAGCACCTCCGCCGGCGTCGGGTTCTGCCCGTCGCCACGCATACCCCGGTTGACCACGATTCCGATGCGCATGGCGTCGAACATGTCCTCGGACATATTGTCGGTGCCCAGGGTCATGTTGACGCCGGCGTCCATGAGCGCCGGGATGTCGGCCAGCCGGTGGTACCCGCGGCGCGAGCTGGACGCCGCGCAGTGGACGGTGGTGATCCGCCTCCCGCCGACCAGCCCGATATCCGAGGCGTTGCACCAGTGGCAGTGCGCCGCGAGGACGTCCTCACCCAGCCAGCCGTGGTCGTCCAGGTATTCGGCCGATGTCCTGCCCCCGGTCATGGCCTTCACTTGGGCCACTTCCTGCTCCGACTGGGCAAGGTGGACGGTGCGACCCAGCCCGCGGGCGGCGGCCAGCTCCCGGAGCTCGTCCAGCACCCAGGGCGAGCAGCTATCCGGGGCGTGGGCGGCCACCAGGCATCGGACCCGTCCGTTCCTGGTGTCGTGGTGCCCGTCGATGAGGTCCGTCGTCTGCTGCATGGCCGCCTCGCCCCAGCCGCGATCGTACCGGTAGCCCTTCGTCCAGATCTCCGTGGCCACGGCGTCGGAGGCCGACTCGCAGAGATACAGCCGGAGGCCGCTGGCGGCCATGGCGCCGGCATACGAGACGACGGAGCGCATGGGGTCGACGATGGTCGTGGTGCCGGACCGAATGGCCTCCAGGCAGCCCAGGGAGGCCATTGCCCGCCGTTCCTCGTCGGTCATCACGTAGGTGACGGGCACCATGTAGCCGTACACCACCTCCATGATGTTGTGGCCCAGGTCCTCGACTCCACCCCGCAGGACCGTGAGGATGGTGTGGGTGTGGCAGTTGATGAGCCCCGGCATCACGGCCCGCCGAGGCAGCGCCAGACGGGGGAGGTCCGGGTGCCGCGCCTCCAGCTCTCCGGTGGTCCCGACGTCCACGATGCGGTCGGCCCGTATCGCCAGGGCGCCGTCCCAGATGACCCGCCCGTCCGCCGCACCCGTGACCAAGGTTGTGCTCGTCAGAAGCGCGTCCACCTTGTCCCTACCTTTCCACCGGCGCTCGGGTCTGCAGGGGCCATCGAGTATACACCAGAGCCCGGCATGTAGGTGTGGTCCCAGGATAGCCCAGCCGTCGGGCCCGTTCAAGGAGCGGCGGCGTCTTCGCCTCCTAGGGAAATCCCCTCTCCCCCCTGGGAGAGGGGCAGGGTGAGGGTGAGGGTGAGGGAGAGGGGACAACGAGAGGGCCACGGTGAGGGGCGAGGGCCGTTCCTTGACACCGGTACGGGCTCGTGCTATAGGTTGCTGTACCGCCGTAACGCTGTACGCAGGGAGGCCGCCATGGCTGTTCTGGTCACCGGGGGAGCCGGGTTCACGGGAACGAACATCGTCCGGGAGCTGGCGGAGCACGGGCACGAGGTCATCTCCCTGGACATCATCCCCCCCGACGGGATGGTAAAGCGGTACACCGAGCCGTGGGCGGACCGGATCACCTGGGTGTCGGGGGACATCGCTGACAAGAGCGGGCTGGACGCCGCGTCGGCCTACTTCGATATCCAGCGCATAGTCCACTGCGCGACGTACACGGCCTACGGCGACACCGAGGGGAAGAACGGGCGCAGGCTCTGCGACATAAACCTGACGGGCACCCTGAACATGCTGGACCTGGCCCGCCGCATGGAGGTGGACAGGTTCATATACATCAGCACCGCCGGCGTGTACGTCACGGGCCCCGTGGAGGGGCCGCTGAACGAGGACATCCACCTGAAGCTGGAGGACTACGCCACCGGCTCCTACGGCTTCTACGCCATCACCAAGCTCGCCAGCGAGCTCCTTACCCGCCGCTATGGGCACCTGTACGGCTTCGAGACGGCCAGCATCCGCATGGGCCAGAACTGGGGGCCCATCGAGCGGGTCACGCCGTACCACCGCCGGGTGTCTCTGCCCAACCAGTGGGTGGGCAAGGCGCTGCGAGGCGAGCCAATCGAGGTGGCGCCCAAGGGCGCCGGCAACGCCGAGGGCCGCAGCTTCGGCGTGGACCATCCCTACGTGAAGGACACCGCCGCCGCCGTCAGGGCCATGCTGGACGCCCCCGCGCTGAAGCATCCCCTGTACAATATCTCCACGGGCCGCCCAGTGACCATGCTGGGCATGGTGGACGCCATCCGGGAGGCCTATCCCCAGGTGCGGTTCGTCGAGCCGGTCCCCACCGAGGACCCGACGGCAGAGAACCCCCGGGTCCTGGACACGACACGCATGCGCGAGGACCTGGGGTTCGAGCCCAGGTACGATCTCGTGGCCGGCCTGCGGGACTTCATTCAGTGGCGCCAGGAGTTCGGGTTCCTGGACTGATGCGGGGGAGGGACGGTTGAAGAGCGGTTTTGACTCGGTGGTGCTGGGCGCGGGCGTGGTGGGCGGCGCCGTCGCCTACTTCCTGAGCAAGGAGGGGCAGCGGGTCTGCCTCATGGACAAGGAGGCGGTGGGCAGCGGCGCGTCGGCCCACGGCCACGGGGCCCTGTCCATCGTCGGCAAGGACTTCAAGCCCGGCGCCCACTTCGAGATCGGCCTGGAGGGGATGCGCTTCTTCCCCGGGTTCATCCAGGGCCTCATCGAGGACAGCGGCCTCGACCCCATGTACCACGAGATGCCCGGCGTCAGCCTGGCAATGCTGGAGGAAGAGGAGCGGATCTTCCGGGAGGTCATCGCGTGGCAGGGCCAGTACGTGGACGTGGCGTGGGTCGGCGCGGACGAGGTCCGCCGCCTAGAGCCGCGCATCAGCCCCGACGTGCTGGGCGGCGTGACGTACCAGCACGGGCAGGTGGACGGCTACCGTCTGAGCCTGGCCCTGGCCCAGGCCGTGGAGAGGATGGGCGGGGAGGTGCTGCTGCGGGAGGCCACCGGGCTGAAGACCGAGGGAGGCCGCGTTACTGGCGTGACCTATCCCAACGGCGAGGTCTCGGCGGACAACGTTGTGATCTCCATGGGGGCCTGGAGCGAGGGGGCCCGGCGGTGGCTGAACTTCCCCATCCCCGTGCGTCCCCTTCACGGCGAGGTCCTGCAGGTGCGGGTGCCCGGTAAGCCGGTGGAGGTGTTCATCATGACGGCCCGGCACGGGCCCATCCTCCCCCGGCGAGACGGGATCACCCTGGTGGGCAGCGTGGGCGGGGTCAGCATGAGCGGCATGGACGTGGACGCGACCCACGTTTTCGACCCCAGCGAGACGGGGCCGTGGGAGTACGACCTGCAGCCCTCCGAGTGGGGCCGGAACTTCATCCTGGAGAGGGTGCTCAGCGTGATGCCCGCCCTGGAGGACGCCGAGGTGGTGGACCACCTGGCGGGGGTCCGCCCCCTCAGCGCCGACCGGATGCCCCTCATCGGACCCGTACCGGGCTGGGACGGCGTCTACCTGGCCACCGGCCACGGCACCAAGGGCATCCACCTGTCCGCCATTACGGGGCGGTTGGTCGCCGACCTGATGGTCCGGGGAGACACGGATGTCCCCGTCCCGGTAGACGCCTTCTCTCCCCTGCGTTTCTCGTACCTGATGCAGTAGCCCTTGGGCCCCGTCTCCTAGCCCAGCACCTCGGGTCTCACGGCCAGGACCACCTGGACCTGGCCGACGCCGTCCTCGGTGATCACGTCGAAGGTCACCGTGTCCCCCGGCCTGTTGTTCTGCGCCATGTAGGTGACCAGATCGTCCATACCGCGAACCGGCGTGCCGTCTACGGCGGTGATCACGTGGCCGTCAGTGGGATATTCGACGCCGTCGACCTCGGTGGTCCCCTGGGAGGCCACTATGCCTGCCGCCTCGGCGGGGCCTTCGGGGACCACCTCTACCACCAGCACTCCGCGGGTGTCCGGGGGCAGGCCGTTGGCTTCGGCCAAAGAGGACGTCAGGGTGGCCCCGCTGATGCCCAGGTAGGCGTAGCTGTAGTCACCCTCTTCGATCAGCACCGGCACGATGCGCTTGGCGGTGTTGATGGGCACGGCAAACCCCACGCCAGAGCTGCTACCCGACCGGCTGATGATCACGGAGTTGATGCCGATGACGTTGCCGTGCCGGTCGAACAGCGGCCCGCCCGAGTTGCCGGGGTTGATGGGCGTGTCGGTCTGGATGATCTGGGGGTTGCTGAAGTTGCTGGAGCCCGCCTGCAACACCCGGCCCAGGGCGCTGACTATGCCGTTGGTCATGCTGAACTCCTGGCTGAAGGGGCTGCCGACGGCCACGGCGAGCTGGCCGACCCGAAGCTGGTCGCTGTCGCCCAATCCCGCCTCCTTGAGGCCGCCCGGGGGCGGGTCGACCTTGAGGACCGCCAGGTCCGAGTCCGGGTCGCTCCCCAGCACCGTCGCCTCCAGCTCCAGCCCACTGGCGAATACCACCGTTATCTCGCTGGCGCCGTCTATGACGTGGTGGTTGGTCACTATGTGGCCGTCGCTGCTCCATACAAAGCCGCTTCCCTCCGAGGGCACGCGCCTCCCGGGCTCGCCGAAGGGCCCGTCGGCCTGGAGGTCGCCGAGGACGTGGATATGGGCCACCGAGGGCAGGACGGACTCGTACAGCCCGGTGAGGACCTCCTCGAATGCCGCGACGATGGCATGGGGGTCCATGGGATCATTGTCCTCCGGCGCCGGTGAGCTGCCGACGTCCGGCTGGGGCGCGGCCTCCGTAACGCCTGGGTCCGGTTGGAGCTGGGGTGAAGGCTCCACGACATCGACGGAAGGGACTGCGCTGGCGCTCACCGCGGCCCGCGGCTCGGGGGTAGGCTCCACCGGTGTGGTAGGGACCGGGTCGGGCGTTGCCGGGGCCTCCATCTCCGGGGCCTGCCGGGTGGCCTCGACCTCGGCGGGCTGGGTGGGGGGCGGGCTTGTGGGCACAGCGGCCCGGCCCGACCCGCAGGCGGCTATGACCAGGGCCATCGCCAGCGGGATGAGGAAAGCCCCGTATCTCAACCTGCCCATATCTTTCTCCTGTCGTCCGGTTGTGCGTTCTATGCATCCACCATAGACAAGGAATTTGAAAGAAATGTTAAGGTCTTCCCGGGCTATTTGCGGGGCTGCCAGTTGAGCGCCCTCTCCAGGTTGGAGAGATACTCGGCGAAGGCGCGGCGCCCGGTCTCCGTTGCCTGCACCCACGTTTGGGGCTTGGAGTCCCGGAACTCCTTGGTGATGGCTAGATAGCCGGCGTCTCCCAGCTTCCTCAGATGGATGGTCAGGTTGCCGCCGGTCAGGTCCAGGGTCTTCTGGATGAACCCGTAGGCAACCCGGTCCGTTTCGGGCATGGAGACCAGCAGGGTCATGATTCGCAGCCGGGTGGACTGGTGGATGGTCTCGTTGAGGACGATGGCCTCGCTGGTCACAGGACCTCGCTTTTCCGTATCCACCAGGCGCCCAGGGCCACCACGACCAGGATCGACCCCGCCGACACCGGCATGGCAACATCGCCCAGGAGGAGGTTGGGAATGTAGAACGCCAAGGCGAACCCCAGACCGACTATGGCCAACGCCGGGCGGTGCATGATGCCGAACAGGATGTACGCGAGCGCCACTATACCCATGGTGACCCGTGGGATGTTGTCCCCGTCTTCAGCGTTCCACATTCCGGCGGCGGCCGGGATGAGGAACATCGCCGCCACGACCGCCAGCCAATAGAGGAACACCCTTATGCCGGCGCTGCGAGCGGCGTCCCCAGGCGCAATCCTCCTGCCCGCGCGGCTCCCGATGAACCCGCTCCCAACCATGCCCGGCACCATCAGGACCCCCCATAGCACCCCGAATATCCACGGGCTGCTATCGGCGAACTCGGATGCCAGTGTCATGACGGTGTACTGGGTCCCGACTCCCACCGCCGCAATGGCCGCCCAGAGAAGCAGTATCGTTGCCGACCCGGCGACGTACATGGAGCTTCGGGTCCTCTCCATGGTGGCATGGATGTCTCGCCAGCTCTCTTGGGCCGTGAGCCCCTTGGCATCCCCGCCCGACTGTTGCATGGAGCGCCTCCTTGTCGTAATTTGGATCCAGGAATTGTGGATGGTTTGTATAACAAAGTAGTTTACATCATTTAATCCTCTGTTTGCAACCCCCTTTTCCGGCGCCTGCATCCCCCATGAAGCTCACCCTCATCCTCCCGGCGTTCAACGAAGAGGCCTACCTGGGGTCGACCCTGGACTCGGTGCATGCCGCCGCGGCCCATCTGCGTGACAGGTCCAAGGTTGCCATCGACGTGATCGTCGTCGACAACGACAGCGAGGACGAGACCGCCGCCGTGGCCAGGGCGAAGGGCGCGTCAGTCGTGCATGAGCCGGTGCGGGGCATCGCGAGGGCCCGAAACGCCGGGGCGCGACATGCGGAGGGCGACGTGCTCGTCTTCGTCGACGCCGACGTGGTCTTGCCGCCCGCGACGCTCCACGCGGTCCACGTGGCGATGAGCGACCCCGGGTGCGTCGGAGGCGGCGTGGACGTCGACTACCGGCCGCAACGTCCCTTCATCGGGCTCTATCTGTGCCTCTGGCGGCTCCTCGCCCGCCTCACTGGGATGGTCCAGGGCGCCACCCAGTTCTGCCGGAGGGACGTCTTCGACGAGGTAGGCGGCTACGACGAGAAGGCGTGGATCGGCGAGGACGTGGACTTCTACCGGGCCCTCCGGCGGCTCGCCAGGGGAACGGGCCGGAGGGTGCGGCTCATACGAAGCCCGCGCGTGCTGCCCTCCTGCCGCCGGTTCGACAGGTGGCCGTTGTGGAGGGTGCTGGTCTGGACCAACCCCCTCTTCATCGCGTTGCTCCGGCGTTGGAAGCCTGCCTGGAGGGGCTGGCACTCGCATCCGGTGCGGTAGAGCCATGGACCGGGGAGCTGAGTGGTCCGGCCCCACGCTTCGTGCTCGGGTCGACGTCAACGTGGGGGAGGGTTCGAGGTGCTGGTCGAACTTCTTCCTCTCCTCGGACTGGAACGGCTGAGCCCCTTGCTCCATAATGAGTGCGCCTTGTTCGTCTAGTCTTCTCCACGCCTATTACACCCCACGACGATGGAGACGAAGGCATGGGGCGGAACAACACCGAGCTGAAGGGGTTTCTTGGAACCATCGGCCGTAGACGAACAGATCCGCTATGAGCCCGACGAGCGATGTCCTCTCTTGGTATCGGCTGCGGTCGCTTTTCAGGGCGTCCTTATCGGTGTCGCGCCGATAATAGCGATCACGGCCGTTATTGTCCAAAGGGCCGGGCAGGCCGAGAGTTACCTGCTGTGGGCCATTTTCGCCATCCTGGTAGTCACTGGGGTTAGTACTGCCCTGCAGGCGGTCCGATTCGGCAGGGTTGGGACCGGACACGTGCTCGTAGTGGTCATCTCGGGCAATTTCATAGCCGTCTGCATCACTGCGTTGTCGGAAGTCGGCCCGGCCGCCATGGCCAGCCTCATCGTCGTTTCGTCTCTGTTTCAGTTTGCCATGGCCGCGTGGCTTCCAGTGCTGCGCCGGGTCCTGACTCCGGTCGTTTCCGGGACGGCGATCATGTTGATAGCGATATCGGTCTCACCGGTAGCGTTCTATATGCTGACGGACGTGCCCGAAGGGGCCTCCTCGCTGGCCTCTCTAGCCGTCGCCGTGATCACGCTGGCTGTCACCGTTGCGCTGGTGCTGCGTGCCTCGGCCGCCTGGCGGCTATGGTCGCCCCTCATCGGCATCGTGGTAGGTTGTGCAGTTGCCGCACCCTTCGGACTGTACGACCTTCAGCCAATACTCGAGGCATCCTGGTTTGGCATTCCCAAGGGCGGGTGGCCGGGACTGGACCTGACGCCAAGTTTGGAGGCTTGGGCCCTCTTGCCGGTGTTCGTGTTCGTGAACCTGGTAGTCGCCGTGAAGACCATCGGCGATGCCGTTATCACTCAGCAGGTCTCCTGGCGACGGCCTCGGGCAATAAACTATCGCCTGATTCAGGGTGCAATCAACGTCACCGCGGTGGCGAATCTGCTGGCCGGTATTGCAGGAACGATCCCCGTCATGCCTTCTTCCGCGGTTGGCGCGTCGATGATCAGCATTACCGGGGTCGCGGCGCGCAGCGTTGGTCTTGGCATTGGGCTCATCTTCGTGGGGCTGGCGTTGTTGCCTAAGCTGACCGCCATCCCGATCATGATTCCCAGCCCAGTCATGGGAACGTACCTGGTCATCGTGGTGGGTCTGATCTTGATGGAAGGCATAAACACCGTCGTCCAGAACGGCGTCGATTCTCGAAAGGCCATCGTGGTCGGAACGGCCTTCCTGATAGGAGTGGGCGTCGAGAGCAACGCCATCTTCGCCGATCTGCTGAGTGGGACTTGGGGCACCTTGTTCGGCAACGGTATGACGGTAGGCGCTCTGGTTGCGATTCTGATGAACCTGTTCATGGAGCTGACCGCACCGCGGCGCAGTCGTCTGGAGGTCGAGCTGAACATCTCCGCTCTGGCCAAGATCGACTCCTTCCTTCGCGAGTTGGCGGCCAGGATTCACTGGAACGATGTTTCGACGGAGCGGCTGCGCTCTGTAGGTGAGGAAACGCTGTCGAGCTTGCTGGGCCAAGAAGACAGCGACGGTGGTGACAACGTGAGACGCCTGATTATTGTAGCGCGTCCCGCTGGAAGCACGGTCGAATTGGAGTTCCTGGCGGTCCTGGAGGAGGATAATCTGGAAGACCGGTTGGCCTACCTCAGCGAACAGGCCGAGATCTGGGATGAAAGGGAGATATCGTTCCGCTTACTGCGACATTACGCGTCCTCGGTCCGCCACCAGAAGTATCACGGCTTGGACATCGTCACGGTACAGGTTACGGGGTCTCGCTAGCCTGAGGTGGACCCGGTCATTTGGGCGGAATCAGGGCCGTTGAGTACGGCAGGCCGAGGTGGCCACGGGGACGGGCGCGGTCACCCAGCTCCCAAGCCCCCAACCGGGGACCCGTGCGTCGCGGGTCCCAAGGGGGTAGTGGGTCGACCTGGACAGGTGAGTCCTGTTGCACGGCGTGGAAGGCCTGCTATATTATGTGACCAGCCGTTACCGATTAGGAGGTATGTGGCATGAAACTCGAGCTTCGGCGGCGTGGCAAATCCCAGTCCCAAAAGGACTCAAACCAAGATGGTCGAGTTACGGCCGCCGAAATGTACGAAGTGCAAGATTCTTACGTTCGGTTCAATCAGAGGCACAATGTGGGCTCGCAGATGATTTGGGATGCGCAGGCCGAGGCTGAGCGAGCCAAACTAAAGGTCAAGCAGCGACAGCTTATGGAGAAGGGGCGCCCCGGTTTCGAGGCCGCCGCGTGGAGCCTGGACTCGGCAGCAGATTCCTTGCTATCTCTCATGAACTTCTCAAAGAGTCAGGCGGATACGAGAGCTAACGCTTGGCAGAGCGACGTGGAGCCGGCGCCGACCGGTCGACCGGAAACCTCCCCCAAGGAGGCCTCCCAGATTGTGCGGAAGGCCGCCCTGTTGTTGGGAGCGGACCAGGTTGGCTTCGCCGAGCTGGACCGTCGCTGGGTGTATTCCCACTACTTCGATCAGGAGACGAAGAAGGACTACCCCATCAAGTTCTCCGATGAACCCGGTTACGAGCAGTACGACCAGCCCGTTCGCCTCGAAGATGGGACTCGGGTCATCCCAAAGGAGATGAAGTATGTGGTAGTGATGCTCCACGAGTGGGGTAAGGACATCGACGGCACGGACCATGCCCCGTCCCTTCTTACTGAGGGACTCAGTACGCTGGCATACGCGCGAATGGCACCGGCGCTGTGGATGGTAGCTGAGTTTATCCGAGGGCTAGGGTATAACGCCAT
>DAOUJG010000054.1:0-34106 GCA_034423015.1 Dehalococcoidia bacterium | reverse complement strand
TTGACCATCCTGAACTCGATGCTCAAGCGGGGCGCCCCATGGGACGCCACCCACGCCCTCAACGCTTGACCTTCAAGACAGTTGCTGGGTCCCGGCCTTCGCCGGGACGATGGTGGGCGCCGCCGCTGTTCTCATCCCCACAGGTGGCTTTCGAAAGACCATGACTGAAGGCCTGATGCCATGACCATCCCCGCCGACGTCAGGACCCTGGTGCAGGGCATCCACGATTCCCCCGGGCTGGCCGTTGTGGCCCTGGCCGGCGCGGGCACCCAGGCGTTGGCGTGGGTGCTGGGGGTCTCGGGAGCGTCCCGCACCCTGCTGGAGGCCGTCGTACCCTACGCCGAACGGTCCATGATCGACCTGGTGGGCCGGGACCCCGGCCAGTTCGTGTCGGACGACACCGCGAGGGAGATGGCCCGCCGTTGCTACGAGAGGGCCCTGGGGCTGCAGGAGGGCGCCCAGCCCGTGCTGGGGCTTGCCTGCACCGCCACCATCGCCACGGACCGGCCCAAGCGGGGCCAGCACCGGTGCCACGTGGCCACCTGGGACGAGGCCGGGGTGGAGTGCCTGTCACTGGTGCTGGCCAAAGGACAACGGGACCGGGCGGGCGAGGAGGTGGTGGTCAGCAGGCTCGTACTGTCGGCCCTGGCCGGGGCCTCCGGCGTCGACGGGGCGCCGGAGCGCGACGCCTTCCTGGGCCTGCTGGACTCGGAGCAGGTACGCGCGGACTATGGCGACCATCCGGGCCCCGTCGCTTCCCTGCTAGACCCGGCCGGCGGTATTAGCCGCCTGCTCGTTGAGCGGGACGGTGGCATCCGCGAGGGCGTCCCGGTGCACGGCGCGGTCCTGGCGGGCTCGTTCAGGCCTTTGCACGACGGCCATAGGGAGCTGGCGGCGGCGGCGGCGGAGACCCTGGGGATGCCGGTGTTTTTCGAGTTGTCGGTGACCAACGTGGACAAGCCTCCACTACGGGGCAGGGAGGTGCTGCGGCGCGTGCGCCAGTTCAGGGACGTGGGTCCGGTGGTGCTGACCAGGGCTCCCACCTTCAGGGAGAAGGCCGAGCTGCTCCCGGGCTGCACCTTCGTCATCGGATGGGACACGGCGGTCCGGCTGGTCCATCCTCGCTACTACGGAGACGACCCCCAGGCCATGGGCCTGGCCCTCTCCCGCATCCGCGACCTGGGGTGCCGTTTCCTGGTGGCGGGACGCACCGACGGGAAGACCTTCCGCACCGTGGAGGACGTGGCCGTGCCGCCGGAGCTCTCGGGCCTGATGGAGGGCCTGCCCGAGTCCAGCTTCAGAAAGGACGTGTCGTCAACGGAGCTGCGCTCGGCCTAGCTTTCCCGGTCCAGACCTTGCGGCGCGGCCGTCTAGGCGGCGTCTCCTCCGGGCAGCGACCGAAACCGCCGCGCCAGCCGGCGGACCCGCTGGGGGTCCACCGGGTTGGATACGATGCCGTCGACCTTGAGGCTGGTGCCCACTATGGCCCCGTCGGCGTGCTCCAGCAGCGCCTCTGAGTTGTCCTCGTCCACGCCGCTGCCCACCAGCACCGGGACGCCCGGCGGCGCCGCCTTCCTGACGGTCTTCAGCTCTTCCACCGACGCCGAGACGCCCGTGGCGGACCCGGTGACGATGAGGGCGTCGGCCAGGCCCCGCAGCACCGTCTCCCTGGCCACGTGGGCCGCGTCGTCGGCGCCCAGGGGAACGGCGTGCTTCACCAACACGTCGGCGAACAGCTTCACGCGCTCCTGGACGCCCAGGACGCGCCGGAAGCGGAGGGTGTCGTGGGCCGCGCCTTGGACGACGCCCTCGTCGGCCACCATGGCGCCGTAGTGGACGTTGGCCCGGACGAAATGGGCCCCGGTGGCCGCCGCGATGGCGATGGCCGACCCCGGGTCGTTGCGGAGGACATTGATGCCTACGGGCACGTCGACGGCGTCCGTCACCGCGCTCACGGCCAGGGTCATGGCCGCCACCGTCTCCGGGCCAACGGGCCCCGGGTGAAACGGGGCGTCGCCGAAGTTCTCCACGATGATCCCGGCTGCGCCCTCGGAGGCGAGGATGCAGGCCTCCCTGCGGGCGCGCTCCAGCACCGGCCGCATGTCTCCCCCCCACCTTGGGGAGCCGGGCAGGGGCAGGAGGTGGACGACCCCGATCAGGGCCTTGCCACTGGCGAAGAGGTGGGGGCTCACTGGGTCTTGGGAGTGATCACTACTTTGCGGCTGTCTCCCATTCCCGTGCTCTCGGTGCTTACCCTGGGGTGCTCCGCCAGGGCCATGTGTACCACCCGTCTCTCGGCGGCGGACATGGGCTCCAGGGATACGGCCCGTCCGGTGCCGGCCACCTTGTCGGCCACCCGTTGGGCCATGTCCATGAGCGAGTTGTTCCGCCGCTCCTTGTACCGCTCGATGTCCAGGACTACCCTGACGGCGTCTTCCTTCAGGCTGTTCCTGACTATCAGGTTGACCAAGAACTGGAGGGCGCGGAGGGTCTCTCCCCGGCGGCCTATCAGCAGGCCCGAGTCCTCGCCGGTGATGTCTATGGACGGCCCGCCGGCGTCGGGGTCGTGGGCGCTCTTCAGGGTCGTAACGGTGTGGGCGCCTGTCGCGGCGAGGATCTTGTTGACCACCGACATGGCCAAGCCAGCGGCCCCCTGGGCCTCGGAGATCTTGCGGACGCGGACCCTGGCAGGCTCCGACCGGATTCCCAGGAAGCCCGGCTTACCTGGGCTTAGTGTTTCTATTTCTACCTCGGTTCGGTCGGCGTCTAGCTCTTTCAGCGCCACCTCGATGGCTTCGTCTACGGTTTTTGCGGACATTTCCTTCCACTGTGGCTGTTCCATCACTCTCCAACTCCTTTGGCTCTGCCTCCCGCTCCTCGGGGGCGGGAGGGGCCGGTTCTGGCGCGGGCTTCGGTTTGATGAAACTGGGGATTATGGGGCTCCAGTCCCTGGTGATGAACCCCTGCATGGCCACGCCGATGGCGGCGGAGATCACCCAGTAGAGGGCCAGGCCGCTGGGGAAGGTGAAGGCGAAGAAGGCCAGCATCAGGGGCATCATCCACAGCATCATGTTGTTGGTGGACTGCTGCCTGGGGTCCGCCGTCGGCATGGTGGTCATCTTCTGTTGGGCCCAGGTAGAGAGCCCCACCAGGAGGGGGAGGATCGGCGTGGGGTCCGGGTTGGCCAGGTCCATCCCGAAGAAGACCGAGTTCAGGGGCACGGCGGTGTCCG
Source organism: Dehalococcoidia bacterium (assembly GCA_034423015.1). Lineage (GTDB taxonomy): Bacteria > Chloroflexota > Dehalococcoidia > Lucifugimonadales > JAGWBF01 > JAGWBJ01. Next base: position 30,874 of record DAOUJG010000054.1, on the reverse strand, counting down.
CCACGGGGTTCCACGAGTAGAGACGCTGGGAGAGGCCGACCAGGTCGTCGGGGTTGGTGCCCAGGCTCTTCAGCAGGGCCTGGTACAGGCCGATCCATATGGGTAGCTGTATCACCATGGGGCCCAGGCATCCCAGGGGGTTCACGCCCGCCTCGCGGTAGACGTTCATCATCTCCTGAGAACGCTTCCGCGGGTCGTTGGCGTAGCGGGTCTGTATCTCCTTCATCCGCGGCTGGAGCCCGGTCATCGCCCGCATCTGCTTCGTTTGCTTGAGGGTCAGCGGAGTCGTCAGCAGCCGGACTATGACGGTGAACAGGATGATGGAAAGGCCGAAGTTGTCGAACACGATGGTGTAGAGCCACACCAAGATGTTCAACATCGGGTTGACGAGTATGTTGTCGAAGAAGAAGATTAAGGGTCCCATGGTCTACTGCTTGGTAGAGTACTCCCACGCCCACGCTCCCCAGCGTGTCACGTTGATACCCCTCACGGTGCTGTCGTCGGCGCCCACGAAAACGGCGGCCCCGTCGACGCTCAGGGGCGACTTCACCCGGGAGCCCAGGTCCATCAGCACGGCCAGGCCCTCCCCGCTGCGGGTCCCCACCAGGTGCAGCTTTCCCGAGTCCGCCGCCACCACGAGGACCTTGCGCTCCAGCGCCTCTTCCACCACCGCGGGAGTGGCTACGATGGGCGAGTCCGTCTTGAAGGGGCTGCTCCAAACGGGACGGCCGCCCCGGTCCAGGGCGTACACCGTCCCCTCCATGGACCCGGCGATGATCCGCTCGCCGTCGAAGACCGCCCCGGCCCAGAACCAGTCGTCTCCCTCGAAGGACCACACCACTTGCCCGGTGGCGGCGTTGAGCCCGTACAGCCTCTTGTCGAAGGAGCCGACTATGACGAGGTCGTCCAGCAGGAGGGGAGTCGACACTACCGCCCCTCCGGTCTCGAACCGCCATAGCATCTTTCCGGTCTCCGTCGACAGGGCGTAGACGTGGCGGTCCATGGACCCAAAGTACAGGGTCCCGTCCCGGACGACGGGGGTCGACCACACCTGGCCGCCGGTCTCGAAACGCCACCTGGCCCCCAGGTCGTCGCCCGTGGTGGCGTAGGCGTACATGCTCCCGTCGTTGGAGCCGACGAACACCAGGTCCTCGGACTCGGACAGGGCCGGGGCCCCCACGATGCCGCCTTCCAACTGCTTGACCCACTCCCCGAGGTCCAGGCGCAGGTTGGCGCTGTGGCCCCGGTCCCTGTCCCTGAGGAGCGCGTACAGCCTGCCCTGCTCGCCGTCGCTGTTGCCCTTGTCGGCCACGTAGACGTACTTCTCGCCCACCGCCATTCCGCCGAAGACGCCTCCCAGCTCCTGGTCCTCCGGCGGTGAGAATCGCCACAGGATCTGCTCGCTGGGGGTAAGCCTGCCGTTCTTGTTGGCGTCCAGGGCTATCACCTCTCCCTGCTTGGTGCCGACGTAGACGGTCACGTCGTCGCCCGAGGAGCCAACGGCGGTGGCCGACCAGCCGGAGCTCCACCCTATCAGGTTGCCCGGCCTGCAGCCGGCCAGAAGGAGGGCCAGGGCCATCGTCAGGAGGACGTAGGGCCACAGCGCCGGGAGTCGTTTCGGCAACGGGGCCCGGGGCGCCTTGCTCTGCCTGCTGGCCCCGGCCCGCGAGTCAACGCCGCGCCGTTCGTCGGGACGGGGGGAAGGCCGGGGCGGCCCATCTCCCCGCCAGGGAATCATGCTAAGGTACAGGGTCGTAACCTCTCTGGCCCAGTGGGCGGCAACGCGCCAAACGCTTCAGGGTGAGGTGTAGGCCCCGTATCGCGCCGTACTGGTCGATGGCTTGGTGGGAGTAGTGGGAGCACGTGGGCAGATACCGGCAACTCGAGGACAGGTAGGGCGAGATCGCTTGCTGGTAGAAGGTAATGGAGGCCAACAGGAGGCGTTTCAACTCCCGGGCTCCCGTGCCGGGTCGGCCGCCGCCTGCTGCGAGTCTGGGGGCTTGGACAGGACCTTGGACCTTTTGAGCAGGTCTTCGGTTGCCCGGCACAGGGCGCTGTAGGGGCTCACGGGGGCGTCCCTCCTGGCGATGAGGACAATATCCCACCCGGACTCCACCGGCGCGAGGCGGACGGCCTCCCTGAGCCGCCTCTTGACCCGGTTCCTTACTACCGCGCCACCGACCCTTTTACCCACGACAAAGCCAAACCGGCTCGTGTCGAGGCCGTTGGGCACTTTCTTGAGGACCAACAATCGGTTGGACCACGCACGTCTCTCTTGGCGTAACCTGGAGAACCGCTTGTCCCCGGTCAGGCGCTGCTCTCTCCGCATCCTGCGCCGAGACGGCTAGACCGCCGCTTGGTGACGGCCCTTGAACCTGCGGCGTCTAAGCACAGCCCGGCCCCCGGGAGTGCGAGACCGGGCCCTGAACCCATGGACGCGCTGACGGCGGCGTTTCTTCGGCTGATAAGTACGTTTCGGCATAATGATCTCCCGGCAGATGGATTATAATTCAACCACGAGAAGGGTGTCAATTTGATTCGACACCATCGAGGGGCCGAAGGGAAGGCCGCGGTGGGGAGACGAGACACGCCGGAGCAGGGGATGACGAAGCGAAGGAGCCGGATACGGGCCGACGTGCTGGTGGTCCAGCGCGGTCTGGCCGAGACCCGGGAGCGGGCCCAGGCCCTGATCATCGGCGGTGTGGTCCACGTTCCCGGGGGGAGGGTGCTGAAACCCGGGAGCCTCCTTTCGCCGGACACCGCCCTGGAGACCAAGGGGGGCCTGCCCTACGTGGGCCGGGGCGGCGTGAAGCTGGCCCACGCCCTGGATGCCTTCTCCATCGCGGTGGACGGGCAGACGGCCCTGGACGTGGGGGCTTCCACCGGGGGGTTCACCGACTGCCTGCTCCAGCGCGGCGTCCGTAGGGTCTTCGCCTTGGACGTGGGCCACGGCCAGATGGACTACCAGCTGAGAAGGGACCCCAGGGTCGTGGTGATGGAGAAGGTCAACGCCCGCCACCCGTTCTCCCTGACGGACGGGGGGGGGGCCGGGGACGTGAGGGTGGACCTGGCCACGGTGGACGTGGCCTTCATATCCCTGACCAAGGTCCTGCCCCAGGTCGCCCTCCACGTAAGGCCCGGCTGCCCGCTGATCGCATTGGTGAAACCCCAGTTCGAGGCGGACAGGGGAGAGGTAGGCCGGGGGGGCGTAGTCAAGGACCCCAGGATCCATGCCCGGGTACTGGGCAGGATGGTGCTCTGGGCTGTGGAGGAGGGCTTCAGGCTGGGCGGCATCGTTCCCTCCCCCATACTGGGGGACGCCGGCAACCGGGAGTTCTTCGTGCTCCTGCGCAGATGGGCCCGGTTGTCACCGGCAGGGTGTCGCGAGTATCATTGACGGGGCGATTCAGGCTGTAGCAGTGGACAAGCTATTCGATCTGAAAGGCAAGGTTGCAATCGTCACCGGCGGTAACGGCGGCCTGGGGTTCGGCATGGCGGCCGGCCTGGCCGAAGCGGGAGCCGACGTGGCGGTGGTGGCCCGCAACAGCGAGAAGACCTGCCGGGCGGTCTCCCAGGTCCGGTCCATGGGCGTGAGGGCCGTCGGCGTGTCGGCGGACCTGCGTCTGGACGCGGACGTGAAGCGGGCGGTGGACGAGACCGTGCGGGCCCTGGGAGGGGTCGACATCCTGGTGAACAATGCCGGCACCGTCGTCCGTAAGGAGGTGCACGAGATCACCTCCGAAGAGTGGGACCGTGTGTTCGACATCAACCTCCGGGCCGCCTTTCTCATGGCGAAAGCGGTCTATCCCCACATGAAGGGGCGGGGCGGCGGCAAGGTGGTCAACGTCGGCTCCATGACGTCCATCTTCGGCGGAGGGGGCAGCGGAGCGGCCTACTCGGCCAGCAAGGGCGGGGTCGTCCAGCTATCCAAGAGCCTGGCCGTGGGATGGGCCCGGGACAACATCCAGTCCAACGCCATATTGCCCGGCTGGTTCATGACGGACCTCACCTCCGACATTCCCGTGGACCAGCCCGAGCGGTTCGACCTGATCAGCCGGCGTATACCAGCCGGGCGCTGGGGCGAGGCCCGGGAGCTCCAGGGCGCCGTCGTGTTCCTGTCCAGCAGGGCCTCGGACTACGTTACCGGGGCCGTCATCACCGTGGACGGCGGCTACTCCGTGCTGTAAACCGCCGCCCCCCAAGGCGTCGGCCGCCGCCGGTTAAACAAGAGACCAGGGGAGGTACCGTGCTCCAACCGGTATCCAGCAGGGTCAGCTTTCCGGAGATCGATAAGAGGGTCCTCCAGCTCTGGAAGGACAAGGACGTGTTCCGCCGCACGGAAACCGAGCGGGAGGACGGACCACTCTTCATGCTCTACGAGGGTCCGCCGACGGCCAACGGCAGCCCCGGGGTGCACCACGTCCTGGCCCGGGTCTTCAAGGACATAATCTGCCGCTACAAGACGATGAAGGGGTACCGCTGCGTGCGAAAGGGCGGCTGGGACACCCACGGGCTGCCCGTGGAGCTGGAGGTGGAGAAGGAGCTGGGCCTCGGGTCCAAGCGGGACATCGAGGAGTACGGCATTGAAGAGTTCAACAGGAAGTGCAGGGAGAGCGTCTTCCGCTACGTCAAGGAGTGGGAGAGCATGACCGACCGCATCGGCTTCTGGGTGGACATGGACGACCCGTACGTGACCCTGGACAACTCCTACATCGAGACGGGCTGGTGGATACTGCGACAGCTATGGGACCGGGGCCTCCTGTACCAGGACATCAAGGGCACGCCCCACTGCCCCCGCTGCGTCACCAGCCTCAGCTCCCACGAGGTGGCGCTGGGCTACCGTGAGAACACCCCGGACCCGTCGGTATACGTGAAGTTCAGGGTCTCCCCTTCGGCGGAGGAAGCATGGGACTGGGGCGAGACCCCCACCTATCTCCTGGCCTGGACCACCACGCCCTGGACGCTTCCGGGCAACACTGCCCTAGCGGTGGCCGCGGATGCCGAGTACTCGGTGGTGGAGATGGAGAGTGCCCAGGGCGCCGAGCGCCTTGTCATGGCGGCGGCCCTGCTGGAGACGGTCCTCCAGGGCCCCTACGACGTGGTGACGACCCTGCGGGGCCGCGAGCTGGTCGGGCTGGGCTACCAGCCCCTCTATGACCCGCAGCTCGCCGGCGTCGAGGTCCGCAGGTTCCAGAAGCGGCCGGCCAACGGTTCCGGGCCGGTGGGCGCGCCGGAGCCGACCACCGAGGTGGGCCACAGGGTCGTGAGCACCGGCTTCGTGTCCCTGGACGACGGGACGGGCATCGTACACATCGCCCCGGCCTTCGGCGACGAGGACCTGTCGGCGGGCAGGGAGCACGGCCTGGGCTTCGTCCAGTCGGTGGACCTCCAGGGCGTCGTCACCGGCGGCTACCCCTTCTCCGGCAAGTTCGTCAAGGACGCCGACGAGGAGATCATGGCCGACCTGGAGGCCCGGGGCCTGCTGCACAACCGCGGCGTCTACCGCCACACCTACCCCTTCTGCTGGCGGTGCGACTCGCCCCTTCTGTACTACGCCAAGACGTCTTGGTACATCCGCACGACGGCGAAGAAAGAGGGCCTGGTAGACGGCAACCGGAGGATAAACTGGTACCCCGGATACATCCGGGACGGGCGGTTCGGCGAGTGGCTGGCCAACAACGTGGACTGGGCCATCTCCCGCGAGCGGTACTGGGGCACCCCGATACCCCTGTGGCAGTGCGCGTCCTGCGGGCACCGCCACTGCATAGGCAGCGTGACCGAGCTGAAGGAGATGGCGGTCCCCGAGCACAGGGACATGGTGGACGGCCTGGACCTGCACCGCCCCTACGTGGACTCCGTGAGCATACGGTGCCCCCAGTGCGGCGGCCGGATGGCCCGCATACCCGAGGTGATGGACGCCTGGTTCGACTCGGGCGCCATGCCCTTCGCCCAGTACGCCACGGGCAGCGACGGCGACGTAAGCCGCCTGCAGGAGCAGGGACGGCTTCCCGCCGACTACATCTGCGAGGCCGTGGACCAGACCCGTGGCTGGTTCTACAGCCTGCACGCCCTCTCCGTCCTGCTGACGGGCCAGCCCAGCTACAAGAACGTCATATGCCTGGGCCATATCCAGGACGGCAAGGGCCGGAAGATGAGCAAGAGCGTGGGCAACGTGGTCGACCCCTGGACCGTGCTGGACGCGCAGGGCGCCGACGCGGTGCGCTGGTACCTATTCACGGCGTCCCATCCGGGAGAGTCCCGACGTTTCTCCGAGAAGCTGGTCAATGAGGTCGTGCGCAGGCACCTGCTGACCCTCTGGAACGTCTACTCCTTCTTCACTACCTACGCCTCCGTGGACCGGTTCCATCCCGACCAGGTCCCCGACGGATGGAGGCCCTCGTCGGAGCTGGACCGGTGGCTCCTGTCCGAGCTCAACACCCTGGTGCCCCAGGTAGACGAGCTCCTGGCCGGCTACGAGCCCACCGACGCCGGCCGGCGCATCCAGGAGTTCGTCGACCGCCTGTCCAACTGGTACGTCCGCAGGAGCCGGCGCCGCTTCTGGAAGAGCGAGAACGACGAGGACAAGCTCTCGGCGTACGCCACCCTGTACACCTGCCTGACCGCGCTGTGCAAGCTGATCGCGCCGTTCACTCCCTTCATGGCCGAGGAGATGTACCAGAACCTGGCGGCCTCGGTGGACCCGGGGGCGGCCGAGAGCGTACACCTGGCCCCCTTCCCCACCGCCGACCCGGCCCTGGTGGACGAGACGTTGATGGAGGCCACCAGGCTGGCCATGAGGGTCTCCAGCATGGGCCGGGGCGCCCGCTCCCGGGCCGGACTGAAGGTGCGGCAGCCCCTCAGCCGGGTCGTCGTAATCCCCAGGAGCGAGGGCGAGGAGCGGCACATCGCTGAGGTGCGCACCCAGATCCTGGAGGAGCTGAACATCAAGGAGCTGGAGGTCGCTCCCGGCTCCTCGGACGGCGATGGCGGGGACGGGCTGTACAGGCGGGCCCTGGAGGCCGCCGGGGGCGGCGAGGGTCAGGCCGACGGTGGGGCGCCCCAAGCCGGGGCCATCGTAAACGTGGACCCCTACTGGGTGTCCATCGAGGGCGGGTACATGGTGGCGATAGACTCCACCATCACCCCCGAGTTGGCCGACGAAGGCCTGGCCCGAGAGCTGGTCCACCGGGTCCAGGGCCTGAGGCGCGGCGCCGGGTTCGACATCACCGACAGGATAGTCATCTACTGCCAGGGCCCCGAGCCCGTCCGGGACGTCAGCGACAGATTCGCCGACTACATCCGGCAGGAGACCCTCTCCGAGGGTCTGGTCCATGCCGACCCAGCCGACGGCGCCCACGCGGAGACCCAGGTGCTGGAGGGCATGGAGGTGGTGCTGGGAGTGAAACGGGTCTAGGAAGCCGGGCCGAGCGAGGCTGTAAGGGGCTTAGAAACCGACCTTAGTGGTTCCGAATGCCGATAATCGATTGCAGGTGATCACGAAACTGCGTGAATTCTGGGCTATTGGAATCGCGTAATTTGGGCAGGCAGAAGAACTGAGTGGTAGTGGGTGACTCCTGGCGAGCCGCGGACAGGCTCACCTCTACACCCAGTATCGTCCAAAACTCGGAGAATCTGCGCGCTTTGGCTTTTTGGTGGCTTTTCTCCGCCTCTCCTATTCGGTTGTGTATGTTCGACACGTCCAGCCCGCCCTTGATCTCTATGGATACGAGGGGCCGCAAGCCGGAAGAAAGCTCTTCGGTTATGGCAATGTCAGGATCACTTGAGAACTCGATTGAGACCTTTCGGCCTGCTTCATTCTCGATGTGGAGTTGCCTCTCTGTCCGTATTTGGATGTATGAGCCGACTAGGCTCTCGATAAGCGCAAACACTTCTTTAGTGGCAGCTTGCCCTATTCGCGTGTTCCGTCCTCCCCTTAGTTGGGCTCCGAGTGTCAGCAGCTGGAGGTCTCGGATGATTCGTTGGGAAAAGCCATCCAAACCATCGACCAATCCTCTCCCGGCCCGAATCAAGACGGTACAGACCTCTGATAAGTAAGGCTGGATGGACTCCGGAATCTCGTTACCTTCCTCCAGCTTCTTGAGCGTGGCTGCGCCACTGCCACGGTAGAACTCCTTTTGGGAAAAGCCGTAGAGGAGCCGGTAATATCCTAGGAGTGATGGCCGTGCCGTTAGAACATAAGGGACCGGAAAGAGGACCTCTCCGCGAAGACCGAATGACGCTAGCTTCTGTAGGTAGTCAGTTCCAATGTAGGTAAGGAGCTCTTCATCTAGCTTTGCTATGTCGAGTTCCTGAACCGTGGTCCCCAGAGCCTCCTGCAAATGCGAGCTATTGACGTTCTGCAGGTGAAAGTAAAATGCGACCTGCACATCTGGTTGAAGCTCCGGCAGGCCTACCAAAGTAACGCCTAGGCTGGCTGACCGTCAGCCCAAGTAGTTCTGCTCAAAGCCAGGGCTGCATACTCTGGCTTGATCTCGATCCCAGCAAATCGACGGTTGGTCTCAAGACATACTAGGCCTACTGTCCCAGACCCGCAAAATGGGTCGATTATGCAGTCACCCGGCTGAGAGCCGAGGTCAATACAGCGCTTCACTAGGCTGGGAGGGAACATGGCGAAGTGGGAACTCCGGTTGGGTTGCGTGGGTATCGTCCACAGTGTGCGGCCGTGTCGCAGACCATTTCGGTCGGTGGTGGGTTCCATTCCAGCTTCGTGGTTATAGTAATACCTGTCGGACTTCGATAGCATGAAGACGTACTCGTGGCTTTGGGTAGGCCTATCCTTGACGGATTCCGGTCTGACGTTAGGCTTGTACCAGATTATGTCTGAACGAAGATACCAGCCGTCTTCTTGCAAGGAGAACGCGAGTCGCCAAGGCACGCCGACTAGGTCCTTGGGCTTGAGGCCATCCGGCGTTGGCGGTCGGTATTTCATGGCCCGAGCGGGATTCTTGCGGTCCGGTGCGCGCCATGTGCGGTTGCCGCTGGTATAGGTGTCACCTATGTTCAGCCATAGAGTCCCGTCGTCTCTTAGGACCCTCCATATCTCTTGAAACACGTTTCGGAGATGGTTGATGTAGTCAACCAGGCTGCCCTCAGCACCAATTTGGCCCTGGATTCCATAATCGCGGACACCCCAGTAGGGTGGACTTGTAATGCACGACTGGAAGAATGCATCAGGGAATTGGCTTAATTCTAGCGCCGCGTCACCAACGATAACTTGGTAGTCATCGCCAGGCGTCAAACTTCCGGTGGACATCGATCCCTCAGAACCCTGTTTCCGCCAAAGGTGTTTGGCAGACATTCTACGTCAAGCCACCGATCATTTCCACTTTCAGATGTCGCCCGGGCGAGTCCTGGCCCAAGCAAGTCACCGGCCGGGACGCTCCCCCAGGACCACCTCTAGGGTCAGCTCCTCCTTCTCGCGGAAGACCATCACCTCCACCTCCTGCCCGGGGTGGACGTCCAGACGCAGCAGGCGGATGAAGTCCCTGACCGTGGACACCCTCCGGCCGTCTACCGACGTGACCACGTCGCCGGCCCGGACGCCCCCGTTCCACGCGGGCCCGCTTGGGAGGATATCGGCGATGAGCACCCCCTCCCGCAGGGGGACCCCCACGGCGGCGGCCCTCTCCGGGTCCAGGTCGTCCAGGAACACCCCCATCCACGCCCACTCCACCTGACCCTTGTCGATCAGCTCTTCCGCCACGGGCACGGCCGTGTCCATGCCCACGGCGAAGCCGATGCCCTCGATGTCCCGCCCGGCGGAATCACCACGGGCCACCACGGTGCTGATGCCAACGACCTCCCCCCGGAGGTTCACTAGCGGCCCGCCGCTGTTGCCCGGGTTTATGGAGGCGTCTGTCTGGATCAGGCCGTATAGCTGAAGGCTGCTGCTCACCTGGAAGGGCCGGTCCAGGCCGCTGACGACACCGACGGTGACCGTGGGCCCTCCCGGCAGGGCCAGGGCGTTGCCTATGGCAATGACCCAGTCCCCGACACGTACCGTCGCCGGGTCGGCCAGGGGCGCCCACGGGAACTCCCGGCCCTCTATCTTGAGCACCGCCAGGTCGGTGAGGGTATCCGAGCCCACCAGCTCGGCGTCGAACTGGCTGCCGTCGTCCAGGGTGACCGTCACGCTGCTGCCGCTGGCCACCACGTGATTGTTGGTCAGCAGGTAGCCTCGGGAGTCGAAGATCACCCCCGACCCGCTGTGGGGGTCGCTGAACACCCTCCCGAACAGGTCCCGGGTGGGCACCTCGGACACCACCGACACGACCGCGGGCCGGACCCGCTCCACGACGTCGCCGATATTGGGTAGCGCAAGGGGTAACGCAAGGCCCGGGCCGGGTTGGGACGCAGGGCCGAGAGGACCCGCGGGCGCCGTTGGCGAGGCCGTGGGGGCGGAGTCCGGTCCCGTATCGGGGTCCGAGGAGGGCCTCAGGGTGCCGCAGGCGGGCCAGACCGCCAGGAGTACGGCCGTGGCCGCCAGGAACGCGGCCCAACGGCCGGGGCGAAGCCTAGTCATTGTCGCCGGCGCCCCCGGTGTCGGGCGAGATGGGGCGCTGGACTCCTGGGGCCCACGGGGAGACCAGCCGCCGGCCGAAGTGGACTACCCGGCGGGACATGTGGGCCGAGTACCGGGAGGTGACCAGGGCGCCCACGAGGAGGATGTTGGCCGAGATGTATATCCACGTCAGCAGCGCCACCAGGGCGCCTATCGGTCCGTAGACGGTGTCGTATATCGGGTAGCTGTTGTTGTACCACAGGAACACTGTCTTCCACCCCCAGAAGCACAGGGCCGTGAGCAGCGCCCCCGGCCAGATGTCGCGGAGGCGTACCGGGGTGTTGGGAAGGAACCGGTATATCAACAACAACACCAGCAGACTGATGAACGGCGACAGCACGGTGAGGAAGAGCCCGGTGAGCCGGTCGCCCTCGACGTCCCCCGTGCGCAGTGCCGACGTGAAGTCGCCCAGGACCCCGACCCCGGCGGTGAGGGCAATGGGGACCACCATCAGCAGGCCGGCGCCGGCTGTGAAGGCGAAGTCTATGAGCCGCTCGTGGAAGAAACGCCTGGGCTGGCTGATGCCCCAGACGGTGTTGACCCCTTTCCGGATAGCGCCGAACACGGTGGTGGATACCCAGAGCAGCCCCGGAATGCCCACCAGACCGGTGATGGCGCGGCTGTGGGCCATGTCGTCCAGGATATCGGCCACCGTCTCCCGGGACACGGGCATCAGCGTGTTCACCGCCAGGGACAGCCGGGCCTCCACCACCTCCGAGCCGTGGTAGAACGTCCCGACGATGAACATGATGGCCAGGGTCAGGGGTATGATGGAGAAGAGAGAGTAGTAGGTGATGGCCGCGGACAGGAAGGGCCCGTTCATGGCCAGGTACGAGTTGGTGATGTCCGCGCAGATCAGGATGAAGCGCCAGAAGGACCTGGCGACGTTCCGGCAGGGGACCGCTACTCGGGGCAGGGGCGCCATTTCTGTGCCGTCCTACGCGCTGTCCCGCATGGAGTCGATCGCTTTGCGCTGGGCGGCGAAGAGGTGCTGCATCCCGTCGCCGGCAAGCTCGATGAACCGGGACACCGTGTCCGGCGAGAAGGGCCCGGCCTCGGTGCCTCCCTGGACCTCAACCACCTCACCGCCGTCGGTCATCGCCACGTTGAAGTCCAGCTCCGCCCTCACGTCCTCCTCGTAGCACAGGTCCACCAGGGGGCTGCCGTCCACCATGCCCACGCTCAGGGCCGCCACGGCGCCCTTCAGGGGCACCCGGGGGAGCACGCCAGCCCTCACCAGCACCAACAGGGCCTGGTGCAGGGCTACGTAGGCGCCCGTTATCGCGGCGGTCCTGGTGCCCCCGTCGGCCTGGAGGACGTCGCAGTCCAGGGTTACTGTGCGCTCGCCCAGGGCCCTGCGGTCCGTCACCGCCCTCATGCACCTGCCGATGAGCCGCTGTATCTCCTGGGAGCGCCCCCGCGGCCGCTCCTCCCTGGGGGTCCGGGTATTGGTGGACCTGGGCAGCATCGAGTACTCGGCGGTGACCCAGCCCTCCCCCACGCCCTTCAGGAAGGATGGCACCCGCTCTTCCAGGGAAGCGGCGCACAGCACCTTCGTCCGTCCCATCTCAATCAGTGCGGAGCCCTCGGCGAAGGCCTGATACCCCGCCTGTATCACCGTCGCCCTGGGTTGGTCCCAGGCGCGGCGGTCGGCCCTGCGGGCCCCTGGCGCCGTTCCCATCGATCGGACCTATCCCCTTCTGCAGGTGCGAAATACGCCGTGTTCCTGCAGGGCTAGTATATCAGATTGGGGGGTCCATCAGAGGCGCCCCACCATCCGGGGGACACTCCCGCCGCCTTGAAATCGACGGTCCCAGGGAGTAATGTTGCCTGTACCCGGCGATCCAGCAGGAGGTGATATGGTTACGACACTGACCAGCGGTACCTACGCCTACCAGGTGGCCGAAGGGTGGGGCAAGCTGCCCGATGGCTGGGGCTACAAGGAAGCGGCGGCCGTGGGTGTGGACGCCAAAGACAACGTGTACGTGTTCAACCGGGGTGAGCACCCGGTGATCGTCTTCGACCGGGAGGGGAACTTCCTCCGCTCCTGGGGGGAAGGGGTTTACCCCAGGGCCCACGGGGTCACCATGGGCCCCGACGACACCATCTACCTCACCGACGACGAGGACCACACGGTACGAAAGTGTACCCTGGAAGGCGATGTCCTGATGACCCTGGGCACCAGCGGCAAGCCGGCGCCCTTCTTCAGCGGCCACCCCTTCAACCGCTGCACCCACGTGGCAATCTCCCCCGTGACCGACGAGCTGTACGTGTCCGACGGCTACGGGAACTCTCGCGTCCATAAGTATTCCCCCGACGGCAAGCTGCTCTTCTCGTGGGGCGGGCCGGGGACCGAGCCGGGCCAGTTCAATATCGTGCACAACATAAGCTGCGACAAGGACGGGTACGTGTACGTGGCCGACCGGGAGAACCACCGGGTGCAGGTGTTCGACGCCGACGGCAAGTACGAGACCCAGTGGGTGAACATGGCCAAGCCCTGCGGGCTGTACATCGAGCCCGACTCGCAGCTCTGCTACATCGGGGAGCTGGGGGCGGCCATCGTGCCCAACATGGGAGCCCCCGGCATAGGCCCCAGGGTGAGCATCTACAACCTCCAGGGAGAGGTGCTGGCCCGACTGGGCGACACGGGCCCCGGCGAGGAGCCCGGCCGTTTCATCGCTCCCCACGGCATCGCCCTGGACTCCAGGGGCGACATCTACGTCGGCGAGGTCTCATGGACCAACACCGGCCAGTACGAGGACCCTCCCCGGGAGCTGAGGAGCCTTCAGAAGCTGGTGAAGGTCGGCTAGAGGGAGACGATCGGCCAAATACCGGAGACTCCTAGCCCTGAGGCTCGGTTACACCTCTAATCAGGACCTGTCCCGTCGAGCGTTAGCCCAGCGTAGTCGTCGTGCGACATTGACTGTTGACTGGGGCTGTAGCTACAATGACGTAGTACGCTAAGGGGCACCGCGCTTGCGTTGGACTTGGGACCAGGCCAAGAATCAGGCGAACCTTCGAGCTCACCGCCTCGCCTTCGAGGCTGCCGTCTTCGTATTCGAAGACCCCATGTCTGCGACGCGGGAAGACCCCTATCCATATGAGCAACGTTGGCGAACGATCGGTATGGTAGGTACCCAGGTCGTGATGGTAGTCCACACGTGGCCCGATTTCGACACGCAGACTGGCGAAGAGATCGGGCGCATCATCTCCGCACGTAAGGCGACGAGTCGTGAGAGGAAAGCCTATGAAGAAGGATATCACTAAGCTGCCCCCGGACGTTCAGGCACAGATACGAGCCTTGGAGGCTCTGCCCGACGACCGGATCGATACCACCGACGCTCCGGAGGTCCTCGACTGGTCCGATGCCAGACGAGGGGTATTTTACCGGCCCGTAAAGCGGCAAATCACCCTGCGGCTGGATGCGGACGTCATCGCCTGGTTCAAGGCCCACGCAAAGGGAGGCCGGGGTTACCAGACGGACATCAACCGTGCCCTTCGCGAACACGTACAGAGGTCGGTGGGCAAGTGACCGGACCATGAACCGAGGTCGGCAGGGGGTGTGCTCACCCGTGTTCCAGGAGTAGCCGGTTGCGGGCCTCCACCGAGGCCGGGTGGACGAGGCTGCCCTGCCCGATCAGGTCCACCAGCTCGCGGCCCAGGAACTCGGCGACGGCCCGGTCCAGGCTCGTGGCCGCCAAGCCCTCGACGTCTTCGATGAAGGGGTACCGGGCCTTCTTGTGGGGGTCCAGCTTGTCGGACAGGAAGACGATCTTGCCCAGTACGCCCAGGTCCTTGTGAGCGGTGCTGTGCCAGTACACTGCCTCGTAGACCTCCCGGTCCTCCAGGCCGTCGCATCGCCGCAGTAGCTCGGCGCCCACCGGGCCGTGGAGCAGCACCGGGACCGCCGCCTCGACGGGGTGGACCTGGATGCCCATGTCCCGGGCATGCGCCAGCAACTCGTCGCCGCTCATCGCCCGGGCCACGTCGTGGGCCATGGCCCCCAGCCGAACGCGCTCCCCGTCGGCGTCGTGCACCCTGGCCAGCTCCGCTGCCACTTCCTGGACCCGCTGGATGTGCCTTTGAAGCCCCTGGGGTAGACTCCCCACCCTTCGCGCGACGGCCTCGGCGGTGGCGTCAGACATCTCTCAGGCGATGTCCGGCAGCGTCTTCCCGCCCAGCAGGTGGACGTGGGGGTGCTCGATGACCTGGCCGGAGTCGGGGCCCTGGTTCAGCACCAGCCGGTATCCCGAGATGGTCACTCCCTCCCTGCGGGCCATCTCCTCGGCCACGACGAATACCTGGCCCATCATCGGCACCTGGCCCGGGCCCACGTACGCCAGGGAGGCCATGTGCATCAGGGGGATGATGAGCAGGTGCACCGGCGCCTGGGGGTTGATGTCCCTGATCACGTACACCCTGTCGTCCCGGTACACCACCTGCTTGTCGTTGGGGTCCCGGGGGATCTTGCAGAAGATGCAGTCAGGGGTGGTCATTGGCCGCTCCTCTTCGAAGCCCTCAGAGTCCCAACGACCGCGCCACCAGGTCCTTGTGGTGGCGCGTGCTGCCGAAGGTGACCTCCTGGGCCCTGGCCCGCCTCGTGTAGAGCTGCAGGTTGTGGTCCTGGGTGAAGCCGATGGCCCCGTGGGCCTGCTGGGCGGTGGCGCACACCTGGCGGTAGGCGCGGCTGACCCATGCCTTGGCCATGGAGACCTCGGCGGAGGCGGGCAGCCCCTCGGCCAGCCTCCACATGGCAAGGTAGGCCATGTGCCTGCAGGAGTCCACCTGGATCGCCATGTTCGCGCAGTGGTACTGGACGGCCTGGAAGCTGCCTATGGGACGTCCGAACTGCACCCGCTGCTTGGCGTACTCCACCGTCATCTCCAGCACGGCGTTGGCTGCGCCCAGCATCTCCATGCACCGGGCCGCCGCCGCCCTGTCCAACGCCCTCCGGACGACAGGCCAGCCCGCGCCCTCGGTCCCCAGGACCGACTCCGCCGGCACCCTCACCCCGTCGAACGCGACCTCCGACTGCTTGTCCGCCCCCAGGGTGCGGTGGGGGGTCATGCCGATGCCCCGGCTGGCGGTGGGCACCAGGAACGTGGTGATGCCTCCCTCCCCGTCGGCCTGAGAGGTGCGGGCCGCCACCACCATAACGGTGGACACGTGGGCGTCGGGCACGAACAGCTTGGCGCCGTTCAGGATATAGCCGTCCCCGTCCCTCCGGGCTTCCATCCGGACACCCTCGGGCCCGTAGCTGGCGTCGGTCTCGGTCAGGGCCAGGGTCATGAGGGTCGTGCCCTGGCAGACACCGGGCAGGATGTCACGTTTCTGCGAGTCAGTGCCGTCGCCCAGGACGGTCAGCCCCCCCAGCACGACCGTCGAGAAGAAGGGCCCCGGCAGGAGCGCCCGTCCCATCTCCTCCAGGAGTACGGCCAGGTCCATGAGGGCGCCCCCGGCCCCTCCGTGCTCCTCGGGGAACGCCAGCCCCGTCCACCCCAGCCGCACCATCTGGCCCCAGAGGGCGGGGGGGTATCCGGTGTCGTCCTGCTCCATCTCCCGCACCAGGGAGTAGGGGCACTCGCTGCGCAGGAAGTCGGCCGCGCTGGCCTTGAGCATCTGCTGGGTCTCGTTGAGGCTCAGATCCATTGGCGCCTCCCGGGCCGGGGTCGTTTTGGGGAATGTCCGGTGCGGGTCTTCAGCTCCCGGCGGCGGTCGCCAGATCGTCCACGAGCCGAACCGTCTGGCCGCCGAGCCTGCGAACCTGCTCCTCGGTGAACCAGTCTTCGTAGAAGTTAGTATGGAGGGAGGCGGCCATCCCGAAGAGGTCGATGATCTCTCTCTGCCCCGTCTCCTGGGAGAGCCTGCTGACGGCCCTGTGCAGGTCCCCGTGACTACTGTGGGGCCACCCCCGGTCATGGGCTACGGCTTCGACCATGATGGCCGCCGCGCCCCAGAACTTCTCCGAAGCCTCGTGGCAGTCTCCCCTGGACAGGAGGTCCTGGGCGTCCTTCAGGGTGTCCCGGCTGAGCCGGATATACTGGTTGTCTTGCATCGTGTTCAGACCCAGTGCTCAGCCCCGGGGCAGTCCCAGGCCCCTGGTGGCGATGATGTTCCGCTGGATCTCCGAGGTGCCGGCGGCGATGGTGTGGGAGAAGCTGAACATCCAGTTCTCGGGGACCCGGCCCATGAGGGGGGCCCGCCGGTCGCCGGGACGGAGCTGCCCGTACAGGCCCAGCACCTCCATGGCGGTGGAGGTGACCCGCTGCAGGGTCTCGGAGCCGAAGACCTTGCTTATGGACGCCTCCTTGTTGGGCACAAGGCCCTGTCCCTGCATCCACGCGACGTTGTAGGCGAGAAGGCGGGCCGCCTCGGCCTCCATGTGGCGCTCGACCAGCTCGCTCTTCACCTGGGGGTCCTCGGAGACAGGCCGGCCGTTTACACGAGTGGTCTTGGCCCACTCGGTAAGCTCGTCCAGGAGCCGCCGGGCGGTGGCTGAGTAGTCGATTCCCGACCGCTCGAAGTCCAGCAGGGTGACACCCACGTACCAGCCCCGGTTCTCGTCGCCGACCAGGTTGGCCTTGGGCACCCGCACGTTGTCGAAGAACACCTGGTTGAAGTCGTGGCCGCCGGTCATGTTGTATACCGGCTGGACCGACACGCCCGGGGACTTCATGTCCACCAGAAGGAAGCTGATGCCCCGGTGCTTGGGGGCGTCGGGGTCGGTCCGCGCCAGGAGCATCATCCAGTCGGCCTGATGGGCCATGGTGGTCCATATCTTGCTGCCGTTGACGACGTAGTCGTCGCCGTCTGACACGGCCCGGGTCTGCAGCGAGGCCAGGTCCGAGCCGGAGCCGGGCTCGCTGTATCCCTGGCACCACTGGACCTCGCCACGGGCCACGGGGCGCAGGAAGCGCTCCTTCTGCTCTTCGCTCCCGTAGATCATCAGGGTGGGCGCCAGCATGCGGACCCCGAAGATGTCCCGGCCCGGCGCCCGGTGGTACGACATCTCCTCGTTGAGGATGGCGGACCGGATGGGCGAGACCTCCTGGCCGCCGTACTCCTTGGGCCAGTGCATAGTGAGCCAGCCGCGGCCAGCCAGCTTCTTGCGCATGGTGCGGGTGAAGTCCCAGTCGGCCTCCTCGGCCCACCTGCTGAGCCCTTCCCAATCGTCGGGCAACTCCGCGCGCAGGAAGTCCAGCAGCTCGGTGCGGAAAGCCTCGTCTTCGGGGGAGAACCTGAAGTCCATGACGCAGCTGGGGCGCGCCCCGAGCCCGGCGGCGTCGGGGGCGCCCGGGGGCCGGCTAGCCGCCGACCGCCACGCAGGTCACCGTGCGGACCACGCCCGAGATGGTGTGGATCCTCTCGGTGACCAGCCCGCCCATGGTGTTGATGTCGGGAGCGTCGATGACGGCGATGATGTCGTAGGGCCCGGTCACCACGTCGACGGACTTCATGCCGCCCAGCTCGCTCAGGACGTTGGCTACCTCCCGGGTCTTGCCTACGGCGGTCTCGATGAGTATGAATGCCTTGGTTGCCATTGCCCTACCCCCTCGCTGAAGCTTGTCCAGGGCCCGGGGCGGCCCATTGCAACGGAAGTCTGTGGCTGAGTGACCTAATTCTAAGGCTGAGGGTATTACGTGTCAATGACGGGGGGACACGGCCGCCGACCGGAGTGCGGTGCTATAATACGGCAGCCCCATGGAGCTGCTCGTGAAAGGCGCCGCCGAGCTCGGCCTCTCCCTCACACCGGGGCAGGTGGAGAGCTTCCGCGTCTACCACCGCGAGCTGGTTGCGTGGAACCGGCGCATGAACCTGACCGCCATCGTCGACTCCGAGGAAGCCCAGGTCAGGCACTTCGTCGACTCGCTCACCGTCGCCCGGGTCCTGACCGGCCCTGTCAGGGACCACGGCCGCATGCTGGACGTGGGAGCGGGGGCCGGTTTCCCCGGGCTGCCCCTCAAGCTCATGTTCCCGGGAATGCACCTGTCGATGCTGGACTCGGTCGGCAAGAAGACGTCGTTCCTCGAGCATATGGTGGAGACCCTGGGGCTGGAGGGCGTGGACATCCATAACGGGCGGGCCGAGGACCTGGCCATGCGCCCGGAGCTGCGGGAGTCCTTCGACGTGGTGGTGTCCCGGGGCGTGGCGAGAATGAGGGTGCTGATGGAGTACACCCTCCCCTACTGTCGCGTCGGCGGCATCGTGGTGACCCTGAAGAAGGGGGGCATCGAGCCCGAGGTGTCCGATGCGCAGCATGCCATGGACGTGCTTGCCGGCAGGATACGGGAGATGCGCGGCGTGACCGTGGACGGCTTGGACGACGGCCGGGCCCTGGTCGTCGTGGACAAGGTGAAGCCTACTCCCGCGAAGTTCCCCAGGCGGCCGGGACTGCCCGCCAAGCGCCCTCTCTAGCCTCCACTCCAGCGGTCCCACGAGGTCACCTGGGACGCGGGCTTCCGGTCGGTGGGCCCGAACCGGCCCCGGGGGTAGCCCAAGGGAGTGAGGGCCACGGTCTCCACGTAGTCGGGAAGCCCCAGTATGTCCTTGATCTCCTGCTCGCACTGGGTGTGGGTGGTGGTGAGGCGGGTGCCGAGCCCCAGCCCCCGGGCGGCCAGGAACATGTTCTGGGCCGCCAGCCATATGGAGGAGCCGAGCCTCTCCCGCAGCGGCAGCTCGCCGGGTACGCCGGGACGGTACGTCTTGGTGTGGTCCACCACGCAGACCAGGACCAGGGCCGGCGCCTCGGGCATATGATGGGCCAGGTATCGCGCGGCCCTGTACGCGGGAGGCTCGTCGGGGGGCGCCTCGGCGCCCCGGCGCTCGAGCCATTTGTCCCGGTATATCCCGCCGATGCGGGCCACCAGCTCCCTGTCGGTGATCGCGACGAAGTGCCACGGCTGGGTGTTGCCGCCGCTGGGGGCCTTGGTCGCCGCCTCTATGACCTTCTCGATGGCCTCCCTCGGGACTGGGTCGGACTTGTACCGCGTGATGGCCCTCTGGCTGTAGATGGCCTCGAACAGGCCTATCTCTGACATTCCCTTCTCCTTATGGGCGCCTGGGGCGCAGGCTACGGGATGGCCGCCCGGCGCAGGCTACCGGCCCTTCTCGTATGCGTCCGCCGCCCGCAGCACGGTGGCGTCCTCTCCGGTGCGGCCCACCAGCATCATCCCTATGGGCAGCCCCTCGGAGAAGCCGCAGGGCACCGTGATGGCCGGGTGGCCCGTGACGTCGAAGGGCGACGTGTTCGGCACCATCTCCAGGGCCCTGTCCACGTACTCCTGCCGGCTGGCGTCGGGCCCCGGGATGACGGTGGCCTTCATGGGCAGGGTGGGCATGACCAGCAGGTCGCAGCCGGCGAGGGCTTCGTCGTAGGCCTGCTTCAGACGCCTCGCCAGGTTCTGGGCCTTGGCGTAGTAGCGGCCGTGGTACTTCTCCTGCATGTACTGTCCCAGGAGCATCACCATCTTAGTGGTCTCGGACAGGTCGTCGGGGCGGCTGAAGCGGCCCCGGGCGAACACGTCCAGGAGGCCGGTGGTGTAGTGGCCCTTCCAGTTGGTGCCCATGCTGTTGCCGCCGATCATGAGCATGGTGGCCCCCTCCACGGCGATGGGCGTCCATATCTGCCGGCCGTGCCGGTGCCACGGTATGGATATCGTATCGACCTTGGCGCCCAGCTTCTCGAAGGAGCGGGCCGCCTCCATCACCCCTTCGTCCACGTCCTTCT
This sequence comes from Dehalococcoidia bacterium, assembly GCA_034423015.1. Classification (GTDB taxonomy): domain Bacteria; phylum Chloroflexota; class Dehalococcoidia; order Lucifugimonadales; family JAGWBF01; genus JAGWBJ01. The sequence goes on along the minus strand of DAOUJG010000054.1, from coordinate 10,565 downwards.
CGGACATGTCCTCCCAGCCGAACCCCTCGGTTACGATGCCCAGGCGCAGTCCGCGGACGTCGCCCGTCAGCGCGCGGCTGTAGGCCTCTCGCTGCAGTCCCGCCGACTGCCTGGGGTCCAGGCCGTCGGGTCCCGCCACGGCCTCCAGCATCAGGGCCACGTCAGCAACGGTGCGGGCCATGGGCCCGGTGTGGTCGATGGTGAGCTCGATGGGGAAGACGCCGGTGTAGGGCACCAGGCCGTAGGTGGGCTTGTGGCCGACGATGCCGCACCAGGAGCCGGGTATGCGAATGGAGCCGCCCTGGTCGCCGCCGATGGCCATGTCCACCTCGCCCGACGCCACCAGGGCCGCGCTGCCGCTGGAGGAGCCCCCGGCGGTGCGCCGGTGGTCGTGGGGGTTGAGCACGGGCCCGGTGTCCGAGGTGTGGCTCCCGCCCGAGAAGCAGAGGCTCTCGCAGACCGCCTTCCCCACGATGGTCCCGCCTGCGTCCAGGATGCGGGTCACGATGGTCGCGTCCACGTCGGGCACGTAGCCCTCCAGCACGCTGGTGCCGTTCATCATGGGCACGCCGGCGACGCACACGTTGTCCTTGGCCACTATGGACTTCCCGGCCAGAAGCCCCTCGGAGGCGCCCTTTATCTCGCTGCGCCAATACCAGGCGTTCAGCGAGGTTGTCCTCGGGGTCGGGCCGGTAGCCGGGGCCCCGTGGATACTTGACCGGAAGGGTGGGCTCCGCCAGGGCGTCCAGGTGCTCGTAGGCCTCCAGGCTGGGCTCCATCAGCTCCCGGAAGGACTCCAGGTCATCGGGAGTCAGGCTCAGCCCGTTGTCGTCGGCCAGGTCGGCGACCTCCTCCAGGGTGGGGCGTTTGATGGGCACGGCGGCTCCTCCTTTGACGCGGTGAATGGGGGGAAGGGGGATGGGAGGGAGTCTAGCACCGTCCCAGATAGGCGTCAATTGACCTGGAGAGATGAGGCGTCAGTTCTTGATGAGCGTTCCGGGCTGGCACCGGCGGCAGTAGCTGGTTATGACCTGGTTGGCCGTGAGCTGGGTGATGCTGCCCCCGCAGCGGGGACAGGGCTGGCCGCCCTTGTTGTGGACCTGGAGGAAGTCCCGGACCTTCACGTGGATGCGGCCGTCCATGCGCTCCCGGAGAACGGCCACGGCCTCCACCACCACACTCCGGCACTGCCGGTGGAGGGCCGCCACCTCGTCGGCGGTCAGCGACCGCGACTTGCGGAAGGGCGCTATTCCGGCGGCGAACAGCACCTCGTCGGCGTAGGCGTTGCCGATGCCCGACACCAGGGACCCCCGGGTGAGGACCCCCTTGATCTCCCCGTAGAAGTGTTTCAGCCGGGCCCTGAAATCCTCCAACGGGGTGTCGTCCAGGACGTCGGGGCCCTGCTCGTCCAAACGGGGGACCTGACCGAGCTGGGCGCCAGAGGCGTAGTACACCTTGCCCATCTGGCGGTCGTCCACGTAGCGCAGGTCCATCTCGTCGGGGAGGCCGAAGACCACCGACGTGCGCTTGGCGACGCGCTCCGACGAGGGGCAGTGCTGCAGCCGGCCCGTCAGCATCGGGTCGATCACCAGATGCCGGTCCTCGGACAGCTCGGCCAGGAGGAACTTGCCCCGGCGCCGGAACTCCCGGAAGGTGCGCCCCGGCATGTCCCGGGACATGTCGCCGGCCAGGGACCGGAGCACCGTTGGCCGGAGCACCGAGGCGCTGGAGACGGTCAGGCCCCGGACCCGCTCGTCGAGGAGCTCCTTTATCACCTCCAGGTCCGGCGCTTCAGGCATCGGCCCCCGCGCTCACTTGACCGCGCCCTTCCGGCGCAGCCCGTCGATCTCGTCGTCAGAGTAGCCTGCCTCCAGCAGCACCCGGCGGGTGTCCTCGCCGAGGATGGGTGGATACTTGGCCGGCCGCTCCGGCGTGTCCGAGAAGCCCAACGGCCCCCCGAACGTCCGCACCGCTCCCGCCAACGGGTGCTCCATCTCCGCGACCAGCCCGTTGTCCCAGGCATCGGTGTCCGAGAAGATGTCCTCGTAGTCGCGCACAGGCACCACCCACTGGTCCTGGGCCCGGAGCAGGCGTATCCACTCGTCCCGGCCGCGGTGCGAGAAGGCTTCCTGGACTATCTCGACCAGCTCTTGCCGGTTGGCCTGGCGGCCCTCGTAGGTGCCAAACCGAGGGTCGTCGGCCAGGTCCGGAATCCCGATGCACCGGCAGAACTTGGGCCAGTCCCGGTAGGAGGAGACCGCCATCTCCTTGCCGTCCCCAGCGGTCCAGATGCCGTAGGGCACGGGCAGCGTCGGAGACCCGCTGGAGCCCATCTTCGGCTGCACCTGGCCGCTGGCCAGGTAGTAGCTCAAGGCGGCCGGCTGGATGGCCATGAGGCTGGCCAGGAGCGAGTTGGTCACCTCTTGACCCTGGCCCGTGCGGTCCCGGGCGTAGAGGGCGCTGACCACCCCCAGGGCGCTGACGATGCCCGTGGTCGCGTCGCCAAGCTGTGTGCCCACGGGAGTGGAGCTCTGGTCCGGGTATCCGATGATGCTCAGGATGCCGCTCATGGCCTGGGCCTGCATGTCCTCCCCGGGGAGGTCCCTGTGGGGGCCCTTCTCGCCGAAGCCCGAGATGGAGGCGTAGACCAGGCGGGGGTTGACCGCCTTCAGGTCGGCGTATGCCAGCTTGAGGGAGGCCATGGTCGTGCGCCGGAGGTTGTGGACCAGGACGTCGGCGTCCCGGACCAGTCGGTACATCACCTCCCGGCCCTCTTCGGCGGCCAGGTCAACGCAGATGCTCCGCTTGTTCCGGTTGCGCGAGAGGAAGCCGTAGGAGACCCCTCCCGGATCGCTGAAGGGGTGGAGGGCCCGGGTCCGGTCACCGGCGCCCGTGGACTCGACCTTGATAACGTCCGCCCCCAGGTCACCCAGGATCTGGCAGCAGTAGGGGCCCGACAGCATGTGGGCGCACTCTATGACCTTCACGCCGTGAAGGGGTCCGCAGGCCATGTACAAGCTCCTTGCCAAGGTCCTCGTCAAGCCCCGTGTCAAGGGCTATGCCCGTGGGTCGAGAGCTATGACCGTGGGCTTCTCACCGGCCGGTCCACCGGGGCGGGCGCTTTTCGGCGAACGCCCTGACCGCCTCCGCGTGGTCCTCGGTCTCCGTCAACGTCTGGAAGGCGAGCCTCACCTGTCTCGCTGTGTCCTCGTAGGTGGAGAACTGGGCCTCGACGGCCAGCCGCTTGAACATCTGCTGGGCCAGGGGAGGTCCGGCGTCGGCGATGCGCCCGGCCAGCTCCAGGCACGTGGGCAGCAGCTTGTCGGCGGGGACAACCTGGTCCAGGAGGCCGATGTCCAGTGCATCCTGGGCGGGGATGATCTCTCCCAGGATGCCCAGCTTGTAGGTCTTGCTGTAGCCCAGCAGCTTCACCAGCAGTCCCAGGCTTCCATCGTCGGGAGGCAGCCCCCTGCGCAGGAATATCCAGCCGATGCGGGCCTGGTCCGAGGCGATGCGGAAGTCGCACGCCGCCGCCAGCCCCACGCCCGTGGTGATGCAGGGCCCGTTGATGGCCGCGATGGTGGGCTTGCTCAGCTTCCAGAGCCGGTAGATGACGCCCCTGGTGTAGGTGAGGTGCGGGGTGAGGTCGTCCACGGAGGGGGGCTCCGCCTCGATCTCCCTCGCGCCCCCCGCCTCCGCCATGTGCTTTATGTTGGCGCCCGAGCAGAAGCCCCGTCCCTCCCCGGTCAGCACCAGCACCCGGGTCTCCGCGTCCGCCTCGACCCGGGAGAGCTCCGCGGCCATCTCCTCCATCATCTCGTGGTTGACGGCGTTCAGAGTGGCCGGGTCGTTCAGACTCAGCACCTCGGCGGGGCCCCGGCGCTCTACCTTGATGTAGGCATATTCCACGGCGCTACTCCTGGCAGCAGTGTATTGGCGGCCCCACGGCCGGTCAAGCCGCCCCTAGACGGGGGGTCGCTTGGTGTGCCAGTCGGTCGCCTGCTCGTAGGCGTGGCCGATGCGGCAGAGCAAGGCCTCCCCAAGGTGCTTGCCCACGATCTGGAGGCTGAGGGGCAGCCCGTCGGCGCTGAGCCCGCAGGGAACGGACAGGGTCGGGGCGCCGTTGAAGTCGTAGGGGACGGTGAAACGCTGGAAGTTCGTCCCCCGGTTCTCGTCCAGGGGCCCGTACAGTGCCTCGGGCGTCACCGGATGGGCGGGCCCCACGGTGGAGGGGCAGGCCAGCACGTCCACGTCCTGCAGCGCCCGGCGGATGAGGCCGTTGCACTCTGCGCGCATGTTGTTTGCCTGGGCGTAGTCAGCTCCGCTGACCTCCGCGCCCTTGTCGAGCCAGTCCCGGAAGAAGGGCCCGTAGTCGTCCCGCCGCGAGGGGTAGTGTTGTCTGTGGGCGTCCGCGGCCTCGGCGGGGCAGAGCACGTGCCAGAAGGGCAGGTACCTGTCCACGTCGGGCATGCTCACCTCGACGATCTCGGCGCCCAGGCCCTGCAGCACCTTCACGCCCTCCAGCACGGCGCGGGTTACCTCCGGTTCGACCCCCTCGGTAACGTACCTCTCGTCCAGGCCGATGCGGACCCCCTTCACGCCGTCCTCGACATGGGCCAGCATGTCGGGGACGGGGTCCAGGAGGGTGGTCGGATCGTTGTCGTCCCGTCCGGCCATGGCCTGAAGTATGATGCCCGCGTCGGCAGAGGTTCGGGTCATGGGTCCCACGTGGTCAAGGGACTGGGCCAGGTCCAGCACTCCATAGCGGCTCACCCGGCCCCAAGTGGGCTTCAGCCCCACTATCCCGCAGGCCGATGCGGGGAACCGGATGGAGCCCCCGGTGTCGCTGCCCAGGGAGCCGTAGCACAGGCCCAGGGCGGTGGCCACGCCGGAGCCGCTGGAGGAGGCGCCCGCCCACCGGTGGACGTTCCACGGGTTCAGGGGTATGTCGAACTCGGGGTTGTAGCCGCCCATGGCCCCCTCGGTGAGGTTGAGCTTCCCCAGAAGCACCGCGCCTGCCGATTCCAACCTCACCACCACGGTGGAGTCGAAGTCGGGGACGTTGTCGGCCAGCACCTTGCAGCCTCCCATGGTCCGGACTCCCGTGGTGAAGCACAGGTCCTTGACGGCGATGGGCACGCCGTGGAGGGGCCCCCGGTAGCGGCCGGCGGCGATCTCCTCCTCGGCCCTGTCGGCGGCGGCCACGGCGTGGTCCGCCATCAGCGTCGCGTAGCTCTTGTACCGGGAGTCCAGTTCCTCGATGCGTTGGACCATCGCCCTGGTGACTTCGACGGGCGACACCGCCTTGGACCGGATCAGCCCGGACAGCTCGGTGATGGACTTGTAGTGCAGGGGAACGTCGGTCATCGGGTACTCCTTCGTGTTTCTCGCCCGTGTTTCTCGCCGGCTGCCCTGCAGGGCCACCGGGGCAGAGGGCGGCCCGCCCCCCTAGCCCAGGTGGGCCAGGATGGCCTCGGTGGCGGCCTGGGTCCCGCCCCTGGGCTGGCCGTTGGCCTGGATGACCAGGTCCCGGGATGCCAGGGCCTCCCAGACGCCGGCGTCGACCATCCGGGCCGCGGCGGCCTCGTTCAGGTGCTCCAGCATCATGGCGGCGCTGAGGACCTGGGCGATGGGGTTGGAGACGGCCCTGCCGGCGATGTCCGGCGCGGAGCCGTGGATCGGCTCGAAGTAGCTGGCGCCGGCCCCGATGTTCCCGCTGGGGCACATGCCCAGGCCGCCTATGGTGCCGCCTCCCAGGTCGCTGAGCAGGTCGCCGAGGAAGTTCTCCATCACCAGGACGTCGAACCTGGAGGGCTGCTGCACCAAGGCCTGGGCCGCCGCGTCCGAGTAGAGGAAGTCCTTCTCCACGTCCGCGTACTCCTCGCCCACCTCCTGGAAGATGCTGCGGAAGAACCACATGCTGCGAAGGACGTTGCTCTTGTCCACGCAGGTGACCCGCTTCTTGCCGTCTCCGGGGGCGCCGCCGCGCTTCCGGGCCAGGTCGAAGGCGAAGCGGCAGACGCGCTCGACGCCCTGCCGGGTCATGAGCATGGTGTCGGCCACGGCCTGGTCGTTGCCGACCCCCAGGCCCCGGGCCAGATACAGGCCCTCGGTGTTCTCCCGCACGATCACGTAGTCGATCTCGCCGGGGTCTGCCTTCAGGGGCGCATCCACGCCGGGCCAGAGCTTGACGGGGCGGACGTTGGCGTAGGTATCCAGCCCACCCCGCAGCACTCCCCCCAGCAGGCCCGCCTCGGTGCCGTCGGGACGGCGCACCTGGGGCAGCCCCACGGGGGCCTTCAGCACGCTGTCCGCCGAGCGGCACGCCTCCAGGGACTCGGGCTTCAGGTTGACGCCGTGGGTCACGTAGCAGGCGGCCCCGCCCTCGTGCTCCTCGTATTCCAGGGTGAAATCGCCGCACTTCTCCTGCACCCTGGCGAGGACCCGGAGGGCCGAGTCCAGTATCTCGGGTCCGATGCCGTCTCCGGCGATGGTGACGATCTTATGGGTGCGCATTCTTATGGGCACGCACTGGGCGTCTCCTGGGCAGGATGACCGTGGGGCGAAGCCAATGATACCACGCCGGAGGAGGGGGCCGCAGCCGTACCTGCTCGCCGCCGCCCCCGTGTAACGGCCTCATGGAGTCTCCTGGGCGGCCGCGTCCGGCCCGGATGGGTCCCTGTCCCGCATTACGGCCCTCCGGGGCAGCATCTCCTGCATGAGAGGGTGCACTTCGCCATTCATCAGGAAGCCGGTGAGAATCTCCGCCAGCGCCGGCGCCAGCAGGAAGCCGTTGGTGCTGGGAGCTGCAACACAGATGCCCCGGTACCCGTCCAGGGGACCCAGTACAGGGAGCGACTCGGGAGTGGACACCGCGCACCCCGCCCACGCCTCGGCGACCCTGGCTTCCAGGCCGGGGAACACGGTGGCGGCGTGCTCCAACAGCCACCGCCTGCCCTCCTCGGTGGGGTGGGCGTCGAAGCCGAACCCGTCGCGCTTGCTCCCGATGTGGGTCAGCCCGTCCCGCCGGGACACCATGTTGACGCCGTCCCACCGGACGGCGCATTCCAGGGGCCGGTCGCCGGTGAGGAGGTGTATCTTCTGGAGGCTCTGGGGCCGGATGGGCAGGGACACCCCAAGCCAGCCGGAGAGGGCCGGACCGGTCCATGCTCCCATGGCCGCCACGACCATGTCCGCGTGCAGCACGGTCCCGTCCTTGCGGCGGACCCCTGTAACCCGGTCCCCGTCCAGCTCCAGGCCGGCGACCTCGGAGCCTGCCACGTAAGCGCCCCGCCCCTGGGCCGCCCGGCCCAGGGCGTTCACCAGTCTCGCGCCGTCCATCTGTATGCAGTCGGAATGGAGAAGCCCACCGAGGAGGCGGGGAGAGAGCCTGGGCTCCAGCTCCCTGGCCCGTTCACCGTCGATCCATTGGACCTTCATGCCGTCCTGGACAAGCTGGGGCTCCGCGGCCTGGACCGCGGTGGCCTGCTCCTCGTCCATGGCGGCGTAGAGGTAACGGACCTCGTGGTCCAGGGGGTCTATGCCGGACTCGTCCTTGATGGACGGCAGGAACCGCCTGTAGAGTCCGAGGCTCTCCTGGCCCAGCTCTTTGTGGAACCCCTGGAACCCGTTGGAGAGGGTCTGGACGTTGCCTGCGGAGGCCCCGGATGCGCCGGACCCGAGCCTGTTTCTCTCCAGGAGGCTCACCTGGACGCCCTCACGGGCCAGCAGGTAGGCGATGAAGCCGCCCACGACGCCACCGCCCACCACGCATACGCTCCCGGGTCTGGCTGCTCCAACCTTCATTCCCCCACCTCTCGGCGCCGGCCAGGGCACCGGTCTCATGGTGTACGCCCGGGTACATTATACCGTCCCGCCCTCGGTGGTGACGGGGTCGTCGCCCTGGCGTGGCTGGGCGCGGAGGTCCAATCTGATGCGGGCCTTGGCAGGCGCCTATAATCCGCCTGGAGCGTCGGAAATCCTGGAGTTCGAAGGAGCAAGGATATGAAGATACGGCACGTTGCGATGTTCAGCTCGGACCACGACAGGCTGGCGAAATTCTATACCCAGGTGATGGGGTTGGAGGAGTTCTCCCGGGGCGGGAACCCGCCCGGGAACACCATCTACCTGACCGACGGATACATAAACGTCGCCATAATCGGGAGCAAGGGCGCCGAGTCCCAGCCCCCGGGGGTGAACCACATCGGCTTCAGGGTGGACGACCTCGAGCAGGCCAAGGAGATGCTCCGTTCCCAGGAGGGGGACCTGAAGGTGGACGAGCAGCCTGGTCTGGCCCTTCACGGGCAGTACTTCGAGGCCAAGTTCAAGGACCCCGAGGGCTTCGTCTTCGACGTGTCCCAGAGCGGATGGCCCGGCCAGGAGTGCAGCCCCGTGGCCGGGCCAACAGTCCCTCCCTAAGGCGTCTCCTGGACGTCAGGCTGGTCGTCGTAGTAGCGCGACGTGAAGAGCAGCCCGTCATAGCGGATGGCCCACGTATGGGCGTACAAGGTCTCCGAAGACCTGGTGTTGGGGAAGATGAAGCTGACCCAGAGGCCCTCCTCCGTGGCTGCCGCCATCTCTTCGCCAACCTTTCGGATACGTCCGAGTTCTTTCAAGTCGGTGCCTATCAGGTGGGAAGCCAAGACAGCGACGAGCACAACATCGTTCTCATCCGCCATGGTCAGGTTCCACTGGCCGTCAACGCTCTCGGAGCTGTTGTAATGGGCGACGGTGGCGTCCAACCCGTTGGCTTGGTAGTACTCGATGGCCATCTGCACGTACTCCCTGGTCCGGGCCGCAGGGTCTTCAACCTGGACATAGTAGCCGGAGGCGAAGAGCATTCCGTCACGGCGCACAGCGTAGCCCACCTTCGGAACTTCCTTCAGCGTCACCGGATGAGGCCACAGGTACTCCACCCAGACACCTTCGCCACCATCGGTGGCCTTGGCCAGCTCCTTGCCCAGTTCGTAACCGTCGGAACCGACCACATCCTTGATGTCGGTGCCTATCAGCCGGGAAATGAGCGGGTGGACATGGTAGATGTCATCTTCGTCGGTGGCAAAGAGATACCACTCGCCCTCGAAGCTGGCAACGCTGTTGTAGTAGTTGAGCATAGATTCCAGGCCGTCTTGCTGGTAACGCTCCACGGCCCGCTCCACATACTCTACGGTGTACTCCCGGGGGTCGGCTTCCTGCCAAGCCGGGGGGCCAGTCTCGGGCTCGCCAGCGTAGTAGCCTGAGGCGAATATCAGCCCATCGTGGCGAATGGCCCATGTAACCTTTTGCTGTTCCTTTCTGGAAACGGGATGAGGCCACAGGTATTCAACCCAGATGCCCCCCTCCGTAGCCTGGGCTATCTCTATACCCAGTTCCTGGCCGTCGGAGCCGACCACGTCCTTGATGTCGGTGCCAATGAGGTGAGGGAAAATGGGATGGGCCAGGTAGATGTCGTCCTCGCCGATGAGGAACAGGTAGAACTGGCCGTCCAGGCTGTCCTGCGCGTTGTAGTGGGCTATGGTGGCCTCTAGGCCGTCGTTTTGGTATTTGGCTATGGCCTTGCCAACATATTCCTTAACGGAATCAGCTACGTCTTCCACCAATGCCGAATGGCTGGAGGAAAACACCAGGCCGTCGTGAAGGACACCGAGGACTCTCCGAGGTTCCTCTTGCTTGGTGACCGGGTTGATGCCCTGAGTAGTAGACCAATAGCCCTCCTCGGTGGCAAATTCCGCTTGAGCGAAGGCGGAATAAAATGGCGAGCCCGAGCCAATGTATTGGCCTTCCAGGGCGGGAATGTTCGGGTATACCAGTAACGTGCTTTCGGCTCTGTCAATGAGGATCAGCGACCGCCCATTTTCGGCGCTTGCAGGGGTCCTGTAGTAGGCGGCGGTGTCCTCCAAGCCATTCTCTTCGTAGAAATCGATCGCATTCTGTACGTAGGCGCTCGTCAGCGCATCGTCGGAATCGGTGGGCGGCGGCGCGTCCCCGTCACCCTCGACGTAGTAGGCAGAGGCGAAGACGTGTCCGTCGTGGCGGATTATCCAGAGGTACACCGTCAATTGCCCCGCCGTCCTGGGGTTGGGCCACGAGTACTTGAACCAGTGGCCCTCCTCGGTGGCGCTGAGAAGCGATTCGCCGATTGGCTCTCCATCCACAATCCCCCGGAACTGCCTGGCATCCAGTCCAACCAGCGCCTGCTCCGCGCCCGATACGACTATGAAGCCCTGGGGATCGACCATCATCAGCCAGTAAGAGCCGTCTATGCTCTCCGGGCTGTTGTAGTGCGCAACCGTGGCCTCCAGGCCCTGGCTGTCATAATAGTCCATGGCCTTCTGGACGTAGGCCTGGGTGTAGGCCGCAGGGTCCGTGACGCCAGGATAGTAGCCGGATGCAAAGATCATCCCCTCCCGGCGCACCGCGTACCCAATCTTTGGCACTTCCTTGAGTGTTACAGGGTGCGGCCACAGGTATTCCACCCACACGCCTTCTCCCTCCCCGGCCTTGGCCAGCTCCTTGCCCAACTCGTAGCCGTCGGAACCCACCACGTCCTTGATGTCCGTGCCTAC
>DAOUJG010000053.1:0-136266 GCA_034423015.1 Dehalococcoidia bacterium | reverse complement strand
CACGTTGCCGCGTTGGACGGGCAGGTAGGGGGCAATCTGTTGGTACTGCGCCTCAGTAAGTTCCATGCCCCCAGCATACCATACCTAACCAGTTAGTGTGAACACGCCCTAGGCCGGGTCGGCCGGCTTTCTGGCCAGCACGGCGTACACCGGGTCCTCCATCTCGCCCCTGTCGGGGTTGCGGTACATGCGGGTGACGCCCTCGAAGCTCCCCGCCAGCTCCATGTAGGCGGCCACCAGCTCCATCCGGTCCCCGTCCCCGCTCATCACCCATATCCTCACGGCCTTGGTGAAGAACATCCGGTTGGAGAAGATGACCAGGAAGACCCCGCCGGGCCGGAGCACCCGGCCCACCTCCCGGAACACCTCCACGGGCCGCACCAGGTACTGGATGGACACGGTGATGGCGACCCCGTCGAAGGAGGCGTCGTCGAAGGGCAGGACCGGGTCCCTGTTCAGGTCATGGACCAGGTGGGAGTCGAGGTCCGGGTTCCTCTCCATCTCAACCGCGTTCAGGCCCAGGCCGACCAGCCGCGCCTTGGGCAGGTCCCGGGGCCAATGGGAGCGCCAGCTGCTCATCAGGTCTAGGACGGCGGGCCCGGCTCCCCCGTCGCCCGGCGGGAAGACATCCCGGAACAGCTCCCCGACGGCGGCGATGGCTTGGTCGTCGATGTGGACGACCAGGCGAGGCTCCCTGTAGAAGAGGGCGTCGTCGTTCTCGTCCTGGCGGATAAAGTGGTCGCTGCGAAAGGGGTCTTGCATATTCTCCACGGCTAGGTCCTACGGTAGGCGTCTCGGCGGTGAGCGACCCGGACTACCAAGACGACTAGCTCCCCATCGAGCAGCTCATACACTATTCGGTAGTCGCCCACCCGCAGCCGCCTGAGCCCTCGGAGCCCCCCTTTCAGAGGCGTCCCAGTCAATGGATGCTCGCATAGACCGTCTACAGCCTGGACCAATCGGCCCCTGATCGGTTGCGGAATGGCAGCCAACGCTTTAGCCGCACTTCCCTTAATCCGGACCGAGTAGTCCACGCCTGACCTCGTCCCAATCCAGAACAGGGTCTGCAGGGTCCTGTAGCCGGTCCAATGCCGCGGCGAGGTCGTCGAAGTCCTCCAGGTACCGCTCCAGCGCCTGGCGTACGACGGCGGCTCGGCTACGCTTGAGCCGCCCGGCTGCGGCATCCAGCGCTTCCGCCAATTCATCCGGCACACGTGTAGTGATCTGAATCATTTACAATTCTCCTGATCACAGTGAGAACGCTTTAATACCTTATGCATTACTAAAGATTATATTAATGCAAAAAGCATCATATCGCAACCCACTGACACAGGCTGCCTCTCAGTGCGCGATGTGCCTCCAGTGGCGGCGAAGTGGCTGAGCCGTTCGACCTGATGGAGGCGAGGAAAGTTGCAGCTCACCCCACCTCACAAAAAGCCGCCGCGCCATTCCCGGTCTGTGGGAATGGCGCGGCCTTCTGGGCTCTTCCTCCGGCGGGAGCGCCCTAGTTTATCGAGAGGTCTCTAGTTTACGCTGGCGCATACGGCGTAGACGGTGAGCGTCCAGTCGCCGGATACACCACCACCGGCCTCCACGGCGCTCGCCCTCCACCCCTTCGGGACCTCGCCGGCGACTCCATCCGGACGCGAGTCCACTATGACCACGTTCCCGCTGGTGTCGCTCACCATAGCTCCACCGGCGATCGCGGACAAATCGTCGTTATCCGTCTCACACTGTACGATGCCGATCTTATTGTCGCTGTTCGACTCGCTCACTGCCGTCTTGATTACCAGGTTGGATACCCCGGGTTCGCCCTGTATGCCCTGGGGACCGAAAGGCCCTGCGGGTCCCTGGGGCCCCTGATTTCCACGCAGCCCCGTGGGTCCCTGGTCACCCTTGTCGCCCTGTGGCCCCTGGGGTCCCTGGGGTCCCTGGACTCCCTGGTCGCCCGCGTCGCCCTTATCACCCTGGGGTCCCTGCGGTCCTTGGGGTCCCTGGGGTCCCTGGGGTCCCACAGGTCCCTGGGGTCCCGTGTCGCCCTTGTCGCCCACGTCTCCAATGGGGCCCTGAGGACCGGTCGGTCCCTGCTCTCCCTTGGGTCCCTGGGGGCCGCCCGGGTCACCCGGGATTCCCTGGGGCCCCTCCGGCCCGGTCTCACCCTGGGGGCCCTCCGGCCCGTCGAGACCCTGGGGACCCTGGGGACCGGGGTCGCCCCGGGGTCCCTGGGGACCCTGGGCGCCGGTATCGCCCTGGGGGCCCCTCTCACCCTGGGGACCCTGGTCACCCCGCGGTCCCTGCGGGCCGCCGGGATCACCCTTGGGTCCCGGAGGCCCCGCCGGGCCTTCCGGTCCCTGGGGGCCTTCGGGCCCATCCGGTCCCTCGGGTCCCGGAGGCCCTGCCGGGCCCACGTCGCCCTGGTCACCCTTGGGCCCTGCTTCTCCCTGAGGGCCGGCCGGGCCTTGCGGACCGGCGTCTCCCTGAGGGCCGAGGCCGCCCTGGTCGCCCATAGGCCCCGCACAGGCAGCGGCCACAAGCACCACGACGACTGTAAAAGCCAAGGCTCTGAGACACCACCAGAGGGCTCCCGGTGACTTCCAATTATTTGAAAGGACTCTCACAATCTCACCTCTTTTGACTCCCACGCTAAAATACTACTCCTGTAACACAATGTCAAGTAAGAAATCGCGGTTGGGGCGGGCCGTCTTTCGGGTTGGTTTCCCTTGGCCTCATGCTCCTCTTTTGATACAATTACCGTAGCGGTTAGTGAGCCGGGAGCTTGGGCGAGCCAGGCTGAGAGGGTGGCCAGTACGCGTCACCGACCGTACATACCTGATCCGGGTAATGCCGGCGAAGGGAAGGTTGGTTGGAAGGCACCCGCCGCCAGCTTCTCTACCCCCCATTGGCGGAAGCCCTGGGGGAGCCCCGGTCTGTCGGCCGGAGTAGGGAGCCCGGCGGCCTTCTTTTTTGCCGGGACGTAAAGGAGCGGCGCCATGGACGACGACCTTGTGATAGCGGGGAAGAGGTTCAGCTCGCGGCTCATCCTGGGCACCGGGCGGTACCGCACGGTGGAGGATATGGTCCGGTCCGTCGAGGCGTCGGGCACCGAGATGGTCACCGTAGCCATCAGGCGCCTGGACCTGGACGACCCCAACAAGAAGACCATCCTAGACTACATCGACTGGAACAGGTACCAGGTGCTGCCCAACACCGCCGGATGCCGCACGGTGGAGGAGGCGGTGTTCACGGCACGGCTGGGACGGCAGGTCAGCAGCTCCAACTGGGTCAAACTGGAGGTGATCCCGGACCCCAAGTACCTCCTTCCGGACCCGGTGGGCACCCTGGAGGCGGCCCGCCGCCTCATCGACGACGGCTTCGTGGTGCTCCCCTACATCCACGCCGACCCGGTGCTGGCCATGCGCCTGGAGGAGGCGGGATGCGCCACGGTGATGCCCCTGGGCTCGGCCATAGGCTCCGGCCAGGGCATCCACACCGCCGAGGAGATACGCATCATCGTGGAGCAGGCCGGGGTGCCGGTGGTGGTGGACGCGGGCCTCGGGGTGCCCTCGGACGCATCCCAGGCCCTGGAGATGGGGGCCGACGCCGTCCTGGTGAACAGCGCCATAGCCCGCGCCACCGACCCCGCCCTGATGGCCCACGCGTTCAGGCTGGGCGTGGAGGGCGGGCGCGCGGCCTACGTGGCCGGCAGGATGCCCACGCAGGCCTACGCCGACGCCAGCAGCCCCACGGAGGACGTGGCCCAACCGACTCCGGCGGCCACGTAGCGCCATGAGCGCCATACCCGCGCCGTGCCTGTGCCTGGTAACCGACGCACGCTTCTGGCGGCCTGACCCCCGGGAGCTGGAGCGCAAGGTGGACCTGGCCCTCCAGGGCGGTGTCGACCTGGTGCAGCTAAGGGAGAAGGGACTGGCCGGAGGGCCCCTGCTGGAGGTGGCCCGCGGCCTGCGACGGGTCACCGAGGGGCGGGCCTTGCTTTTCGTCAACGAACGTGTGGACGTGGCCGCGGCCTGCGGCGCCGATGGAGTGCAGCTCGGCGAGGAGGGTCTCTCCGTCCAGGCGGCCCGCCAGGTTGCCGGGCCGGAGATGCTGGTGGGGCGGTCCGTCCACACGGTGGAAGGGGCCGTGACCGCCGAGGGGGAGGGGGCCGACCTCCTGCTGGTGGGCGCGGTCTTCCCCACCCAGTCCCACGCCGGAGGGCGGCCGGCAGGCCCGGGCTTGCTGGCCGCGGCGGCGGGTCGGGTGATGGTCCCCCTGGCCGGCATCGGAGGCATAACGGCGGCCAACGTGGGCGAGGTGCTGAAGGCCGGCGCAGCCGGGGCCGCGGTGATCAGGGCCATTCTGGGAGCCGAGGACCCCCGCCGGGCGGCCCGGGAGCTGCGTAACGCCATGGACGAGGCGGCCGGGGCGCGCCAGGTCTCGGGCGCGGGGAGAGGGTCGCGATGATAACGCTGACGGTCAACGGCAAGCCCCGATACGTGGACGGCTCCGTGGACCTGGTGAGCTTCCTCGAGAGCTACGACGTGAACCTGCAGCACGTGGCCGTGGGGTACAACGGCATCGTCCTGGAGAAGGACAGGTACCCGGAGGTCCTCTTGAAGGAGGGCGACGTGCTGGAGATCGTCAGGCCCGTGGGCGGCGGGTAACTCCCCAGGGCGTGCCGAGCCCGGCGGCGAGAAACAGCTAGGCCCGGGCGGCGGTGACCAGCCGGGCTCCCAGGATCTTCTCCAGGTGTCCCAGGGCCCACCGGTGGGCGTCGGGGTCGAAGCTGGCCACGCAGTCCGTGGGCACCTCCACCGTGTAGTCGCGGTTTCGCGCGTCCGCGGCGGTGTGGAGCACGCAGATGTCGGTACACACACCGCACACTATGACCGCCTCGGGCGAGAGCTCCCGCAGCCGCTCCTCCAGGTCCGTGTCGAAGAACCCGCTGTACCGGTTCTTGGGCACCAGGTTGTCCCCCGCCACGAACTCCTGAAGCTCGGGTATCACGTGGGTCTCGGCCGTGCCCTTCACGCAGTGCACGGGGAACATCCTGAACTCCAGGTCGTCGGGCTCGTGGTTGTCGCATATGAAGAGAATGGCGGAGCCCGCCTCTTGCTCCCGCTGGAGCAGGCCCCGGACGTTGGGCACGATGTCCCTGGATGCGTCGCCACAGTACAGGTTGTGCCCCGGCTCCAGGAAGCCCTTCAGCATGTCCACTACCAGCACCACGTTGGCCATGACGTCCTCTCCGGTCCCCTCGCGGTATGGTTACAGTCTATTCCCGAAACGCCCCCGACCTCAAGGGACCCGGGGCCGCTCCCCCCCGGAGCCGTGCGGACGCCGGGGGACGGGACAAGCGAAGGGACCCCAATCTCTTGGGGTCCCCTCTCCTTATATAACGGGCGGCCAACCCGCCGTACCCCGGGTCTAGCAGGGTACGACGGTGTTCCACATGGGCCGGGCGGCGGTGCCGTCGATGGGCTCCCAACCGCAGATCTTGTTGGGGTCGACAGCCCATATCCAGTCCCTGGAGGCGATGGGTATGCCACCCTCGTACTCGTCGAAGACCATCCTGCTAATCCTCTTGGCCAGGTCCTGTCTCGTGGCGGGGTCTGCCTCGGTGGCGTACTGGTCCTTCAGCGCCAGGTACTTGTCCTGCTGTGCCATGCCGCAGACCGAGCCGCCCCGGGAGGGGCAGAGGCCGTGGCTTCGGAGCATCTCGCCGAAGTTCCTGGCCGAGGGGATCCAGTGGGCCCCCGAGTGTGGCGGGCCGTCGGCGGAGCCCAGTTTCTCCTCCTGCCTCAGGGGCCGGACGGCGGTGGCGTCGATGGGGGTGAAGGTGCAGTTGACGCCGACGGCGTTGAAGTAGGTGCATATGGAGTCCTGCATGTCCAGCATCTCGGGGCCGGCGGCGTAGGCGAAGCCGTAGACGACTATGTCGAATCCCGCGCAGCCCTCCTGCTCCAGCAGGAGCATCGCCTCGTCCGGGTCGTAGCCGTAGAGGCCCAGGCTGGGGTCCCAGCTCTCTACGAAGGGGCTGGTGTAGGGGTGGGAGATCCTGGTCGCGGTGCCGGGGGCCCACAGGGCATCGACAATGGCCTCGGCGTCCACGGCGAGGTTCAGGGCCTTGCGCACGCCCAGCTTGTTGGTGCAGTGCCCCTCGTCGTAGCTCTGGTAGAAGTTGCCGTAGACATTGTCCACCATCTTGGCGCCGTCGACCTCCAGGCCCGCGGCCCGTATCTCCTCCACGAAGGGGCCCGAGCTGTTGGCCATGTGGGCGGCCCCCGTCTGCACCAGGGCAATGCGGGGCGCGTCCTCGGAGGATAGGACCAGCTCCATCTCCTTGTAGTTGGAGCGGAAGTCGTGGCTGTAGTACTCGTCCCAGCGGGAGTACAGGAAGAACTGTCCCAATGCGCGGTCTTCGAAGTCCCAGGGGCCAGTGCCCGGGGCGCTCAGGTTCTCGTACCCCAGGGCTGTCCCGCCACCGTCGTTGAGGGCGTCTACCGAGAACATGAACAGGTCGGAGCCGCCGATGGGGGGCAGGATATTGAAGAACAGGGGGTAGGAGCTCTGCAGATGTATCCGAATCTTGTGGTCGTCCAGGATCTCGGCGCGGTCGTACAGGTTCACCCAATTCCCGCAGTACAGGCACTGGGACCCGACGGCTTCGTCGGTGGTCCACAGATCCATGATCTCCGCCACGTCGGCGGCGTCGGCGAACCCGTAGTCGTCGTGGTACTTGAGGTCCTCCCTCAGGGTCAGGTCCCAGGTCTTGCCGTCTATCTGCTCCCAGCTATCCGACCAACCCCAGACATTGGTGAGCTGGTTGTCCCGGGTGACCCCGATGAGGAAGTCGGCGAAGGGGTCGGGGCTGGCCAGGTTGGTCTTCCCGGACCTGTAGGGGTCCAGGTCGTCCTTGTCGAAGTTGTTGATGGCGATGATCAGCTTGTCGGCCAAACCGTCATCTCCCGGCATCGCCTCGGGAGTGGCCGTGGCCTCGGCCATAGCCGTGGGAGCGGCCGTGGCCTCGGGGGCCATGGTCGCCTCGGCGGCCATGGTCGCCTCGGGAGCCATAGTCGCCTCCGGGGCCGTGGTGGCGGGCGCCGGCGCAGTCGTCGGAGCCTCGGTGGGATCGTCACCGCCGCAGGCCATTCCCACGACCAGCAGGAGCGCCAACGGGATGAGGAGCATGTACGGTAACTTGAACAGGGACATGTGTGACCTCCCCTATTTGTTTGTCACGCGCGTTGCGCGGGGGCAACCGGCGAAACGGTAGCAGATGGACGCTTGATTTGTCAACGGGGTCTGCGTGACGAAAAAGCTACGATAACGTGCTGTCATTTCCCAAATTCGTGCATGTATGCTTCCTGGACCGGCGTCGAAGTTGGCCGGAGTACGCCGTCCTGATTCCGTTGCCCAACGGGAAGCCAGCGTGTATCATGGGCGCATCTCCGGCCCCGACGCCGTGCGAAGGAGAGCCATGCTGGAGCAGTTCCACGTCAGGGAAGAGGACGCGGTACGCGTCCGCGAGGATGCCCTGCGAAGCACCGTCAGCCAGATCTTCCGGAAGGTGAACGTGCCCGCGGAGGACGCTGATCTGGCCACCGACGTCCTCGTCACCGCCGACGTGCGGAATGTGGACAGCCACGGGGTCTCCAACATGCTCCGGGCCTACGTCTCGGGCTACAACAGCGGGGAGATAAACGCCAGGCCCAACTGGCGCATCGTCCGCCAGACCCCGGCCACGGCCAACGTCGACTCGGACGCGGGCCTGGGCATCATCGTCACTCCCAGGGCGATGGAGATCGCCATCGAGAAGGCGCGCAACGTGGGGCTGGGTATGGTGACCGTCTCCAACGGGCGGCACCTGGGCATGGCCTCCTACCACGCGATGATGGCCCTGGAGCACGACATGATCGGGGTGTGCATGACCGGCTGCCCTCCCAGCGTCCTGCCCACCTTCGGGGCCGAGCCGAGGCTGGGGACCAACCCCATCGCCCTGGCCGCCCCGGCGGGGGAGGAGCCGCCCTTCGTCTTCGACGCGGCCACCAGCGTGGTGGCGGGGAACAAGCTGGGGCTGGCCTCCCGCCTGGGGGTCGACCTGCTCCCCGGGTGGGTCGCCGACCTGGACGGCACACCCCTCATGGAGCCCGTCCCCATGTCTTCCGAATGGGCGCCGGGGGCCGAGAAGCAGTACCACCAGCTGGCGTTGGGCAGCACCCGGGAGATGGGCTCCCACAAGGGCTACGGCCTGGGCTGCGTGGTGGACATCCTCACCGGGCCCCTGTCGGGCACCGCCTTCGGCATGGTGCCGGGCAGGCCCAACTTCAGCCACATGGTCGCCGCCTACCGCATAGACGCGTTCACCGACGTGGACCGGTTCAAGTCCCTGATGGACGATTTCCTGCGGGCCCTCCGGACCACACCTCCGGCCCCCGGGGCGGAGCGGGTGCTGTATCCCGGCCTCGCCGAGCGGGAGGCAGAGGTGGACCGGCGGGCCAATGGCATTCCCCTGCACAGGGAGGTGCTGGAGTGGTTCAAGGACACCTGCAGCGAGATGGACATCCCCTACGTTCTCAGCTAGCCGGGGCTGAGCTAGCCGGGCCTGAGCTGACCGGGGCTGTGCCGGCAGGGCCGGCCGGCTGCCCCCGGGAGACGCCGTGAACCCCGGCGGCTACGACGTCGCCATCGTGGGCGGCGGGATCATCGGCCTGGCGACGGCCCTCCACCTGACCCGCCGGTACCCCAGGCGCAGGGTGGCGGTGGTGGAGAAGGAGCGGGAGCTGGCCACCCACCAGACCGGCCACAACAGCGGCGTCATCCACTCGGGCATCTACTACCGCCCCGGCTCCCGCAAGGCCCAGTTCTGCGTCCAGGGCGTGGAGTCCATGGTCCGGTTCTGCGACGAGAACGGGGTCGACTACCAGCGGTGCGGCAAGGTCATCGTGGCCACCGACGAGTCGGAGCTGGGCCGGATGGAAGAGCTGTACCAGCGGGGGGTGGCCAACGGCGTCCCCGGCCTGCAGAAGATAGGCCCCGAGCGCCTGCGGGAGCTCGAGCCCAACGCCCATGGCGTGGCCGCCCTCCACGCGCCGGGCACGGGGATCGTCGACTTCACGCAGGTGGCCGGCATCTACGCGGAGCAGGCGCGCTCGGCGGGGGCGGAGATCATGACGGGGCGCCGGGTGGTCGGCATATCGGCGCGGCAGGGGGCCATCAGGCTGGAGACCACCGGGGGCGGCCTGGAGTCCCGGTACCTCATCAACTGCGCGGGCCTCCACGCGGACCGGGTGGCGCGGATGATGGGCGTGGACCCGGGAGTCCGCATCATCCCCTTCCGGGGCGAGTACTACACCATACGCGAGGACCGCCGGGACCTGGTGAAGGCCCTCATATACCCCGTCCCCAACCCCAGGTTTCCCTTCCTGGGAGTCCACTTCACCCGCAGCATCCACGGGGACGTGGAGGCGGGCCCCAACGCCGTGCTGGCCCTGGCGCGGGAGGGGTACACCAAGACGGCCGTCAGCCTGGGAGACACCATGGGCACGCTGGCTTTCCGGGGGTTCTGGGCCATGACCCGGAAGACGTGGAAGACCGGCCTGGGAGAGATGCACCGCTCCTTCAGCAAGCGGGTCTTCCTCCGGGACCTCCAGCGGCTGCTGCCGGGGGTCCGGGCGGAGGACCTGGCCCCGGGAGGCGCGGGAGTCCGGGCCCAGGCGGTGGACCGCGACGGCAGGCTGCTGGACGACTTCAGCATCCACCGCAGCCAGGGTGCCATCCACGTGCTCAACGCCCCCTCTCCCGGCGCCACCTCCTCCCTGGCGATAGGCGAGCACATCGTGGGGCTGGCGGCCGAGTCCTTCGACCTCGAGACCTAGACGGCCTGAAAGGGGGCGGCGCATGTCCACCGAGAAAGAGCGAGTACTGGAGGAGACCACCAGGCTCCGGGGGTTCCGCTACGGCCTTCACGACTTCCTGGCCGAGATAGACCTGGAAGGGCTCAAGGAGCTTAACAAGAGGGTGTACGCCGAGTACCTGGGCGAGTCCCTGCTGGACCGGAAGACCAAGGAGCTGCTGCTGGTGGTGGCCTGCATAGCCGAGAAGGATACGGTGGAGCACCTGAAGGTCCACATGCACGCGGCCAACAGGGCCGGCGCCTCCCCGGAGGAGCTGTTGGAAGCCATCATGCTGGTGGGCGGCTGGGTGGGCAACGTGTCCAGGGCCAACGGCCTGGAGGCGTGGAGGGCCACCTTCCGCCCCGACCTGCCTTCCATCGACCGGGCCGTCGAGCTCCGGTAGCGGGGGCGACCGGGCCGTCGAGCTCCGGTAGCGGCGAGGCCCCTACGCCGCCCGGTAGGGCTGCCGGGCCAGGGCGATGCCCCAAACCGAGCGGGCGCCCGCCGACTTGAGGGCCTCGGCGCACGCGGACATCGTGCTGCCGGTGGTCACCACGTCGTCCACCAGCACCACCCTGGCGCCCCTCACGTCTCCCACGCAACGAAAGCTGCCCTCCACGTTACGGGCCCGGTCCAGGCGCGACGACAGGGACACCTGGGGCGCCGAGTCCCGGACGCGGGCCAGTGCGTTCCCCGCCAGGGCCAGGCCGGCGCCCCTGGACACCTCCCGGGCCAGCATGGCCGACTGGTTGTAGCCCCTGCTGCGGAGCTGCCGCCGGTGCAGGGGGATGGGAACGAGGAGGTCCCCAGGGACGGGGCTCTTCTCCATCCACGCGGCCAACAGGCCGCCCAGGCGGGGAGCCGCCGCCCTCAGGTTCCTGTACTTGAGCTCGTGGACCGCCTTGCGGACCGGACCTTCCAGCAGGTATGGGGCCCTGATTCCGTCCACCGCCAACGGCCCGCAGCCGCAGGTAGCCCGGTGGGCGCCGGGGTGGGCGCACCTGCCGCAGTAGGGCGGCTCCAGGGTGGGGGCGAGGGCCTCACAACCCTGGCACAGGAAGCCGCCGGGCTGCCCGCATCCGCAGCACCGGGGCGGAAACAGCAGGTCGAGGCCCGCCGAGGCCAAGCGTTTCAGGCCCAGTCCCACGTCCCGTCTCACACGATGGATTCTAGTACAAGACCCTCGGAGAGTCGAAGCACGGGTTTTTTGATGTTGTGTATAGAAAAATATCTCTTGACAAGCAAAAATACGGTGTACGATAATCGAATAAATCGGGTAGGTAAAGGGAGGATTCAGTAGTAATATGGGAAGGCAGCCTAAGCAGCCTCTGCGCAAGCTCACGGAGTCCGAGAAGACGGAGATGATGCGTATAGCCGCGTCCGGAGTCGAACGGGTGGAACGGATTCGACGGGCCCGGGCATTGCTGGCCGTGGACGAGGGCCAGTCGTTCACCCAGGCCGCCCGCACGGCCAGGATGCGGAGCAGCAGCGGCGTAGCCGCCCTGGTGCAGCGGTTTCACGAGCGGGGCATGGCTGCCCTGGACACCCTCCCTGGAGCCGGCCGGCACAGGATGTACGGCGACGCCGAGAAGCAGCTAATCCTCCGGGAGGTGGAGCGGGAGATCGACCGGTCGCCCGCCTGGTCTCTCTCCAGCCTCCAGGAGGCCCTGCGCAACGCTCCCGAGGGGACGCCCAAGGTCAGCGCCAAGACCATCGGGCAGGTCCTCCGAGGGGCCGGCTACAGGTGGCAGGCCGACGAGCACTCCTGGACCAGGAACGGCTCGGCCAACGAGCATGCCGCCCCCGCTCCCGCGGACTGACCCCCCCCCGGGACCACAACTGAACCTGAGAGAGCATGGCGCCCCAATCGGGGCGCCATGTGCCGTCTTGGGGGATGAGTATTCCTCTTCGACGAGGCACTTGACGACGACGGCGTCCACGACCAGGCGCATCACGCAGGGCTGTGGCCGCTATCCCGGTCTTCCCTGATCAGAACGTGGGAGGGGTCTGAGAACGGCTCCCGGTCCCCCTCCGCAACCTCTTGACCAGGGCCCCGAATCTCCTGGCCTTCTCCGGCATGCCGTCCTCCGAGGCCCGCTCCAGGATGTGCCGGGCCTCGCTCTCCAGGGAACGATTGTTCGCGGCGGCGCGGCGCTTTAGCCGTTCGACCACTCCATCATCCAAACGTCGTACGTGTAAGCTCCCCAAAGTCCGCTCCAAAACAGACTGTTGACGATATGCTAGCATTCTGCCGGCGACGACGCCACGCGTGTGCGGCAGCACCCGGCACGGCCGGTTCGTGTACAATGGGTGCCGTACTCCCAAGGAATAGAGCATGCCGCTGTTCGACTTGAGTCCCTCCAGCTTCACCCTGGCCGGGCGCCGGGTCCACTACGCGTGGGTCATCGTGGGGATGGCTGTGCTGCTGCGCCTCACCAGCTCCGCCGTGCGCATGGCCGCCAGCGTGTTCGTTCCCTTCCTGGCGGACGCCCAGCGGGGGTTCGGCTGGAGCTACGGCGCCATCGGGCTGGCCTTCTCCCTGCAGTGGATATTCTCCGGGCTCTTCGGACCGGTGGCGGGCTGGCTTGGGGACCGGTACGGCATTCGGCGCACCATGCTGCTGGGCGCCCTCCTGTTCGTCTGCGGCATGATGCTCACCGGCACCATGGAGCACCTGTGGCAGTTCTACCTCTACTTCGGCGTAATCCTCAGCGGGTCGATGGCCATATTCGGCGTGCCCCTCATGGCCGCCGTATCCAGCTGGTTCGACAAGAACCTCGGCGTGGGCCTGGGGGCCCTCCAGGCCTCCCAGGGGCTGGGCACGGTCATCGCCATTCCCCTGGTGGTGGTGCTCCTGGACCGCCTGGGTCTGCCCTGGACCTTCTGGGGCCCGGGCATAGCCGGCGGGGCGCTGCTGCTGGCCGTGATCAGCAGGTTCCACAACGAGCCCGGGGAGCTGGGCCTCAGGCCCCTGGGCGCCTCGGAGGACCAGCCCATCCGGCGGGTCTACCAGGGAGACGTGGCCAAGACCAGGACCAAGGTGTTTCTGCGGCAGGCCCAGCGCAAGAACGCCTTCTGGAACCTCATCGGCATCCATTTCTGGGGGTGCGTGGCCCACAACATCGTGCTGGTGTTCCTGGTGGCCATGGCCATCGAGCGGGGCGTCGCCGAAGGGGTGGCAGCCGGCCTCGTGGCCACCCTCTTCGCCGTGAGCACCACCACCCGGTTCGTCGTCCCCATCGTGGCCGACCGCACGGGCAGCAAGGGAGTCATGGGGCTCTGCTTCTTCCTGCAGACCGCCCCTGTGCTGATGCTGTTCGTGGCCCACGACGCCTGGTTCTTCTACCTGTTCGCCGTCGTCTACGGCGTGGGCTTCGGGGGGGAGATGAGCGCCTTCCCCATAATCAACCGCCAGTACTTCGGCAACGCGCCCATCGGCACCGCCTACGGCTGGCAGATGCTGGGGTCGGGCCTCGGGATGGCCGCCGGCGCCTGGGGCGGAGGCGTGATCTGGGACCTGACGGGCTACGAGGGCATCGTCGCCCTTTCCTTCGCCACCAGCCTGCTGGGCGTCCTGTCCATCCTGCTCCTGCCCACCACATCCCGGTTCCTGATGCCCGACTGGGAGCAGGCCCTGCCGCCGGCGGCCCGGTCCTCCCCTGCCCCATGACCATCTTCCCCGCCGCACCCCGAGAAGAGTATAATCTGTACCTACCAGCCACGCCGACGGGAGGTGGGACCATGGCAACGTCCAGCTACGGACTGCAGGAGTTCGCCCACGACATGGAGGACGTCCTACGCAGCCAGCCCGATCAGGCCAAGATATTCGACCGGGGGTCGGCTTACCTGGAACGGCTCATCGCCAACCCCGGGGCGCTGCCCGCCGAGTACAGGGTGCCGTCGGGCACGGGGCCCCGCGGCAACCACGGCTCCTATCTGCTCTACCGGGGCGAAAGCGGGCTCCTGGTCACCGCGGTGGTATGGGGCCCGGGGGACCACGCCGCGCCCCACGACCACCGCACCTGGGGCATGATCGGCGTCATGGACAACGCCCTCAGCGAGACCCGGTTCCGGCGGACGGACGACCGGGAGGACCCGCTGCACGCCACCCTGGAGAGGGACAGGGAGGCGACCCTGGTCCCAGGGGAGATATCCCTGCTGATACCCACGGTGGACGAGATTCACCAGATGGACAACCACACGGACCGCCCCACGGTCGAGATACACGTATACGGCAAGGACCTGAAGGGGCTGGACCGGTGCCGCTACAACCTGGAGACGGGGGAGGTCACCTCTTTCGTCACCAGGAAATGGGACAACGAATAGGCGGCCCGGCACCCAACGCCGATGGCTTCGAGCATCTCGTCAAAGGGCCTTAACGACCTGCTGGACTCGGGGGCCGGCGTTGCCCTCGTCGACGTGCGGGAGCACGGCGAGTTCAACAGCAGCCACATCGCGGGCTTCTCCTCACTGCCCAGACGGCTACTGGAGTTTGAGATGGGTCACCTGGTGCCCTTCCCCGGGGCCCATGTGGTGGTGTGCGACGACGACGGCCGGAGGGCCCGGCTGGCGGCGTCGACTCTGGAGCGGATGGGATACGGGAACGTCTCGGTGCTGGAGGGTGGAGTCAACCGCTGGACCACCGACGGCTACCCCACCGAGTGGGGTATGAACGTCCCCAGCAAGGACTTCGGGGAGCGGGTCGAGGTGGTCCACCAGGTGCCCGAGATGGAGGCCGACGACCTCCATGCCAGGGTGCAGCGCGGGGAGCGGCTGGTCATCCTGGACACCCGCACCCCCCAGGAGTACGCGCGCTTCTGCATACCCGGCGGCCGCAGCGTGCCGGGAGGAGAGCTGGCCCTCCGGGTGACCGACATCGTGAGGGAAGCCGGCGAAGGCACGACGGTGGTGGTCAACTGCGCCGGCCGCACCCGGAGCATCATCGGCACGCGGGCCCTTCAACGAATGGGCCTTGCCAACGTATACGGCCTGAAGAACGGCACCTCGGGCTGGGTGCTGGCGGGGCTGGAGCTGGAGACGGGCGCCGACCGCGTCCGGCTTCCGCCTCCCTCCCGGGAGGGCCTTGCGGCGGCCGAAGAGTACGCGGCCCGGTTGGCCGCGGAGGACGGGGTCAGGTACGTCGACGCCCCGCAGCTCCAGAGTCTGATGGCCAAGGCCCAAGAGGGACCGGTCTACCTGGTAGACGTGCGCACGATGGAGGAGTACCGGGCCGGGCACATTCCCGGCTTCCGATGGTTCCCCGGGGGACAGGCGGTCCAGCGCAGCGACGACCTGGTGGGAGTCAGGGACGGCGTCATCGTTTTCGCCTGTGACGGGGTGGCCCGGTCCACCGTGACTGCCTCCTGGTACCTGCAGATGGGCTATCCCAACGTCCACGCCCTGCGGGGAGGGACGGCCGCCTGGAGCGCGGCCGGGCTTCCCCTGGAGACGGGCATCCCCGACCGGCCTCCCTTCGGCCTCGAGGACGCGCGCAGGACGGTCCGTCTGGCCGGCGCCTCCGAGCTGAAGGACGACGCGGAACGGACCGTCATATTCGTGGATACCAGCCGGGAGTTCGCCGCCGGCCACGTGCCGGGGTCGACCTGGGTCCCCAGGGGCTGGCTGGAGATTCAAGCAGGGGACGTGGCCCCCAACAAGGGTGCCCCGCTGGCAGTCACCTGCTCCGACGGCGTCGCCTCCTGCCTGGCCGCCGCGACCCTGGCCGGCATGGGCTACCGGGACGTGCGGGCGCTGGACGGAGGCCTGGCCGCGTGGACGGCGGCAGGGTTCGCAGTGGAGAGGGGCCTCACCGGCGTGATGGCGCCTCCCAACGACGTGGTGCCCACGGGCCCCGACCGGGGCTACGCCGACATGATGCACTACCTCCGCTGGGAAGAGGAGCTGGGACGAAAGTATCAGGTGGTCCAATGAGCATACAATCGATCCTGGAGGCGGCGCCGGCCCTGGCCCGTGAGTTCGCCTCCGAGAGGCAGGAGCGCCAGTCTCGCAGGGAGGCCCGCAAGGAGGACTTCGACAGGCTCCTGGACCTGGGCGTGCACCTGATGTCGGTGCCGGCCGAGCTTGGGGGCACGTGGGAGAGCCTGGCCCAGTCGGCCCGGCCCATCTGCACCTCCCTCAGGATACTGGCCCACGGCGACCCCTCGGTCTCTCTGGTCAGCGCCATGCACCCCGGCGTGCTGGCCTCGTGGAGGGTGCCCCAGGTGCCGGACTCGTACATGGAGGAGTGGACACGGCAGCGCAGGGAGGTGTTCGATACGGTCCTGGACGGGGCTTGGTGGGGCACCATCGTGTCCGAGCCCGGGAGCGGCGGCGACGTGGCCAGGACCCGCTCGGCGGTGCGGCCCACCGGAGAGCCCCACAAGTACCGCCTGAGCGGGCGGAAGCACTTCGGGAGCGGCTCGGGCATCACGTCGTTCATGACAACCCGGGCCCTGGCCGAGGGAGACACTCTGGCCGACCTGTTCTACATGGACGTGCGGAACACGCCGTGGGACGGCACCACGGGCATGAGGCTGACGGAGCCGTGGGCGGGGCGCGGGATGATGTCCACCAACAGCCACGCCTTCGAGTTCACGGACTTCCCGGTGGTGCGGTCGGCCTGGCCGGGCCACGCGATGGAGCTGCAGCAGGCCGCCGGACCCCTGGGGCAGATGATGTTCACCTCCGTGGTCGTCGGCGTGGTGGACACGGCCATGGAGTTCGTCCGGGAGAGGCTTTCCCGTGAGATGGCCCGGGGCTCCGCGCTGCGGGCGTACCAGCGGGTGGAGTGGAGCCACGCCGAGCAGGAGGCGTGGCTGGTGGACAAGGCGTTCGAAGCCGCCCTGACCGAGTTCGACAACGGTACCCAGACGCTGTACAACACGCTGCTGGCCAAGGAGAGCATCGCGACCCTGTCGGAGTCGGTGTTGACTCGCCTCTGCAAGCTGTCGGGCGGGTCCTCGTACACCTGGTACTCGCCGCTGAGCACCTGGTTCGAGGACGTGCGGGCGTTGGGATACCTGAGGCCCCCCTGGGCCCTGGCCTTCGACCAGCTATTCGAGCTTAGCTGGCCCTCCATTGACGACGCCGTGGTTATATGACCCTCCGGCCAAGCACAATCCCGTCATGACCCGCAGGATTGCATTGTTCGCCCTGGCCGCCCTCCTCCTTACTGTCGCTTGCTCCAGCGACTGGACATTCGGCCCCAGCGGAGGCGGGCCCGACTCGGTCATTGGCGACTGTCAAGCGGGTACGACATTGCAGGTAGGAGAGGGCTGTACGGTCGCGCAGACCGACGCCAACGATACCTTCTGGGTGAAACGAGACGGCGGCGGGTGCTATTTGGTCAAGAAAGGCAGCACGTTCTCTACGTCCAGCGAGACGTGTGTCGACGCCCCCTTCTTCGACAACGACGGCTTCGCTACCACCCAGAACGACGACGGGAGTTGGACAGTCGTAAGCGTTCCCTAGGCGGGCCAACCGGCACAAGACTCAATACTTAATGCGATCCCTACTATCTCAACAGCATCATGTTGACAACCACATGGCGTTTAGCTTAAAATTCCCTACCGAGATTCATATTGACGCTATGAAGGGGAGTAGTAGGGGATGTCCCCGTCCAAGAGAGCCGGTTGCATGCTGAGAAACCGGCGGCGGAAGAGCCCCGAACTCGCCCCCGAGCAGCCCTCCTGAACGCCCAGTAGGGAGGGCCGGCAGGGCACCGTTAAGGTCCCAGAGGAGCTCCGGAACGGCCGGAGAAGAAGGGTGGTACCGCGGGAACAGCCCGTCCCTTGAGGGGACGGGTTTTTTTGATGTCTCCCGGCAGGTGAACGGCATGAAACTGACAGGCGCACAGCTGGTTTGCGAAAGTCTCCTCAAGGAGGGCGTCGACGTGGCCTTCGGGCTGCCCGGAGGCGCGGTGCTCCCCCTTTACGGCGCACTCCCGGAGTACCCCCAGCTCCGTCACATACTGGTGCGGCACGAACAGGCCGCCGCCATGGCCGCGGACGGTTACGCCCGGGTTACCGGAAAGGTGGGCGTGTGCATCGCCACCTCCGGTCCCGGGGCCACCAACCTGGTGACGGGAATAGCCTGCGCCCAGATGGACTCCATCCCCATCGTGGCCATCACCGGGCAGGTGCCAAGGGGCGCCATAGGCCGAGACGCCTTCCAGGAGACGGACATCTCCGGGATTACCCTGCCCGTCACCAAGCACAACTATCTCATCATGGACGCCTCCGAGATCCCCGGCGCGATAAAGGAGGCCTTCCACATAGCCAACACCGGCCGCCCAGGCCCCGTCCTCGTGGACATCCCCAAGGACGTCCTGCAGGACGACCGGGCCGAGTTCAGCTACCCGGAGTCGGTGGACCTGCCGGGCTACAAGCCCACCCTGGACGGGCACCCCGCCCAGATACAGAAGGCGGCCCGGCTCATAGCCCAGGCCGAGAGGCCCATCATCCTCTCGGGCCACGGCATCATCATCTCCAGGGCTTACGACGAGGTCCGGGAGCTGGCCGAGAAAGCCCAGATACCGGTCATCACCACGTTGCTGGGCATCAGCTCCTTCCCAATGGACCACTTCCTGAACGTGGGCATGCCGGGCATGCACGGGATGACCTACGCCAGCAAGGCGATAGACGAGGCGGACCTGCTCATCTCCCTGGGGATGCGCTTCGACGACAGGGTGACCGGCCGGCTCAGCGCCTTCGCCCCCAACGCCAAGGTCATCCACGTGGACGTGGACCCGTCTGAGATAAGCAAGAACGTCCGGGCCACCGTGCCCATCGTGGGGGACCTCAAGAGGATCCTGCAAGCGCTCCTGCCCAGCGTGCCCTCCGCCGTCCACCCGGAGTGGGTCCAGCGCATCGAGGAGCTGCGGATGCGGCACCCCTCCCACAAGATAAGGGAGACGGACCAGCTCCTGCCCCAGTACATCCTGAAGACCCTGTCGGAGATCACCGACGGCCGGGCCATCATAGTCACGGGAGTGGGGCAGCACCAGATGTGGGCCGCCCAGCACTACGCGTTCAAGGAGTCCAACCATCTGGTGACCTCGGGCGGCCTGGGGGCCATGGGCTTCGAGGTCCCCGCGGCCCTGGGCGCCAAGGTCGGAAAGCCCGACAAGCACGTCTGGTCCATCGCCGGCGACGGCGGCTTCCAGATGACCCTGTGCGACCTGGCCACCGCCGTGGAGAACAACATCGCGGTGAAGTTCGCCATCATCAACAACAACTACCTGGGCATGGTCCGCCAGTGGCAGGACTTCTTCTACGACAAGCAGTACACCGCCACCTCCTACAGCCGGAACCCGGACTTCGTGAAGCTGGCCGAGGCATACGGCGTAGCGGGCATGCGAGTCACCGACAAGGTACAGGTGCCGGCGGCCATCGAGTGGGCCATGCAGGAGCCCGGGCCCGTCGTGGTGGACTTCATGGTGGAGCCCGAGGAGAACGTCTACCCGATGATACCGGCGGGCCAGAGCCTGGCGGAGCTGATCGAGGAGCCCGAGCACGTGCCCGGGGTCCCCACCTAAGGAGAGGGTCCGATGACCACGCCGACCCGCACGATCGTAGCCCTCGTGGAGGACCGCCCCGGGGTGCTCAACCGGGTCTCCAGCCTGTTCCGCCGCCGCGGCTTCAACATCTCCAGCGTGGCCGTCGGGAAGAGCGAGCAGCCCAACCTCTCGCGCATGACCTTCGTCGTCGAGGGCGACGAGGCCACCATCGAGCAGGTTACCAAGCAGCTCAACAAACTCATCGAGATTGTACGTGTGTCCGAGCTCATCGACGAGGACGTGGTGGCCCGGGAGCTGGCCCTCATAAAGGTCCACGCGTCCCCCGCCAACCGGAGCGAGATTATCCAGATCGCGGAGCTCTTCAGGGCCCACATCGTGGACGTCAGCCCCAACTCCCTGGTCATCGAGACCTCCGGAGAAGAGGACAAGATAAACGCACTGCACAACCTGCTGCGGCCCTTCGGGATCAGGGAGGTCATACGGACGGGCCGCATAGCCATCACCCGAGGAGCCGCCGGAGAGTCCCGGCGGGAACGGGTACGAGCCCATACTGCCGTGGCCGCCGACTACGAGGGGGCCTAGCGCCCATGAAAGGACAATGAGAAATGCCCAACGTGTACTATGACAAAGACGCGAACCTGGACCTTCTCAAGGAGAAGACCGTCGGGATCATCGGCTACGGCAGCCAGGGTCACTGCCACGCCCTCAACCTGAAGGACAACGGCCAGAACGTAATGGTCGGCCTCCACTCCACCAGCCGCAGCCGGGACAAGGCCAGGGAGGCCGGGCTGGCCGTCGGCGACGTGGACGAGGTGACCCGCGAGTCGGACCTGGTCATGGTGCTCATACCCGACCACGTCCAGCCCGGGGTGTACCGCGAGCAGATAGAGCCCAACCTGAAGCCCGACAGCACCCTGATGTTCGCCCACGGCTTCAGCATCCACTACAAGCAGATCGTGCCACCGGGCAACGTCAACGTCTCCATGGTCGCCCCCAAGGCTCCGGGCCACAGGATGCGGGAGATGTTCGTGGACGGCATCGGCGTGCCCGCCCTGCTGGCCATCGACCAGGACGCCACCGGCACCGCCAAGGAGATCACCCTGGCCTACGCCAAGGGCATCGGCTGCACCGGCGCCGGGGTGCTGGAGTGCAGCTTCAAGGACGAGACCGAGACGGACCTGTTCGGGGAGCAAACGGCCCTGTGCGGCGGCATCACCTCCCTCATCAAGACGGCCTTCGAGACGCTGGTGGAGGCGGGATATCCACCCGAGCTGGCCTACTTCGAGTGCCTGCACGAGATGAAGCTGATCGTCGACCTCATCTGGCAGGGCGGGTTCAAGTACATGCGCTACTCCGTCAGCGACACGGCCGAGTACGGCGACTACAGCCGGGGCCCCGGGGTCATCGACGAGCACGTGCGCGACAACATGCGCCGGACCCTGAAGGACATCCAGGACGGCACCTTCGCCCGGGAGTGGATGGCCGAGAACGACGAGGGACGCCCGCGCTTCAACGTGATGCGCGAGGACGCCACCGAGCACCAGATCGAGGAAGTGGGCCGCGAGCTGCGGCGGATGATGCCCTGGATGAACCCCGTGGAGTAGGACCGGGACCCAGGGCGTCCTGCTCGACAGGGGCGTCCGGCCAAAGCAAGAGAAGAACGGGAGCTACGGAACGATGGCTGAAGACAGGGTAACCATATTCGACACCACGCTCAGGGACGGCGAGCAGTCGGCCGGCATCGGTATGACCGGTGAGGAGAAGCTGGAGATCGCCAGGCAGCTTGCCCGCCTGAAGGTCGACGTCATAGAGGCGGGGTTCGCGGCCAGCTCCCCGGGGGACTTCGAGGCCGTCAGCACCATCGCCCGGGAGGTGAAGGGCCCCGTGATCGCCTCGCTGGCCAGGGCCCATCCCAACGACGTCGACCAGGCCTGGGAGGCCCTCAAGGGCGGCGAGAACCCCCGCATCCACGTGTTCCTCTCCAGCTCGGACATCCACATCATGCACCAGCTCCACAAGAACCGGGAAGAGGTGATGGACTTGGCGGTGTCGATGGTGGCCCGGGCCAAGAGCTACTGCGACAACGTCGAGTTCTCCCCCATGGACGCCACCAGGACCACCCCCGAGTACCTGTACCAGCTCCTGAAGGCCGTCATCGACGCGGGGGCCAACACGGTGAACATCGCCGACACGGTGGGGTACGCCATACCGTCCCATTTCGCCCAGCTCCTGACGGACATCCAGGAAAACGTGCCCAACATGCACAGGGCGGTCCTCAGCGTCCACTGCCACAACGACCTGGGCCTCGCCGTGTCCAACAGCCTGGCGGCCGTCCAGGCCGGGGCACGGCAGGTGGAGGGGTGCATCAACGGCATCGGCGAGCGCGCCGGGAACGCCTCCCTGGAAGAGATCATAATGGGCATCCGGACCCGGGGGGACGTGTTCCAGGTGTCGACCAACGTGGACACCACCCAGATATACCCCACCAGCCGCATGGTCAGCCGCATCACCGGCATGTCCATCCAGCCCAACAAGTCCGTCATCGGCGAGAACGCCTTCCGCCACGCCTCGGGCATACACCAGGACGGCATCCTTAAGGAGCGGTCCACCTACGAGCTGATGGACCCGGTGTCCATCGGATGGCCCGGAAACGCGCTGGTGCTGGGCAAGCTCAGCGGGCGGGCGGGCCTGAGGGCCAGGCTGGAGGCCCTGGGCTACGTGCTGGCCAGGGAGGAGCTGGACGGCGTCTTCGAGGCCTTCAAACTGCTGGCCGACAAGAAGCACGAGGTGACCGACCGGGACCTGGAGTCCCTGATGGCCGAGGAGAAGCGGGTCGCCACCGAGCCCATCACCTACACCCTGGACCAGATCCAGTTCTCCGGCGGCGACCACGACATAGCCACCGCCACGGTGCGCATCCTGGGCCCCAACGAAGAGGTCTACAGCGACGCCGCCACGGGCAACGGCCCGGTGGACGCCGTGTGCAGGGCCATCGAGCGCGCCACGGGCGTGGGGGCCAAGCTGGCCGACTTCAACGTCCGCTCCGTCACCGAGGGGCTGGACTCCATCGGCGAGGTGATGGTCCGGGTGGACCAGGACGGCAAGGTGTTCACGGGCCGGGGCGCCTCAACCGACATCATCGTCGCCAGCGCCAAGGCCTACGTCAGCGCCCTCAACCGCCTGATATCCCAGGAGGGACTGGCCAACGTGCTCGAGCCCCTGACCACTCCCTAGAACCCGACTATCGGTCTTTGTGACGATGCAGCGCCATCATCGACCCATCATCGATAATGATGCCGCCGTTGCTCGCCGCCCCGCCGGGATTTCCCATCCCGCACGGACGACTATCTCTGAGAGGGAGTTGACATGCCGCCCAAGACCATGTTCGAGAAGATATGGGACGCCCACGTGGTGCACGAGGAGCCCGGACAGTCCACCCTGCTGTACATCGACCTGCACCTGGTCCACGAGGTCACGTCGCCCCAGGCCTTCGAGGGGCTGCGCCTGGCGGGCCGTCAGGTCCGCCGGACGGACCTGACGGTGGCCACCGTCGACCACAACACCCCCACCTGGGAGCTGTCTCGACCGGTGGAGGACGAGATGTCCAGGAAGCAGCTGGAGGCCCTTACCCTCAACTGTGCGGAGTTCGGAGTCACGCTGTACGACAGGTTCAGCTCCCAGCAGGGCATCGTGCACATCATCGGCCCCGAGCAGGGCTACACCCAGCCCGGAAAGACCATAGTCTGCGGCGACAGCCACACGGCCACCCACGGGGCCTTCGGGGCCTTCGCCCTGGGCATCGGCACGACCCAAGTGGAGCAGGTGCTGGCGACCCAGTGCCTGGTCCAGGCGAAGCTCAGCCCCATGGAGGTCCGGGTCAACGGCCCGCTGCCCACGGGGGTCACGGCCAAGGACCTGATACTGGGCATCATAGGCCAGATAGGCATCGGCGGCGGCCAGGGCCACGTCATCGAGTACACGGGCGAGGCGGTGCGCGGCCTCTCCATGGAGGGCCGCATGACCGTGTGCAACATGAGCATCGAGGGCGGGGCCCGCGCCGGCATGGTCGCCCCCGACGACACCACTTTCGACTACATGCGGGGCCGCCCGCAGGCGCCCCAGGGCAAGGAGTTCGACGCCGCGGTGGAGAGGTGGCGCGAGCTCCCCAGCGACCCGGGGGCCTCCTTCGACAAGCTCGTCGAGATCGACGCCTCCTCCCTGGAGCCCTTCGTGACCTGGGGCACCAACCCCGGCATGGTTGCCCCCGTGACGGGCCGGGTGCCCGACCCCGCCTCCGAGAGCGAGCCCTCCAGGCGCGAGGCGGCCGAGCGGGCGCTGACCTACATGGACCTGGAGCCCAACACTCCCATGCAGGAGATCAGGATAGACCGGGTCTTCCTGGGCTCCTGCACCAACTCGCGCATCGAGGACCTTCGGAGCGCCGCGGAGGTGATCAAGGGCCGGAAGGTCCACGACAACGTCTACGCCATGGTGGTGCCGGGGTCCGCCAACATCAAGGCCGAGGCCGAGGCCGAGGGGCTGGACCGGGTCTTCATAGACGCCGGGTTCGACTGGCGGGTGGCCGGCTGCTCCATGTGCCTGGGAATGAACCCGGACATACTCCAGCCAGGCGAGCGCTGCGCCTCCACCTCCAACCGAAACTTCGAGGGCCGGCAGGGCAAGGGCGGCCGCACCCACCTGGTGAGCCCCCAGATGGCCGCCGCAGCGGCCGTCGCCGGGCACTTCGTCGACATACGGGAGTGGTAGAGGCGCCGGGCCGGGAAGCGCTCCGGGGATAGCAGCATGACGCAGCCGGGAATCAAGTTCACCGTCGACGACTACATGACGGCGCCGGAAGAGAAGCGCTACCAGCTTCTGGACGGGGAGATGGTCTTGGCCCCTTCACCCACCAGCAGACATCAGAGGCTAATTCGCAGGCTTTCTGCCCCGCTAGATCGGTTCGTCACTGAGCATGACCTCGGGGAGGTGTGGTTTGCGCCCCTCGACGTGGTCCTGTCGGACCATGACGTTGCCCAGCCGGACCTGCTCTTCGTCTCCAGCGCCAGGGCCGGGATCGTCACCGAAGCCAACATCCAGGGGGCGCCGGACCTGGTGGCCGAGGTCCTCTCTCCAGGCTCGACGCAGCACGACAGGGGCTACAAGCGCACCCTCTACGGCCGATCGGGGGTGCGGGAGTACTGGATAGTCGACCCCGAGAGCCGCACCGTCGAGGTGTACGTCGCCGGGAACCGTGGGCTGGACCACTGGGCCACCTACAGCCCGGGTGAGGCGCTGACCTCGCAGGTGCTGCCGGGCTTGGCCATCGATCTGGAGTCTGTCTTCGCTCAACGGGACTAGCCGTCAGGGGACGACGCAAGAGCAAGCCTACGGAGGTAACAGCATGGAGCCGTTCACCAAGATAACCGGCGCGGTGGCGCCACTGGACAGGGTAAACGTGGACACCGACCAGGTGATACCCGCCGTTTACCTCAAGCGCATCGAGCGCACGGGGTACGAGGACTTCCTGTTCGCCTCGTGGCGCTACCTGGCCGACGGGACCCCGAACCTCGACTTCGTGCTAAACCAGCCCGGCTACAGCGATGCCACCATCCTGGTCTCGGGCCCCAACTTCGGCTGCGGCTCCTCCCGGGAGCACGCGCCCTGGGCCCTGCACGACTACGGCTTCCGGGTCCTCATCTGCCCCAGCTTCGCCGACATCTTCCACAAGAACTGCTTCGACAACGGCATAGTCCCCGCCGTCCTGGACCAGGACCGCATCGACCCGATCCTGGCCAAGGCGAAGGCCAACCCCGGGTACGAGCTGACGGTGGACCTGGAGTCGTGCGAGATCTCGGACTCCGACGGGCTGCGCACACCCTTCGTGGTGCACAACGACCCGGCGACCCACGACTTTCGCCGAAACTGCCTGCTCAACGGGCTGGACGACATCGCCCTCACCCTGCAGCACGAGGACAAGATCGCAGCCTACGAGGCCCGCCACACCATAACCTAGGTTTCACCGGTGGGTGAGACTCCTTGCCCGCGCGGAGCGCGGGGCCCCGGCCCCTCTGCTCAGGCGAGGGTGGGCTCAAACCCGGGAGGGGCCCAGGGTTGTTGAGAGTATCCCTAGCCCTTGTCCCTGAGGGCGGGGCGGGGGATGAACCGCCAGGGGAACAGGGCCCAGGTGTAGCCGGTCAGCATCCGCTCCAGGCCCGCCTTGGCGCCGCCCACCACCGGCTTGCCGTGGCCGGGGCACACCGTGTCGAAGTCCAGGGATACGATGCGCTCTATGGACCTCCGGTAGTCCCGGAAATCGGTGCCGGGAAACTGCACCGGACGGTGGAAGCCCTTGCCGTCGCTTATGAGCATGTCTCCCGCGATGAGGACCCCCCGCTCTTCGTCCAGCAGGCATACGCTGCCCGGGGTATGCCCCGGCGTGTGCAGGACCCTGACTCCGTCCAGGTGGGAAAGCGTGGCCCCGTCCTCCAGCAGGCCGTCGGCGGGGATCGGGCTGCAGAGGGGCAGGTTTCCCGGCAGGAAGAGGAGCTGGCCCCGGTAGTAAAGTCTACGTCCCGAGCCGCGGCTGCGGGTGTCGGCTTCGTGAACGAGGGTCGGCACGCCCGAGTCGCCGAACAGGGAGTGGATGCTGCCCGTGTGGTCCGGGTGGGCGTGGGTGAGGACCAGCTGGCGCACGTCGGAGACCGAGCGGCCAACGCCTCGGATGTACCGGCGGATCCTGCCCCCATTGAAGGGCAGCGCGGCGTCCACCTGGGTCAGGGAGTCGACGCCGTCCAGCAGGTAGACGTTGCCGCCCCACGTGCCGTCCACCCTGTGAATCCCGGGAACGACCTCCACAGGGCTACTCCAGGACCAGGTCGCCGCTCTTGCCGCCCAGCTTGCGCACCAGCCGGACGTCCTCTATGCGCATGCCCCGGTCCACGGACTTGCACATGTCGTAGAGAGTCAACGCAGCGACGGACACCGCCGTCAACGCCTCCATCTCGACCCCGGTCCTGGCGCTGGTCCTGGCCGTGGCCGTGACGTGGATGCCGACCCGGGACTCGTCCGGCTCCAGCTCCACCGTAACCTGGTCCAGGGGGATGGGATGGCAAAGGGGGATCAGGTCCGGGGTGCGCTTGGCCCCCATTATCCCGGCCAGGCGGGCGGTGGCGACCACGTCTCCCTTCTTCACCATGCCCTCCTCGATGAGGCGCAGGGTCTCGGGCCGCATGGACACGAACCCCCGGGCCACCGCCTCCCGCTGGGTGACTTTCTTGCCGCCAACGTCCACCATGCCGGCCCGACCACTCTCGTCCAGGTGGGTGAGGCCGGTGGCGGGAGGATCATCCCTGGCGCCGTCTTCCATAACCACCTCTTCGCTCAGCGCCGCCGGCCGGTGCGGCCTTGTAGCCTTCGTCCACCGGCAAGCCCGGGCGACGGGCAGCTGCATTAGCCAGCCGATCGCAGCGTTCGTTTTCGGGAATGCCGGCGTGCCCCCTGACCCACCTGAACTGCACGTCGTGGCGGTCGCAGAGAGCCAGTAGCCTCTCCCACAGGTCCGGGTTCAACGCTTTCGCATCCTTGGTTCTCATCCAGCCGTTTGCCCGCCACTTTCTGGCCCAACCCTTCTCGACGGCGTTGACCAGGTACTGGGAATCGCTGTAGAGAGTGACCTGGCACCTCGCCTTGAGGGCTTCGAGGCCCACGATCGCGGCCAGGATCTCCATCCGGTTGTTGGTGGTCCTGCGATACCCTCCGGAGAGCTCCTTGCGGCGACTTCCGTTCAGAAGCACCACGCCATAGCCCCCGGGCCCGGGGTTGTTGATGCAAGCGCCGTCGGTGTAGATGGAGATATGCTCTAGCTCTGTCATCTAACTCACGGACCCAGGGCAGCTCGCGGAGCTACGGGGCCCCTACCCACCGATCTGGTACATCTCGACCTTCCGTGGCTGGGCATCGGCGCGGGTCTCCAGGGTCCGCAGCTCCGAGTAGCGGTCGTCCCTCCGGCCCCAGACGCCGGCGATGAGGTCGCGCAGCTCGTCGTCACCGGCCCCGCCGCGCATCGGGCCCCGCAGGTCGGTCCCGGTCCCGGCGAACAGGCAGGTGAACAGCTTCCCGTCGGTGGACAGGCGGGCCCTGGTGCAGTCGCCGCAGAAGGGTTTGGACACGGAGGCGATGATGCCAATCTCTCCGTCGCCGTCCCTGTACCGGTACCGGCGGGCCACCTCCCCCCTGTAGTTGGCTTCCATGGGCTCGATGGGCATCTCCGCGTCGATCGCCCGGATGATCTCCTCCGCCGGGACCACCTCGTCCAGCCTCCACCCGTTCAGGTTGCCCACGTCCATATACTCGATGAACCGCACCACGTGGCCGGTCCCCTTGAAGCGCCGGGCCAGGTCCACGACGGTATGGTCGTTGACCCCCCTCTGCACCACGGCGTTGATCTTTACGGGGC
Organism: Dehalococcoidia bacterium; assembly: GCA_034423015.1. GTDB lineage: Bacteria > Chloroflexota > Dehalococcoidia > Lucifugimonadales > JAGWBF01 > JAGWBJ01. Next base: position 108,401 of record DAOUJG010000053.1, on the reverse strand, counting down.
TGAGACCCGCCTCCTCGGCGGCGCGGATGCCCTCCAGCACGGGCCCCGTCCCGAAGCCCCGTCCGTTCATCGCCTTGAAGACGTCCTCGTCTAGGGAGTCCAGGCTCACCGTCAGGCGCTTCAGTCCGGCGTCCCTGAGTGCGGAGGCCTTCTCGGCGAGCAGGTACCCATTGGTGGTGAGGGTCAGGTCCCGGATGCCGGGGACGAGGGCCAACCGCGCGACCAGGTCCTCCAGCCCCTTTCGCACCAGCGGCTCTCCGCCGGTGAGCCGGACCTTGGTCACGCCCAGCTCCACGAACCGGGCCACCAGCCGCTCGATCTCCTCGAAGGTCAGCAGGTCGGCCCTGGGAAGAAACTCGTAGCGCTCCCCGTATATCTCCGCGGGCATGCAGTAGGGACACCGGAAGTTGCACCGGTCGGTTACCGACACCCTGAGGTCCCTGACCGGCCTGCCGAAGGTATCCCGTATGTCCACTGCGCCGTCGCCCATGTTTATCCGCCGGGGCCGCCGGGGCCCCCGGCCAGGGTCTCCCGCAGCAATGCCACCGCCTTCTTGGCGGCCCTTCCACGGTGGCTCAGCTCGTTCTTGTCCTCCAGCGACAGCTCGGCGGTGGTCTTGCCCAGGTGGGGCAGGTGGAACACCGGGTCGTAGCCGAACCCGTTGTCGCCCCTCGGCTCGTACTGGATTATGCCCTCCACCGCGCCCTCCACGGTCCGCACCTGACCCTCGGGCCAGGCGATGGCTATGACGCAACGGAACCGGCCGGTGCGCTCCTCCCAGGCCACGTCCTGCAGGTTTCTGAGCAGCAGCTCCACCCGCCCTTCGTCGGTGTAGCCCGGACCGCCGTACCGGGCGGACCTGACGCCCGGGTCACCCCCCAGGGCGTCCACCTCCAGGCCCGAGTCGTCGGCCAGGGTCAACAGCCCCGTGCGCCGGCAGTAGAGCCTGGCCTTGATGATGGCGTTCTCCTCGAAGGTGTCCCCCACTTCCTCGGCGTCCGCTTTGCATCCCAACTGGTCTAGGGACGTGATCTCCAGGGGGACCTCCTGGAGCAGGTCCTGGAACTCCCTGGCCTTTCCCGGGTTTCCGGTGGCCACCAGCAGCTTCATGGGCGCGTCCCCAACGATAGCTCCCATACTATTCTAGACCCTGCCCGGAGGCAGCGTAAACGGGCCGTGTGGGGAGCCGGATCAGTAGCCCCACGACGGCTGATACTCCCCGAAGACGTCGCGAAACACGCCCATCATCTCCCCCAGCGTGGCGTAGGCCTTCACCGCCTCCAGCAGGGGAGGCATCAGGTTGCGAGACTCCCTGGCCGCCTGCTCCAGGGACCGGAGGGCCAGGGAGGCCTGGCGTCCGTCCCGCCGCCTCCGCACGTCGTTCAGCCTCTCCAGGTGCCGGGCCTCGCCCGCCCTGTCGACGCGCAGCAGGGGAATGTCCGGGGCCTCCTCGCTTACGTACTCGTTCACACCCACGGTCACCCTTCTCCCCACGTCCGCCTCCCGCTGGTACCTGTAGGCGGCTTCGGCGATCTCCCGCTGCAGGAAGCCGCTCTCCAGGGCCGGGATGACGCCGCCCACGTCGTCGATGCGCCGGAAGTAGTCGTAGGCGCCCGCCTCCACCTGGTCGGTCAGCGACTCCAGGAAGTAGCTGCCGCCCAGGGGGTCCACGGTGTCGGCGACTCCCGTCTCGTGGGCGATCACCTGCTGGGTCCGCAGGGCCAGCAGCGCGGCCTTCTCCGACGGCAGCGCCCACGCCTCGTCCACGGAGTTGGTATGCAGCGACTGGGTGCCCCCCAGCACCGCCGCCAGGGCCTGGAGGGCCACCCTCACGGCGTTGTTCTCGGGCTGCTGGGCCGTGAGGGTCCAGCCCGCCGTCTGGGCGTGGGTGCGCATCCACCAGGACCGCGGGAGCTTCGCGCCGAAGGTGTCCCGCATCTCCCGGGCCCAGACCCGCCGGGCAGCCCGGAACTTGGCTATCTCCTCGAAGAAGTAGTTGTCCACGTTGAAGAAGAAGCTCAGCCGCGGGGCGAAGTCGTCCACGTCCAGCCCCCGGTCCACGCACCACCGCACGTACTCGAACCCGTCGGCCAGGGTGAAGGCCAGCTCCTGCACCGCCGTGGCCCCGGCCTCCCGGATGTGGTAGCCGCTGATGCTTATGGGGTTCCACCGGGGGGTATGCCCCGCGGCGAACTCCACGGTGTCCACCACCAGGCGCATGGACGGCTCGGGCGGGAAGATGTACTCGTTCTGGGCGGTGTACTCCTTCAGGATGTCGTTCTGGATGGTGCCGCCCAGGCGGTCCGGGGACACCCCTTTCGCCTCGGCCACGGCCAGGTACATGGCCCAGATGATGGCCGCGGGGGCGTTGATGGTCATGGAGGTGGTGATGCCGTCCAGGGAGATGCCGTCGAACAGCACCTCCATGTCGGCCAGGGAGGAGACCGCCACGCCGCACTTCCCGAACTCGCCGGCGGCCTGGGGAGCGTCGGTGTCGTAGCCGTAGAGGGTGGGCATGTCGAAGGCCACGCTGAGCCCCGTCTGCCCGTTGTCCAGGAGGTACCTGAACCGGGAGTTGGTCTCCTCGGCGGTGCCGTACCCGGCGAACATGCGCATGGTCCAGCGGCGTCCCCGGTAGCCGGTGGCGTGGACCCCCCGGAGGAAGGGGTACTCGCCCGGCGCCCCGGGTCCCCGCGGGCCGTCTCCGCCGTCCAGGTGGTCGGGGCCGTACACCGGCTCAACCGGGATATGGGAGGGAGTCTTCACCGGCGGCAGCCCCTCTGCTCCGGGGCCATCCGCTCCCCGGCTCCCGGGGCTTCCGCCCGACCTACTCACCCGTCACCCCCGCGCCCCGGCGCACCTCGCGCACCCTCCGCTCCAGGTAGGGACGTTCCAGCAGGGTACGGCGCCCGCACTTCCGGCATCGGAGGCCGATGTCCGCGCCGAGACGCACCACCTCCCACAGGTCGTTGCCGCAGGGGTGGGCCTTCTTCAAGCGCAGGACGTCGCCCAGCCGGAGCTCTAGGACCACCCCACACCCTCCCGTATCAGCACGCCGTCAATCTCGTCCCTGAGCCGCGCCGCCGCATCCCGGGCGGCCCGGGCGAAGTCCTCGCCCCGGGAGGCGTACAGCACGCCCCGGGAAGAGTTGATGACGGCGTTGCGGCCGTTGGCGTCGGTGCCGCCGGACACCGCCTCGGCCAGCGCGCCCCCCTGGGCGCCGACGCCGGGGATGAGAAAGGGCGCCTCCGGGCACAGCTCGCGCACTCTCCTCAGCTCCTGGGGATAGGTGGCGCCCAGCACCAGGCCCACGCTGCCGTTGCCGGCCCACATCCCCGACCTTGCCGCCAGCTCCTGGTACACGGGGGTCCCGTTGCCGTCCACCCGCAGGTCCTGGAGGTCCGCCGCGCCCGGGTTGGAGCTGCGGCACCATATGAAGACCCCTCGGTCGGGCCATTCCAGGAACGGTTGCAGGGTGTCGCCGCCGCCGTAGGCGTTGGCCGTCGTGGCGTCGAAGCCCCAGACGCCGAACAGGGCCGTGGCGTAGGCCTGAGCGCTGGGGCCGATGTCCCCCCGCTTGGAGTCGCCGATCACCACGACCCCCGGGGCCTGACTGCGAATATGCTCCACCGTCCTCTGCAACGCATCCAGGCCCGGGAGGCCCAGGGCCTCGTAGAAGGCCAGGTTGGGCTTGTAGGCGCACACCAAGTCGGCGGTGGCGTCCACGATGGCCCGGTTGAACTGGAACACGTCGGGCACCGGCATCCGCCGGGGGTCGGGATCGAGACCCACGCAAAGGAGGCTGCGGTTAGCCCGGCAGGCGGCATCCAGCTTGTCTCGAAAAGACGCCATTGGCGGTAGACCCTCCCGTCCCATTATACGCGGCGCTCCTGCCTTTGACCATGAACGGGGTGCCCATGAAGATGCGAACACGAAAGGCGGCACGGCCCTTGGAGGGAGCGTTGCCGGGGCCCGCCCGTATTGCTACCATGTGGCCAATCTCGCAGGGGGGGCAAGGCTTGCGTTTCGATGGGATGGTTGAAGCCCGGTTCATCCGGCGCGTCAACCGCTTCGCCGCCACCGTGGACCTGGGCGGCGACGAGACCCTGGTCCACGTCGCCAACTCGGGCAGGATGCGGGAGCTGCTGGTGACCGGGCGCCGGGTGCTCCTGCGCCCCGTGGCCGGGAACCACAGGAAGACGGCCTTCGACCTCGCCATGGTCGACCTGGGGCACGCCCTGGCATCGGCCGACGCCAGGCTCCCCAACCGCCTCGTCTGGGAGGCCCTGCGGGACGGGCGTCTGCCCCAGTTCGCGGGACTCGACGAGATCAGGCCCGAGGTCCGCTACGGCGAGAGCCGCCTGGACCTGGCCCTGCACGGCCCAAAGGGCGCCTGCTACGTGGAGACCAAGTCGGTGACGCTCGTGGAGGGCGGCGTCGGCCTCTTCCCCGACGCCCCGACGATCAGGGGCCGCAAGCACATGCTAAGCTTGGCCCAGGCCGTGGCCGACGGACACCGCGCCGCCGTGGTCTTCGTCGTCCAGAGGGAGGACGCCGACACCTTTTCCCCCAACGACGACGCCGACCCCGAGTTCGGCCTCACGTTGCGGGAGTCCCTGGACCGGGGCGTCGAGGCATACGCTTACCGCTGTCGCGTGACAGAAGGGGAGGTGGTCCTGACGGACCCCCTCGGCATGAGGCTCGGCTGATGGCGGAGGACACCGGCGTCCTGATGGAGACGTACCGACGCCTGTACCTGCGCTACGGCCCCCAGCACTGGTGGCCCGCGGAGACGCCCCTGGAGGTGGTCCTGGGGGCCATCCTGACCCAGGCCGTGGCATGGACGGGCGTGGAGAAGGCCCTGGCCAACCTGAGGGACGCCGGGCTCATGTCGGCTCGCGGCCTCCGGGCCTGCCCCGAGGAGCGCCTGGCGGAGCTTGTGCGGCCCTCGGGCTACTTCAACGCCAAGGCGCGAAAGCTGAAGGCCTTCATCGACCACCTGTGGGACCGCCACGACGGCGACCTGGAGGCGCTCCTCTCCGGCGACACCGGGGCCCTGCGGGAAGAGCTGCTCTCCATCCACGGCATCGGCGACGAGACGGCCGACGACATCCTCCTGTACGCCGCGGGACGACCCTCCTTCGTCATCGACTCTTACACCCGCCGCATCCTGGGCCGCATGGGCCTGGCCCCCGACAGGGGACTCTACGGCGACTACCAGCGGCTCTTCCACGACGCGTTGCCCCACGACCCGTCCCTCTTCAACGAGTACCACGCCCTGCTGGACCGGCACGCCAAGGAGACGTGCAAGAAGACGCCCCTTTGCGACGAGTGCTGCCTCCGCGACCTGTGCGCGACGGGAAGGGCCTCTGTTGACACCTCCCGGCACGGAACCTATAATACGCGCACAATCGAACAGCTAGGCCCGTAGGGGAGCTTGGTTTAGCCAGGCTGAGAGGGCGGCCGTCGATGCCGTCGACCCTTGCGACCTGATCTGGGTAATGCCAGCGTAGGGAATTGGCGTCCGGTGCAGTCTTTGAGTTTGGTAAGGCCGCCATACCTGAATGGCGGCCTTCCTCTTTTTGACGCAATGAGCAGTGCAAGCACCAAGATCCGCCTCCGGGGCCTCCGCAAGTCCTTCGCCGTCTACGGGCGGCCCGTCCCGGTCCTCCGGGAGGTGGACTTCCACGCCCGGGAGGGGGAGCTGGTGGGGGTCATAGGCCCCAGCGGCTGCGGCAAGAGCACCCTGCTCAACATCATCGCCGGCCTTGAGCAGCCCGACGGCGGGACCGTGGAGCTGGACGGCCGCCCCGCCCCCCACCGGCTGGGCATGGTGGGCTACATGCAGCAGAAGGACCTGCTGATGCCCTGGCGCTCGGTGCTGGACAACGTGGTCCTGGGCTTGGAGATCGCCGGCGTCCGACGGAGAGAGGCCAGGCGCCGGGCCCTGGCCCTGGTGGACGCCTTCGGCCTCTCGGGCTACGAGGAGCAGTACCCCAACACCCTCTCGGGCGGCATGCGCCAGCGCGCCGCCTTCCTGCGCACCGTGCTGGTGGAGCGGGACGTGATGCTCCTGGACGAGCCTTTCGGGGCCCTGGACGCCCTCACCCGCACCCAGATGCAGGAATGGCTCCTGGGGCTCTGGGAGATGCTGGGCAAGACCATCGTGATGGTCACCCACGACGTGGACGAGGCCCTCCTGCTCTCCGACCGCGTATACGTCCTGACCCCACGCCCCGGCGCCGTCGAAGCCGTGGTGGAGGTGGGGCTTCCCCGTCCCAGGTACTACGGGATGATCACCGAGCCCCGGTTCAGCGACCTGAAGCAGCAGCTCGTCTCCCACCTCCACCCGGCCCACCTTCACCCAAAGGGACGCCCCGTCGCGCAGGAGGCCCTGCGATGACCGTGGACGCCGCCCGGGACGCCGAGGCCGGGCCCGGAACGCTCTCCCGGGGTCTGGCCATCCTCCGCCGGTGGCTTCCGGCGGTCCTGGTCGCGGGGGTCGTGATCGGGGCGTGGGAGGTCCTGGTGGCGGTCAACGACGTCCCGGGCTGGAAGCTGCCGCCGCCCTCGGGGGTCGCCGTGGAGATGTGGGAGGCCAGGGCCCTGCTTGCCTCCCATACGTGGGTCACCCTGGCGGAGGTGCTGGCGGGCTTCGCCATCGCCCTGGTCGCGGGCGTGACGCTGGCCGGCCTGATCTCCATATCCTCCACCATGGCCCGGGTCCTGTACCCGCCGGTCATCGCCTCGGAGACGGTGCCCTGGATCGTCATCGCGCCCCTGCTCCTCATCTGGGTCGGGTACGGCATGCAGCACAAGGTCATCGTGGTCGCCCTCATCGCCCTGTTCCCCATAGTGGTCAACACCGCCGACGGCCTGCGCTCCGCCGACCCGGACATGGTCAGCCTGCTGCGGGCCCTGGGCGCCAGCCGCCGGCAGATCTTCGCCAAGGTGCAGGTGCCGTCGAGCCTGCCGTCCCTCTTCTCGGGGATCAAGATAGCCGTTACGGCCAGCGTCATCGGCGCCGTCGTGGGAGAGTGGGTCGGCTCCAGCGAGGGGCTGGGCTACCTGGCCATCCGGTCCAAGTCCCAGTTCCTCACCGACCGGGTCCTGGCGTCCATCTTCCTGCTGTGCCTGATGGGGATAGCCCTCTTCCTGGTCGCGGCCCTGGCCGAGAGGCGGCTGTTGCCCTGGTACCACGACGCCCGCCGCAACCGCGTGCCGGGCCTGGAATAGCGGGACCCAACGTTGGACAACAACACACACTAGGGAGGCTGAACATGCTAGCAAGGCTCAGGCTGGTGCTCCTGGCGATCATACCGGTGCTGTTGGCGGCGGCCGCCTGCGCATCCCCTACTCCCACCCCTGTGCCGACGCCCGCTCCCACGGAGGCGCCGGTCCCCACCGCCACCACCGTGCCTACGCCCGCGCCCACGTCCACGCCGGAGCCGGTCTCAATCCGGCTGGCCCTGGACTGGTACCCCAACGCCAACCATGCGGGCCTCTACATGGCCCAGGAGAAGGGCTACTTCGCCGACGAGGGCCTCGAGGTGCAGATGTACACCCCGGTGGACCCCTCCACGGTGAACCAGACGGTGGCGGCGGGGGCCGACGACTTCGGCATCAACTACCAGCCGGACGTCCTCATCGCCCGGTCCCAGGGGGTGCCCGTCGTCTCCGTGATAGGGCTGGTGCAGCACCCCCTCAACTCGGTCCAGTCCCTCAAGGCGTCGGGCATATCCCGCCCGGCAGACCTGGCGGGCAGGAAGGTCGGATATCCCGGGATACCCACCAACGAGCCCCTGCTGGACACCATGCTCAAGTACGACGGCGTGGCCGGGGGGCTGGAGGAGGTGGAGCTGGTCAACGTGGGCTTCAACCTGGCCGAGAGCCTCATCAGCGGCACGGTGGACGCCTGCATCGGGTGCTACTTCAGCCACGAGTCCATACTCATGGAGAACCAGGGATACCCCGTCGACGTCATGCGCCTGGAGCAGTGGGGAGTGCCCGACTACTACGAGCTGGTGATGGTGGCCAGCGAGAAGATGGTTGAGGAGGACCCGGACCTTGTGCAGAGGTTCGTCCGCGCCGTCGTCAAGGGCTACGCCGACGCCGCCGCGGACCCCGACGCCGCCGTGGAGGTGCTCCTGGAGCGCACCGAGGAGGAGGTCGACGAGGCCATCGAGCGCCCCGGCATCCGGGTCATCGCGCCCCTGTGGAAGACCGACCAGCCCGTGGGGTGGCAGACCCTGGAGAAATGGTCCGGGTTCGCCCAGTGGCTCCTGGACAACGGTCAGGTGCCCGAGCCCGTGGACGGCGCCGCCGCCTTCACCAACAGGTTCGTGGAGGGAGCCCAGTAGGGCGAGGTGACGATATGGCGTTGAGCGACGACCTCAGGAGCAGCGTCGGGGGCCTGTGGGAGCGGACCGTCACCCACCCCTTCGTGTTGGAGCTTGGGGAGGGGACCCTGCCCGCCGACAAGTGGGACGTCTACTTCCGGCAGGACTACCTGTTCCTGAAACCCTGGATAGCCCTCATGTGCGCCGGGGTCGTCAAGGCGCCCGACTTCGACCACGCCCGGCCCCTGGCGGCCTTCGTCCACGGCGCGCTGGGCGCCGAGGAGGGGATGTTCCGGGACTACTTCCGCGAGAAGGGACTGTCGGCGGCAGACGTAGCGGACCTGCAATACCTGCCCACCTCCCACGCCCAGAACGGGTTCCTGCGCCAGGTGGCCCGGGACGGCTCCTTCCACGAGATACTCACCACCCTGCTGGGCATCGAGTGGCCCTACCTGGACTGGGCCCAGCGGCTGGACGCCGCGGGCAAGCGCCCGGCCAACAGGCACTACCAGCTCTGGATCGACATACACGCCGGCAAGGAGCTGGGCGACTTCGTGGCGTGGCTCCGTAGCACCCTGGACGGCGCCCGCATCGGCCACGGCGCCCACCTGGAGCGCACCTTCCTCGCCACCCTGAGGTACGAGTACATGTTCTGGGAGATGGCCTACAAGGGGGAGGCGTGGCCGGAGTAGACCGAGTCCCCAGGGCCATGACCATCGCCGGGTCCGACTCGGGGGGCGGCGCGGGAATTCAGGCCGACCTGAAGACCTTCGCCGCCTTCGGCGTGTACGGGACCTCGGTGGTCACAGCCGTCACCGCCCAGAACACGGTGGCCGTGACCGGCGTCCACGAGGTGCCCGTGGAGATGATCGCGGCCCAGGTCCAGGCCGTCATGACGGACCTGGGCGCCGACGCCGTCAAGACCGGGATGCTGTCCAGCAGCGCCATCATCAAGACCGTGGCCGCCGAGATGCGCCGTCTGGGCGTGACCCGGCTGGTGGTGGACCCCGTGATGGTCGCCAAGAGCGGCGACCGGCTGCTGCGGGAGGAGGCGGTGGACGCCCTGAGGTCGACCCTGCTGCCCCTGGCCGCCGTCGTGACCCCCAACGTCCCCGAGGCGGAGACGTTGACCGGAATAGAGGTCCGCTCGGGGGAGGACGCCCGGCGGGCGGCCCGGCGCATCCTCGACATGGGCGCCCGGTCGGTGGTGGTCAAAGGGGGACACCTGCCCGGTGACCCGGTGGACCTGTACTACGACGGCAGCAGGTTCCTGGAGCTCCCGGGGAAGCGGGTCGACACCGCCAGCACCCACGGCACCGGCTGCACCTTCGCCTCGGCCATCGCCGCCGGGCTTGCCCTGGGACACGACCTCGTGGACGCCGTGGCCGGGGCCAAGGAGTACGTCACCGAGGCCATGTCCAGGGCGTTCCCCATGGGCCAGGGCCACGGCCCCCTGAACCACTTCTACCGCTCCTGGTAGGGTATAGCGCTGCCGGCCGAGCTACCAGGCATCTCCGCAGTACCTCTGAGCTGTACGAGGTCCTCGATGTGCTTGCCCGTCTCTATCTGCGCCACACGCAGATCGAAGGTCTTCTGAAGATTGAGCCAGAGCTGCGGGGTCGTACCGAGATAGCGCGACAGCCGCAGCGCCGTGTCGGCGGCTAAAATGGTGTTGCTCATCGGAGTTCCTCATGCCCCGTCATACACCTCGGGGTTGCAGCAGTGGACCAGGCGCTCCCCCCGGACGCCGGCCAGCAGGTTGCGGGCCGCCAGCATGCACATGGCCCTCCGCGAGCCTCGGGAGGCGCTGCCCACGTGGGGGGTCACCACCACACCGTCCATGGCAAGCAACGGGTCGTCCGCCGCAATGGGCTCGGGCTCGGTCACGTCCAGGCCCGCCCCGGCGATCCAGCCCTCCTCCAGAGCCCGGTGCAGGGCGCGGCCGTCCACCACGGGCCCCCGGGCCGTGTTCACCAGTATGGCCGTGGACCGCATCCTGCGAAGCTCGGCCTCTCCTATGAGGTGGTGGGTTTCCCCGGTGAGGGGCACGTGAAGGCTGACGAAGTCCGACTCCTCCAGCAGCCGGTCCATGGCCGTGTACTCCATCCCCAGGCGCTCCTCCTCCCCTGGCTTCCTGGTGCGGGAGTGGTACAGCACCCTCATGTCGAAGCCCCGGGCCCGCTTGGCCATCTCCGTCCCTATCTTGCCCATGCCCACGATGCCCAGGGTGGAGTCGCTGACGTCGGCGCCCAGCCAGTAGTTGGGATGGAAAGCCATCCGCCAGCTTCCCCGGCGGACCCACCGGTCCGACTCCACGACCCTCCGGGCCACGGCCATGAGGAGGGCGAAGGCAACGTCGGCGGTGGCCTTGGCCAGCACTCCCGGCGTGTGCCCCACGGGGATGCCGCGGCGGGTCATCTCCGCCACGTCGATGTTGTCGACTCCGACGGCAAGCTGGCTGACCACCCTCAGGCCGGGGGCCTTCTCCAGGGCCGCGCCGTCCAGCCGGTCCATGATGTTGGTCAGGACACCGTCCATGCCCCCCAGCGCCTCCCGCAGCTGCTCCGGGGACGGCGGGTCCTCCTCGGGCCATACGGTCATCTCCGCATGGGCGGAGATGACCTCCAACGCGTCCCGGTCCATCTGCCGGGTCACGAACACCCTGGGCCTGACCATATTCGACACTCCTCTGTTCCAACTGCTCCCCTGCCCGGGTTGCACCCGGCGCGGAGCGTGTTACATTGTAGGGCAGGCGTCCGCGCCTTTCCAACCGCCGACCGGCCCGGGGGTCATGACGAATGCGGGGAAATGCCGCCGTCTCCGCGGCAGGACACATACCGGGAAATTGTCGAGCCCTGGGGTCGACAATAGCTCTCGCCGGGCACGGAAACACTACGAAACCCGTTGACTCAGGCATGGGCCGGTGCTATACTGATTCCCGACCAAAATGGTCGACAATACCGCCTGAAGGACTGGCATGACCTCACAGAGGGTGATCTCCCGCCAAAGCGGCCTGGACGAATCGGACTACAAGTGGGGCTTCGTCATCGACATCGAGTCGGACACCGCCCCCCGGGGACTGGACGAGGACATCGTCAGGTTCATATCCGCCAAGAAGGGCGAGCCTGACTGGATGCTGGACTGGCGGCTCAAGGCCTACCGCCACTGGCTCAAGATGGACAGGGGCGAGCCCACCTGGGCCAACGTCCAGTACCCGCCCATCGACTACCAGGACATGATCTACTACGCGGCCCCGGCGTCCAAGGCCGACGGCCCCAAGAGCCTGGACGAGGTGGACCCCGAGCTCATAACCGCCTTCAACAAGCTGGGCATACCCATCGAGGAGCAGAAGAAGCTGTCGGGGGTCGCCGTCGACGCCGTGCTGGACAGCGTCTCCGTGGCCACCACCTACAAGGAGACCCTGGAGAAGCACGGGGTGATCTTCTGCTCCTTCACCGAGGCCATCCAGGAGCACCCGGACCTGGTGAAGAAGTACCTGGGCTCCGTCGTCCCCTACACGGACAACTTCTTCGCGACCCTCAACTCCGCGGTGTTCAGCGACGGCTCCTTCGCCTACATTCCCAAGGGCGTCCGCTGTCCGCTGGAGCTTATGACCTACTTCCGGATCAACCAGGCCGACTCGGGCCAGTTCGAGCGCACCCTCATCGTGGCCGAGGAAGGCAGCTACGTTAGCTACCTGGAAGGCTGCACCGCTCCCAGCCGCAAGACCCACCAGCTCCACGCCGCGGTGGTGGAGCTGGTGGCCCTGGACAACGCGGAGATCAAGTACTCCACCCTCCAAAACTGGTTCCCCGGCGACAAAGAGGGCAGGGGCGGCGTGTACAACTTCGTCACCAAGCGGGGCAAGGCCCAGGGGGTCAACTCGAAGATATCCTGGACCCAGGTGGAGACGGGGTCCGCCATCACCTGGAAGTACCCAAGCGTCATCCTCCAGGGGGACAACTCGGTGGGCGAGTTCTACTCCGTCGCCCTGGTCAACAACCACCAGCAGGCGGACACGGGCACCAAGATGCTGCACATGGGCAAGAACACGCGCAGCACCATCGTCGCCAAGGGCATCTCGGCGGGAGAGGCCAACGGCACCTACCGGGGCCTGGTGAAGATCATGCCCTCTGCCACCAACGCCCGCAACTTCACCCAGTGCGACTCCCTGCTGATAGGCGACCGGTGCGGGGCCCACACGGTGCCCTACATCGAGGTGCGCAACCCCACGGCCAAGATGGAGCACGAGGCCACCACGTCCAAGGTCAGCGAGGACCAGCTCTTCTACCTGCAGCAGCGGGGCATCGGGGCCGAGGACGCGCAGCACATGATCATCAACGGTTTCTGCCGGGGCATCTTCAAGGAGCTGCCCTTCGAGTTTGCCTCCGAGGCTTCACAGCTGCTCAAGGTCAGCCTGGAAGGAACGGTCGGGTAAGGTCCCGTCGCCCCAGCCCCTCCCGTGAGGGGAAGGACGGCCAGAGGTAACGTCATGCTAGAAGTTCGCAATCTCCACGCGTCCGTCGGCGACGTGGAGATACTACGGGGCGTGGACCTGACGGTCAACGCCGGCGAGGTGCACGCCGTCATGGGCCCCAACGGCTCGGGCAAGAGCACCTTCGCCAACGTCCTGGCCGGACGGCCCAACTACACCATCACCCAGGGCGACATCCTCTTCGAGGGGAGGGACATCCGCTCCATGGAGCCCGAGGACCGGGCCCGGGAGGGTATCTTCCTCGCGTTCCAGTACCCCGTGGAGCTCCCCGGCGTCCGTAGCTGGCAGTTCCTCAAGTCCGCGGTCGACTCCGTCCGGTCCCACAGGGGGGAGGAGGAGATGAGCATACGGGCCTTCGACCGCATGCTGCGGGAGAAGATGCAGGTGGTGGAGATAGACCCGGAGCTCACCAGGCGGTCCGTGAACGAGGGCTTCTCCGGCGGCGAGAAGAAGCGCAACGAGGTGCTGCAGATGGCGCTGCTGGAGCCCAAGCTTGCCATCCTGGACGAGACCGACTCGGGTCTGGACATCGACGCGGTGAGGATCGTGGCCAACGGGGTCAACCAGCTCAAGACCCCGCACAACGCGATGGTCCTGGTCACCCACTACCAGCGTATCTTGAACTACATCACACCCGACTTCGTCCACGTCCTGCTGGACGGGCGCATCGTGAGATCCGGCGGCCGGGACCTGGCCCTGGACCTGGAGGAGAAGGGGTACGATTGGATCCGGGAGACCGTGGAGGCAGGTGCTAGGCCCGGCTCCTAGGGGCGGCGACGAAGACATGACCCAGGTCCAGGACGACCGATACGTCTCTGAGTTCCGCGCCTTGCAGGAGGCCAGGGAGGGCCGTGAGCCCGAGTGGCTCTCCAGGGCGCGGGCCCACGCCTTCGCCCGGTTCACCGAGCTGGGGTTCCCCACGGCTCGCCGGGGCAACGAGCGGTGGAAATACACCAATGTAGCCCCCATAGCGGCCGTCGCCTTCAGTCATCCGACGGTCCAAGGGCATCCGCCGGCCCAAGGGCATCCGCCGGCCCAAGGGCATCCGACGGCCCAAGGGCATCCGACGGCCGGCGCCCCTGGAGCGGTCGACCCAGCCGCACTCGCCGGCAGGATACCCACGGACGATGGCTGGGTTACCTTGGCCTTCCTGGACGGTCGCTACTCGCCGTCCCTGTCCACCCCGTCCCCAGGGCTGGAGGGTGTCCGCATCTCCAGCTTGGCGAGTTGCCTGGAACACGACGGGGCGGTGGCCGAGGAGCACCTGGGACGGTACGCCGTGGTCGAGGACGACGGCTTTACCGCCCTGAACACCGCCTTCATCGACGACGGGGGCGTACTCTCGGTGGAGCGGGAGGCACGCCTCGCCAAGCCCATACACCTGCTGCACCTGAGCTCCGGCAACGGCTCGCCGACCGCGTCCCACCCCAGGAACCTGATCGTCGCCGGACGGAACAGCGAGACCGCCATCGTCGAGACGTACCTCAGCTTGTCGCCGGGCCGCGACCTGACCAACGCTGTCACCGAGATCGTGCTGGAGGACGGCGCCAAGGTCGACCACTACCGGCTCCTCCTCAACGCCGCAGGAGCCTTTCACGTGGGCGCCACCCGGGTCCACCAGTCCAGGGACAGCTCTTTCACCTCCGCGTCCGTCGCCCGGGGAGCGGCGCTGGCCAGGCACGACCTGATGGTCACTCTCGACGCCCCCGGCGCCTACTGCTCCCTCAACGGCCTCTACGTCACCTCTGGCAAGGAGCACATAGACAACTTCATCAACATCGACCACGCCAGTCCTCACACCACCAGCAAGCTGTACTACAAGGGCATCCTGGACGGCAGCTCCAGGGCCGTGTTCGGAGGGACGGTGCTGGTGCGCAAGGACGCCCAGAAAGTCGACGCCCAGCAGTCGGACAAGAACCTGCTGCTGTCCGACGACGCCGAGGTGAACAGCAAGCCCAGCCTGCTCATATACGCCGACGACGTGAAGTGCGGGCACGGGGCCACCGCCGGGCACATCGACCAGGATACCCTCTTCTACATGATGAGCAGGGGCCTGGACCGGAAGACCGCCAGCGCGCTGCTGGTCCGAGGCTTCGCCGGCGAGATCATCGACCAGGTCCGCCTCGGTCCCCTCCGGGAGTTTCTAGAGGGGGCGTTCCTGGATGTCATTTCCGGGTCGCAGATAGGGGGCGGGCGATGACCTCCACCGGGCCCGGCTTCGACGTGTCCCGCGTCAGGCGGGACTTCCCCATCCTGGCCCAACAGGTCCACGGCAAGCCCCTGGTGTACCTGGACAACGCAGCCACCAGCCAGAAGCCCCAGAGCGTGCTGGATACTCTGAGCCGCTACTACACCACCGAAAACTCCAACGTCCACCGGGGCATCCACTACCTGAGCGAGCAGGCGACGGCCGACTACGAGGATGCCCGCTCCAAGGTACGTGGCCTCCTCAACGCCTCCGACGACCGGGAGATCATCTTCGTGCGGGGCACCACCGAGGGCATCAACCTGGTGGCCGGCAGCTACGGGAGGGCCAACGTCGGCCAGGGCGACGAGGTCATCATCTCGGCCATGGAGCACCACTCCAATATCGTCCCGTGGCAGATACTCTGCCAGGAGCGGGGCGCCCAACTGCGGGTCGTGCCGATGAACGACGACGGCGACCTGCTGGTCGACGAGTACGAACGCCTGCTCGGCCCGCGCACCAAGCTAGTGTCCATCGTCCACGTTTCCAACTCTCTGGGCACCATAAACCCCGTGCGCCGGATCATCGAGATGGCCCACAGCCGGGGCGTGCCGGTCCTGTTGGACGGGGCCCAATCCGCGCCCCACGTGAACGTCGACGTGCGGGACCTGGACTGCGACTTCTTCGTTTTCTCCGGCCACAAGCTGTACGGCCCGACGGGCATCGGGGTCCTCTACGGCAAGGCGGACCTGCTGGAGTCGATGCCTCCCTACCAGGGAGGCGGAGACATGATCAAGTCCGTGACCTTCGAAAAGACCCTGTACAACGACCTGCCGTACAGGTTCGAGGCGGGCACGCCCAACATCGCGGGCACCATCGGCCTGGGCGCCGCGGTGGACTACGTCACCTCCGTCGGCTTGGAGAACATCGAAGCCTACGAACACGAGCTGCTGGACTACGGCACCAGGGCCCTGTCGTCCATCAGCGGGCTGAGGCTCGTGGGCACCGCCCGAAAGAAGGCGGGCATCCTCTCCTTCGTCCTGGACGGAGTGCACCCCCACGACATCGGCACCATCCTGGACTCCGAGGGCATCGCCGTCCGCACAGGGCACCACTGCACGCAGCCGGTGATGGACAGGTTCGGCATCCCGGCCACCGCCAGGGCATCCCTGGCCTTCTACAACACCCGGGAGGAGATCGATGCCCTGGTGAAGGGGATCGACAAGGTCCTGGAGGTGTTCAGCTAGTGTCGAGCCTTCAGGACCTGTACCAGGACATCGTCATAGACCACAACTCGCGGCCCCGGAACTTCCGCAAGCCTCAGGGCGCGACCCGCTCCGTGGAGGGGTACAACCCTCTTTGTGGAGACCGCTACACCCTGCACGTGCACGTGGACGGCGACCTTATCAGCGACATCGGCTTCGAGGGCTCCGGTTGCGCCATCTCCAAGGCTTCGGCCTCGATGATGACCGAGGCGGTGAAGGGGCGGCCCAAGGGCCACGCAGTGGACCTGTTCGACTCCTTCCAGAAGATGCTCGTCCGTCCTCCCGGCGCGGAGTTCGATCCCGACGAGGTGGGCGACCTCGAGGCCCTCTCCGGCGTGAACGAATACCCCGCCAGGGTCAAGTGCGCCGTCCTCTCCTGGCACACCCTCCGCGTGGCCCTGGAGGGCGACGCGGACTCCGTCACCACCGAGTAGGGCTCGTACGGGGGCTCCAAGGGCGGGCATGCTGGGATGAGGGTGTCACAAAATGGCCTCTCCTATTGTCCGCAATTCCTATCACTTGATAGGATTGATGCATGGAGACGAACACCCGAGCAATCAGGCGTCGGCTGGAGAGAGAAGGATGGTACTTGGTCCGCCGCGGCAAGCACGACATCTACAAACACCCTGAGTCCTCCGAGACGATCCGACTGCCCCGCCACAGGACAGTCTCCATGGGCGTAGCCCAACAGATCACTACGCAGGCAGGATGGGAACAATGACTGAGAAGCTGACCAAATACCCAGCAGTGATAGATGGGGAGCGGGGCGCCTATGGCGTCGTCATCCCCGATTTGCGCGGCGCCTACGCCATGGGAGCTACCGTAGACGAGGCTCTGGCCGACGCCGAGGACATGCTCCCTGAGTTCCTGGATGTATTGCGGGAACATGGCCAACCCATTCCCGCGCCCAGCGCCGCAGAGGATGTGGAATTGAGGCCCGGGGAGATGTTGGCCTTCGTAACACTGCGAGTGCCAACCATGGCAACGTAGTGAGTGAACAGTCTGGCGCCTAGATGCGATCGTGCAGAAATTCCCCTTCGACCAGATCGACGACCTCTATCGCGACGTCATACTACGGCACTACCGGGCCTCGCGAAGCCGCCCCGAGGTCGATGACCCCGACGTGGAGTACGACGAGTACAACCCCATCTGCGGCGACCGGGTCGTCCTACGGCTGAGGGTGGTCCAGGGCCGGATCGTCGAAGCCGGGTTCAAAGGCGAAGGCTGCTCCATAACCCAGGCCTCCGCGTCGATGATGACCGACGCCCTGGAGGGACTGACGCTGCAGGAGGCCGAGGACCTGGCAGACAGGTTCCGACTAAGCCTGACCGGTGACGCCCCCTCGGACTCTCCTTCAGGCGGCCTGGGCGATTTGGAAGCCCTTCAAGCGGTGCGGGCGTTCCCCGTGCGCATCAAGTGCGCCCTCCTGGGGTGGAGCGCCTTGGAGCAGGGTATAGAGGAGTACCGGGCCCGGCCGGCGGCCTAGCCCTCCTCACGCCACGCTTTGGCCCAGTAGAAGTACTCCGAGGCCGAAGGGTTGGGGAAGAAGCCCTTCACGTGCGGATGGAACACCCACCTGACTCCGGTGGTTACCGGCGTGACCATGTAGGCCTGCTGCAGCACTCGCTGCTGCAGCTCCCTGACCAGGTCTCGTCTCGCCGCAGGGTCCGCCTCCACCGACTGACTCAAGATGAGGGCGTCCAGCTCGGCGTCCGAGTGTCCCACAACGCTTCCCGTGCCGCCGTGGAGTACGCCGAAGAGGAAGTCATTGGGCGTCGAGGTCGGCGGCAGCTCCCCCAGAGCCATGGCGTAGTCCCTGTCCCGCCACACCTTGTCCTGGTACTGGGACGCGCTGACCGGCACCATGAATGGGTCGAACCCCACCGACCTCAGGTCCTCCTCTATTTGGGTCCCCATCTCTCGGTGAACGTCGCCAAAATCGGCCACGGCAAGCTCGAACCGCAGTGGAAGCTCCGCTCCCGAGGCTTGCAGGTCGTTGCTGGCGGCGGTGGGGTTGGCGAAGTAGGGACCCCGCATCTCCTCCATCGACAGGTTCCAGCCGGGCTCATGCACGGGCATGCCCAGGCTGGGGAACCCCTGGCCGCCCCAGATGGTCCGCACGTAGTTCCAGGGGTCCATGGCCCGGAACACCGACCGGCGCACCCGGACGTCGTCGAAAGGCGGCCTGGACACGTTCATGGTCAACGCTACTCCCGACCCTCCCTGCCTCGACAGATGGCTCTGGACCATGGCGCCGGGAGTCTCGGATAGCTGCCGCCAGCCCGAGGGGGAGATGCGGTAGACGTCCACGCCGCCGGTAAGGAAAACGGCCAGCTGGGTCTTGTCATCCCCCCGGATGATCCTTATCACCAGCTCGTCCAGGAAGGGCAGCCCCCCCTCGAAGTAGTCGGAGTTCTTGATGAAGACGCTGCCCACGTCCTCCTCGGTGCTCTGCCATCGCCACGGGCCCGTACCTATGACCGGGGCGTGCTCGAGTCCGTCCCACCTCTCCACCACCTCCCTGGCCACGATCTTGCTATGCCCGTCGGCCAGGGCCACCAGGAAGTCCGCGTTGGCGAAACCGGGCTTCAGGGTCAGCTTCACCGCGCCCGGGCCTTCCGTCTCGATGACGTCCGCGTCCTGCAACAGGGCGGCGTTGGCCCATCCCGGCGTCCGCTGTCTCTCGTAGCTGTAGACGATGTCCTCGGCGGTCAGGCCGCGCCCGAAGACCGGGGCCCTGTTCTGCCACAGGACCCGCTCCCGTAGCTGGAAGACGTAGGTAAACGGGTCGACCATCCGCCAGCTCCGACACAAGTCGCACTCCAGGCGCAGGCTCGGCTGGGGCACCTCATCCTCGGGCCCCGTCCGCAGGCGCAGCAAGCGGCTGTACGCGATGCCCGGCCCCAACGAGGATAGGGTCTCCTGGACCTCCTGGTGTACGTCCAGGTTGGGTACGTTGGCCGGCGCCAGGGTCGTGAACCTGCCGCCGTGCAGCCCGATGGGAGGCGCGGATACCACCGGCGTCGGTGTGGCCGTGGGCACGGGCGTGCTGGTTGGCGTCGGCGTGGGGGCGGGCGTCGGCGGGACCGACGTCGGGGTCGGCTCGGGCGTAGCGGTGGGGACCGGCGCGGCCGTGGGAGCGGGCGCCGGCGTAGCGCTGGGGGGGGGAGCCAGGGTGGGGATGGGCGTCGGCACAGGGGTGGGGGTCGAGGATGCGCAGGCGGTCAGTGTCATGACCAACAAGAATCCGGCTATCAGGACGAGACGAGAGTAAGGCTTCACACGCCAATCCTTCCCGTGTCTTTTACGGCCGTCGCCGGCTCGGACCGCTGCATCTGTGCGCCCGAGCCCGAGGCCAGGCTCTTCAATCCCAGAGTAAGGAGCATAGACACGGCGATGAGTATCGGCGGCAGGAACAGAATGGCGTGGAGGCCGACGGCGTAGCTGAACGCCGCCGCCTGGCCCACGCCAAACAGCTTGAGAACGTATACCATGGCGAACTCGAAGGTACCCAACGAGGCCGGCAGCCCCGGCAACGAGGTCGTAAAGTAGATGGCCCCGAGAATGGCGAGGGTCGCTACGAAAGCGGAGATATCGAGGCCCATCCCCACGGCCAACAGCCATCCGCACGCCCCCACGAGGAGCCAGTATCCCAGGGTCAGGAAGAGCGCCGAGGTAATGGCGAACTTGGCCCTTCCCAAGTCGGTGAGGTACCCCGCCATCGACACGATCAGCGGTATGCGTCTCAAGAAAGGCTTGGTGCTGAGATAGACGAGGAACGGGATGGCTATTACCGACGCCACGGCAACCACGAAGGCCCCCACCACATAGGGGAGCACGTCGCCCTTATCGGGGATCAGGGTCAGCCCGGCCATCAGCAGCGAGGCCGTCACCACGAGGTCCAGCACCCGCTCCACGCCCATGGTGCCCAGCGCCACCCCTCTCCTCACGCCGTACCGCAGGGTCAGGAGGGCGAACTGGGCTCCCTCTCCTGCGACGCGCAGGGGGACCAGGCTGTTGAGCCCTATTCCCGTGTTCTGCACCAGGAACATCCGCGGCAGGTGGGGCTTCTCTTCCAGGAACAGTCTCTGCCAGCGGTAGGCGCGGACCACCGCGGACAGCATCATCACCGCCAGGGACGCCGCCGCCCACTTGACGGGGAAGCTGTTGAACTCGTCCGCCACGAGTCCCCAGTCGACTCCGCGCACGGCGAGCCAACCAAGGGTCAAGCCGACGGCGACTCCCAGAGCGGCCCGTACACGGGCGTCCTTGAGCCCCCGTCTCGCCGTATTCGGAAGGGCCCTCAGCACCTGCCGCCCGTTCCCTTGTCCATCATTCCAAACATAGTATAGAGTAAAGTCAATATATACGCATAGAGGCGGCGCCCATGATACTGAACGATTCTCACACCCACCTGGACGAATACGCATCGACGGAGCTCCCCGGGATCCTGGACCGGGCCCGGGATGCCGAGGTCGGCCTCATCGTGTGCGCGGGCACCACGGTGGAGTCCTCCAGGGCGTGCGTGGAGCTGGCCCGCAGCTACGACGCCTTCGTCGCCGGCGTGGGCATACACCCCATGGAGGCCAGGAAGCCCGTCGACGACGAGACCTACTCCGCCCTGCGAGGAATGGCGGCGGGCAACCCCCGCGTGGTGTGCATTAGCGAGATAGGGCTGGACTTCCTACCTGGGTCTCCCCCCAGGGACGTACAGGACCAGGTGTTCCGGGCCCAGATACGGCTGGCCCGGGAGCTGAATCTGCCCATCATCTTCCACTCCCGGGAGTCCCATCCCGAGGTGCTCCGCACCCTTCGGGAGGAGCGGGCCCACGAAGTCGGCGCCGTGATGCACTACTTTCAGGCCGACACCGCGACGGCGCGGGAGGCCATCGATTCCGGGTTCCATATCTCCCTGGCCCGGCCGCTGCTCAGGCTGCCCGACCTCCAGGAGGTGGCGAGGGACATCCCCCTGGAGAGCATCGTGCTGGAGACCGACGCAGCGCCCCAGCCTTTCAAGAAGTACCGGCACAACTGGACCGAGCCTCGCCACGTACGGGACGTGGCCGAGAAGCTGGCCGAGCTGAAGGGCATCACCGTCGAAGAGGTGGCCCAGGCCACCACCGCCAACCTCACCCGGCTGCTGGACCGCGCCTGAGCCGGGACCCCAAGCCTCGGCCCATTCTCTTCCCCAGGCGCGCCGACCAACGTATACTCGGCAGCAAGAGTTTCCAGACCGGAGCTTCCAGAAGGAGGAGTCATGGCCATCCAGCTTCTCAGACGCCGCTTCACCGTCGGCGACTACGACCGCATGATCGACGCTGGAATCCTGGCCGAGGACGACCGGGTAGAGCTGCTGGAAGGAGACATAGTGGAGATGGCACCCATCGGCAGCCGCCACGCGGCCTGTGTGAACCGCCTGACTCAAGCGTTTTCGAGGCAGGCCGGGGGACGCTTCATCGTTGCTGTGCAGAACCCCGTCAGGCTCGGCGAGTTCTCCGAGCCCCAGCCCGACCTGGCCATCCTCCGCGCCAGGGCCGACTTCTACTCCGAGTCCCACCCGGGCCCCGAGGACATCCTCCTGCTGGTGGAGGTCTCCGACGCCTCCGCGGAGTACGATAGGGAGGTCAAGGTGCCGGCCTACGGAACGGCGGCCATTCCCGAGGTGTGGCTGGTGGACCTGGGCTCGGGGGCCGTCGAGGTATACCGGGAGCCCGTGACCGGGGGGTACGGCAGCGTCCAGGTGTCGCCGGTAGGAAGCCGGGTCTCGCCCCAGGCCTTGCCCGAGCTCACCGTCGAGGTATCAGCCGTCGTCGCGTGAGGGCTAATCACTCCGGTAGCCGTCCCGTCACGTCCCCTTACCGGCCAGGTCGAAGAGGAAGGTGAGGGGCCCCATCCTACCCCTTACGTCCTGATAGGTCTTCTCGGACCGCAGCACCTGGCACCCGGCGTTCCACACCCAGTCCGACCTCTTCATCAACGTGTATGTGAGCTTGGGGAACCACACGGCGATCCTCGTCAGCGTCCGGGCTATCTGCAGCTCGGGCATCAGCTCGGCGTCGATGGTCTTCTCGTAGCCGGCGAAGTCCGGGGTCGCACCCTCCAGGTACGCGGCGATGGCCGGTGCCGCCGCCTGGGCGCTCTTGACGGCGTAGTAGATGCCCTCCCCGGTCCAGAAGTCCATCAGCCCCGCCGCATCTCCCACCAGCAGGACAGGGCCAGACTGGATGGCCATCCCCCTCTTGCGTCGCGCCAGCCGGTGTCCCCTGGTCAGTCGGCGTTCCGCGCCCTCCAACCCCAGGAAGCCCAGGTAGGCGTCCAGGAGGCCCCGCATCCTGGGACCCCACCGGGCGAACCCCGCCACGCCGATGGACAGGTGGTCCTCCTTGGGGAACACCCACATGTAGCCGCCCCGGAGGGTCCCGAAATCCAGGCCGGCCGTGTCCCTCCAGGGCTCCAGGATGCCGGGGGCAGGGTAGACCTCGCTCTCCAGCCCGACGCCGACCTCCGCATCCCTCAGGAGTCCCGCCTGGTGGGCAACGACGCTGTTCACCCCGTCGGCCCCCACCAGCACCCGGCCCTCGATGGTCTCCCCGGCCACGGAAACGCGTACGGGCCCGTCCCCGGCTTCGACTCCCACGACACGGGCCCCGTCCATGACCTCGGCCCCCACCGACACGGCCCGCTGGGCCAGGTAGGAGTCCAGGCGCTCCCGCATCGTCATGTACGTAAAGGGCTGATGGAAGCTGCGGACGAAGCCACCGGACATCCTGTAGGTGAGCCACGCCCGGTCCACGGTCCTCTGGACCACGGGCGCTATCGGGAAATCCAAGAGCCGAACGGCCCTTTCATTCACACCGCCGCCTCAGGTCTTGTAACGGGGCAGCCTCTCCCGCTCGACGATGAGGGTGCTGACACCCCGGCGCGCCAGGTCGTAGGCGAGGGTCGTGCCCGCGGGCCCGGCCCCCACTATCAGGACGTCGTATCTCTTTCCCGTCATCGTCCCCCTTATGTCTCGGTACCGTCCCATTATAGCCGCAGTGGGAAGGGAAAGGAGCAGCGCCACCGGTTGAGGCAGTTGACCGTTGGTGATAACATTGTTGGATATTCGCGGGCACCATTCGGCCGCCCGTGCCCGCCCGGAGCGAGACCATGCACCATCTCTCCTGCAATGTCGCCTTCAAGGAGTGGGCCGTCACCATTCGCGCCTTCGACCGGGGCGACCAGATCCTCCTCCTCCGCAAGGGCGGCATCCACGAGGATGGCAAGGACTTCCGGGTGCTACATCCGGAGTTCCTGATGTATCCGACCTTCGAGCACCAGAAGCCGGAGCTGCTCAAGGAGGAGTATCACCAGGAGTTGTCCCGGGTGGTCGCCGAGGCCGGGGGCAACGGCGCCATCACCTTCGGCCACTGGGCCAGGGTCGAAGAAGCCATCGAGCTGAGCGAACAGGCCGCCGTGGACAGCTTGGAGCCCCACCACATCTGGACATCGGACTACGCGCAGAAGCGCCTTCACTGGAAGCCAAGACACCCGCTGGCCATACTGTTGGTACGGCTGTACCGCCTGGAGGAGCCGCACACCGTGCCCTTCTCCCGGTCCTTCGCCGGGTGCAAGTCCTGGGTCGAGCTCCCGGAGCCCGTCCGACTCGGGGCCCTCGCCCCGGTCATGACCGACGACGATTTCCGGACCAGGGTCCAAGAGGTCAAGGCCGCGCTGAAATAACCGAGGGCCGGGGGGCCGAAGGCCCGGGGACCGATGGCGGGCGCACGCTTGTCCTCGGGCCGGCGGCAGCCCGCACGCCCGGCCGGGGAGACTATCCTGCGGAGTGCATGTTGAAGTACCGGCAGCTACCCAGGACCGACCTCCAGCTATCCGAGGTGGGGTTCGGCCTGTGGACCGTGGCCACCAACTGGTGGGGCCGCATCGAGGAGGCCGACAAGGTGCGCCTCCTCGAGCAGGCAGTGGAGATGGGGATCAACCTCTTCGACACCGCCGACACCTACGGCGAGGGCTACGGTGAGGAGATCCTGGCCAAGTCCCTGGGACACGCCAGGCATGACATAGTCATCGCCACCAAGTTCGGCTACGACTGGTACGACAACATAGAGCGCATCGGCCACAAGGAGCGGTCCCAGCGCTTCGAGCCGGACTTCATCCGCTACGCATGCGAACAGAGCCTCCGCCGCCTCAAGACCGACTACATAGACCTCTTCCAGCTGCACAACCCCCGCATCGACGCCATCGAGAACGACGAGGTGTTCGACCTGCTGGATGCCCTCGTCAAGGAGGGCAAGATACGGTACTACGGCTCCGCCCTGGGCCCGGACATAGGATGGTTCGAGGAGGGAGAGGCCTCCATGCGGGAGAGGCAGGTCAGCTCCGTCCAGATAATCTACAGCATCCTGGAGCAGGACCCGGCCCGCCGCTTCTTTCCCATCGCCGAGGAGGAGAACGTGGGCCTCCTGTCCCGGGTGCCCCACGCCTCCGAGGTCCTCACCGGCAAGTTCACCGAGCCCCCGGAGTTCGACCCCACCGACCACCGCGCCCACCGCAAGCACGAGTGGATGGTCGACGCGCTCAAGAAGGCCGCGCAGGCCAGGTTCCTGGCCGAGGAGACGGGGCGGACCATGTCCCAGGCGGCCATCAAGTTCTGCCTGGCCAAGGGCAGCATCGTCTCGGTGCTGCCCAACATCACCGGCATGGATGAGCTGGTGGAGTACACCTCCGCTCCCGACACGCCCGACCTGGGGCCGGAGGAGGAGGCCGTACTGGACGACCTCTGGGAGAACGGCTTCTACCTGGAGGAAGCGGCCGCCGCCCCGCAGGACGAGTCCTGAGCGAGCGGCCCCACGCGAAAGCGGGGTAACGAGGCGCCACTGACTCCCGGGCGCGGGCGGCGTCCGGCGGAGACCAAGCCATAGCTCAGGTCCCCGGAAGGGGAGAGAGATCGGAGTAGACGATGGCAAAGGGCGGCAGCAAGCTGACCTATCGGTTCGACGAAGGCGATGCGGGGATGCGCGACCTGCTGGGCGGCAAGGGGGCCAACCTCTGCGAGATGGCCAACCTGGACCTTCCCGTGCCCCCCGGCTTCATCATCACCACCGAGGCCTGCGTCCACTTCTTCGAGACCGGCGGCCAGGTGCCCGAGGGCCTGTGGGAGGCTGTAAGGAGCAACATGGCGTCGCTGGAGGAGTCCATCGGCCGCCGGTTCGGCTCCGAGTCCAGTCCCCTGCTGGTCTCCGTGCGCTCGGGAGCCAGGATATCCATGCCAGGCATGATGGACACCATCCTCAACCTGGGAAACAACGACGAGATAGTCCACGGTCTGGCCTCCCTCATGGGCGACGAGCGTCCGGCCTATGACGCCTACCGCCGGTTCATACAGATGTACGCCGGAGTCGTGATGGGCGTGGACTCCGAGGTCTTCGAGGAGATACTCGCCCGGGAGAAGGAGCGCGCCGGAGTCAGCCTGGACAACGAGCTGAACCCCGACCAGCTCCGCAGCGTCATCGAGCAGTTCAAGGCGGAGGTCCACAAGGCCACCTCCAGCGAAGTGCCCCAGGACCCCTGGGAGCAGCTTGAAGGAGCCGTCAAGGCGGTCTTCGAGAGCTGGAACAGCCCCCGCGCCGTCAGCTACCGGGACCACTTCGGCATCCCCCACCACTGGGGCACGGCCGTCAACATAATGGCCATGGTCTTCGGCAACCTGGGAGACGACAGCGGAACGGGAGTCCTCTTCACGCGCAATCCCCTGAACGGCCGAAAGGAGCTGTACGGCGAGTACCTCGTCAACGGCCAGGGAGAGGACGTGGTGGCGGGGATTCGCAACCCCGAACCCATCTCCGCCCTCGCCCGGCAGCTGCCCGAGGTCCACTCCCAGCTCTCCAGGGTGGCCCAGCAGCTGGAGCAGCACTACAGGGACGTCCAGGACCTGGAGTTCACCGTGGAGGGTGGCCGCCTGTACATGCTCCAGGCCCGCAACGCCGCCCGGACCGTCCAGGCGGCCGTGAAGAGCGCCGTGGACATGGTGGACGAGGTCCTGATCGACGAGAGCGCGGCCATCAACCGGGTCAACGCCGAGGAGCTGTCCCTGCTCTTCGTCCCTCGCTTCGACTCCGAAGCCAGGGCCGCCAAGGTATCCTCGCAGGAGCTGCTGGGACGCGGCTTCGGCGCCTCCCCGGGAGCGGCCACCGGCAAGGTGTTCTTCGACGCCACCCGGGCCGCCGAGGCCGGCAAGAACGGCACGCCCGTCATCCTGGTCCGGCCCGAGACCAAGCCCGACGACATCCACGGCATACTGGAGGCCAGGGGCGTGCTCACCAGCCGCGGCGGCGTCACCAGCCACGCGGCGGTGGTCACCCGGGGACTGGGCAAGCCGTGCGTGGTCGGATGCGAGGACATACAGGTCGACCTCCAGGGCCGGCGTTTCGTCGCCAACGGCCAAACGATAGAGGAGGGAGACGACCTCAGCGTGGACGGCACCACCGGGGAGGTGTTCGCCGGGGCCATACCCACCTTCCAGCCGGACTTGGACGAGCTGCAGGAGGCCCAGACCCTTCTCTCCTGGGCCGACAAGGCCAGGCGCCTGGGCGTCTGGGCCAATGCCGACACCCCCTTGGACGCCGAGCGGGCCGTGGCGATGGGGGCCGAGGGGATAGGCCTCTGCCGCACCGAGCACATGTTCCTGGGGCCCGACAGAGTGCCCGTGGTGCAGCGGATGCTCATCAACGCCCAGGAGGCCGAGCGCTGGGAGGCCGCCCACCCCGAGGCGGCCGTCCGTCGCGCCACCTCGCCCGAGCTACCCGTGGGCGTCAACGAGTTCTACAACGCCCTTGCACATCTCAAGGAGCTGCAGATAGCCGACTTCACCGGGGTGCTCAGGGCCATGGGCGACCGCCCGGTTATCATCCGCCTCCTGGATGCCCCGCTCCACGAGTTCCTTCCCCGGCACGAGGACCTGCTGCGGGAGGTGGTGGAGATGGAGGTCCGGGGCGCGCCCCAGGAGGAGAGGCAGGCCAGGGAGCAGTTCCTGCAGCTTGTGGAGTCCCTGCGCGAGTCCAACCCCATGCTGGGGCACCGAGGCTGCAGGCTCGGCCTGACCTTCCCCGCCATCTACGAGATGCAGGTGGAGGCCATAATCACCGCGGGCGCGGGGCTCATCCGCGAGGGGGTCCAGGTGCACCCCGAGATCATGATCCCCCTCACCTCCCACGTCAACGAGCTCAGCCGCCTCAAAGTAGGTCTCACCAAGGTCGCCGACCGGGTGCAGAAGGAGATGGACACCACCGTCGGCTATCTGTACGGGTCCATGATAGAGGTGCCCAGGGCGTGCCTCACAGCGGGAGAGGTGGCCGGCCACTCGGACTTCTTCAGCTTCGGGACCAACGACCTGACCCAGACCACCTACGGCTTCAGCCGCGACGACGCCGAGGGCAAGTTCCTGGCCACCTACATCCAGGAGGAGGTCCTGCCCGCCAACCCCTTCGCCACCCTGGACCCCGACGGTGTGGGCGCCCTGGTCCGCATCGCCGTGGAGCAGGGCCGCCGGACACGCCCGGACCTGGAGGTGGGGATCTGCGGGGAGCACGGCGGAGACCCGGCCAGCATCGAGTTCTGCCACCGGGAGGGATTGAACTACGTTAGCTGCTCGCCCTTCCGCGTCCCCGTGGCCCGCCTCGCCGCCGCCCAGGCAGCCCTGAAAGAGGCCGCCGGATCGTCCTAGCCGGCCCCTGTCTCGGCCTCCAGCCGCTGGATGTCCGCCTCGTCCAGGTTGAAGTACTTGGCGTCGGGGTGATGGAAGACCAGCGCCGAGACCGATGACTCGGGGTCCATCATGAACTCCTCGGTCAGCTCCACCCCGAGCTCGGCCGTGGCTCCCAGCAAGCGAAAGAGCTGGGCCTGGTCCTCCAGCCTGGGGCAGGCGGGATAGCCGAAGGAGTAGCGGCGGCCCCGGTACCGGGTCCGGAACAGGTCCACGTAGGTGGTGCCCTCGGGGTCGCCAAACCCCCACATGCGGCGAATGCGCTGGTGCAGCAGCTCCGCGAACGCCTCGGCGCTCTCCAGGGCCAGCGCCTGGAGGACGTGGGAGTCCAGGTAGCGCCCCTCCTGCTTCCACGCCTCGGCCAGGTCGCGGACCCCCGGTCCCACGGTGGTTACGAACATGGCCAGGTAGTCGACCTCCCCAGAGTCCCCGGGTAGCAGGTAGTCGGCCAGGCACAGCCCGTCCCCCCGGGACTGGCGGCCGAAGCGGAACCGCTCCAGGACCGTCGCCCCGTCGGGGGCGTACACCAGCACCTGCCGGCCATCGGAGCGGCAGGGGAAGAACTTGAAGACGGCGCCGGCGTTGATGTCGTCCCGGGCCAGAACCTCGTCCTCTATCCGCCGCACCGACTCCCGCAGCTCCACCGCCGCCGGGTCCCCCTGGGACAGGGCATCGGCAAACCGTCCCTTGAAGCCCAGGTGGCGGGCGTACAGCATCTGGGGGTTGATATACGGGAATATCTCCTGCAGGTCGTGGTCCCGTATGACGTGCAGGAGCAGGTCGGGCGGGTTGGGGATGGGGAAGTCGTGCCTGACCTGGGCCGCCTTGGGGGGCAGCGCGCCGGCGGCCGGCTCCGCCTGCCGGCGTCGTTCCTCGCTCTCCAGGAGGTCCCGGGACTCGGCCGTCAGCGACGCCGCCAGCCGCTCCCGCTCGTCGGCCTCCTGGATGGTGTTGGCCAGAGCCAGGCCCGTCATGGCGTCGGAGGCGTAGGCCACCAGCCCGTCGTACTCCGGCGCGATGCGCAGCCGGGTGAACCGGTTGGAGAGGGCGGCGCCACCCACCAGCACCGGCGCACTCACGCCCGCCTGGCGAAAGTCCCGCACCGTCTCCACCATCATCTGGGCGGACTTCACCAGCAGGCCCGACAGCCCGATGATGTCCGGGTTATGCTCCCGGTAGGCCTCGATCAGGTCCTGGGGCGGCACCTTGATCCCCAGGTTTATCACCTGGTAACCGTTGTTGGAGATGATGATCTCCACCAGGTTTTTGCCTATGTCGTGGACGTCGCCCTTCACCGTGGCCAGCACCACCTTGCCCCGGGTGGCCGAGTCCACCCGCTCCATGTGGGGCTCCAGGTGGGCCACCGCGAACTTCATGGACTCCGCCGACTGGAGCACCTCAGCCACGATGAGCTGGTTGGCGTTGAACTGTCGCCCCACCTCGTCCATCCCCGCCATCAGCGGACCGTTGATTATCTCCAGCGGGGTCCGCCCGGCCATGGCCTCGTCCAGGTCCTCGGCCAGCCCCTCCTTGGACCCCTCGATGATGGCCATGGCCAACCGCTCGTCCAGGGGCAGGCTACGCCGCTCCTCGGTGGTCGACTTGGGCGGCCGGTCCCTGAAGTGGGCCGCGAAGGCGGCCACCGGGTCTTCGCCCCGGTTCCAGATCAGGTCCTCGGCCAGCCTCCGCTCCTCCTCCGGGATGGACGTGTACCGCTGCATCAACTCCGAGTTGACGATGGCCATGTCCAGGCCGGCCTGGACGCAGTGGTACAGGAACACCGAGTTGAGCACCTCCCGGCCCGAGGGGGGCAGTCCGAAGGAGACGTTGGAAATGCCAAGGACGGTCTTGCAGCGGGGCAGCGCCTGCCTGATGAGCCGTACCCCCTCGATGGTCTCCTCTCCCGACCCAACGTAGTTCTCGTCCCCCGTCCCCGCCGGGAACACCAACGGGTCGAAGATCAGGTCCTCGGGGGCCACGCCATACTTCCCGGTCAGGAGGTCGTAGGACCTGAGGGCCACGTCCAGCTTGCGCTGCCGGGTGACGGCCTGGGCCTGCTCCTTGTCGTCGTCGATGCAGCCCACGACCAGGGCCGCACCGTACCGCCGGGCCAGCGGGACAACCGCCTGGAACCGCTCCTCGCCGTCCTCCAGGTTGACAGAGTTGATGATGGACTTGCCCTGGAGCCGCTTCAAGGCCTCGTGGATCACCTGGGCGTCGGTGGAGTCGATCATGACCGGCGCCTTGACCTTCTTGTTGAGCACATCCAGGAAGGTGGTCACGTCGGCCACCTCGTCCCGGTCTGGGTCCTGGAGGCACACGTCCAGCACGTGGGCGCCGTTTCGCACCTGACGGCGTCCCACCTCGGCGGCCTCCTCGAAGCTGCCCTGGTTTATGAGGCGGCGGAAGCGGCGGCTCCCCAGGACGTTGGTGCGCTCTCCGACGATGGCGGGCCGGACGTCCTCGTCCACCACCACCGTCTCGATGCCCGACACCCGTGTATCCCGCCCGGCGGCGAGGGGCCTGCCGGGGGCGCCCTCGGCGGCCTCGACCAGCAGGCGTATGTGCTCCGGCGTCGTGCCGCAGCACCCGCCGATGAGGTTGACCCAGCCGGAGGCGATGAAGAGGCCCAGGGTGTGCGCCATCATCTCCGGCGTCTCGTTGTACTTGCCGAACTCGTCGGGCAGGCCTGCGTTGGGCAGGCACGCTACCGGGAACCGGGACAGGGCCGCCAGGGTGCGGACGTGGTCGGTCATGAAGGTCGGCCCGGTGGCGCAGTTCAGCCCTATCCACAGCAGGTCCCGGTGGGCGAGGGACGTGTAGAGCGCCTCCACGTCCTGTCCCGCCAGCAGGGTGCCCATGGGCTCCACGGTCCCCTGCACCGCCACCGGGAGCTCTCTCCCAAGCTCCTGGAAGGCGTGGTCGATGCCCTCCAGGCCGGCCTTGATGTTCAGGGTGTCCTGGCCAGTCTCCAGGAGGAGCAGGTCGGCGCCCCCCTCCAACAGGCCCAGCGCCTGCTCGTGGAACGAGTCAGCCAGCTCGTCGAAGGTCACGCCGCCGGTCACCGAGATTGTCTTGGTGGTGGGGCCCATGGACCCGGCGACGAAACGCGGCCTGTCGGCAGTGGCGACTTCGTCCGCCGCCTGCCGCGCCAGGGCCGCGGCCTCCCGGTTGATGCGCCGGGCCTCGTGGGCCAGGCCGTACTCGGCCAGCACCAGGGGCGTGGCGCCGAAGGTGTTGGTCTCCAGGATGTCGCATCCGGCGTCCAGGTAGCTCCGGTGTATGCCTAAGATGGCGTCTGGCCGGGTTACGACCAGGTACTCGTTGCACCCCTCGTACTCCGCTCCGCCGAAGTCCTCCGGCCCCAGGTCCAGGGCCTGGATGGACGTCCCCATGGCGCCGTCCAGCACCAGTATTCGCCGTTGCAGAAGGGACTTGAGGGAGTCGATGCGTTCGTTCTCGTTCATGCAGTCTTGCCCGCGGCGAGGGTCGACCCATTATAGCATGTGCAGCGATAGCCTACAATTAGTCAAGTGCCCGGCGCCCCGTCCGGCGTCCCCGAGGCGAAGCGATATGGTAAAATGGAGTGGACCCATTACTCACAGAAGGAGCCTCTTCTACAGAACAGGGGAACAGATGCCCAGGAACTACTGGATGATGGTCATCAGCCCGGAGAATTTCCGGATAATCAGAGAGTTGGGGTTTACAGTCCAGGGGTTGAAGGCCCAGTATCACCGCAAGGCGCAGCGCATCGAGCCCGAGGACCGGATACTGTACTACGTGGGAAGGGACCGCTACTTCCCGGCCACGGCCACGGCCACATCGCGATACTTCGAGGACGGGACTCACAAGTGGGCCAAAGAGGGCAAGAGCGCGTGGGCCTACGGGGTCCGCATCAAGCCGGAGATCGTGCTTGACGAGGAGCAGTACATCGACGCCCGGCAGCTTGCTCCCAGGCTCGACTACGTCCGCAGGTGGGCCCCCGAGGACTGGTACATCGCGTTCGCCCAGACCAACCTGCACCTTCTGCCCAAGAGGGACTTCGGCCTGGTCGAAGACGAGATGCGACGGTTGCGGGGAGAGCGGCCCAGGGGCCCCGAGAAGCCCCCCTCGTCCGGCCGCGGCCGCCGGCGGCGCTCCTAGGAGGCCCCGGCCCTCCAGGCCCGGGCCTCGCCCAGGGCGAGCTCCATCTCCTCGACCACGTCGGGGTCCTCCTCGCTCCCAAGGGCGGCTTCCAGGCCGTGCTCGGCGGCGGCGCCTCCCAGCCGGCCCAGGGCCCAGGCCGCGTGTCCCCTGACCAGGGGCTCGTCGTCCTCCAGCGCCTCCACCAACGCCGGCACGGCGCCTGGGTCCCCGGCGTTGCCCAGGGCCACGCAGGCGTTGCGTCGAAGTCCCGACCGCTTGGCCCGCCTGGCCGGGCTGTTCCTAAACCGCTCCCGGAAGTCCTCGTCGCTCATCCGGAGGAGGCCTATCAGGTCCGGCGAGGTGAACCGCCGCTTTTGGAATGCCTGCTCCCTGGTGTACGCGGCCTTCAGATTGACGGGGCACACGTCCTGGCAGATGTCGCAGCCGAAGACCCAGTCGTACATCAACGGGCGGTACTCCCGGGGAATGGGCCCGCGGTTCTCGATGGTCAGGTGGGAGATGCAGCGGGCGTTGTCGATGACGTATGGCGCGACGATGGCCCCGGTGGGACAGGCGTCTATGCACCGGACGCAGCTTCCGCACGTCTTCTTTAGGGGAGGGTCGGGCTCCAGCTCCAGGTCCGTGACGAGCTGGCCGAGGAACACCCAGGAGCCGTGGGAGCGGGTCAGCACGTTGGTGTTCTTGCCGAACCAGCCGATGCCCCCGCGCTCCGCGGCGGCCCGGTCCAGCATCGGCCCGTCGTCCACGTACCACCGGGCGGCCAACTCCCTGCCCAGGCCATCGGACAGCCGCCGGGCCAGCTCGCGGAGCCTCTGCTTGATGACCTTGTGGTAGTCGTCCCCCCAGGCATAACGGGCCACCCTGCCCGCGGGGGCGCCGTCCCGGGGCTCCCCGTCGGGGCTGTGGTAGCTCATGCCCACCGTGACGATGGACCTGGCTCCCGGCAGCAGCGCCTGGGGGTCGCAGCCGCGCCGCACCCGGGCCTCGGTGAACCAGGGAAGCCCGTCCATCAGCCCCTGGCGTATACGCTCCAGGGTGACGGCCTGATGCTCCGAGAAGGCCTCTGCCGAGGCGATTCCCACCAGGTCGAAGCCCAGCTCCCGGGCACATTGCTTTACCTTTTTCTCGAGGGTGTCCACCGGCTGTTGGAGAATGACTGGCGCTGGGTGAATCAGAACAACGAACGCTGCCGGGCTTGCGGGCGGACATCCCCCCGGCAGACATACTCCTCGATTAGCAGTCTCGACCACGGGTCGAACCCGTGGGACATCTCAGCGATCCGGGCTGCAGGCATGAACGTGCCTGAGTATTTCGACCTCACCGCAAACTCTTCCGGCGCCCTTGGCAAGACTTGCTCGGATGTTATCTCATGCAGAAACGCCACGTGCCGGGAAGCTTGTATGGATGAATCGTCGATAATTACACCGACGGGACTGGGGGGCTCCTCGGGGCGAATTCCAACCTCCTCGTCCAACTCCCGCATGAGATTCAACGACATGGTGGCCCGAAACGACCTGTCCTTGTGCGGCTTGTCGATATGCCCCCCCACAACCAGGCTCAACTTCCTGTTGAGGTCGTTTCGGGAGTTTTCCACGCGCCTGAGCACACAGTACCGGCCTTCGTGGTCTCGAATGAATCCGCACGGAATTGCCTGGACCAGATGGAGCGACAGCTCCGCATCCGGCCGATGCAGCCACGAAAAGGTGCTTTCGATCTCCTCGATCTGTTCCTGAATCGAGTCCCACGGCAAAAGCGAGAAAACGTCCCCGAAAATCGCCCGAGGGAACACAAGAACTTGGTTGGCGGGCATATTGATTACGCTACCCTGCTTCGAATGTGGTCGACGATTCTCTTGACGACCTCAAAGGCCGTCGACTGAGGTGTGGTGTCTTGGGCACCGGCGGTGTCCACCTCGTAAACGGACCTGAACTGCGCGGAGTATTTCGAACTGATGGATTGATAAGCGTCGTTCAGGTCTCGAAGGAACTCAGGGTTCATGGCTCGACCTGGTTCTTCTATTAGCTTGTTGCTGTTCTCACGCACCAGCGACGTGGCCGGGTCGGTCTTGAACAAGAAAACCGCATCGACTAGCTGTCGCCAATGACCAACCAGCAGGAAGCTCTGAATGACGGTGCAGTCTTCTTCCGTGACGTCGCCTTTAGCCCGCAGGAGTTCAAACCAGGCAAGGGCATCGAAGAGTCCCCGGTCCATGATGACCAACTGGTATTGGTCAGACCCAAAGCGGCCCTCCAAGATGTGAGTCAACGCGTAGGCCGCTGACCAAGTATTGAATGCGACGAAATCATCCTTGAGATAGTACGGCGTTCGCTTGGAAGCACCTTCCGTGGGCGCCAACACCTTATAGTCCAGCCGTCGGAAGAAATGGTTGACGGTGTCAATACAGGTGCTCTTCCCACTCTTGGGAGTGCCTGCGAACTCAACAAATATCGGACGTTCAGAGGACAACTTATCTCCGAGTTCTCGAGCTGCGGTCTGTAATTCCTGCAACTGCGCCTCTCCTATCTCCATGTAGAGCATCTTATCAAATCCAGACGGAGAGGGCGACCGCGGATTGTCAGCGGGCGACCGTCGTTGGGGCCGTCGCCGGGGGCCCCTCGGTGGTATGCCAGCCGTCTATGCGCTATAATGTAGCCGCCCCACGCCCGGACGGGCCGGTAGAGAGTCCAACGTAGCTGGAAAGGGGAGTTATTCCATGTCTGTCGACGTCGGCCAGGCGGCCCCGGACTTCACCCTCCACGGCACCGACCTGAAGAGCAGGAGCCTGGGCGACCTCCACGGGCAGAACGTGGTCCTCGCCTTCTTTCCCGGCGCCTTCACCGGGGTCTGCACCGACGAGATGTGCGCCCTGCGGGACCGGGCCGACCAGTTCAACTCCCTGAACGCCCAGGTGCTGGGCATAAGCGTAGACCCGCCCTTCGCCCAGAAGGCGTGGTCCGACGCCAACAACCTCAACTTCCCCCTGCTGAGCGACTTCACCCGCCAGGTGGTGAACCAGTACGGGGTCGCCCTCCCCAACCTGGCCGGGATGGAGGGGTACACGGCGGCCAACCGGGCGGTGTTCGTGGTGGACAAGGGCGGGGTGGTCCGGTACAAGTGGGTCGCCCCACAGGTCACCGCGGAGCCCGACTACGACGAGATCAGGCAGGCCCTGAGCGGCCTGGGAGGATAGCCCCCAGCCGGGCCGCAGGTCAGCTTTAGGAGGTACGCAGCATGGCAGCCGAGGTGGGACAGCCCGCTCCCGATTTCACGATGCCCTCCAGCCTGGGAGACGACGTTTCCCTGGGCCAGTACCGGGGCCAGAAGAACGTGGTGCTCTCCTTCCACGTCTTCGACTTCACAGGCGGGTGAACGAACCAGGTCTCCTCGTTCCGGCAGTACAACGGCCAGTTCGAGGAGAAGGATGCCCAGGTCCTGGGCATAAGCTGTGACAGCCAACACTCCCACCGCGCCTACTCGACGGGCCTTGGGAACATACCCTACCCCCTCCTCTCCGACTTCCATCCCCACGGGGAGATGGTCAAGTCCTACGGGCTGTGGAACGAGGAACGGGGCGCCAGCCGCCGGGCCATCATAATCGTGGACAAGGGCGGGGTCATCCGGTTCAGGCAGGAGTACTCGCCCCCCAACCTCCCCGATCCCAGGGACATCCTGGCGGAGCTGGACAAGCTGGGCTAGGGGGACCGCCGATGCCCAGCGTGCGTACCGGCGACGGCGTCGAGATCAACTACCGGCTGGACGACTTCCGGGACCCGTGGATAGAGGGCCCGGGGGAGACCATCGTCATGAGCCACGGGTTCGCCCGCAGCATGGTGTGGTGGACCCAGTGGGTGCCCGCCCTGGCCAGAAAGTACAGGGTCCTGCGCTACGACATCCGCGGCTGCGGCGGCTCCTCCGTTCCCCCCGAGGGCGCGCCCTGGTCTGCGGACCGCATCGCGGCGGACGTGGTGGACGTCATCGACGCCCTGGAGATTGACGCCGTCCACTGGGTGGGCTTCGAGTCCGGCGGTCTCTGGGGCATCGTGTACGCCGCCAACCACCCCGACCGGATAAAGAGCCTCACCCTCTGCAACACCCCCGCGGGGATAGGCACGGGACACTTCGCCGCGGCGGGGATCAGGGCGTGCGACGAGATCAGGCGGGTGGGCTTCCCCCAGTGGCTCATCGATACCCGGGCGACCCGCATGGACCTGGCCCTGGCCAACCCCAGGCTGGACGAGTGGCACGTGCGGGAGCACTCCAAGACCCCGACCGAGGTCGCGGCCTCCCTCATGGACGTGCTCGAGGTGCTGGACGTCTCCCAGCTCCACTCCAGGATCGACGTCCCAACGCTGATCATGTACAGCGACAGGGCCAAGAGCTGCCCGCCCGACGAGCAGGCCCGGGTGTGGGAGGCCGTCGCCGACTCCCGGCTGGTCACCTTCCCCAACATGGCCGCCGGCATCCAGCTTCTGATCCCCGACCGCTGCACCGCCGAGGTGCTGCGGTTCCTGGACGAGGTGACGGGCCGGCAGGCCCCGGCGCCGCGATGAGCCGACAGCCATTCCCCACCGGAGGCGCCCCATAGTAGCCGACCCGACGGCGGCCCAGCAACTCGCCCGCGGCGGAGGGGGGTTCCAGGAGGGAGACCTGGCCCTTCTGATCGACCGCAAGGGCCGCAGGCACCTGGTGACTCTGAAGTCGGACGCCGTGTTCCACACCCACGTGGGCACCCTCCCCCACGACCAGATCATCGGCAGCCAGCAGGGCGACTGGTTCCGCACCAGCATGGGCCAGGGCCTGCTGGCCCTGAAGCCCACCCTGAGCGACTACGTGCTGGAGATGCCCAGGGGAAGCCAGGTCATCTACCCGAAGGACCTGG
Source organism: Dehalococcoidia bacterium (assembly GCA_034423015.1). Classification (GTDB taxonomy): domain Bacteria; phylum Chloroflexota; class Dehalococcoidia; order Lucifugimonadales; family JAGWBF01; genus JAGWBJ01. The sequence continues at coordinate 71,331 of DAOUJG010000053.1, read as the reverse complement.
GCAACATCCTGATGCTGGCCGACGTGTTCCCCGGGGCCACCGTCATCGAGGCGGGGCTGGGGTCCGGGGCGCTGACGGCGGCCCTCCTGCGGGCGGTAGGGCCCCGGGGCAGGGTGGTCACCTACGAGGTGCGGGAGGACATGGTGGCCAAGGCCCTGGCCAACGTACGGGCGCTGGCCCCAGACTTCGACCGACACGAGCTGCGCATCGGCGACGTTTACCAGGGGATCGTCGAGCGGGAGGTGGACCGGGTCGTGCTGGACGTGCCCGAGCCGTGGCAGGCTGTGCCCCACGTCGGCGAAGCCCTGCGCAGGGGCGGCATCTTCCTCAGCTTCCTTCCCACGGTGCTCCAGATACACCGGCTGGCGGAGGCGCTCGCCGCGGACCCGCGGTTCCAGCTCGTCGAGACGGTGGAGGTGCTGCTGCGCCCCTGGAACGTGACCAGCCGCAGCGTGCGGCCCGTGCACAGGATGGTGGCCCACACGGGGTTCATCACCACGGCCAGGCTGTGCTCGCCCAGGCCCGGAGCCCAGCCGCCCGCGGCTACCGAGAACGCCCAACAGGAGAGAGAGGATGGACCGGCAGACGACCGTTAAGTTCCTGGGAGACTACGTAAAGACCGACACGCTGATGAAGCACCTGCTGGCGGTGGAGGCCGCCATGCGGGCCTACGCCCGGAAGTTCGGGGAGGACGAGGAGCGGTGGGGCGTGGCGGGCTTGGTCCACGACTTCGACTGGGAGATCGTGCCCACCCCCGAGGAGCACCCGACTTTCGGGGCCAACATCCTACGGGAGCGGGGCTTCTCCGAAGACATCGTGCGGGCCGTGCTCACCCACGGCGACCACACGGGCCTGGAGCGGGAGACGCCCATGGAGCGGACCCTGTTCGCCGTGGACGAGCTATCGGGGTTCGTGAGGGCGGTGACGCTGGTGCGGCCCAGCAAAAGCCTGGACGACGTCACCCCCCGGTCGGTGCGCCGCAAGATGAAGGACAAGGCCTTCGCCAGGGACGTCAACCGGGATGACATCGTCAAGGGCGCCGAGGAGATGGGCGTAGACCTGGACGAGCACATGGCCTTCGTCATCGAGAGCCTGAAACCCGTGGCCGCGGAGCTGGGGCTTGCCACCGGAGAGGGTGAAGACGCCTGATCAGGTCCCACAAGCCCCGGGCTCCCTGTCAGCAGCGCACCCCCACAAGCCCCGGGAGCCTGCGGCGCTTCAGGAGCTCCCTCGCCTTGGAGTCGGAGAACCAGACCATCCGGCCGGTGATGGCGTCCTCGGAGTGAAGGTCCAACTCGGTAAAGAACTTGAGGAAGTAGAGGCCGGCCTCCCGGGGGCCCAATGGGGACTTCTGGGCCACGGCCAGGGGCGCGAACCCGTCGGACCCGCCCAGCACCCGGTCGGTCAGGGCCGGGTCGTGGCTCTCCCAGGTGCACACGGCCAGGAGCAGGGGCGGCAGCCCTTCCCGCTCCGCCAGCCAGGACCAGTAGGCCTCGATCCCTTCGCCCGATGTCCCTCCGCCGCCATGCCCCAGTAGCAGGATGGAGTTGAGCCCAGCGTACCTCAGGTGGGGGGACAACTCCCCGGGCTCCCGCACTCGCACGGGGCCCTGGGACTTCAGGTCGAGCCCCCTCTTCCGCAGGCTCGAGTATATCCGGTCGCAGAACTCGGACTCCCAACCCTGGACGTCGCCGGATGCGTCGACGATGAGCAGCGCAGGCTTGCCCGGTATGGACGCTGAGCTCCAGAGCACTGGCGGCCTCTCTTGCCGGCCCCGGCCCGGCTAGCTCCCCAGGGCCTCGGCCAGCTTCCGGGCGTCCTCCCCGTCAAGGAAGTACTCCATAGCCGAGACTTGGCCGAGCTTCTTCAGGGTGATGACCAGCCGGAGGGTCCCGTCGTCGGTCCTCTCCAGGTCCAGGGTCTTGGGCTGCCGGGACAGGTTCAGGATGTTCTCCATGGAGCGCTCCAATCAATGGGTGGTAGCGGGCTAGTCGTCCGGCGCCAGGGTCGCCAGCACCCGGTCTACGAAACGATGCACCCGGGGACGATCGATCTCGATCTGGTAGGGTTCCATCTCGTCGTGGTAGAAGTTCTTGTGGAAATTCTCCGCGGCGTAGAAACCAGCGGCGAACCCCTCGTCGGCCTTCTCCTCGCTCAGCCTCTCCACCGCGTTCTTCAGCTCCCGGTGGGTCCGGCAGGGCCAGTCCCGAAGCACGGCCGCGGCCATGACGGCGTGGGAGGCTGCGCCCCATAGCTTCTCGGAGGCCTGCAGGTGGTCTCCAGCGGCGAACTCCTCGTCGGATGCGGCCAGGAACTGCCTTGCCGTCCGGCCATGCTCCTCGCACTCCATTCAATGCCTCCCGGCCGTCCCGGTCACGGGGACGACCCGCGCTGTTCTCCCACACCTAGTCTACCAACGGCCTCGACCGTCGGGCAAGGGTTGGGGTATCCCCCTGCCCCAGGGAGGTGTGATGGATTACCGGTTTGAGGAAGGGGGTCCGGGGCTGTCAAGGCAGGTGTGTCATCTCCCAGTCCATGCCCAGGTGGGGATACGCTCCTTCCATCAGGGGAACGTGCGTGGGTGACCTCAGGGGCGCCGGCAGCCCCTCGAGGACGGCCGCGGCGGCCTCCGAGGGCAGGATGCCCCACAGGTCGGGCCTGCCGACGCCCTTGGCCTGGGCCAGGACCCGGAAATCGCCCATGCCGCCGGGGCGGGCTATGTCCAGCATACCCATCCTGTTGGCGTCGGCCTCCCGCTGGGGCAGGCCCATGGCCCTGAGCTTGGCGAGCATCCATCCCAGCCCGAGGTTGTGGAGGAAGTCCCGTTGGGTGGCCAGCCCCAGGGGCTCCAGGCCGGCGGCGCCGCCCGCGCGGGCCACCGCCGTGAAGTCCACATGGGCTGTGATGTCCTGGCGTCCCACCCGTTGGAGGGGAGCATCGGTCTGGACGTGGTCGTGGAAGGTGGTCAAGGTGCCCCGGGGGCGGGCGTACAGGTCCGGCGCGGCGTCGCCGTAGTCCACGGTGAGCACGAAGCCCCTGTCCAGCGCCGAGGAGACCTCGCGGGCCCAGGCATCCACCTCCAGGCAGACCTCAGCCGTCTGCCCTTCGGCCAGCGCGATCCCCTCGGAGGCCAGTCGCGCCACCAGCGCAGGCGTCGACAGCGTCTCGAGACATTCCCTCAGCCCCTGGTCGCCCAGGGTGACGTACACCTCCCGGAGCTCCCCGCCGGAGACGGTCACGCGGTGGACGGGAAAGGAGTCCAGCAGCTCGTTGGAGACGAAGCAGCCCTTTATGTTCCGCAGCGGCACTCCCCGGGACCTCAGCCGCGCTACCCTGGGCCGGTCCTCGGGCCCGTCCTCGGTGGAGACGCGGGCCTCCAGGCCCGGGCCGGGCCGGACGTCCAGGCATAGGTAGCGCAGCGAGTCGCGGAAGCCGCGGGGCAGGCGCCGGGCGAAGGAGACCACGTCCCGGCACAGGAGGCCGTTGCCCGCCCCCATCTCCACCACGTGGAAGATACGGGGGCTCTCCAGAAGCATCCACGCCTGGTAGATCTGGAGGCACAGGAGGGCACCGAAGGCCGGGTGGGCTGCCGGCGCCGTGTAGTAGTCGCCGTGGGCCGCCGTACTCCGGGGGTCGGAGTAGTACCCGCCGTCCTCCCAGAGGAGGGCCACCTCCATGAACTCGGCGAATGTTATGGGGCCGCGCTCGCGGATGCGCCTGTGGACCTCGGCCTCTGCTCCGGCAAGGGCCATTGGCGGCGGAAAGGGTGCTGCGGGGGCGGGACGCCCCCTCTCCCTAGCCCCGCTGCTCGATGGGGACGTACTCCAGGTCCATCGCCCCCGTGTAGTCCAGCAGCGGGCGCATGAGGATGTTGTTCTCGTACTGCTCGACGCACTGGAGGGTCCAGCCGGGTATCCGTCCCAGGGCGAAGATGGGTATGAACAGGTCCTCGGGAATGCCCAGCAGGTGGTATATGGACCCTGCGAAGAAGTCCACGTTCACGTAGATGCCCTTGGACCGGTAGGGCACCATCACCTTCTCTTCCATGTACCGGAGTATCTGGAACCAGTGGGGCTCGCCCATCTTCTCACCCAGCTCCTGGGACCTGGTGCGGAGGTGGCGGGCCCTGGGGTCTTCGGCCTTGTACACCCGGTGCCCGAACCCCATGATCCTGCCGCCGCTGTCGAGCAGCTTCCTGGCGTACTCCTCGGCGTTCTCGGGCTGGCCTATGTCCTGGGCCATCTTCATCACGGCCTCGGCCGCCCCGCCGTGCCACGGGCCCTTCAGCACGCCGATCCCCGTCACGATGGCCGAGTGCAGGTCCGACAGGGTCGACGCCGTCACCCGCGCCCCGAAGGATGAGGCGTTGGAGCTGTGCTCCGCGTGGAGGATGAAGTCCACGTCCATCAGCCGCTGGGTCTCCTCGTCGGGTACGGCCCCGCTCAGCATGTACAGGAAGTTGCCGGCGTGGTTCAGGTCCGCGTTGGGGGCCACCGGGTCGTTGCCGTTCCTGATGCGGTGGTGGGCCGCCACGACGGTCGGACCCTGGGCCGTGAGCCGCAGCCCCTTGCGGACCGTCGCCTCGGGGGAGTTGTCGTCCACCTCCGGGTCGAAGGCCGCCAGGGCCGACACCCCGGTGCGCAAGGCGTCCATGGGGTGGCTGTCCTTGACCAGCCTCAGCACCTGGATGACGTCCTCGGGGATCTCGCGGCTGGCGCGAAGGGTGGCGTCCAGCTCGGCAAGCTGATCCTTCCGGGGGAGGCCGGCGTAGAGGAGGAGGTAGATGACCTCTTCGAAGGTCGACTTCTCCGCCAGGTCGTGGATGTTGTAGCCCCTGTAGAGGAGCTTGCCCACCTGGCCATCGACGAAGCTCGCCTCGGAGGTGTCGATGTAAACGTCCTTGAGTCCCCGCATGATCTCTTTGTCGGCCATGGCTCACGTCTCCCTTGGCGGGTTGCGAGAGCGCCGGGGGGGCGCGTCTCTGCTCGGGCAGGCCCAGCAGGCGTCGGCAAGGCTCCAGCAGCGGCCTGTAAGGCGCCCGAAAAAGAACAGCGGTGGGCGTCCACATCCCGGTACGACATCCCACCTGTTCGTTGGCGTCGAAACCTGCAAAGGCGTCGGCCGCCCACGACGCCTAGTCTGTATTTGGTGGGATTCTAACACCCGCCATTTTGGACTGTCAAGCTGAACCCCGGCCCTCCGCAAGAAGCCAAGGCCGTCCAGGAAGCGGCACCGACCCGGCGTATCCTGGTACAATCTAGCTGGCCGGACCTCTCTGGCCGGAGGAATCCGCAGCCTGCGTGGTAAAGGAGAGCCAATATGGACAAGGCAGACATACCGTTCCTCTCAGCCGCCGACCTTTCCCGGCTGATCCAGGGCAAAGAGGTACGGGCTCCCTGGTGATCGAGACGGTGTTCGCCTGGCCCGGCCTGGGGCAGGCGGCCATCCAGGCGGTCTGGAACAACGACTACCCGATGCTCCGGGGCGTGGTCGTCATCTTCACACTGATGTACGTGGGAGCGGCCCTCCTGGTGGACGTGCTCTACGCCTACCTCGACCCGAGGATCCGGTACGCATGACGGGAAGGGAGAGGTAGATGGCGGTCCGCCTCCGGGTGGGACGCACGCTCCGGGCCATGCGGCGGCTACCGATATTGCCGACGCTGCTCCTGGCCCTCGTGGTGGTCACCGGCATCACCGCACCGTGGATAGCCCCCCACAGCCCGACCCTGGGACAGCTCCCCGACAGGAGCCTACCAAGCATCTGCTGGGCACTGACCACCTGGGCCGGGACCTGCTGAGCAGGATTATCCACGGCGCCCGGATCTCCCTCATCGTGGCCGCGGTAACCCTGGGCATCGGGGGGGCTATAGGGACGGTGCTGGGCATCCTGGCGGGCTGGTACGGCGGTTGGATGGACGAGCTGATCATGCGGCTGGTTGACCTGCTGCTGGCGCTGCCGCTCATCCTGGTGGCGCTGGTCATGGTGCTGGTCCTGGGCCAGACCCTATCCATAATCGTGGTGGTCCTGGCGCTGTGGATATGGCCGCGGTTCGCGAGAATGGTGCGGGCCGACGTGCTGACCCTGAAGACCATGGACTACGTGGCCCTGGCCCGGGTGGCCGGGGCCTCCACCTGGCGTGTGCTGTTCGTCCACCTCTTCCCCGGCACCATCAACACGCTGATAATGGTGGCCACCCTGCAGGTGGGAACGGTTATACTGGTGGAGGCCACCCTGAGCTTCCTGGGGGCGGGAGTCCCGCCGCCGCCGCCCGCATGGGGCTCCATGGTCGCGGACGGCAGGGACAAGCTGGCCGCCTCATGGTGGATATCCACCATGCCAGGCTTGGCCATAGTCCTCACGGTCATGTCCCTCAACCTGTTCGGAGACTGGCTGAGGGACACCCTCGACCCGAAGCTGAGGCAGGTGGAGTAGCCGGTGGCCGCCGCGCCAACAGCCCTGCCGGAGAAGGCCCTGTAGGACTGACCGGGAAGCACCCAGGTCCGGCACGCAGTCATGTCCGCACGAAGCAGTCGAATCAAAGCCAAGGCCGCCCCACCCTCCGGCCCGAGGGAGGGAGACTCCGCCATCGACGTACCGCCCCAGCTCCGGTCGGCGCCCGGCAATCCCATGAACCCCAGGGAGGTCCTGCAGTACATCTCCGCCACCCCGGAGCCCGACTTCCACAACACGGTGGTCTCACGGAGGCTGGCCCTGTGGCGCGAGAGGCACGACGACTTGCAGCAGGAGGCGGAGGAGGAGCTCCGCTCGGAGCTGGATGGGCTGCGCCAGGCCGTCGCCTCGGACCTGGAGCAGCCGGTCAGCCCGGACCGCGACCCCGGCCCCGACCTAGCGCCCCAAGTCAAGGAGCGGGCCAGGCAGCTCGGCTTCTCCATGACAGCCGTCGTCCGGTTCGACAGGAAGTGGGTGTCGCCCGAGTACCGGAAGCACGTCCGCTTCGACAATCTCGTGGTCGCGCTCTCGGAGGCGCCGGCGGCGGCGATGGACTCCGCGCCCTCCGGGGAGTCGTACCTCGCCAGCTTCCAGGCGGAGCTCACGTCCGGCAAACGCGCCCTGGCCATGGGAGACTTCCTCCGGGGCAAGGGCTACCCGGTCCAGTACATCTACGTCCCCCTGGCGGAGCGCAGCCTGGCCCTGGTCCACCCGTACGCGGTGGAGGGCGGCCTGGGACAGATGGGGGCCAACGGCCAGCTGTTGTCCCCGGTGGAGGGCAGCCGCAGCACCTTGGTGATGCTCTCCACCGACGCTCCCATGTCCTACGACGGGCCCGTCGACTACGGCATCAACCGGCTGTGCGAGGAGTGTCGCATCTGCGTGGGGCGCTGTCCGGGCAGGGCCCTCTCGGAGGTGAAGGTAAACTGGAGGGGCGTGCACAAGCACAAGGTCAACACGGACCGGTGCCTGTCCATGGTGGCCCGCTACTCGGGCTGCAACGTTTGCACCAAGGTCTGCCCGGTGCAGAAGTACGGGCTGGCGGAGGTGATAAACCACTACCGCAGCACCGGGGGTCAGGTCCTGGGCAGGGGAACCGAGGAGCTGGAGGGCTACTCCATGGACGGCAAGGGCCAGCAGGGACCGGGCCGACGCCCGCGGTTCGGCATTGGCGACGGGGGCAAGGGGTTCATGGCCATGGCGGACAAGTGGGGCGTGCCCGTGCCCTCCACTTCCGCCTCCGAAGCCCGGGCCTACTGGGTGGGAAGACGGGTCCGAAGGACGGGCAAGAAGGACGGGCCGACCATGATGTGACCGCCGGGCAGCGGAGTCTGAATGGCGGCCTCTTGGACGGGTTGCTTACCTGAAATCCTGGAGCCCGTAGTCCTGTGAGAAGGAGGATGAGCATGGCAACGAAGACTGGAACCGAAAAGCCGAGGACGAGGTCCCGCAAGGTGGCGGTGCGGAACGCCCTCAACGAGGCGACCGACTGGATCAAGGTGCCCGCCTCCCTCAAGAGCGTGCCGGGAGTGCCATTGGACCGGAAGGCGGTCCGCTTCTACGCCAAGAACTATCCCGAGAACAGCTTCTGGGATACGGACGTGTACCGGCACTCGGTGGCATGGTCCGAGAAGCTCAAGCCCCAGCACTCGGAGCTGGCCAAGGACAAGTTCACGGGGGAGATACGCCGCATCAAGGAGACCATCTGGGACTACGAGGACCTGCCCGTGGCCGAGGTGCGGGACGAGTCTCCCGGCCTGACCCAGGCGGTCCGCCGGAAGGCCCACGACGTGGGCATGACCATGCTGGGCATCACCAGGTTCGACCGGGCCTGGGTCAACTCCGAGAGCAAGAAGGAGGCCAGGTTCCGGACGGCCATAGTCGGGATGCTGGAGCAGCCGTGGGACATCACCCAGGAGATGCCATCCATAGCCAGCTTCGAAGGGTACTACGAGACCCAGCTTGAGATCAGCCGGCAGGGGATCGCGCTGGCGGACTTCATACGGTCCAGGGGATATCCCGTCCAGTTCGCCTACGTGACCTTTACGGGCCGCAACATGGCCCCCGCCCTTCCCTACGCGGTGCAGGCAGGGCTGGGGCAGATGGGGGCCAACGGCCAGATCCTGACGCCCATCGGCAGCCGGTGCCGTTTCGTGCTGATGACCACCAACGCGCCGCTGGAGTACGACAGGCCGGTGGACTACGGCGTCAACGAGCTGTGCGGCAAGTGCCTGGTCTGCGTGCGCCGGTGCCCCGGAAGGGCGCTGCCCAAGGAGCGGGTGTGGTGGCGGGGCGCATACAAGTACAAGACCGACGCCGAAAGATGCCTGCCCATGCCCGCCCAGTTCAACGGCTGCGGCATCTGCATGAAGGTGTGCCCGGTCCAGAAGTACGGGCTCAAAGAGGTCGTCGAGCACTTCGGGGAAACGGGGAAGGTTCTGGGCAAGGGGACCGACGAGCTGGAGGGGTACACCCTGGGCAGCAAGGGGTACTGGCCGGCGGGCCGCCTCCCGCGCTTCACCGTCAAGGAGGGCAGCAAGGGCATGATGGCCATGGCCAAGGCCCTCCGCATCGACATCGACAATCTTGTGACCGACAACGAGCAGGTGCTGGCCACCTACGGCCGCCGCCGGGGGGACGTGTCGGCCGCGGACGACGAGGGGGAGGAGAGGGTGGACGAGTGATCAGGGGCTGGAGAGCCTCTAGCAAGTGGCTAAGCGGCCTCCCCTATGTTACTTGCGGCGAAAGCAGCGACATCTTGCCGGGCAAACTGCAAGTCTTGGTGCAGCGCCCGCCATACGCCCAGTTTACTCGCAACGATGGTCCGGCACGGTCGGTCCGCTTCCCTGATCCACAGCGGGGCCTGGGAGTAGACGGCGCTCCGCCGCCCCGGCTTACTCCCCCAGGTTGATGACTATGTTGTCCGGTGAGCGGGTGAGGACGGCCTCGGCCGGTTCGTCGGTGACGTTCCCCTCGATGTGAGGCATGTGGGCAGGGACGAAGATGTAGTCCCCGGGGCCGGCGTCCACGTACTCCTTGTAGTCCTCGCCGAAGTAGACCCGCACGCTCCCGCTGAGCACGTAGGCCGCGGTCTCCGCCTCCCCGTGATGGTGGGGCGGCCCCAGCTCGTTGGGCACGCAGGTGACGTGCCCCATCCAGATCCGCCTGGCCCCGGCGGTATTTCCGTCTATCCCGGGCCGGCGCTCCATCCCCCTCGTCTGGGGAGTCGTGCTCATGGGCTGGGTGCCATGCAGCACGCGCACCTTCTGGGCCTCGCCCTTCTCGGCTTCGTGGGCCTCGATGGAAGTGCTCATCGTTCCTTCATCCCCTTTCCTGGTCGCCGTGCGCCTGTCGGTGCAGTGCCTCGTTGGGCCGCCAGGCAGAAGACGGCGAGGCCCCTGGCCGGCTCCAGGATTATAGCATCCCGGCGCCTCGTGACCCATGACTCGGCCGGGGGGTGTCGAAGCCTACTCGCGGAAGGCGTTGCAGCCGGTGACCAGGGCCGGGGTGCCTCCCATCAGGTAGGCCACCTGCACCGTCTCGGCTATCTCCTCCTCCGACGCCCCCAGGGCCCGGGCCCGCTGGGAGATGACGTGCACGCCGTTCTCGTGGGCCAGCAGAGCGTCGCAGAGCATGGTCATCAGCGTCTTCACCTTGGCCGACAGCGCCCCGTCGGCGATCACGTACTCCCGCACCGCGGTCACGTGCTCCAGCATCCTGGGGTCGGCCTTGCCGAGGGTCTCCAGATACGAAGGGGGTTGCTGCATGATTGGACCTCCTCTCTCATACATCTTACTATTGCCGTCGATAGCGGCCTCCAATGACCATTCGGAGGATCGGGTGGGCGGGTGGACTGCGGGGGAGAATCGGCTATAATCCCAGAAACAGGGGCGATTATCCAACGTCCCAACAAGGAGCGAGCCATGGCCCGAGTACCTACTGCAACCCCGGACAGTATCCCTTCAGACCAGCAGGCTGCCTTCCAGGAAGTGGTGGAGCAGCGAGGGGAGGTACCCGCCGCCGGCCCGGCATCGATAATGATCAACGTCCCGGAGATCGCAAAGCGGGCGGGGCACCTGTCGGACTACCTGAGGAAAGAGTCCACTCTCTCGTCGCGGATCCAGGAATTGGCGATGCTGGTCACGGCCCGGGAGCTGGACTGCCAGTATATCTGGAACGCCCACGCCGCCGCCGGACGCAGGGCCGGCCTGTCTGACGAGACGGTCGACCAGCTACGGGAGCGCCGGGAGCTAACCGCCCTGGCCCGGGACGAGGCCGCCGTGGTGAGCTTCGGACGGGAGTTCTTCCGCACTCGCCGGGTCAGCTCGGCCAGCTTCGAGGCGGCCATGGCCCAGCTCGGCGTGCGCGGTCTCACCGAGCTCACCAACCTCATGGGGTACTATGCCATGCTGGCCTTCAACATCAACGCCTTCGAGGTGGACCTGCCGGCAGAGCGCACCGAGCCCGTTCTGCCCGTGTGAGGCCCCTCACGAGCTGTGCGCCGCCTCAGAACACGGCTATGGGGTTTACGGGCGTGCCGGTGATGTTTATCAGCCTCAGGGGGCCCAAGCACAGCATGAACTCCCACCGGCCCCGTTCCTCACAGGCCCGGGCCAGCTCCTCCAGGTTGGCGTTGTCGATCAGGCACATCCCCAGGAACACCAGGCTCAACGTGTGCAGCGGGCTCATGATCCCCTCGTAGGTCGTGTCCGGCCGCAGGTCGTTGGACGTGTCGGTGCCCAGCATGGCGATCTCCCGCCGGTGGAACCACGGAATGCACGCCACGTGGCAGGAGGTGCCGCCGTCCACGTTGGGATCGAAGGGCCCCTCCTCCAGCCTGCGCCGATAGTTGCCCGTGCGGACCAGAAGCAGATCCCCCTTCTCCACGGTCAGCCCCGCGGCCTTCTCCGCGGCGTCCAGGTCCTCGGGGAACACCGGCTCGTCGGGGTCGAGCCAACGCTTGCCCTTGAGCCTGGCGATGTCCAGCAGCACCCCCCGGGTGACGATGCCGTCGCGGGCCACGTCTATGGCGTGGGACCGGGCCCCGTGCCGGGAGGTCACCATGTTCGAGGACACGCCGTTGTACATCTTGCCCCGCCACGAGTAGTGGGCGAGGCTGTCCACGTGGGTGATGGTGTGCCCGTGGAACACCATCCCTATGTACTCGCCGGCGCCGTACCTGGTGCGCCTTATCTCCGGCGAGTCAGTGTCCCGGCCCTCGCCGCTGTCCACCATGAACCGCTGAAACTGGAAGGGCACGTCCGGCGCGGTCTCGGAGACTATGGGCCTGGAGCAGGTCACCGTAACGCCCTCCCGCACCAGGCGGCTTGCCGCAACCCTCTTCTCCGCCGTTATGTGATTGAGGGTGCCAAGCTGGTCGTCGGGGCCCCAGCGCCCCCAGTTGCTCAGGGACTCCATGTATCCCAGTACCTCCTCCTCGCTGGGAACGTGAACAGGCATCTCCGGCTCCTCTCTCGCCGGCGTGAGCGGACCTTGCTCCCTACCGCCTGAGGCACGGGACTGCTCCCGAACCCACCCATCCGCGCCGCCGACGGGCTAATGATAGCATCGATGGGGCCACGGCGGGAGCAAAGGCCCCACGGCGGGTCGGGGGCCGGGGAGCCGGGCCGCGTGTATAATGGCGGTGGCCACGATGAGCGCAGAACGCATCCTGCTGGGCACCACCAACCCCGCCAAGCTGGAGAAGCTGCGGTGGCTCCTGGAGGGCCTTCCCCTGGAGCCGGTCAGCCCCCGGGACCTGGGCATGACCGGGAGAGGTCCCGACGAGGACGGCCCGACCCACCTGGAGACGGCCGTCGCCAAGGCGCGGGAATGGTCCCTGGCGGCCGGCCTGCCGGCCATCTCCACCGACGGAGGGCTCGTCATCCCGGCCCTGGGGGACCGCTGGCGGAGCATCCTGACCCACCGCTTCGCCGGGGAGGGCGCGGACGATCCCGCCAGGGTCTCCCGGCTGCTGGAGCTGATGGCCCCCCACTCGGGTGACGGACGGCGGGCCTCGTGGGTGGAGGCGGTAGCCGTCGCCGACGGGGAGAGCAGCCTCGCCTCCTGGGAGACGCCGGGGGCCGACGGGGTCCTGCTGGAGGCCCCCTCGGGTCCCGCGGCGCCCGGCTTCTGGGTCTTCTCCCTCTGGTACTTCCCCCGCCTGGGCAAGACCTACAACGAGCTGGACCAGGCCGAGCTGGAGTCGCTGGACGACCACTGGGCCAAGCTGAGGGCCCTGGTCCGGCGGTTCTTCAGGGACAGGTTCCCGCCGGGATGACCCTGCGCCGTGGCAATGCCCGCGCCGATGTTGTAACATCAACGGCGAAGGGTGTCACTGGAGAGCGCAATGCGGAACAAGGTCTGCCAGTCCTTCGACGAGGCGGTGGCCGACATCCCCGACGGCTCCACCATCATGTTCCCGGGCTTTGCCGGCCCGGGACAGCCCACCAACCTCATCGCCGCCCTGCTGCGCCAGGGGGCCCGGGACCTGACGGGCATCTCCAACAACCACGGGTTCCCCTACATGGAGATGCACGTGGGCAAGCTGGTGGAGGCGGGGCAGATGCGGAAGATGGTCTGCGCCTTCACCGCCGCCCCCCGCCCCTCCCAGGCGCAGGCCTTCGAGAAGCTGCACGAGGCCGGTGAGATCGAGGCCGAGCTGGTCCCCCAGGGGACCCTGGCGGAGAGGATTCGCGCGGCGGGCGCGGGCATCGCCGCCTTCTACACCCCCACCAGCGCGGGCACCGAGGTGGCCGACGGCAAGGAGCGCCGGACCTTCGGCGGCAGGGAGTACGTGCTGGAGTACCCGCTCCACGCCGACTACGCCTTCGTCCGCGCCCGGCGGGCCGACACCTTCGGCAACCTCCAGTACCGCCTGTCGGCCCGGAACTTCAACCCCATCATGGCCCAGGCGGCCAGGGTGACCATCGTGGAGGTGGAGGAGGAGATCGTGGATCTGGGAGATCTGGACCCCGACCAGGTGCACACGCCGGGAGTGGTCGTGGACAGGCTCGTCAGGATACCCCCGGCGCCCGAGGGCTACTGGCTGTAGGCGCCGGGCCCGCATACGCCTTCACGCGGGAGCAGGAGAGATGGGAAAGACGCCGCTGGACAGACAGACCATGTGCAACCGCCTGGCCATGGAGTTCCAGGACGGCTGGATGGTCAACCTGGGCATAGGCATCCCCACCCTGTGCTCCAACTACGACTTCGGCGACAGGAGCATCGTCTTTCACTCGGAGAACGGAGTCATCGGCTACGGGCCCCTGGCCGCCGAGGGGGAGGAGGACGCGGACCTGGTCAACGCCGGCGGTCAGAGGGTGACCCTGGTGAAGGGAGCCGCCATCGTCCACCACGCCGACTCCTTCTCGCTGATCCGCGGGGGATACCTGGACGTCACGGTGCTGGGGTCCTACGAGGTGGCGGAGAACGGCGACTTCGCCAACTGGAAGACCGAGGGCAGGAAGGGCGGGGGGATAGGCGGAGCCATGGACCTGGCCGTGGGCGCCAGGCGGGTGTTCATCGCCATGGAGCACACCACCCGGGACGGCAAGCCGCGGCTGCTGAAGCGGTGCACCCTGCCCCTGACGGGGGCTGGGGTCGTGAAGCTGGTGGCCACCAACCTGGGGCTGTTCCAGGTGACCCCCGAGGGGTTCCTGATGACGGAGATCGCACCGGGCTACACCCCGGAGGAGGTCCAGGAGGTCACGGAGGCCCGGCTCGCCGTCTCCCCGGACCTGGCCGAGTTCCGGACCTGACCTCGGGGGGGCTCGAAGCGGATGTCTTCGCCTCCATGGCCTCGGACATAGGCCCCGTCACCCCCGGAGAGCGCCCCCTTTGTGTCATTCCGAGCGTAGCGAGGAATCTCTCCATGCCGCCGAGTATTGGGCCCGTGGCCTCGTAGCGTAGCGTGCTCGTCGTAGGGTCCCTGAGATTCCTCGGCTGCGCTTCGCTACGCTCGGAATGACAGGCGAGGGGGGCTTCGCTACGCTCGGAATGACAGGCGAGGGGGCTTCGCTACGCTCGGAATGACGGGCGCGGGGGCTTCGCTACGCTCGGAATGACGGGCGCGGGGGCTTCCCTACGCTCGGAATGACAGGCGAGGGGGCTTCGCTTCGCTCGGAATGACAGGCGAGGGGGCTTCGCCTACGCTCGGAATGACAGACGAGGGGGCTTCGCCTACGCTCGGAATGACAGGCGAGGGGGCTTCCCTACGCTCGGAATGACAGGCGAGGGGGCTTCGCTACGCTCGGAATCGAGCGCCCACAAAGGGCGCCCCTACGACAGAACCAAGGCTAGCCGACGCCCTTCTGGTAGACCTGGACGCGGTGCCGCTGGCAGTCCGAGACCAGCACCCTGCCGTCCCGGTCGAACACCACCGCGACGGGGTACCAGAAGGCCCGCTCGGGGCCCCTGTCCCTGACCAGGTCCCTCTGTAGGCGCATGTCCGGGTTGGCGTCCAGCTTGGCCTGTCCCCACTTGGACATCTCCGAGTCGCCGGTGAAGGTGGTGATGTGGCGGCCGTCGGGGGTCATGACCTGCACCCGGTGGTTGCCCCAGTCGGCCACGTAGATGTCCCCGTCCCGGTCGACCCCCACCCCGGCGGGCCGGTTGAGCTGGCCTATGCCCGTGCCCGGGGAGCCGAACTCAGCCAGGAACTCTCCCTCGGGGCCGAACTTCTGGACCCGGTCGTTCCGCCAGTCGGCGACGTAGACGCGACCCTCGGCGTCGACGTCCATGCCCCAGGGGGCGCTGAACTGGCCCGGACCGGAGCCCTCCTCTCCCCAGCCGGTGAGGAAGCGGCCGTCTCGGGTGAACTTCTGCACGCGGCAGTTCTGGCTGTCCACCACGTACAGGTTCTGGTCCGGGTCGAACTCCATGCCCGAGGGCTGGTTCATCTGGCCGGCCCCCGTGCCCTGGGTCCCCCACTTGTCCAGGAAATCGCCGTCCTTGTTGAAGATGGACACCCGGTTCAGCCACTGGTCGAGCACGTAGACGTTGTCGGCGTCGTCCACGGTGATGGAGGCGGGCCAGATGAACTCGCCGTCGAGCTCGCCGTACTGGCCGAACTGCCTCAGGTAGTCCTCCTCGATGGTGCACACCGTCACCCTCACGCCGTCGGGCCGGTCCTCCCGGGAGCGGGAGGGGACGTACATCACGTCCTCGCTGTCCAGGGCCAGGTCCATGGGGTGCCTGAAGCCCGGGCCCGAGTACTCGGCCCGCCCGATGGTGTGGCTGTAGTGAAAGGTCCTGGTGGTTATGCCGAAGAATATGCTGCTCATATCTGCGACCCTCCAAGAGAGACGTGGGCGCCGGTCTCTTGACCCCTCCCGCCTTGCCCGTCAGGGCGGCCTGTGGCGCAGCCCCTTCCGGACAAAGCCGGGGCGGGAGCTCAGCAGTACTGGTACTCCGCCGAGGCGGCGATCATCTGGAGCATCTCGCTCACCCGGCGGTCGAAGACGCGGCGGGCCTCCTGGGTGTCCGTGGCCAGCGGGCCGGCCTCCCGGACGTGGGCCACCAGGGAGTCCCTGGTCTTTCCCGTGACTTCCAGCGGCCCCATCAGGTCCAGGCAGCCGTCCACGAGCCCCTCGGGAGTCTCCGCGTCGCTGCGGGCGGCCACCCGGTCCACGATGTCCCGGACCCCCGGCAGGTCGGTGTTGCCCACCTGCTCGGAGACGAAGTTGATCCGCTCCACCAGGCTGCCGCTGTCGATCCACTCCCTGCCCGTGTGCCAGCCCTCGACGGTGGGCGGGTTCATCAGCTCCTGGCCCATGTAGCCCACCTCCATGGCGATGGGGAAGAGGCCGGGCTTGGGCGAGGAGTAGTCCCTCACCAGGCGCATGGTGCCCACGACCACGTCGGTGGGGCTCTTCACCTTGGCGTACCTGACCGCCTCGGACTTGAAGAAGTCCGAGTTGAACAGCACCCGCAGCACGGGCCTTATCTCGTAGCCGCTGTCGACGAACGCCTTCTCCAGGGTACGGATGGCGTCCATGTCCCGCGGGGGCGTATCCTTCCAGGCCGGGACCTGCACGTCGTCGGCGACGAAGAAGTTGTACAGGTGCCGGGCGACGAACCTGGCCGTCGCCGGCTGCCGGACGATGATGTCCACGATGTCCTCGCCGTTCCAACGCCCCGTCTCTCCCAGGAAGGTCTTCTCCCCGTCGTCGTGGTCTGCCGGGTCGTAGAGGAACTCCCAGTCGGCGCGGCCGAAGGGGAACACGGGCATGGTGGGGGCCACGTTCCAGCCGGTGAACGCCCTGGACGCCGCCTTGACGTCGTCCTCGGTGTAGTTGAACTGGCCGTCCATCCCCACGCCCAGCGAGAAGAGCTCCAGCAGCTCCCTGCCGTAGTTCTCGTTGATGGAGCCCTTGTGGTTGTCGATGTTGTCCAGGTACTGCACCATGGCCGGGTCGCGGGAGAGAGCGACGAGCAGGTCGCGGAAGCTGCCCAGCCCCAGGCGGCGGAACATGTCGATCTGCAGGCTGAGCTGCCGGCCGTTGTCCACCTTGGCGTACCCGGAGCACAGGATACCATGCCAGAAGAGGGCGATCTTGTCCTCCATGGGGCGGTGGGTGTTGATCATCCGGTAGGTCCACATGACCTCGTTGTTGATGACGTTGGGCCTGTCGCCGTACTCGGGGAAGGCGCGCAGGTAGATGTCCTCCTGCCAGGGGGGCTTGGCCTCGGGGGCCAGGAGGTCCTCCACGGTCGCCTCGTATCCCCTGGCGACGTACTCCTCGATCTGCTGCCTGGTGGCGCCGAAGGCGGCGCGCCGCATCAAGTGGGCCATGAGGGCTATATCTGAGTTCTCCACGACGCCTCCTTGCGGATATGGGGTAATTTCCTACGAAGGGCGAGCCGTTACCGCGTATGGGCGTATAGTAGCATCACCAGGGAAGAAAATCCACAAGAGGGCGCCGGCCTGCGGAACGGCATCCATTGGCCAGGAACCTTGTTCCTGTTCTCAGAGCTAGGCCGAAAGCCTTCTCGTCCTCATGCCCCGATCCGCTTGTAGCCCAGACGCTCGAGTTCGTCCCTCAAGTTCGCAAGGATTTCCGGGGCTAGGAAATCTTGGAGCCTCCATGCTCCGGTCGCCTCGCCATCCAGCATGCCTGTAAAATCGAACTCTTTCATATGTACTACACCGAGTATGACATTCGGATGAACCTTAAACGCGCGCGCAAACAGATGGATGAACGCAATGCTCGGTTCTGATTTGCCATTCTCATAGGCGGAAAGCGTCGGAGGGGAAACACCGAGCTCTCTAGCTACTTTGGCAGCTGATGACCCAGGTCTTTTGCTCTCCCGGAGGTTCTTGAGGCAGGCGCCCAGAGCCTTTCGGAGGTCTTCCCTCAGAAGCAGCCTAACCGGTCGAGCCATTCCGATTATCCTAACAATATACTCTTGTACCACATTGCTTTAGCATAGTATCATTAAGATTATCCGAACGACAACCATGGGCCTGGAGGGATGATGCCGGTAACAGTCGTCGTTGGAGGGCAATATGGCTCCGAAGGCAAGGGTAAGGTCTGCGCCCACCTCGCACTGATCGGGGAAGCGGACTACGTGGTGCGGTGCGGCGGTCCAAACTCCGGCCATACGGTTGACCAAGGCGGGGCCGTCTACGAGCTAAAACAAGTGCCTGCGGGATTCGTGAATCCTGCCACCCGGTTGCACATCGCTGCCGGCGCTCTCATCAATCCCAGGACTTTGCTCCACGAGATAGAGCTATGCGAGCTAGACCCATCGCGCCTGGGCATCGACGGTAACGCTGCCATAATTGAGGAATCGGATATTCTCACGGAGTCGTCCGGTGATCTTCGTTCTAGATTGGGGTCTACCAACCAGGGTGTTGGAGCAGCAGTGGCCCGGCGCGTTTCAAGAGACCCCAGCATGCGGCTGGCAAAAGACCTGCCCGAGTTGAGAAGATACGTCACGTCAGTTAGAGACGAACTGTCGCTTGCACTGCGCCAAAACCAACGCATAGTCATTGAGGGTACACAGGGCTTCGGGCTTTCCCTATACCACACGGAAGAGTGGCCTTATTGCACCAGCCGAGACACCACTGCCCATAGTTTTCTGAGTGAGGCCGGTCTAGGCGTACGAGACTACGACGTAATCCTGTGTTTGAGGACCTTCCCGATCAGAGTGGCTGGTAATTCCGGCCCCTTGCCAAAGGAAATCTCCTGGGAGGACCTCCAGCGGATTAGCGGGTATCCACACTCTATACGGGAGTTCACCACAACAACCAAGCGCCTGAGAAGGGTTGCACAGTTTGACCTTGACGTCGTGAACCGCGCGATAGCTGCTAATCATCCTACCGGAATGGCTCTGCACGGCGTGGACTACCTTGACTACACCAACAAAGGCATCCGCCAATTCGAGGAGCTTACGCCGGCTACTCAGGACTGGATACAACATCTGGAAGTGAGAACAGGCGTATCAGTCCGGACCGTGGGAACCGGACCTGCCGTCACCGACATTGCCGACCGACACCGAAAGGCATCCGCAACGTCCAGCAACAGCTACCAGTTCGAGGGGAGTGCCGTACGAACAGAGTCACGTGACATCACGAAACAACCTTCACGCCTTTAGGCCGTTATGAACACTGACGACGAGAACGGGCGACTTGCTAGTGACCCCCGATACCCCGACTGGGCTGCCTGGCCTGGAGCCGTTCTCCTTTCAGATGAGATTCGCTACTATGCAACCGACCCATCAATCCCGACCGCCCAGAGGCTTATCGAGCCTTTTGAAGAGCATCATCTTGAGGCGGCTCGCTACAACCTTAGGCTTGGGACAGAATACCGAATGGGCGGCCGGGCATACACTCTGTCGGATAGGGATCCTTGGTTGAAACTCTTGCCCCACCAAATGGCACTCGTGGAGACATTGGAAGAAATACGGCTTCCCCGATTCTTGATCGCTCGCTGGAATCTCAAGGTACCCCGGGTTTATGAAGGACTCCTGTGGGTTGGAGCCCTGCAGGTCGATCCTGGATGGCAAGGGCATCTATCGTGCCCAATCTACAACATGTCAGATCGGCCCGTTCGGCTGCAATACAAGGCAGAGCTATTCGCGATGGACTTCGTAAGAACTACTCCTTATCTGCCGCAGTTGTCTAGAAAGTACGAGCAAAAATCTGGTGTCGGTGAATCCGGCAGCGTACACAGTTACGACAGAGTAGGCCTGAGAAGCGGGCCGTACGAGCTCATAGGCCAGGTTAAGAGGATGGAGACCGAAGTTCGGCAACTCGAATCCCGGTTCTTGACGACTCTAGGGCTGCTGATCGCCCTCATAACACTGATGGTTGCCTCTGGGGCCGCCTTTTTGGCGGTCTCCGTTAGAAACGCCAAGGGATTCGACATTCCAGCCATCAATAGTGGAGACGTCGCCATAGTTGTAGCCGTTCCCGCACTTATAGCGGCAGTCTTGTCACTGATATGTCTTTGGAGGGCCGAGCGTAGAACCCACTGCAACAATAGTGGGTGCTCCAAGCGGTAGTAAGAAATCTGCCGAGCCGCCGTTCGAGCGTGGTTTCATGCTTCTCTTGCGAAATCAAAAAGAAAACGCGGGCAGAACCACGTCTGAACCGTGCAGCCGTCAAGTGTCGACAACGCGGGCTTAAGTCTCGTAGTGCAACGCTTAGGGATTTAATCTGGATGTCCGCTGTCGCGGACCGGTTCAAATGGTGGTAAACGACCAACGTTTGGCCCCGGTCAACATACTCTCCAAGCTCTTCGAGCAACACATATTTCCCACCACGTCTGGAATGTGCTTGATCTGAGGTTCCGATGCCGTTGTCCGGGTCAACGAACACGATATCGCAGTTCTTGGTCGCCTGGAGAGCACCCTGGACCCATTCCCGTCTAGCCCGAATGCGGGCCGCAGACGTTGGACGAACTTGTTCGCCTCTAAAGTCCAATATGCGGTCATAATAGACGGTGTCTTCCGGAAGAACGTCCCACTGGCGGATAGCGGACACCCGCCTAGCGTCGGTCCTTACGATGTGGCCAAGCAAGTCGTATAGGTCCGGATCACAGCGGCGAAAGCTCTTAACATTCTTGGGCGTGGGCTCCAGGTAGCTAGTATGTCGGCCGTCATTGTTGTGTGTCTCATCGGAAGTGAGGTACCACACAACCCCCAGCCGCAAGGCGGGATCTTTAGCGGACTGAGATCGGCATAGGGCCCTTAGGAGACCGTATTTCCCGAAATCCCCTACGTCGCCGACGTATCGATTCTGCAAGTCGGCACCCCCACCTCAAATGACCAATTCAGGGGGAAATCACGCAACTAACGCGGCGGGGCGGCTGTGCAATATGCGTAAGGGGCTCACGTACGCGGTAGGTACGCGCCCCGGCCCGCCGGGTAGGTCTACGGGCCGGCCCCGCGCTGCCGCTTGAGGAACTCCTCCAGGTCCTGGACCAGCTCCTCGGGCCTGGGCATCTCGCCCCCGCTCACCACGTGGGCCTCGTCGTACCGCTGCTCCAGCTTGTGGACGTAGGAGCGGATCTGGCTGTCGTCGCCCACTGCCTTCTCCACCTCCCGGTCGAAGGTGTCCGCCGCCGAGCCAAGCTCGTCCAGGGACACGTTCATGTCCAGGATCCGGTACAGGTTGTTGGCCAGAGCGTAGCTCACCCGATAGTTGGGCGCCGCGTGGAGGTAGTGGGGGGTGTGGCCCCAGATGGTGGCGAACTGCATGCCGCGGTCGTTGCAGGCCTCCATTACGGCGGATGTTATCCCCGTGGGGCCCTGGTAGTTGGACGCCACCACCCGCTCCTCCAGGGACTTTCTCAGCTCCGGCCTGTTGGCCGAGCCCGACACACGGACACCCCGGGTGTGGGGGACGGCGTCCAGCAACGACCCCAGATGGAGGACGGTCTCGACGCCCCATCTCTGGGCGGGCTCCAGGAGGGCCCGGCAGTAGGTCTTCCACCGCAGGCCCGGCTCCAGGCCCAGGAAGAACATGAGACCCGTCGACCTGTCTCCGGAGACCCAGTAGAACAGCTCGTTGGCGGGCCACTGGATCACCCTGTCCCCGGCGCTGTTGATGCTGGTCTGGGGGCGCACCTGGGTGAAGTCGTAGAACTCCTCGGGGTCCATCTCCGCGAACCTGCGGGCCGGCAGCTTCCTCAGGAAGTACCGTATGGCGCCGCTGGCACCCTCGCCGGCGTCGGGCCACCCCTTGAACGCCGTCACCAGGTGCGTTATGGGGATGGGGGGCTCTTCGGTTATTGTCATGTAGTGGGGCATGTTATCGAGCCTTGCTGAACGACGTGGGGAAGCCTTGGGCAAGGGCGCGGGCGCGACCCGGCACCTTAGATTATACACCCGGCCCCAAGGGCGGCGGCATGGTACTCGCCGGCATGGATAGATTCCTCACTCCACTCCGCTGCGTTCGGAATGACAGCCAACGGGCTATGCAAGAGTCTCCTTTCCCGGGAGTGCCGGAGCCAGGGCAAGTCGCGTCTGCACGCGGCTTCTTTGACACGGGTATGGGCCTTCACTATACTCCCACCCAAGCTGGGTCCCCTGGATGCAGCGTAGATGCCCGGGCGAAGGAGGCTCCCCATGAAGTACGGCTTCACCGTGCCCAACCGCGGGCCGCTGGCCACGCCCGAGGCCCTGGGGACCCTGGCCCGGCACGGGGAGGAGATGGGGTTCGACTCCCTCCAGACCGGCGACCACATCGTCGTTCCCAACAGCATCGCCTCCCGCTACCCCTACTCCCAGGGCGGCGAGTTCCCCGGCGGCGACCTGGGAGAGTCCATGGAGCAGCTTACCCTGCTCTCCTTCCTGGCGGGACAGACGGCGCGCATCCGGCTGGTGACCAGCGTCATCATCGTCCCCCACCGGAACCCTCTGGTGACGGCCAAGGCCCTGGCGACCCTGGACGTGCTCTCCGGAGGCAGGCTCGTCGTGGGGGTCGGCGCGGGCTGGATGGAGGAGGAGTTCGACGCGCTGGGCCTCCCCCCGTTCGAGGAGCGGGGGGCCGTGACCGACGAGTACATCCGCGCCTATAAGGAGCTGTGGACCAGCGACAACCCGTCCTTCGAGGGGCAATACTGCCGCTTCTCGGACCTATCGTCCCTGCCCCACCCGGTCCAGAAGCCCCACCCGCCCATCTGGGTGGGAGGCGAGAGCCCCAGGGCCCTGCGCCGCACCGCCGAGCTGGGGGACGCCTGGTACCCCATCGGCTCCAACCCCGACTTTCCCATGGGCACTCCCGAGGAGCTTGCCGACGGCATAAGGCGGCTGGGCATCCGCGCCCGCAGGGCCGGGAGGGACCCCTCGGAGGTCCAGGTGGTCTACCGGACGCCCCACTACCGGCTGGACTCCGCCGACGCTCCCGAGGGACGGGCGCCTTTCACCGGAAGCGCCGGCCAGATAGCAGAGGACGTACGCGCCTACGACGCCATGGGCGTGGGATACCTGGTGCTGGACTTCACCCGCAACGCCGGGAGCGTCGACGAGTGCGTGGCGTACATGGAGGCGTTCACGTCCCGGGTGGCGCCCCGGGTCTAGCGGGTTATTCCCGCCCGGGGCCGGCTAGAGGACCTTCTTCGCCAGTCCCTCCAGGTCCGTGGCGGCGCTTGCGCCCACCGGTGCCGGGAGGGACACGATGGCCCGGTCCGCTCCCGCTTCCTGGAACCGCCGTATCAGGTCCCGGTCGGCGTCGGCGCCGAACACGGTCACGTCGAAGCCCGCCGGGTCCCGTCCCGCCGCCTCGGCCAGCTCCTCTATGGTGGCCCTCCCAGCCCTGATCTGCTCCGGGGTGACCCTCGTGGGCATCCAGCCGTCGCCCCAGGCCGCCACGCGCTTGAAGACGTTGGCCGCGAACCCTCCCAGCAGGACGGGCGGGTGGGGCTTCCGGGCGGGCTTGGGGAAGGACCGCACCGGAGGGAAGTCGTAGAACCTCCCGTGGAACTCCGCTTCCTCCCTGGTCCACAGCTCCTTCATGGCGAGGATGGACTCCCGGGTCTGGCTCCATCGGTGGGCGAAGTCGCCGCCCATTATCTCCGTCTCCTCCTTCAGCCAGCCGGCGCCGATGCCGAAGATGAACCGGCCGCCGGACAGCATGTCCAGGGTGGCGATCTCCTTGGCCAGCAGAAGGGGGTTGCGCTCGGGGACCAGGCATATCCCCGTGCCCAGGTTCAGGGTGGTGGTGACGGCCGAGGCCCGGGCCAGCCCCATGAAGGGGTCCGCCACGTGAGCCATGTCCGGGGGGATGGAGCCGTCGGGGGTGCCGCCGTACTTGCTGTCGGTGTGCACCGGGATGATGGGGTGCTCCGGCAGCCAGATGGACTCGAACCCCAGGGACTCGGCCAGGGCGGCCAGCTCCGCGACGTCGGGCGAGTCGTCGATCAACCTCATGTTGACGCCTATCTTCACGGGGTGTCTCCTCTCGGGGCGGTGGCGTTCTCTTTTCGATGGTATCAGCGGGCGGGGTCCTCGTCGAGGACGGCCGGGGGCCCGGTCCGGCTTCCAATCCTGTAGACATGGTGCTCGTTGACGCCGGTCACCACTCTGGTGAAGCCCTCCATCAGCCGGTCCAGCCCCTCGTCCCCGGTGTCCACCAGCAACGGCCTTCCCTCCAGGGCCAGCAGCTTCTCCCTGGTCGCGGCCACGATGACGTTATCCGTCTCGATGCCCCTGAGCACCTCCGGACTGATCTGCTGGTTGCCCCGCCCCAGGATGTAGCCCTGGCCTCCGATGACGCCCAGGACCAGCTTGCACGGTCTGGCGCGGACCACCTCCAGGAGATGCGCCTCGTTGGCGTCCCGGCGCTGCAGGCGCCCGTCCAGCACCACGTCCACGCCCAGCAGCGTGCCCTCCAGGCCCAGGGCGTCCATCACCGCACCGGCGGTGGTGCCGGGGCCCACCACGTAGGCGGTCCCCTCCTCCATCGTCGCGGCGACCTGGGCCCCTATCCCCCGCAGCGCCTCCTCCTCAGCGGGAAGGGAGCCCGCCTTGGCGCCCTGCACCATCTCCCGCTGCTCGGGGACCCTCAGGTACCCGCGAAGGGTAGCGTCCACCACGCCCCGGCGAAAGGCCTCCTCGTCCACGTCCATGACCTCGGCGTCGCGGGTGCGGGTCAGCCTGCCCGTCAGCAGCATCGAGGCCACCTCCCCGGCATGCCGGGGCGTCAGTGCGAAGACGGCCGAGTGCATCTTCACGCCGGCGGGGATGCCCAGCGCGGGGACCCGCCGGCCCACGGCGTCGCAGATGTCCCTGGCGGTGCCGTCGCCGCCGGCGAAGAGGAGCAGGTCCACTCCCCGCTCCTCCATGGCGTGGGCCGCGGCCCTGGTGTCGGCGGCGGTGGTCTGGCCCCTGACTATGGAGCCCAACACCACCGGGGAGAAGCCGCACTGCAGGGCCTCGTCCTCTCCCATCTCTCCGGGGTAGGTGAGCACCCGGACCCGGTCCCGCAGCCCGGACAATGCCTCCAGCGCCTGGACGGCCCTCGCCGGAGACCGGGGAAGCGCGCCCAGGGACCTGGCCCTGCGCAGGACGTCGGGCCCGTCGCTGCCCTTCAGCCCCACCCTGCCCCCGACGCCGGCGACGGGGTTCACCACGAGGCCCAGCTTCTTCATCGGATGACGCCACTCCCGTTCATCGCCTACCGCGCCGCCCATGCCTCGGCTGGCCTGCCCCAACGGAGTTCGTGTCAGGCTGGCGCCCCTTAGAGGTGAAAGCCGCCCGTCCGGGTCCCATCCCCACTACCGTCATTCCCGCGTAAGCGGGAATCCACACCTGGGCATGCTGGGCTCCCGCTTTCGTCAGAAAGGGGGAGGGCGTGTAAACGGAGTCTCGCACTCTCTCCGGGACCACGGGCTTGTGCACGGGAACTCCCTGGGATGCTATTATGGGCTTGGTGGTGGCAACGGGAGGGTTCGAACCTCCGACCTAGCGCTTATGAAGCGCCCGCTCTAACCACTGAGCTACGTTGCCAAGGGTGATCTAAATATATCCAGACGGCCCCTTGGGTGTCAACGGGCCCAGGAGCTGGACACCCGACCAGGCCCTGTGGACTGGGCCGGCCCACAGGGCCTGGACCAGAATGAATGTGAGGACGTAGGACCGTGGCCCTTTCGCAGAAGGTCAAGCGATTCGTGGACGAGGGCGGCTGGATACGCCGCATGTTCGAGGCGGGCATCGCCCTGAAGAGGCAGCACGGCGAGGACCGGGTGTTCGACCTCTCCCTGGGGAACCCCGTCGTGGAGCCGCCGCCCCAGTTTCACACGGAGCTGCTGCGCCTGGCCGAGCACCCCGTCAAGGGGATGCACCGCTACATGCCCAACGCCGGGTACCCGGAGACCAGGGAGGCCGTGGCGGCCTACCTGCGGGACGAGACGGGCATCCCCTTCGCCGCCGGACACGTCGTCATGACCTGCGGCGCCGCTGCGGCCCTGAACGTCGTCCTCAAGACCATCCTGGACCCCGGCGACGAGGTGGCGGTGTTCGCCCCCTACTTCGTGGAGTACGGCTATTACATCGACAACCACGGTGGCGTGCCGGTGGTGGTCCCCTGCGATAGGGACTTCCAGCCCGACCTGGAGGCCCTGGAGAGGTCCATAGACGGGCGCACCAGGGCAGTCATCATCAACTCGCCCAACAACCCCTCGGGCGCGGTGTACGGCGAGTCCCTGCTCAGGGACCTGGGGGAGCTCCTGACGGCCAAGGGTAGGGAGCACGGTACGGAGATATTCCTGATAAGCGACGAGCCCTACCGGCGCATCCTGTACGACGGGCTGGTGTATCCGCAGGTGTTCCCCAGGTACGACGCGTCCATCGCCGTGACCTCCCACGCCAAGGACCTGGCCCTGCCCGGAGAGCGCATCGGGCACGTGGCTGTGAACCCCGGATACCCGGGCGCCGACGAGCTGGTGGACGGGCTCACCTTCTGCAACCGCATCCTGGGCTTCGTGAACGCGCCGGCCTTCATGCAGCACGCCGTCCGGAGGATCCAGGGCGCCAGCGTGGACGTGGCCGACTACCAGCGGAAGCGGGACTACCTGCACGGTGAACTGACCACCATGGGGTACTCGGCGTTCAAGCCCCAGGGGGCCTTCTACCTGTTCCCGCGGGCCCCGGGCGACGACGACGCGGCCTTCGTGGACGAGCTTCAGAAGCACAACGTGCTGGTGGTCCCCGGAAGGGGGTTCGGCACGCCCGGCCACTTCCGCATCTCCTACTGCGTCGAGGACCGGGTGCTGGAGGGAGCGATGGAGGGGTTCGCCCGGGCGGCCCGGGCCTTCGGCCTGTAGCCTAAAGGACCAGCCCGACCTTGTTCAGCAGGTCGTCGCTCTCCCCCGGCAGGTGCAGTCCGCTGTCCCGGTACTTGGCGGCCAGGGCCGAAAGGTCGGCGTTCCGGGGGCGGGCGCCCCTGCCCAGGTGGTCCGCCAGCTCCGGCAGGCTGTTGTAGGCCTGGTCCACGTTCCAGTAGAACGACAGCAACCAGGCCAGCTCGCGTTCGTTGTCCGGGTTGGGTATGTCCCGCAGGTCGTACAGGTCGTTGGTCACCCTGGTGTAACGCAGGATGCCAGCCTTGTCCGAGGCGTCCCGCCCGTAGTACCGTCTCCGGCTCAGCTCGGCGATGCGGCGGGCGTACTCCTGGTTGCCGTAGATGTTCCAGGGCAGCCACTCCTGGGAGAGGTCCACCGCGGTGTTGCCGTTGGCGTCGACGATGGCCACGGCCACGTCGGAGCCCAGCACCGGGTCGTGCTCGAACTTCACGGCCTCCCGCAGCAGGGCCTCCTGGAGCATCAGGGTGAGCTCCCTGGGTATCTTCCTGTACGCGGCCCCGCTGGCCTCGTCGTTGGTGTCGGCGCCCACGCCGCCGGTGTTGAAGGCGTAGTAGTGCTGGGGCAGGCCCCCCGCCTCCATCTCCCGCAGGATATGGAACATCAGGTTGGCGTTGTCGTCCTCCAGCCCGATGATGAAGGGGTCCGAGAAGTACTCGACGTAGGGCCTGCCGATGGCGCCGATGGCGGCCCCCATCTGGACCGCCTCACCGTACATGAGGATGCGGATGTACTGCTGCAGGGTGACCCGCCTCAGCGGCGGGATCACCGTGTTCTGGCGCATCACGGCCTGCCAGAAGACCCGGTCGGTGTGATCCATGGGCACGTGCACGGACTGCTCCAGCTCCCCGCCGGTGATGGAGCGCATCAGGTGCTGGGAGCCCTTGCGCTCCAGCAGCCTTAGCCTGGACAGGATCATCCGCATGTTCCGGACGGGGTTCTCGCCGTACTTCGGGGCGCCGGTGTCCGGGTCCACGGGCACGTTCTCCAGCATCTCGTCCGAGTTGGGGGCTTCGGCGCTGCCCCTGAGGGTGTCGTAGGTGATGGGGTCGTCGTCCCGGGTCAGGCCGAAGGGCACCGCGTACAGGCTGTTCTCGGTGCCGTCGATGGAGTAGGGCACGGTGACCGTCTTCCCGTCGTGGACGCTCTCGACGGGAGGCTGGAGCC
This sequence comes from Dehalococcoidia bacterium, assembly GCA_034423015.1. Lineage (GTDB taxonomy): Bacteria > Chloroflexota > Dehalococcoidia > Lucifugimonadales > JAGWBF01 > JAGWBJ01. The sequence continues at coordinate 43,402 of DAOUJG010000053.1, read as the reverse complement.
GCTGGAGGAGGACGATGTCGTCGTTCATCGGGTAGACCCCCTCCGCGGGGTCCTCGCGCAGTCCCAGGGTCCGGGCAAGCTGGCTGTTTGCCAGCTCGATCATGATGGTCAGTGTGCTCTTGCCGTGGAGGGACGGCCCGACGGTCACCACGGCCGTGTTGGCCATCTTTCCCTGCAGCGTCTTGGTCCGGGCCATGCTGAGGGCCGCCTGCACCGCCAGCCCCTGGGACTGCTTGACCAGGAACATGGCGATGGAGAGGGGGCCCATCTTGTGCTCGCCCACGTAGTCGAACCCCAGATGGAGGGACAGCCCCCTGGTCGGGGCCTTGAACACCAGCTGGGTGAGCCCCGCTTCCCTGACCCGCTCCTTGAGGGCCTCGTCCAGGCCCAGGTCCTCCAGCCAGTGGGGGATGGACACCTCCACGATGTCCGGCGGCGAGGTCCACTCCTCCCTGGGCAGGTCGAAGGTGAGCTGGCGCCACATGCGGGGGATCTGCATGTACCGGCCGCCGAAGAGGAGCTGCCTGGCGTGGAAGGAGCGCCCCGGGGCGTCGCCGATCTGCCGGTCGGACTGGATCACCGTCTGTCCCGAGTCCAGGAGCTCCCTGAGGCGCCCGTTGATGTGCGCCAGCACGTCGGTGAACAGCTCCTGGCTCTCGGCGCTGAAGGCCAGCGCGTCCCGGTTCCTGGAGAAGCCGTCGATGAAGTATTGGGTCAGGTCGGGCCGGCGGACGACGCCGAGCTGGCTGAAGAAGGCCAGGCCGCCGTTGTCGAGACGTACCACCGCCTCGGGCCATGCCCGGGCGGCAGCCCTTCCGGCGGCGTTGGCCTCGGCCGCCGCCTTGTCCAGCTCCTCCGCCTCCCGCCGGACCCTGTCCTGGTCCGCCTGGGGCATGTCCTGGAGGACGGGCATCTTGGACAGTATCCAGTCGTCGGGCGGGTTGAAGAGGTGGGCCTCGGGCCGGTGCCCCTCCTTGGCCAGAGCCACCAGCCGGTCCAGCTCGCGCTCGAACTCCCGGTTTATGGGAGGCCCTTCAAGGAGCGAGGGCCTCGCCCCGCCGTTGTCACTCTCGTCTGGCAAACTTGCGCCCCCTGTAATTGTGGGCTTGTATGTGCGCCTATTTGTGCGCTGGCTACCCTTCGAAGCGACCCGTCAGGGTGTCCGACTATCCTACAGGCTTACGGCAACGGTGTCAAAGACGGGCGGGCCGTTCCGCGCCCTGGCTAGACCCCCCTCAGCTCCAGGGTGCCGACCGCTCCCGTCTCCAGGTCCACGGTCCGGATGGCGTGGTTGTTGGTGTCCGCCACGAACACCCTGCCCGCGGCCACGCTCACCCCCGAGGGCTCGTGGAGCGCCGCCTCGGAAGCCTCGCCGTCCCGGTGGCCCGGCTCGCCGGAGCCCGCGAAGGTGACGACGCTGCGGGTGTTGGGAAACACCCGCTTGACCTTGTTGTTGTAGGTGTCGGCCACGTAGAGGACGCCGTCGTGGTGGTCTATGCCCTGGGGGTGCTGGAGGCGCACGTCGTCGCCGGAGCCGTCCACGTCGCCGAATACGAAGAGGCCCTTGCCCACGATGGTGTCGACCCGGCCCCCGGGGCTCAGGTCGGCGGACCGGATGGCGCTGGCCTCGCTGTCGGCGAAGTACAGCTTACGGCCGTCGGCGGTGATGCCGCTGGGCTGGTCCAGGGAGGCGCTGAGCAGGGCCCCATCCACCGGCGCCTCGCGCCCGTTCCCGGCGTAGGGCCCGATGTTCCCGCGGCCCAGGTCCAGGGACCAGATCTGGTGGATCCCCGCCATGGCGATGAACAGCACCCCCTCGTGGAGCCACAGGTCCCAGGGGGAGCTCAGGTCCGAGGTGCGGGGGTCGCCGCCCTGGCGGTATGCCCGGGCCTGGCGCCCCGTCCCCGCTATGGTGTCGACCTGCCCGGCCGCCAGGTCCGCCCTGCGGACGGCGTGGCTCTCCGTGTCGGCCACGTACAGGATGTCGCCATCCAGGGCCAGTCCCTGGGGGTGGTCGAAGCGGGCCTCGGAGAAGTCCCCATCGGCCAGGCCCGCTTCTCCCTGGCCTATGACCGCCTGGACGTCCCCGTCCAACGTGGCCACGATGACCCGGTTGTGGTTGGAGTCGGAGATGACCAGCCGGCCCGATGCCCCGTCGGCCAACACCTTGCCGGGGAAGGACAGGGGTGAGCCCGCCTCCCGCTCCACGGCGTGGGTCAGGGGCGAGCGGTCCAGGACTCCCAGGCCGTCGAACTCCCTCACCATCTCCTGGATGACCGGGTCGAAGTCCTCGAAGGTGATCTCACCCTCGTGTTTGCCGATCACCTTGCCCATGGGGTCCAGGAACATGAGGGTGGGCCAGGCCCGGCACCCGTACTGGCTCCACACCTGGAACTCGCTGTCGTTGACCACCGGGTGCTCCAGCTCGTAGCGCATGACCGCCTTGCGCAGGTTCTCGGTGTCCTTCTCGGAGGTGAACTTGGCGGAGTGTACGCCGACCACGGCCAGCTCGTCCCGGTACTTGCGCTCCAGTTTCCGCAACTGCGGAAATACGTGCATGCAGTTCACTCAACAGTAGGTCCAGAAGTCCAGGATGACGATCTTGCCCCGCAGGTCCCGCAGGGAGAGGGGCCTGTCGGTGTTGAGCCAGTCCAGCCCCGGCGGAAAGTCGGGTGCGGACGTCTTGCCCACGAAGGACTTCTTGGCCATGTGGAACCCCTTTCCGCAAGCGGGCCGCGCTCGCTGGCCCTATTGTGCACCCTGCCACGCCGTCAGGCAAGCCGGCCCGCCCCCGGCGCAAGGGCCCGGGCTCAGTGCTCGCCGGCATGGAGAGATTCCTCAACTCCGCTTCGCTCCGTTCGGAATGACATGTTGGGTAACCGTGGGACGGAATGACATTGGACGGATCGCGCAGCCCGTCCACGCCTATTCGGTGCCACGCCGTCCACGCCTATTCGGTGCCACGGAGGTATACCCAAAAACATGAACAGAGTGTATAATGTAATCTAATACTCTAACCAGATTTCCATTCATTGCCGGGCGCAATTGTCCTAGGGTAGTACGGGGGGTGTAGATGACGACGGAGTATACCGCGAAAGACATCCAGGTGCTGGAGGGCCTCGAGGCCGTGCGGCTGCGCCCGGGCATGTACATCGGGAGCACCGACCAGCGCGGCCTCCACCACCTCATCTACGAGATCGTAGACAACAGCGTGGACGAGGCCATGGCCGGGTACTGCACCCGGGTGGAGATAAACATCGCGGAGGACGGCTCCGTGCGGGTCTCCGACGACGGGCGGGGCATCCCCGTGGACGTCCATCCCGCCACCGGCCGGTCGGCCCTGGAGACGGTGATGACCACCCTCCACGCCGGCGGCAAGTTCGGCGGAGGCGCCTACAAGGTGTCGGGCGGCCTCCACGGCGTCGGGGCCTCGGTGGTGAACGGCCTCTCCTCCCACATGAGGGTCGAGGTGCGCCGCAACGGGTCCATCTACCACCAGGAGTACAGCCAGGGGCTGCCCACCACCGACCTGGTCGAGCAGCACGTCCAGGGCAACGGGCCCCACAAGACGGGCACGACCATGGGGTTCGTCCCCGACGCCGGCATCTTCCCGGTGCTGGACTTCGACTTCGACACCATCGCCGCCCACCTCAAGGTCATCGCATACCTGAACAAGGGCCTCCACGTCCAGTTCCAAAGCCAGTGGCACGCCGAGGCCCGGGCCGGCGACATCCAGCGCTCCTACTACTTCGACGGCGGCCTCTCCAGCCTGGTGCGCAGTGTCAACAGGCGCCGCAAGGTGCTCCAGGACAAGCCCTTCTACATGCTCAAGAACGTGGACGGCACCATCGTCGAGGCGGCCATCCAGTACAACGACGGCTACAGCGAGTCGGTCCTCTCCTTCGCCAACTGCATCAGCACCGAGGAGGGCGGCACCCACCTGACGGGCTTTCGGTCGGCCCTGACCCGCGTCATAAACGACTACGGGCGCAAGCAGAAGCTCCTCCGCGACGACCAGGCCAACCTCTCCGGCGAGGACGTCCGGGAGGGGCTCACGGCGGTCGTCAGCGTCAAGCTGACCGACCCCCAGTTCGAGGGCCAGACCAAGACCAAGCTGGGGAACACCGAGGTCAAGAGCATCGTCGAATCGGTGCTGGGAGAGGCCCTGGGCGTCTACCTGGAAGAGCACCCTGCCGAGGCCAAGCGCATCGTCGACAACTGCGTCACCGCCCAGAAGGCCCGGGAAGCGGCCCGCAAGGCCCGCGAGCTGGTCATACGCAAGAACGCCCTGGACGGCTCCTCCCTGCCGGGCAAGCTGGCCGACTGCTCCGAGCGCAACCCCGAGCTGTCCGAGGTGTACATCGTCGAGGGCGAGTCCGCCGGCGGCTCGGCCAAGATGGGCCGCGACAGGCGCTTCCAGGCCATCCTTCCCCTCAAGGGGAAGATCCTCAACGTGGAGCGGGTGCTCCGCCAGCCGGACAAGATCCTGGGCCACGAAGAGATCCGCGCCGTCATCGCCGCCCTGGGCACCGGCGAGGGAGAGGAGTTCAACGGCTCGAAGCTGCGCTACCACAAGGTCATCATCATGACCGACGCCGACGTGGACGGGTCGCACATCCGGACCCTTCTCCTCACCTTCTTCTTCCGCAGGATGCCCGAGCTCATCGGCGGAGGGCACCTGTACATCGCCCAGCCCCCCCTGTACCGGATCGCCGCCGGCAAGCAGGTGAACTACGCCTTCACCGACGAACACAGGGACCACCTGCTGTCGTCGCTGAACGGAAGGCGGAGCGTGCAGGTCCAGCGGTACAAGGGTCTCGGCGAGATGAACCCGGACCAGCTCTGGGAGACCACCATGGACCCCGAGACCCGCTCCATGCTCCAGGTCACCGTGGAGGACGCTTGGGAAGCGGAGGACACCTTCACCAAGCTCATGGGCGACGAGGTTGCCCCCAGGAAGAGCTTCATCCAGGCCCACGCCCGGAGCGTCAAGGAGCTGGACGTCTAGCCCTATCTCGCCGGGCCGAATCGAGGAGCCGCCAGCCATGGACGACACCCGCCTTGCGGACGACGCCCCGGGCACCGCTCTCTTCCCGCAGTTCCAGTCCCGCGTCTACGAGATGTTCGCCGCCGAGGTGGCGGGCCTGACCGAAGCCCAGCTCGACTTCGAGTCCGACCGCTGGGAGTGGGGCAGGTGGTGCATCAGGCGCAATGTGAGCCACGCCGCGTCGGGCGACTTCCGGTGGCTGATTCTGCGATGGGGGGACGTGCTGTTCCCGGAGGGCCTCCCCAGCCTGGGCGACCCGGACGACCCGGAGGCCTACAGCGGCCGGGTGCTGAGGGAGGACAGATACTGGGCCATGGACGACATTCTCGCCGTCCTGCGGAGGGGCCTGGACCTGTGCGTCTCCATCCTCTCCAGGGAGACGGTGGCCTCCCTCAGGTCCAGGGAGATCACCACGGACAACACCCCCCAGTGGAGGCTCTTCACCCAGGCCCATCCCACGGGGATGCGGCCCGATGCCGCGGACGACTCCGTGTGCCACATGACCCTGGAGGCCACCTTCCGGCACAGGTGGTTCGAGCACACGACCCACCTGTACAACGTGCAGCGTCTGAAGAGGGCCCAAGGGCTCGCGCCCGCCGTCGAGATACCCATGGAAGGCTACTGGGCGCTGCCGGGCTGGGACAGGAGCGAACCCTAGGCCGGTCCGCCCCTCCCCGGCCCCGCCCCTGGGAGAGAGGGAGTCAGCCCTCGACGGGCCTCACCTGCCCCTGGGGGTCCGCCACCAGGAGGCACTCGAAGTCGTAGCCCCTGATCCGCAGCTCGTCGCTACCCCCCTGGCGGCGGTCCAGCACCGCGATGACCTTTACTACCTGGCAGTCCGCCTCCTCCGCCGCCTCGATGGCGTGGAACAGGGTGCCTCCGGTGGAACACACATCGTCCACGATGATCACCCTGCTGCCCGGGAGCAAGGGGCCCTCGATCTGCTGGCGGGTGCCGTGGGACTTGGCGTCGCCCCGGACTATGAACGCGGGGACCGGGGTGCCCTCCAGGTGGCTGGTCAGCGCCACCGCCGAGACCACCGGGTCCGCTCCCAGGGTCGGCCCGCCTATGGCGTCGACCCCGGCCTCCAGGACCTTGGGCAACAGGGCCTTGCCGATCAGGTAGGCGCCCTCGGGGTCCAGGCTGAGGAGCCGGCCGTCGAAGTAGTAGCGGCTCCGCTGCCCGGAGGATAGGATGAACTCGCCGTACTTCAACGCTTCCTTTTCCAGGGCCCGCTCCAACAGTCGCTCCACAACGTTCACCGCCTCACGCCTCCTCACGATATAGACCGTACCGTTCGATGTACCCCGCCACCGCCTCGGGGACCATGTACCGGATGGAGCGCCCCCCGGCGGCCCGCCGGCGTATATCGGTGCTGCTCACTCCCACGGCCGGCCCCTCCAGGAACACCGTCCCGGCCGGGGCCCCGGCGCTCAACGACTCCAGCCCGCCGGCCTCCCGGGCGTCGTACCCGACCCGGGGAGCCACCACCAGGCTGCACAGCTCCAGCATGCGGGCGGGGTCCCTCCACTCGTGCAGGTCCTTCAGGAGGTCGGCCCCCAGGATGAAGTACAGGTCGTCATCCCTGTGGCCCTCGTCCTTGAGCGCCTCCAGGGTGTCCACCGTGTAGCTGGGGCCGTCCCTGTCCACCTCCAGCGAGCTGGCGCGGAAGAAGGGGTTGGAGCTGATGGCGAGGCGCACCATGTTCAGGCGGTGCGCCCCGGACGCCATGACCCCGCCGGGCTTCATCCAGGGCTGTCCCGCGGGTATGAACACCACCTCTTCCAGGCCCAGGGCCTGCCGGGCTTCCTCGGCCACCAGCAGGTGGCCGACATGTATGGGGTCCATCGTCCCGCCCATAAGGCCCAACCGCACGGTCAGTACCACTCCAGGTCGACTCCGCCCAGCCGCACGGTGTCCCCGGCCTCCACTCCCTGGGCCTCCAGCTCCGCCACGGCGCCCATCCGCTGCAGCAGCCTCCATATCTGGAGGATGGCCCGCTCGTCCCGCATGTTGGCCATGGGGACCAGCCGCTCCACCGCCGGTGCCTCCACAACGTACACTCCGGCCTGCCAGGTTACGCTGAAGGCCTCCTCCGACCGGCGTCGCGGCTTCTCCGCAAGCTCCACGGGAGCACGCGGCTCCGGGGGTGGAGCCGGGATCGCCTGCAGCATCTCCAGCGCCTTGCCGAGGATGGCGTCCACTCCCTCGCCCGTGGCCGCGGAGGCGAAGAACAGAGGCCGGCCCGCGCCCTCGAAGGCGCGCCTGAACTCCGGCATGCGGTTCCTCACCTCGGGTATGTCCACCTTGTTCACCACTATCATCTGAGGCTTCTCCCACAGGCCGTGTCCAAAGGAGACCACCTCCTGGTCAACCAGATCCAGCTCCGCCATCGGGTCGGGCGTCATGCCGTCCACCATGTGCAGCAGCAGCCGTGACCTCTCCGCGTGCCTCAGGAACTCCAGCCCCAGCCCCTTGCCGGTGTGCGCTCCCTCGATGAGCCCCGGCACCTCCATCATGACGAAGGTCTCGCCCCGGGTGTCCACCACACCCAGCACCGGGTCCCTCGTCGTGAAGGGGTAGGGGGCGATCTTGGGCCGTGCCGCCGAGCTGGTCGCCAGCAGCGTCGACTTCCCCGAGTTGGGCACACCCACGACCCCGACGTCGGCCAGCAGCTTCAGCTCCATGAGCAGGACGGCCTTCTCCCCCTGCCCTCCCTTCTCCGCCAGCACAGGCTCCTGCTGGGAAGGCGTGGAAAACCGGCAGTTGCCCAGGCCGCCGTCACCACCCCGGGCGACCACCACGGGACCGTCGCCCACGATATCCGCGACCAACGACTTCTCGCCCCCGGCCAGCCGCCAGACCATCGTCCCCAGGGGGACGGACACCACGACTGCCTCGGCGTTGGCCCCGCGCTTGCGGGCCCCCCGCCCGTGGCTGCCGCGCTTGGCCCTCCACGTGGTGTGGTAGTGGAGGTGCAGGAGGGTGTTCAAGGAGGCGTCCCCCCGGACCACGATGTCGCCGCCCCGTCCCCCGTCCCCACCATCGGGGCCGCCCTTGGGCACATACTTCTCCCTGCGGAAGCTTATGCACCCGTTTCCTCCATTGCCGGCCTTGACGTATATCTTTGCTATATCAAACAAACGTCTATGTCTCTGTGTTAGAGGTCATATTCGTAGTAGTCATAATTGCGTAGGTATCGGAGGTCATATACCTGTGCTCCGTGTAGAAGGTTCGGTCTCTTTCATGTCAATTCTATCATGGGGAGTGGAGGTTACTTGTGCGCTACCGTCGATAGCATGCGTGGACGCTTGCTGCTGACGCTGGTGGCGGGTTATTGACACTAGTCTACGGTTTATCTCTCGGGAATTGACATTTGACCGTTGGCAGGTGCCGCTGCGACATACTGGTGGTTGTCCATGGCGAGGGTGGCCGGCAGTGTCATTGAGGGCTACTCTAGGATCGCCTCCTTGATGGCGAGGAGGTCCTTCTGGAGCTGCGGGTCCTTGCCGATGGAGGACTCGACCTTGGCCACCGCCGCAATGACGGTGGAGTGGGCCCGTCCTCCCAGGAGGCGGCCGATGTCGGTATCCTTCATGCCGGCGTCCCGCCTCAGTATGTACATGGCCACGTGCCTGGCACGGGCGATGTTCTTCCTGCGGGTGGTGCCGGACAGGTCTTGGGCAGCCACTCGGTAGTGGCGCGCTACCTCCTCGACGACGGCGTCCGGGTCCATGTGGCCGGGCGCGGGCTCGTAGAGCAGGTCGGCCAGGGCCTGGGACGCCAGGCTCGTGGTGATGGGGCCGTTGTGGAGCCTGGAGAGGGCCAGAATGCGGTTGAGGCTGCCTTCCAGCTCTCGCACGTTGCGCCGGACGACACGGGCGACCAGCTCCATGACCTCCTCGTGAAGGGAGAGCCGGAGCTCCTCTGCCTTTCTCCTGAGGATGGCCATGCGGGTCTCCAGGTCCGGTGGCTGTATGTCGGCCACGAGGCCCCAGACGAACCTGGAACGCAGCCGGTTCTCCAGGGAGCTGAGGGCCTTGGGAGGCTTGTCAGAGGTGAGGACGACCTGGCGGTTGGCGTTGTGGAGCTCGTTGAAGGTGTGGAAGAAGGCGTCCTGGGTCTGCTCCTTGCCGTCGATGAACTGGATGTCGTCGATGAGCAGGACCTGGGTGTCCCGGTACCTGCTGCGAAACTCGTCGGTGGTCCGGTTCCTTATGGAGCCGATGAACTCGTTGGTGAACTGCTCGCAGGTGGCGTACCTGAAGCTGACCCCGTTGGACGCGCAGGTGTGGGCTATGGCGTGGAGCAGGTGGGTCTTTCCCAGGCCCACGTCCGAGTGTATGAACAGGGGGTTGTAGGTATGTCCCGGCGCCTCTGCCACCGCCCGGGCGGCCGTGTCCGGCAGCCGGTTGGAGGTGCCGACGACGAAGCGGCTGAAGGTGTAGTTGGAGTTTAGCACGTGCAGCCGCGCGCCCGAGGGCGAGGGCCCGGTGGGAGCGCCCGGTGCAGGAGGCTGTCCCTCTGAGGGCGGACCGTCGCGGCCCACCTGCAGCCGGACGTCCACGGAGTAGCCCAGGACCTTGCGGGCCGCCGCGACGATGGTCGGATACATGCGGCGCTCCAGCCATTCGAGGGCGAAGGGAGTGGGGACCGTCACGTACAGCACGTCGTCGGTCCAGGAGACCGCTGCGGTCCCCCGTAGCCACGTATCGTAGACCGGCCGGGGGACCTGTAGCTGAAGGTCCCCGAGGACCGCTCTCCAGACCTCGGATGCGCGCAGCTCCGTCATTGACCCACCCAAAGGGGAATCAGCAACCGGGACGACGCCAAGGACCGACGCCTGGGAATAAGCTCGGAAGTGCCTGGATCAGGGGTTTCCTCTGACAACCGCCCCGCCCACATTCCAGCCTGGCGCCTCCGGGTCTGGGGCCTTGGTCCGGAGGGAGGCCGGGAGTCGAACCGCTGAAAAGCCTAGCAGGGGGCAAGGCGGCGTTGTCAAGGCGGGTCTTGCGGAATTTTCCGGCCCCGCCAAGATTGGTGAGCGATTATAGCAATCGTCTAAGACAGCGACTATCTTTCCTTTAGCACTGCCGTGCTATCTTGACGAAAGTCGTCACGCCGTCAAGGTAAGATGAGTCGCTATGCTATAATGCCCCATTCTGCCCGATTACCTAATCCTCTGACCGCAAGGGGAGAGGCCAGCGAAATACCGAGGCCGCCCGCAGGCCGTCTGCCAGTGGGTGCCCGCGCGGAGCGCGGGAGGGTGGGCTCAACAACCGGGGGTCCAGGGGTTTAGAGTACCAGAGGATCTATATGAGGATCGTGTTCATGGGGTCCTCCCAGGACTCCATCCCCGTGCTCGAAGCGCTCCTCGCCGCCGGGGTGCAGGTGGCCGGTGTCTACTGCCAGCCCGACAAGCCGGCCGGCCGGGGACGCGCTCCCCGGGCGCCCGCCATCAAGACCTTCGCCAGGGACAGGGGTATCGACGTGTACCAGCCCACGTCCCTGCGGCAGGAGGCCGCCCGGCGGGAGATGGAGTCCCTGCAGCCCGAGGTGGCCGTGGTGGCAGCCTACGGCAAGATACTGCCCCCGGATGTCCTGGGTGTCCCCAAGCACGGCTGCGTCAACATCCACCCGTCCCTTCTCCCGAGGCACCGGGGGCCCTCTCCCGTGTCCACGGCTATTCTCCGGGGCGACCAGGTGACCGGGGCCACGGTCATGCTGATGGACGAGGGGATGGACACCGGGCCCGTCCTGGCCAGCCGCGAGGCGACCATAGGCGAGCGGGACACGACGGCCGGCCTCACCGAGGCCCTCTTCCGGCTGGGAGGGGAGCTGTTGGTGGAGGTCCTGCCCCTCTGGGTCGATGGCAAGGTGACGCCCCGGCTCCAGGACGACTCCCAGGCTACCTCGACCAGGAAGCTGGAGAAGGCCGACGGAGAGGCCCGGTGGGAGCGGACCGCCCAGGAGCTGCACCGGATGCTCCGTGCGTACACTCCCTGGCCGGGCCTCTTCACCCGGTGGCGGGGCAAGCTCCTCAAGATATTGGAGGCGGCCCCCGTAGAGACCGGAGCCGCCCGGGCCGGGGAGCCCGGGGACGTGGTGGCACCGGACGCCCCCTGCGGGGTCGGCGTCGTAACCGGGTGTGGGCTCCTGGGCCTGGAGAGGCTGCAGCTGGAGGGGAAGAGGCCGTCCGCGGCCGCCGAGTTCATGCGAGGGTACCCGGACTTCCTGGGCTCCAGGCTGCCCAGCTAGGACGGGCGAAAGACCGAGGCCGCCCGCTGGCCGTCCACCAGCATCCCTAGAACTGGACCTGGTGGACGACCTGGATCACGTGCCCCTCTTCCAGGGATGCGTACCGCGAGTCCGGCGCGTCGGGCTGCTGCAGGTGGCGGCGGAAGATGTAGGTGCACAGGTCGGCGAGCTGGGTGCAGTGGGAGTCCTGGGTGCGGGCGAGGTAGGTGCTCTCGTGCACCGCGCCCGTGGGCAGGTCGATCTCCGTCCTCAGGAGCCTCTGCATCACCTCCGCGCCTCCCGGAGTCGCCCGGTCCGATATGATGGTGGCGCGCTCTTCGATGCGTATCGGCGCGCCGCCTATCAGCTCCTCCTGGGGCATGGCGGTCAGGTTGAGCTCGTCCATGTACAGGTCAAGATAGTAGGCCAGCCGGGCGAAGGCGGGCTCCCAGGGCTGGCTCCAGCGGGTGTTCTGCGGGTCCGCCCCCTCCAGGGCCGCGGCAAACTTCGCCTTGTCGACGTACATCACCAGCAGGGGCGTCTCGTGCAGGACCAGGATGTTGAGAAGGTCGTCTGTGAGCTCCGAGCGCCGGGCCCTAGGCCAGGAGGTGAAGGCGCCCTTCCCCTGGAGGAGATGGCGGGTGCTCAGCCGGCTGGGAACGTCGGGAGCGCCCAGCTCGTCGCCCAGGTAGTGGCGGCAGACGGCGCGGAAGTCCTTGCGTATGGGCTCCCACTTGCCCTCGTGGACCATGAGGCCCGCGTACACGTGGTGAGGCTGGCTGGGGTCGCTGGTGCTCCGCCCCGTGTCCCCGGATTCGCTGGTGTACACGAAGTACATACGCGGCCGGTGGGCTAGCCGGCCTCTTCGCCCTCTGCCTCGGCCGAGGCCTCCTCTTCCCCTTCAGCCTCGCGCCTCTCCTCCGCGGCCGCGACCTCGATGCGGGCCACCACCCCGTCGGCGTCGCTGATCAGGGTGGCGTCTTCGGGCAGGGCGAGGTCTCCTGCGCGGACGACACCGTCGGGCTCGGTGAGGGTCTCCAGGTCCACCACCAGCTCGGCGGGCATGTCCAGGGGCAGGGCCTCGACGACGACGCTGCGCAGCTGCTGCACCACCGTGCCGTTGGCCTGCCTGGCGCCGGGGGAGTCGCCGGTGAGGGTGACGGGCACCTCGGCGGAGACCCGCTGGGTCGCCTCGGTCCTGAGGAAGTCCACGTGGACCAGGTCCCCGCGTATCGGGTCCCACTGCACCTCGCGGACGAAGGCCAGGTGCTCCTCGTCGTCGCCTTCGATGGTCACCGTAACGGGCGTGTTCCCGCCGGCCAGGGCAAGGACCCTGACCAAAGTGGGCCTCTGGCACTGGAGGGTGCGCGAGGCGATGCCGGATCCGTACAGGTGGACGGGTATGGTCCCCGCCTGCCTGAGCCGCTTGACCTTCTTGCCCGTGGTGGTCCGGGGTTCCAGGGCGAGGGTTATTCTGTCTGCCACGGTGTCTCCTTAGCTATGGCCTCCGAAACGCGGGTAGTCGGGGTTGCGGAGGGTGGGCGGCTGTCAGTATAGTTGGCGGGCCGCGCGCGTGTCAAGATTCGCAGGCGCGGCGGAGGGAGCCATGAAGATCGTGGACGCCCGGACCCGGGCGGTGGCGGTGCCCCTGGAGAGGCCCTTCCTGGCAGGCGGGCTGCACATGATCGAGAGGATACCCTTCGCCCTGCTGGAGCTTCGCACCGACGAGGGCATAACGGGGTTGGGGTACGCCTTCTCCCTGTCCGACCGCCCCTTCGGCGCCATAAGGGCCGCCATCGAGGCGCTGTCCGAGGAGGCGGTGGGAGAGAACCCCCTGGAGCCCGAGCGGGTCGCGGCCAAGCTGGGCCGGGCCTTCAGCTGGGGCGGGCCCGTGGGTGTGGTGAACATGGCCATGGCCGCCGTGGACTTCGCGCTGTGGGACATAGCCGGCAAGGCCTACGGACAGCCCCTGTACCGCCTCCTGGGGGGCCACCGGGACCGGGTGCCCTGCTACTACAGCGGCGCCCTGTGGAGGGACTTCGGCTTGGAGGAGCTGGAGGGGGCTGCCCGGGCGGTCCTGGACCGGGGGTTCCGCGCCATGAAGATGCGCATGGGGTCCGAGCCGCCCCGGGGGGAGGAGGAGAGGGCCAGGGTCGTCCGGGAGGCGATAGGCCCGGACACGGAGCTGCTGGTGGACATCAACCAGGGCTGGACGCCGCACCATGCCGTACGGATGGGCCGCATGCTGGAGCGGTACGAGTTCGGGTGGCTGGAGGACCCCGTGGACCACCGGGACGTGGCGGGAAGCGCGCGGGTGGCCGCCGCGCTGGACATGCCCGTGTGCGCCGGCGAGTACCACTATGGAAAGGAGCCCTTCCTGAGGCTTCTCAACGCCCAGGCCATGGACATCGCCATGGTCGACCTCCTTCGGGTGGGCGGCGTCACCGAGTGGCGCAAGGCGGCGGCCCTGGCCGAGACGTTCAGCGTTCCGGTGGCCAGCCACCTGCTCCCCGAGATCGCCGCGCACCTGGTGGCCGCGGTGCCCAACGGGTTGACGGTGGAGTACATGCCCTGGTCGCTGCCCCTGTTCCTGGAGACGCCGCGGGTCCAGGACGGTATGATGGTGCTCCCCGACTCGCCCGGCCTCGGCCTGGAGCTGGACGAGGAGAAAGTGTCCCGATGGTCCATATAGAGGGCGAGGGCCCCTTCGAGGAGTTCATGGGGATCAGGTCGGTGGAGTCGGCCGACGGCCGGGGGAGGGCCGTCATGCCGGTGCGCCGGGAGTTCCTGCAGGGGGCCGGGGTGGTCCAGGGCGGCCTGATCGTGACCCTGGCGGACCACACCATCTACCTGGCGGTGAGGTCCTTGACGAAGGAGGACGAGGGCAGCGTGACGGTGGAGCTGAAGGTGAACTTCATCGCGCCCGCCTCCTCGGGGGAGCTGACGGCCGAGGCGGTGGTCGTGAGCCGAGGGCGCCGGATCGTCGTCAGCGACGTGGAGGTGCACGACGGATCGGGCACTCTGATCGCCCGGGGGCTGTGCACCTCCATGGTTCGTAAGAAGAGGCAGGGATAGCCTCCCGAGTCGATACGCCAAGTTGAATTGGACGCCGGGCCGGTGCTATAATCCTGCGAGAGGGCCCTGTGGAGGTACGGTCGCATGAAGGTGCCGATGAAAGTGGACTACGGGGTGAGGGCCCTGGTAGAGTTGGCCTCCCACCAGGGGGACAGGCCCATCCAGACGTCGGAGATCGCGGCCAGACAGAGCATACCCGAGGCCTACCTGGACCAGCTCATGACCACGCTGCACAAGTTCGGCCTGATACGCAGCCGCCGGGGCCCGTCGGGGGGCCACATGCTGGCCAAGGACCCGTCGGACATCAACTTGGGCATGGTGATGGCGACCCTGGAGGGCAACACGCACCTGGTGGACTGCCTGGTGGAGCCGGACGAGTGCTCCCTGTCCGATACCTGCGCCCAGAGGGACGTCTGGAAATCGGTGGAGGACGCCATGCAGGACCTGCTGAGGGCCACCACCGTGGCGGACTTGGCCTACCGGCAGAACCACCTGGCCGGGCGGGGCATGTACCAGATCTAGGTCGCACCGAATGGGCCGCGGCCCCCGGAGTACATTACGGCGCGAGAGACCGGCGGCATAGGAATAAGAGTGAATCGCACCTGTCCCACCAGATAGAGGGCGGGTAGGCAAGACCAAGGGGACCGGAGCCTGCGCCCACGAAGCGAGTCCTGACGGGGCGCGGGCCATTTTTTGCAACCGGCCTATACCCAACCGGAGAGGAGCAGCGGCATGACACAGGCGACGGAGGTCAGGGCCCTTACGGCGGACCAGGTAAAGAGGTACAGCCGCCACATCATCATGCCCCAGGTGGGCAGCGCAGGGCAGCGCAAGCTGCTGCAGGCCAAGGTGCTGATAATAGGGGCCGGCGGCCTGGGCTCCCCCTCGGCCGTGTACCTGTCCCTGGCGGGGGTGGGCACCATCGGCATCGCCGACTTCGACGTCGTCGACGTTTCCAACCTGCAGCGCCAGATACTGCACCACAACGACGACGTGGGCCGGCCCAAGGTGGTCTCGGCCCAGGAGGCCATCGCGGCGTATAACCCCGACACCAAGGTGGTGCTCCACGAGGAGTGGCTCACCTCGGAGAATGCCATGGACATCGTGTCCCAGTACGACATCGTGATAAACGGGGCGGACAACTTCCCCTCCCGGTACCTGATCAACGACGCGGCCTACCTTTGCGGCAAACCCCTGGTGGACGGCAGCATCCTGATATTCGACGGCCAGACCACGGTCTTCATGCCCGGCAAGGGCTGCTACCGATGCCTGTTCCCGTCTCCGCCTCCCCCCGGGATGGTGCCCAACTGCGCCGAGGCCGGCGTGTTGGGCGCGCTCACGGGCCTGGTGGGGAGCATACAGGCCACGGAGACGCTGAAGCTCATCCTGGGCATTGGCGAGAGCCTGACCTCGCGGCTGCTGCTCATCGACGGCCTGAGCATGGACTTTCGCGAGGTGCGCATACCCCAGAACCCCCGGTGCCCACTGTGCGGCGTGGACCCCACGGTCACTGAGCTGATCGACTACCAGGTGTTCTGCGGGGTGGCGCCGGCCGACGGCCACTAAGAGCGATGCCCACGACCATCCTGGACACCATAGGCAACACCCCCCTGGTGGAGCTCCGGAACATGGACCTCAAAGAGGGGGTCCGCGTCTTCGCCAAGCTGGAGGGGCAGAACCCCACCGGCAGCCTGAAGGACCGCATCGCCCGGCACATGGTGGAAAAGGCGGAGCGGGAGGGGAATCTCACCCCCGGCACGACCATCCTGGAGCCCACCAGCGGCAACACCGGCATCTCCCTGGCCCTGGTGGCGGGGCTCAAGGGGTACAAGGTGAGGGTGGTGATGCCGGAGAACGTCAGCGAGGAGAGGTCCCAGCTCCTGCGGGCCTACGGCGCAGAGATCGTCTACTCCGACGGCGCACGGGGCACCAACGGCTCCATAGAGGTGGCACAGGAGATGATGGCCGCCGACGGGGACGGCTACTTCATGCCCTACCAGTACGGCAACGACGCCAATCCCGGCGCCCACTACGAGACCACCGGGCCGGAGATTGCACGGGACCTCCCCGAGGTGGACGTGTTCGTGGCCGGGCTGGGCACGGGCGGCACCCTCATGGGCACCGGCCGCAGGCTGAAGGAGCACAACCCCGACGTGAAGATCGTCGCCGTGGCCCCCGAGCCCGGCGACTACATCCAGGCCCTGCGCAGCCTGGAGGAGGGCTTCATCCCTCCCATACTGGACCTGGCGCTGCTGGACTCCAGGATGCTGGTGCGCGGCATCGACGCCTTCCACATGACCAAGGAGATCATGCGCCGGGAGGGCATCTTCGCGGGGATCTCCTCGGGCTCTGTGATCTACGGGGCCATGAAGGTGGCCCAGAGGATGGAGAGGGGCAACATAGTCTGCCTGCTGGCCGACGGCGGCTGGAAGTACCTGAGCACCGGGCTCTGGACCAAGGACTACGGGGAGATGGAGGAAGAGGCCGCGGGCAAGATCTGGTGGTAGGCCTGCGCCCTATTTGCAGCTTTTACCACCCCATTGGCTTGGTGATGACTCCAACTTCGTCTCTCAACACATCAGGGAACTGGCTCCGTCTCAAGTGGCTCTTCCATAGGTGCCTGACGTAGGTTGCGGCGTCTGCCAACTGCCTGGGGCTCGTGTTCCTTCGGTCAGGATTGACTAGGACGACGCGGCGGCCCAGGTCATCACGTACGTACCTGATCGCTCCTGCGAAGTCCGCATCGTTGGACACGATGACCGCCTGTTCATACTCTCCGTTGAAGCCGTCCACCAAGAGACGAGTGGCGAGGTTAACGTCCGATCCCTTCTCCTCCGAGTCCCTGACCAGGACGTGGGTGGGCAGGGTAGGCACCGGCTCGGCCAATGGACGCCGCTTGGTGCCGGACCGGAAGGTGCCGTAGTAGGCCTTTAAGCCCGGGAGCGTCGCCAGAGCCCTGAGATACACCAGTTGCCGACGGGGTTGACTGGGATCGTCGGGGCGTGCATCCAGCAGAGCGGTGAAGTAGCAGACCTGGTGAATCGTGTCCTTGGGGAAAAGGGTCTCGGCGAGCTTCCGTAGGTTCAGCCACTTGAATGGGGTTCCCCTGACGGCGCGGTAGTAGAGATTGAAGCCGTCTATGTAGAGGTTAGTGATCAATTGCCACGCCTCTCACAAAGACAGAGACCGCCTCGGTGGGCGGTCTCGACCCTACCGGCGAAGCGATAGGGGTGGTGAGATAAGCGTAGCAAAAGCGATAGGGGTTGTCAATTTCCCTACTTGCTCAGGAACGGGATGCGCGTCATGCGTATGAAGGCGGACCCCAGGGCCAGGGCGAGCCCCAGGACGGTCAGGACGACGGCGAAGGCTATGAAGCCCGAGCCTATGTCCGAGGCGATGGAGGCGAACACGTCGTTGGCGATGTCCACCAGCGACGGGGGGATGGAGTCGGCTCCCTCCCGGTTCAGCGGCTCCCCCAGCAGCCGGTAGCGGGTGACCAGGCCCAGCGCCAGGACCAGAAGGCCCGAGAAGAACAGGGCAAGCCCCGGAAAGCGCAGGGCCGATGCCATTCTGGGGAGGTGGACGCCGGCCATGACCAGCCCGGCCCCCGCCATTACCAGCAGCATCAGCCATTTCGCCACCGGTCCGCGGGCGGCAACTTCCCTGACGATGTCGAACTGCTCGAGGAAGTCCTCCCTGGTCGGGCTGGTCTGCTCCGCCGCCTTCTGGACCAGGTCCAGGCGCGACCGGCCGTCCAGGTCCTTCTTCAGCTCGTCGATGGCATCGGTCATCAGGGGCAACGTCAGCGCCGGGACGCTGGCCCTGACGGCGTCCCGGACCCTGCCCTCTTTCAGGTGGGCCTCCATCTCAGCGCGGCGCCCCTCCAGGCCGGCCACGGCCTCCCGGGGGAAGTTGGGGTCGGCGGCCAGGTCATCCAGGACCCGCCGGTAGGCGGCGACGCCGTACCCGCCCGCCGGCGACGGGGGGTCATCGACGGCCGGGATGCCCGTCATCTCCTCCAGCTTGCCGTCCTTCAGGAGCCGGTAGACCGCCGCCAGGGACCGCTCCAGCTCCTCCGCGGAGTCCACCGGCACATCGGGCAGCCCGTCGATGTGCCGGTCGATATATCCCAGGAGTGTCGGCCTGATCCGCTCCACGGAGGGCCCCAGGTCTATGAAGGCCCGGAGGTCGTCCGTGTCCTTGCCCACGTAGTCGATCGTGGCCCTCACGGAGCCCTCCACCTGGCCCCGGAGGTAGCTGGGCGGGATGATCTCCCTCGCCAGGCCGGCCACGTCCCGGCGGGGCACCTGCACGCCGCCCAGCAGCTCCCGCGTCGTGTCCGCAAACTCCGGGTCCAGCAGCACCTCGTCGTATATCCGGTCGTACACGTCGTTCTCGGCCAGGTTGTCCACGTAGAAGTCGGAGCTGAGGAGCCTGCCCTCCACGCCGTCGACGATGGCGAAGCCCAGGGAAGCCAGGAACAGGACGACGCCCAGTACCAGGGTGACCGTGGGCCGGAACAGGGGGACCAGGAGCAGAAGGTTCAAGGCGGATAGCATTTCGGGCGCCCGCAATTATACCACCGGAGACAGGCGGTCACGCGCCGGAGGCCCGGGCTGGCCCGGCCGACCCTAGATGCCGATGCTCCTGATCCAGAAGGCGCAGCCCCACAGGTCGGCGCCGCCTATCCGGTGCTTTCGCCGGGGCTCGGCCCTGATGCACTCCGTGTGTTGCACCCCGAAGACCACCGTGTTCTCCATCAGGTACTTGACCGAGGAGGGGCTGTTGGCCGAGATGTACTTCTCCAGCTCCTGGTAGGCCTCCTCCTCGTCCGCCGTGTGCACCACCACCAGCACCTCCAGATAGTAGACTCCCCGGGGAAGGGTGGAGCGGTACTCGGCCAGGGTCGTCTGGTTGGTGGCTATGGTGTCGCGGATGATGGCCGCCGGAAACTCCTGGACGCTGGCCGGGGGGTATTTGTAGACCCGGAGGCCCTTCACGGTGCCCAGCCGCGTTGCCATCGCGTCGACGATGTCCCTGATGACTCCCGGCGTCGGGGTGGTAGTCATGCCCCGCCTCCCATGGCCGGCTTTCGGTAGGCGCTGAGGAGCCGGCGCACGTCCCGGTCCAGCCCCATTGACGCGTCGGACGGTCCCGGGGCGCCGGGGAGGCTGCCTCCCCTGCCATTCCAGAGGCGGGCCGTCTGGAGCAGGCAGGCCTCGACCACCTCCTCGGGATACCTGTAGGCCCGTATGCCGGCGCCGCCGGCGTGGGAAGCCGCGACGGTCCCGTTGATGCCTCGCCGGACGGTGAGGTCGCTGCCGTCCACGGACGTCACGTACACCTGCTCGTTGCCCAGGAGCAGGGTCTGCCCCACGGCCAGCTTGGAGCCGTCGGCCGCCGTGAGGGTGGTGTCCGAAGGGGAGACCGGGGAGCCCTCCTCGACGCCGACGCCGCCGTCCTCGGTCACGTCCCTAAAACCCCACTTGCCCTGTATCCGGACTGTCTGGCGCCCCCTTGGGAACACGTTCTTGCCGCCGGTCCCTGGGGCCGCCACCACCTGGCCGTAGGGCCTGCCCCAGGGCTTGGTGGGGTCGGCGTTGGAGGGATAGAGGAGATAGTCGGAGGCCGCCCAGGCGGTCTCGAAGGCGCGGTCCCCGTCGTCGTCGGTCTCGAGGGACGCGATGCTCACCAGGTCGGGGACCAGGAGGCTGCCGGTACCGTCCCCGTCGAACCTCCGGGTGGCGTCGAGCACCCAGAAGCGCCGGTTGCAGTGCCGGTCGATGAGGCGGGACACCGCCTCCAGCAGCTCCCGGAGCCGGGAGTCGTACTTCGTCCCCGATATGTTCAGCACACCGGCGGACTTGAGGGTCGTCAGGTCTGCGTAGGCGTTGGTCATGGCGGTCGAGCTACACCTCGTGGTAGAAGATGTAGGCGTTGCCCGCCAGGCCCGCGGCGGCGCCTGTGGCCCTGGAAGCGGTCACGTAGTCCGTCGTGCCGCCCCTGGCGTCCAGGCGCTGGCGCTCCTTGCCGTTGACGCCCTTGTCGGCCATGTTGTCGAAGGTGCCGGCGGCGCCCACGTCCAGGCCGTCGATGAGGTTGTTGGAGGAGACGTTTCCGCTCCGGGCGGTGCCCGCGTCCACGGTGCAGGCGGCACGGGCCTTGGTGGTCACGTCAAGCACCACCCGGGTGATGATGATGGTGTTGTCCTCGGGGTTCTGCCAACGCATGACTCCTCCCCTGGAGTCGGCGGCGGATAGGGCCACCCTGGCGCATTTGAGCGCCACCGGGTCCGTGTCCGAGCTGAGCATCGCTTTGACCTGCTCGGCGACGGGACTGTTCTTGGCCGGGTTGGGCATTTTGTTCCTCCTCGCCAGGTTGGGGTCGATGGCCTGGGGATACTCTGAACGACCCCAGGCCCCACCCGGATCATTGAGCCCGATCTCCCACCCTGCGCTCCGCGCGGGCAAGGAATCCCCGCCCTATCGGCTGAGCAGGCGGGACGATGGGCCCCGCGCTCCGCGCGGGCAAGGGACCCCGCCCGGTGGACGGCCGGCGGACTTATCCAGAGCATCCCTAGGTCACGCCGGTGATGTTGTACTGGAGGGCCGTATGGGTGGCGCCGGACCTGGCGCCGGAGCGCTCGACGAAGGCCAGCCGCATGCTGACCACCATGATGTTCTGGCGCTTCTGGATGTCCCGGTCCGTCTCGATGGCCAGCTCCCGGCGGAAGCCCACCCGCCACTGGGACCTGTTCACCAGCAGCAGACGCCCCGTGTCGGTGGTGTTGCCCGCGTCGGTCACCTTGCCGTCGGTGTCGGCCAGCTTCATCTGCTCCGAGACGATGACGGGGATGCCCTCCACGGCCCCCAGCTGGCCCCTGAGCAGGGTGGCGTTGGGCCCCAGCTTGTCCATGGTCCGGAAGTTGTCGACGCCCAGGCAGCGGATGTACGTGTTCACGTCGGTGACGTAGGCCAGCTCCGAGGGCCGGACCCCGTACTTGCCCAGCTTGGCGCGCATCTCGTTGAACATGTCGTCGGAGACGGCCGCGTTGTGGTCGTTGGCCTGGCTCGTGTTGTCCACCAGGGGCAGGTGGACCAGGCCGTCGAACCCCAGGAGCCAGTGGCCCTTGCCGGCGTCGGTCTTGGAGATGGTGGCCCCGTCGGCGTTGATGTTGTTGGTCGTGGTGTTGTCCCCGTTGAGCAGGACGTCGTCTATGACCTGGGCGGCGTTGCGGATCAGGCTGCCGCGCACCTCCGCTGCCATGGCGATGATGGAGTCCTCGTCCAGGGAGAGGGACCAGGGCACCTGGCCCACCAGCTCGTAGGCGGTCAGGGTCTGCTTGGCGGTGGACAGGGCCGTGCTGGTGGCTGCCAGGTTCTCCGTGCCGGGGTACCAGTCCACGTCTCCGAGCTGCAGGGGCACCTCGAAGGGGTTGGTGGGCATCTCCAGCCGGGAGAAGAGGGGCGCCAGCATGGTCTCCAGGTTCACGTCCATCCACAGGGCGACGGCCTCCTGGGTGGGCACCAGCTCGTCGCCGGCGCCTGCGGTGGTGCTGTCCATGGCCGCCTTCAGGTTGGCCTGCCACTCCTCCAGCATGTGGGGGTTGAGCCCCAGCGGCTTGCGCATCTGGGCGTTGAGAAGGCTGCGCATGTATGCCAGGTCCAGCATGTCCAGCCCCTGGTACTTGCCGTAGGGGACCCTGGGCCTCTCCCGGCCCCCGTACTTCGCCAGGATGGCCTCCTTCTCGCCCTGCCGCCACATCTCCTGGACGCCGGCCACCTGGGCCGCTATGCGGCCGATCTCCTCCTTCAGCGGAGCGATGTCGGCGTCCATGCGGGCGTTGTAGAACTCCCGTATGCCGGCAACCTCTTTCCTGATGAGCTCAAGGTCCTGGGTTCCTATAGTCATGGGTGCCTCCTTTTTCGTGTCCCCGGGCTTTTCGTTTTGCCGGGCTTGATTCCACCGGGGGTCCATTTCCGTGGGGTCGGTCAGCCGCGGGTCAGCCCCTGGCGCCCCGGAGGACGGCCAGCAGGGCGTCGATTGACACGTCCCGCTGCGTTTCCGCGGCCTCGCGGCGGGGCGCGTCGAGGCCGTCGAGGCCCTCGAAGAATGCGCTCAGGATGGGCTTGTCGCCCAGGGACTTCCTCAAGGCCTGGGGGTTGGCGGGGACCGGGGAGGCGCTGATCTCCAGCAGCTCCTGCTCCAGGAAGTCGATGCCCTGGAGATCCCCGCTGTGGGGGTCCCGGCGGAGGGCGTAGCGGATGGGGCGAAACCCCACGGACACGCCGTGCTGGTATCCGGCCTGGTAGAGACGTCGGACCTCCTGGGCGAAGTCGGTGGGCGCGAACTCGACCCGGGCCATGAGGCGATGGGGCTCCTTCCAGATTTGGGCCGTCCTGCCTATGGCGGGCCTGGCGTAGTTGTGCGCCCAGAGGAAGACGGGATTCCGCAGGTACGAGTCCAGCATCCAGCCCTCGACGGCGATGGTGTCGCCCTGGCGGTCCACGTCGTCCGTGGACACGACGAAGGTCATCTCTCCGCCCTCGGAGGCCGGCTCCAGGGAGTGGGCTTGCTTCTGCACCTGGGGGGCGTGGGACAGCCCCCGCCGGTGGGACTCCAAGGCTTCGAGAAGCCGGTCTCTCTCCCAGCCGGTCGCCGCGTCGGACATGTCGCTCCTCCAAAAAAGGGACAGACCCCTCGGTGGGGTCTGTCCCTCTTCCGTCTCGCCGGTCCCGTGGTCGCGGGGTCTTGTTGCTTGTATACAGACTAGCGAAGCGGCGTCCGGATGGTCAACGGGCCGGTGTCACCAATTCTCGGCGCGGCCTTACGCGGCAAGAACGGTGGGAACGAAGCCCGGGCGGCGGCGTTGACACCCCCTTGGCGGCTGGGTATCATCGGGGAAGAACCGGGGGGAGGCCCCGGGCGATCCACGCCTTTGCGGGCGCCCAAAATGACCCAACAACCGATAAACATCTTCGAGTACGAGGCCCTCGCCAGGGAGCGGCTGCCCAGGCACGAGTACGACTTCGTGGCCGGCGGCGCCGGCGACGAGATCACCCTGGGAAGGACCCGGAAGGCCTTCGATTCCATAACCCTGCGCCCCAGCATGCTCGTCGACATCAGCCGGGTCGACCCCTCCACCACGGTGCTGGGCCACCCCATCCCCTTCCCCATCATGCTGGACCCTGCCGGCTGGCATGGCCGCTCCCACCCCGACGCCGAAAGGGCCACCGCCAGGGCCGCCGGGGCCGAGGGCACGGTCATGACCCTCAGCTCCGGCTCCACCCTGACCATGGAACAGGCCGCCGAGGCCGCCACGGGGCCCATCTGGTGGCAGCAGTACCTGTTCGAGGACCGGGGGCGCACCCTGGAGATGGTCGACAGGGCCCGGGAAGCCGGCTACTCGGCCATCGTCCTCACCCTGGACATCACCGTCAGCGCCAAGAGAGAGCGGGACGTCCACAACGGCTACGCCGCCCCCATGTCGCCCAATTACGCCGGCTGGCCCAAGCTCGAGTGGGTCGTGGACGACCTGACCAGCTCCGACGCCCCCGCGGGGGTGGGGTCCATGATCAGCCGCAGCGCCACCTGGTCCGAGGTGGAGTGGCTGGCGGGGCAGACGGCGCTGCCCCTGGTCGTCAAGGGCATCATGGCCGGCGAGGACGGCAAGGCCTCCGCCGAGTGCGGCGCCAGCGCCGTGGTCGTCTCCAACCACGGCGCACGCCAGCTCGACACAACCTTCGCCAGCATCGAGGTGCTGCCCGAGGTGGCTGAGCAGGTCGCGGGACGCATCGAGGTGTACTTCGACGGCGGAATCCGCCGGGGCGCCGACGTGCTCAAGGCCGTGGCCCTGGGAGCCCGGGCGGTGATGATCGGCCGGCCCATGTTCTGGGGCCTGGCCGTGGACGGCGAGGCCGGCCTGCGCAGGGTGGTCCAAATCGTCGCCGACGAGCTCAGGATGGCCATGGGCATGTGCGGCCGGCCGACTTTGGAGACGGTGGACGCCGGCCTGCTGGGCGGCGGGCCTCCCCTGATATCGGGACTGGCGTAAGGCCAGCATGAGAGGAGCAGCCATGACCAACCGGCCCATAAACATCTACGAGTTCGAAGCCCTGTCCAACGACCGGTTGCCCAAGCACGAGTACGATTTCATCGCCGGCGGCGCCACCGATGAGATCACCCTCAGGAGGACCCGCCAGGCCTTCGACTCCATCATGCTCCGGCCCAGGATGCTGGTGGATATCAGCCAGATGGACCTGTCCACCACCGTCCAGGGCCAGCGCATCGAGTTCCCCGTCATGGCCGACCCCTCGGGGGGCCACGGCCGGGCCCATCCCGACGGCGAGCTGGCCACGGTCAGGGCCGCGGGGGCCATGGGCACCGCCCTGGTCCTCAGCTCCGGCTCCAGCTACACCCTGGAGGAGGTCGCCAAGGTCGCCACGGGACCCATCTGGTGGCAGCAGTACCTGTACTCCGACCGGGGTCTCACCATGGAGCTGGCCGACCGCGCCAAGAGCGCCGGGTACTCGGTCCTCTGCATAACCCTGGACTCGACGGTCCAGGCCAAGCGGGAGCGGAATATCCGCAACAACTACTCCAGCCCTCCCTCCCCCAACTACGCCCACCTGGAGCTGACGGACTGGCAGACCTGGGACGTCTCCTCCGACGCGCCCAGCGGCGTCAACGCCCTCATCGACCGCAAGGCCACCTGGTCCTACCTGGAGTGGCTGGCCGGCAACACATCCATGCCCGTGGTCGTCAAGGGCGTCATGACCGGGGAGGACGGCCGGCTGGCGGCTGAGCACGGCGCCAAGGGCATCATCGTCTCCAACCACGGCGCACGCCAGCTCGATACCACCTTCGCCAGCGTGGAGGTGCTCCCCGAGGTGGTCAAGGCCGTGGAGGGAAGGGCCGAGGTCTACCTGGACGGGGGCATCCGCCGGGGTACGGACGTGCTCAAGGCCCTCGCGCTGGGCGCTCGCGCCGTCCTCATGGGCAGGCCCCTCTTCTGGGGCCTGTCGGTGGACGGCGAAGAGGGGGTCAAGACGGTCATGGGCTTCCTCAGGGAAGAGTTGGCCCAGGCGATGGGGATGTGCGGGAGGCCCACCATAGACAGCGTCGACTCCAGCCTCATCGGCACCGTCTCGCCGCTGCACTCGGCGCTGGCTCCTCCCGACTGGCCCGGTACGGGCCAGGCCTAGGGAGGGCAACGGGACAGCGGCCGGTCGCCGGAAACCCGACGGGGGGTCGCTGAAGGAGCGGCCCGCTACCGGTCGCTGAAACCATATCGTATCCGACTCCACGCCCCCGGTCAATCGGCAGCCGGCCCCTGAACGGTGCTGGAAAAGCACGGTTACTGGAAGAAGTTGAAGATAGCCTTCATCCACATGGACCCCAGGCCGGGCGCGGTCTGCATGAACCGCAACACCGTCGAGCGCGGCCTGGAGGCGGCGGCCTCCCAGGGCGCCTCCTGGGTGGTCACCCCCGAGCTCTGCATCTCCGGCTACACCTTCACCGACCGTCCCCGGGACTGGGGCCTGGAGTGGTGCGGCCGACGGCATGGGGCCCACCACTGCGTCTGGGACCCGTTGCCCGCGGGGGACTGCGCAGGCGAGGGGCAGGCCGTCGGCACCGGCTGGATCACCCACCAGCCCGACAGCTGGATGAAGAGCATCCACGATACCGCGCGCCGGAAGGGGGTCACCCTCTTCCTGGCCCACCCCGAGAGGGCCACGGACAGCAGCGGGGCCACCCGGCTGTACAACTCCGTCTTCGTCCTAGGGCCCGACGTCGACGAGCCCGTTTCGTACCGGAAGATCAAGGTCACGGGGGGCCACGAGGCATGGTCGTCGCCGGGCGAGGGAGCGGTGACCGTGAGCTGCTCCGGGGTCCGGGTGGGGCTCCTCATCTGCGCCGACGCCTGGTTCCCTGATCTGGTCCTGGACCTGAAGCGCCGGGGCGCCCAGATCTTGGTCGCCCCCTCCGCATGGCCCCCGGGGTTCTGCGGCCCCGAGGATACCTGGGAGCGCCGGTCCGGCGAGACGGGCCTCCCCCTCCTCGTCTGCAACCGCACCGGCCGGGAAGAGGGGGCGATGCTGGACTACCGGCATGCCGAGAGTGTCGTGGCCCACAGGGGACGGCGGCTGCTGGAGCGGTCCACCGACCGGCCCGCCCTCCTGATGTTCGACTGGGACATGGACTCGATGGAGTCCCCCTCCACCGCCTTCCAGGTGGCGCTCCTAGAGGACTAGACCCCCCCTCCCGCCGTACCGCGTACGTCATTCCCCTCCCCGGGCGGTCAGGCCGTGGCGGGTGGGGCCGCCCTCCTGCTGTGACGACGTCTCCCCAAGCCGCCTCACCCTGCCGCTCCGGGAACCCCGCAGCGCCGTCGGCTCTGTGTTGGAGGGCGGCCAAGGCCCTGTCCGGGCGGTCAGCAATCGGTTAGAATGGGGAGTGGGGGAAGAGGCTTCCGGTTGGTCCCAATCTAGCTGATCGTGTACTAGCACCAGACGCACCGGCCCAAAAAAGCAATCCCTCCAGTCGAGGGGTGAGCGTGGACCCCGTAGACAACAGTCTGCACGGGCTCTTCAAAGCCCAGGCGACGGAGACTCCCGATATCCCGGCGATAGTCTCAGGCCGGGATCGGATGTCCTACGCTCAACTGGACCGGGTGACGGACTCGCTGGGCGCCTACCTCCGGTCTCGCGGCGTCTCCACCGACGACCCAGTGGGAATCTTCATGGAGACCTGCGCCGAGTTCATCGTCGCCAGCCTGGGGGCCCTGAAAGCGGGCGGGGCGTTCATGCCCATGGCCCTGGACTCTCCAGAACGTCTGCTGCGCGCCATGGTGGCCGAGTCCCGGCCTAAGGTCGTGGTCACCAAGGCCCAACATCTCTCCAGGCTGCCCACGCTTGGAGAGGTCCCCGGCCCCCATGTACTGGCCATCGACGAGGACCGCTCCTGGACGGGCCTCGTCGCCGCGGCCCCCGGCCCGGGCGTCACCGGGGACCGCCTGGCCTTCATCCCCTACACCTCCGGCACGACGGGAGACCCCAAGGGGGTGATGCTGACCGGCGCTTCCCTCATCTCCTCGTATTATGCCAGGTACCGGTTCAGCTCCTACGCGGCGGGGGACAGGGTCGCCTGCAACATCTTCTTCCCCTGGGAGTACTTCCGCCCGCTGCTGAAGGGGGCAACGGTATACGTGGTCCCCGACGACGTGGTGTTCCTGCCCCGGGCGCTGGGCGCGTTCATCTCCGAGCACTGCATCACCGAGATGCTGTTCACCCCGTCCTTGCTGCAGGGGGTCCTGAGCTCGGGGGACCGCGACGCCATCCGGGCCCGGCTTGCATCCCTGCGGGTCGTCTGGCTCAACGGGGAGGTAGTCCCGACGAGCCTGTTGCGGCAGGTGCTGGAGGTCCTCCCCGACTCTGCCCGCGTGTTCAACACCTACAGCATCAGCGAGACCCACGACGTCTGCACCGTCGAGCTGACGGGCCTGTCCCTGCCCTTGGATGACAAGGAAGTGTGCCCGGTGGGTCTTCCCATGGACGGCGTGGCGGTCCGGGTGCTGCCCGCCCGTGTTCCAGGGGAAGGGTCCGTCCTCACCTCCAGGGGGAGCGGCGAGCTGTTCGTCGGCGGCCGGGGGCTCGCCAGGGGATATCTTGGCAGGCCCGACCTGGATGCCGAGAGGTTTCTCCGGCAGGACGGCGAGAGGTACTACGCCACCGGCGACCTGGCCGAGATCGACGCCCAGGGCATGACTACCATCGTTGGCCGGGACGATTCCATGGTCAAGATAAGGGGATATACCGTCTACCTCGGGGCCGTCGAGGAGATGCTGCGGAAGTACTGCGGCGTGGCGGACACGGCGGTAACGGCGGAAGTTGAGGACGAGACCAACAAGCGCCTGGTCGCCTACGTCGTCCGGGGACCCGGGGCGACGTGGCGGGTCGACGCCAGGAGCGGGACCAGCAGGGACCTTCGGAGCCTCTTGGAGCGGTACCTGCCCCACTACATGGTGCCCAGCCGCTATATGGAGCTGGAGGCGCTTCCACTGAACCGTCAGACGGGCAAGCTGGACCGCAAGGCCCTGCCCCCGCTGAGCCCGGGCAGGTCCATCGTCAGGGAGCGCCCACAGCTCCCGGAGAATGCCACGGCGGGGGAGCGACGGCGGGTCCTGCGGGAGCTGTGGGGAGAGGCGCTGGGCATCGACGACGATTCGTTGGAGGACGATTGGGACTTCTTCGACCTGGGCGGCCACTCCCTGGCAGGCCTGGGCCTTACACTGGACGTCGAGCGCGCCTTCGGGATCAAGCTTCAAGGCACGGAGATATACGAGCACCCCACCATAGACGCGCTGGCGGCGTACCTGGAGGACGGAGGGCCACGTATGGAATCGAGAGTCTCGCTGGCCGACGACGCAAAGCTGGACGCGGGGATCGCTCCCACCGGGGAGATCAGGGCAACGCGCCTGAGTGAAGCGTCCGCCATCCTGGTCACGGGGGCCACCGGCTTCCTGGGCGCCTTCCTGCTGGACGAGCTGCTGCGGGCCACGGGGGACGGCGCACGTTTCTATTGCCTGGCAAGGCCTAGGGCCTCTGGACAGGACCAGGCGGCCAACCGGGTGTTGGAGGCCTTGAAGTCCTACGGGCTGCCCGGCCAGTCGCTTGGGCACCGGGTCGTCCCGGTTACGGGGGACCTGACCCAGCCCCGCCTGGGACTGGAGGAGAAGGAGTACCGGCGGCTTGCGGAAGAGATCGAGCTGGTCTTCCACTGCGCCGCCTCCGTCAACTACGTGTACCCATATGCCACCGTCAAGCCCCACACGGTCGGCGGGACGGTGGAGGTGCTCAGGTTCGCCTGCAGCGCCAGAGCAAAACCGGTCCAGTACATCTCCTCCAACGGCGTCTTCCCGGGGGGCGACGATACGCCCTACCTGGAGAACGACCGGATAGCAGACTTCGTGGACAGGATGGAGGGGGGCTACAACCAGGGCAAGTGGGTCGCGGAATGCCTGGTGTGGTCGGCCGTGTCCCGGGGGCTGCCCGTCTGCCTGTACAGGCCCGGCAACATCGGCCATCACAGCGGCACGGGGGTGGTCAACCCCAACGACTTCCTGTCGTTGATAATGAAGGCCTGCGCCCGGTCGGGGTTGGCGCCCCGGGCCCCGGACTGGATGTTCGAAATGACCCCCGTGGACTTTCTGGTCAGGGCCATCAGGAAGATCTCCGACGACCCGGCGCACTTTGGCAAGGTCTACAACGTGGTCCAGCAGGACCCGGTTTTCGCCGACCGGGTCTTCGAGTACATGGAGAGCAACGGCTACGTGACGGGCCGCGTGTCATTGGAGGACTGGAGGTCGGCGCTGCAGGCGACGGCCGACCGGGAGAACGACATGGAGCTGAAGGTCCTGGTCCAGGCCCTGGACTCCGTCGAGCCGTACCTGACCGACACCAGCGTCTACGACGTCAGCCGGTTCAGCGAGGCCGTTTCGCGGATGGGCATGGCGCTCCCCACGGCGGACGTGGAGTACGTGACCAGGTTCCTGAGGGTGTCCTAGCGTTCTGCCCGCCTGCCGCAGGCCCCTCCCCGGGGTATTGAGCCCACCCTCGCCTGAGCAGAGGGGCCGGGACCCCCGCCGGCGCCTACTGGGCCGTACTGCCGCCGTCGATCACCAGCTCGGCGCCCGTCATGAACGAGGACTCGTCGGAGGCCAGGAACAGGGCGCCGTAGGCGATGTCCACGGTCGTGCCCAGCCGGTTCAGCGGGATCCGGCCGATCGCCTCCCGCCTGCTCTCGGGGTCGGGCCGGACCTCGTCGTACATGGCCGTGTCCACCGGGCCCGGGTGCAGGGAGTTGGCCCTGATGCCGTCCCCGGCGTACTGCACGGCGGCAGCCTTGGTGAAGAGCCGCACAGCCCCCTTGGACGCGCTGTAGGCGGTGCTGGAGTCGCTGCCAACCAGCCCCGCGGTGGAGGAGATGTTGATGATGGAGCCTCCCCCGGCCTTGCGCATCTCGGATATGGCCAGCTTGGTGCCCAGGAACACCCCCTTGGCGTTAATGTCCATCACCGTGTTCCACTGGTCCAGGCTCTCCTCCCCGGCGAGCCCCCTGCGCCAGATGCCTGCGTTGTTGACCAGCACGTCCAGCTTTCCGTAGGAGGAGACGGCGGTGTCGATGGCCCGCCGCCAGTCATCCTCGCTGACGACGTCCAGGTGCACGTAGACGGCGTCGCCGCCGGCCTCGGCGATGTCGGCCGCCACCTTGGTCCCCTCCCGGTCCAGCACGTCCGCGATGACCACCTTCGCTCCCTCACGGGAGAAGAGGCGCGCCTCCGCCTCCCCCTGGCCACGTGCTCCGCCGGTGATCAGGACCACCTTGCCTTCCAGTCTCATGGCGCCCCTCCTGCTTGGGTTATTGGGCGGTCATTCCGCCGTCGATGGCAAGCTCTGCGCCGGTAACGAAGGACGACTCGTCGGAAGCCAGGTAGAGGGCCCCGTAGGCGATCTCCTCCACGGTGCCCATCCTCCCCATCAGGGTCCTGGAGGTGCCGGCATCCCGGGTGGCGGCGTCCGGGCGGATCTCGTGGTACATCGGGGCGTCCACGGGTCCCGGGTGGATGCAGTTGGCCCTTATCCCGTCGCCGGCGTACTGGACGGCCGTGGCCCGGGTCAGCAGGCGTATCCCTCCCTTGGACGCTCCGTAGGGGGCGCTGCGAAGGTCTCCGACGAGCCCCGCCGCCGAGGAGATGTTGATGATGGAGCCGCCGCCCGCCCGGCGCATCTCGGGTATGACGAAGCGTGTGCCCAGGAACGCGCCGGTGACGTTGACGTCCATCACGGCGTCCCAGCTCTCCTCGGTGGTCTCCTCCACGACGCCCGGGCGCCAGATGCCCGCGTTGTTGACCAGGACGTCCAGCCTTCGGAACCGCGACCGGGCCACGTCCATGGCCCGTTGCCAGTCCGCCTCGCTGGTGACGTCCAGGTGGACGTAGACGGCCTCGCGGCCCGACCCGTTGATCTCGGCTTGAACGGCGGCGCCCTCCCGGTCGAGGACGTCGCCGAAGACGATTCTGGCGCCCTCCCTGGCGAACAGCCGGGCTTCGGCCGCGCCCTGGCCCCTGGCGCCTCCGGTTATGAGCGCCACCTTACCTTCCAGACGCATGGCTTCCCCCCTGTGTCAGCGGTCCGGCGTGGCGGGTGTAGTGCTCCTGGAACCTGCGGATGGCGTCGATGTGTCCCGCCGGCGAACGGCCCGCGCCCCTCGTCTCCACGGTGAGGTACGAGGCCCCCAGGCCCCGCACCATCTCCGCCTCTCGAAGCCACTCGTCGGGCCCTTTGTCCTCCAGCCGGATACGGCACTCCATTCCCACCTCCGAGGGGTCCCTGCCGGCCTGGACGATCAAGGCGTTGACCCGGTCCACGGTCTCCCGGCCGTGGGGGGCCAGGTGAAGCCCGTCGGCGGGGAACCAGCCGTCGGCCTTGCGGGCGATGCGGCGGAGGACGGGCTCCGCGGGCGCCGGGGCCCCGGGCCTTCCGCCGCCGATCCACAGGGGTATGGGACGCTGCACTGGCAGGGGGTTGATGCCGGCGTGGGTCACGTCGTGCCAGCGGCCGTGGAAGTCCGCCGTCTCCCGGGTCCACAGGGCCCGGAGGAGGTCGATCTGCTCGTCGCACCGCCTGCCGCGGTCGTGGAAGTTCATGTCCAGCGCGCCGTACTCCACGTGGTTCCA
Organism: Dehalococcoidia bacterium; assembly: GCA_034423015.1. Lineage (GTDB taxonomy): Bacteria > Chloroflexota > Dehalococcoidia > Lucifugimonadales > JAGWBF01 > JAGWBJ01. Next base: position 11,306 of record DAOUJG010000053.1, on the reverse strand, counting down.
CCCGACCCCGATGCCCAGGCGCAGGCGGCCGCCGCTGAGCACGTCCAGCGTCGCCGCCTGCTTGGCCACCAAGGCGGTCTGGCGCTGGGGCAGGATGAGTATCCCGGTGCACAGCCCGAGACGGCTGGTGGAGGCCGCGATGAAGGCAAGCAGGGTCAGGGGCTCGTGGACGGTGCTCTTGTAGCTGTAGTTGGCCGCGCCAAGCTCGGGGTGGGCTGCCAGGTCCGCTCCGAGCACGTGGTCGGCCACGAACACGTGGGAATAGCCCAGCTCCTCGGCCGCCTGGGCGTACTCCCGGATGGGCCCCGGGTCGGAGCCCATCTCCGTCTGGGGGAATATTGCGCCGACCTCCAGGGTTGCCTCCCGATGGCCGAATGCCCCGATTGGTTGAATGAAAGGAGTATGCTGGGTCGGCGCATGCCAGTCAATAGATGGCCGGGTCGGCGGCCGCCGCGTCCCGTCTTGTCACCACTTGCCGATAGGAGTAGAGTAGTGGATGCCCGAGGGCCCGGGAGCAGCCGGCCCGAGGGCGTGGATATGGAGGAAGGATGCGATTCGGCCACTTTTTCTACCCGATGAAATTCGACGACAGCCGGGACGGGCAGGAGATCGAAGACTGCCTGTACGAGGCCCAGCTCATAGAAGAGCTGGGCATGGAGGCCATATGGTTCGCCGAGCACCACTTCACCGGTGAGTGCGTGTACGGGGACCCGCTGGTGTTCGCCAGCGCGGTGGCCGTGAAGACCAAGCGTGTGCTGCTGGGCTTCGGCATCCTGGAGCTGCCGTTGCACAACCCCGTCCGCGTCGCCATACAGACGGCCCTGCTGGACAACCTGTCCAAGGGGCGGCTGGTGGTCGGCACGGCCAGGGGGTCCAACTACAACGCCTACGAGTACGTGGGGTTTGGGACCACCCCCGGCCTGGGAGGCGAGCAGATGGAGGAGGCCGAGGAGCTGCTGGTCAAGGCCTGGACCACGGACAACGTGGACTTCAAGGGCAAGTACTGGCAGGTGTCCTTCCCCTCGGTGCGGCCCCGGCCCTACCAGAAGCCCCATCCCCGCCTGGCCAGGGCGTGCATAGGCGACGAGTCCATCAAGGAGATGGCCAGGATCGGCCGGCCCATCCTGCTGCGGGGAAGCACCGTCGCCTCGGTGGGGCGGAACATCGAGCTGTACCGGGACACCATGGCCGCTGCCGGCTTCGACGAGGAGGCGGTGGAGAACAACCTGGACCAGATATGGGTGTGGCGGGAGATGCACCTGGCCGAGACCGACGAGCAGGCCCTGGGCGAGTTCCTGCCCGCCCACTACCGGGCCTACAGCAACATGGAGAAGCTCCGGGAACGATGGAACCCCGGCGACCTGCCCATGACCCGGCAGCTGCCGCCGCTGGACCGTTCGGGATACGCGGAGAGTCCGGACCCCAACGCCGCCGAGAACCTGGTGGGCGGCCCCAAGCGCGTGGCCGAGCAGGTGGCCCAGATGAGGGACGTCGGAGTCCGCAACCTGATGCTCACCAACAGGGGGCTCATGTCTCTGGAGAAGACCGAGTCGTCCCTGCGCACCCTCAGCGAGAAGGTAATGCCCCTCTTCGCCTCAGGGGGCTCCTAGGCCCCCGTGAGCCCGGAGCCGCGGTCCGCCGTGGCCCGGAGAGGCTAGCCCGACTCTCCCGGCCCTGCCCTGTCGGACGCCGCCGCCCGCCGCCGAGCCGCCCGGGGGCCGCCGATCCGCACCAGCTGCGCCTTGAAGGCCAGCAGGGGTATGGTCACCGCCATGACGGCTATGGCTACGAACTGGGCCTCATTCAGGCCGATGGCCCACTCCTGGTCCATGGGAGGCGGGCCCGTGCGGAGGAAGCTGATGAAGAAGCGGCCCAGGGAGTATAGGCCCAGGTAGAGCACGAAGGTCATACCGTAGGGTCGCAGCCGGTCCCGCATGGCCACCACGGCCCCCAGGACCGCCAGGTCCAGTAGCATCTCGTAGACTACGGCCGGATGGCTCGCCCCGAACCCGTGCACCTGGTTGCTGGGGCTCTCGGGGTGTGTATACACGAACCCCCACGGGAGGTCCGTTATCTTGGCCACGTGCTCGCCGTTGATCACGTCCCCCACCCTGCCGATGGCCATGGCTATGAGCAGGGCGGGGGCGGCTATGTCGGCCAGCCGTCCTATCGAGGGCAGGGGCGCGGGCTCCAGCTTGGCGCCCTTGAAGACCTTGTTCCAGGCGGCCAGGAACCTGGGATGGTTCCTGATGATCATGTAGGCGGCGCCGCTGAGGAAGCCTCCCAGGATGGCGCCGTATATGGTGATCCCCCCGTTCCATATCTGGACTATCCTGATGGGGTCGTGCCTGTAGAAGTCGTCCCAGAAGTCGACCACGTGCAGCAGCCGGCTCCCGATGATCCCGCCGACGATGCACCAGGTGGCGATGGAGTATATTGAGTCCGCGTTCAGTCCCTGTTGCCGCCCCCACCGGGCCACCAGGAACACCGCCAGGGCCACGGCTACGAAGGTCAGGAACCCGTGCCAGGTGAGCTGGAAGCTGCCCACCTGGATCATGTCCGGGTCGATGCCGATTCTGATGGCCAGCAGGGATATGTTCATCAGCCTTAGGTCCCCTCTCCGTGCGGGTCAGGGTTGATAGTTGGTACAAGGTACGCCCTGACGCCCCTGCATTGCAAGGTCTTGACCACGTTTTCGCCCTCGGGTTTGCCGGGCACGAAGGCGTAGATGGCGGGCCCCGTGCCCGATAGGTGCGGTCCTCCCGAGCCGTTGGGCCCCCCGGCGTAGGGCTCCGCCGCCCCCCGCAAGGCGCTCCACGCCTCTGCCAGGCCCTGGAAGGTCTCCAGGGCCACCGGTTCGAAGGCGTTGAACAGCAGCGGCTCCGTATCCCCACCGGCCCGAAGGGTCTCCGCCAGGGCCTCCGTCCGGTTGCCGTCGGTGTAGTGCCGGGGGGACATCATCGAGTAGAGCCGGGCCGTTTTGGTAGGCCCGTCCCCGGACTCCCCCGAGGGCGGACCCGGCGGGCACACCAGCACCATCCAGCGGGTGGGAGGGGGCGGGAGGGCCTCTATCCGATCGCCGCGGCCCGTCCCCAGCGCCGTTCCGCCGTTCAGCAGGAAGGGAACGTCGGCTCCCAGGTCCGCGGCGATGTCCCTCAGGCGGGCGTCTTCCAGTGCCAGGCCCCACAACCGTCTCAGGCCAAGGAGGGCGGCCGCCGCGTCGGCGCTTCCCCCTCCCAGGCCCATCCCCACGGGAATGAGCTTGTCCAAGCGCATGTCGGCGCCCCGGGACTCTCCCGACGCCCGCCGCAGGGCTTCAGCCGCCTTGCAGACCAGATTGCCGGGACCCTCCAGGTCCGGGTCAGAGCAGCGGAGCCGAACGTCCTCCCCCGGCGACACGTGCAGGGTGTCCGCCAGGCCGATGGTCTGGAGCACCGTCCGTATCTCGTGGTACCCGTCGGGCCGGCGGCCCAGGACCTCCAACGTCAGGTTTACCTTGGCGTAGGCCCTGGTCTTAGACGGAAGGCCCCCGTTGCCAGCCCTAGGCACCGGGCTGACTCCCGGAGCAGGCGCCGCCGTCGCGGACTGCGGACCAGAGGGCCTTCCACTCTTCTACTGCCAGGGTGCCGGGACGCCTGGCGGGGTCCAGCGAGGCCGATTCCAGCAGTCGCTGGGACTCGGCGCTCGGGATGCCGAGGCCCATCCCCAGGGAGTTCCGCAGCTGCTTCCTGGGCGCCGAGAACCCCGCGCGGACCACGCGGAAGAAGTCCGGCGCCTGGTGGGGCTCGACGGCCTGGACCGGGAGGGGGTCCAGCCTCACCACGGCCGAGGTGACCTTTGGGGACGGGCGGAAGGCGCTGGGAGGCACATCGCATATGATACGCGGGACCGCGTACAGATGGATGCCAACGGCCAGCAGGCTCATCCGTCCCCCGGCTCCCACCATGCTCTCCGCCACCTCCTTCTGGACCATCACGACGATCAGCGAAGGTTTGCGCTCCACATCCTCGAGGAAGTGTCTCAGGATGGGGTTGGCGGCATAGTAGGGCATGTTGCCCAGCAGCTTGTAGCTCCTGTCTGGGGGTACGAGGGACCCCGGGTCCACCTCCCTGGCGTCGGCCCGTACCACCCGCAGGTTGCCCGGATACCCAAGGGCTTCCGGCAGGGACGTGGCGAGCTCTGGGTCCACCTCCACGCCGACGACCTCCCGGGCCTTGTCGACCAGCGCCCGGGTCAGGGCTCCCCCGCCCGGCCCTATCTCGATGACGGTGTCCTCGGGTCCCACCGCCGCGGCCCGGAGAATGCGCCCGGGCAGCCGCCGGTCCACCAGGAAGTGCTGACCGAGGGCCTTTCGCGGGCGCGGACGAGGAGGGCTATCGGGCGTGGTCGGGGTGGGGCGGGTGCGCGGATGCGGGTTCATGGGAGATCGGGAACGGTCTCAGGGACCGGCACGCGTTCCCCGGGGACGGAGGTGGGCATGGGCGGCGACGGGGCCTGGACACCTCGAAGGATGAGAGTTAGAGACCGTGCACCTCTCTTCGACGAAAACCCTTGAGCGTGACCGCAAGGGCGGCTCCAGCCAGGCTCTCCCCCGGCACCCGAAGGGTCCTGCTTACCGTTGCTTCCTTCCGGACCTGGCGGGGTTCACAGTCCTCCGTCGCGAGGGACCCGGCTATCTACACAGCCCGTTGGGGGCAGAGGCGCATGGGTCAGGCCTACGGGAGGGATTCAACCCCGCTATAGCGGATTGCGGGTGCAGGGCACCGCTAGCTCCCCGTCTAGCACGGCCTCCATACCATGGTAGGGGAGCCGGCACCAGGTGTCAATGAATCGGAACGGGTCGGCGGCCCCGGGCATCCCCGTCCGGTTGGCTGGCAGTGCGGATTTTTCAACCCACCTGGTGGGCACAGATAGTCGCCAGTGTCCTATTTCAGGCGTGAGCAGCGGGATCCCACCCCTAGGCAGTGAGCGAAGGCATCCGCCCGACCTGCCTAGCCCGTCGCCGGCTTCTGGGCCTTGTGGTGCCTGACTGCCCGTGAGACAATCGGGCTCGGCGACCTGTTCGGGGCTGTGAAAAAACCTGATGCCGTATACGGTCCATGTGGACAAAGTGACCCGAAAGGGCACCGTACACGACTCCACGTGCGGACATGTCAAGAAAATGGGAGGCCCGGCTGCCAAGTATGGATACTACGTAGAGGGCTATTCGACGACCGTTGCGGCCGCTGACGAGACGCAGCGACACCATCCCGACTTTACGGTCCGGCTATGCGGGCATTGCTTCCGCTAGTTGACTTCCGACGGAGGGCAGTCCAATGCAAACATCGATTCAGGGTACCGGTAACGACGGGAGGCCCCGATGGGTGAATCTGAGCGTCGACGGCGCGCGCGTGAGTGTCTATGTCGGACCCAAGGGGCACCGTAGGAACACTCGGAAGATTCTACTGCGAGGCCCCGAGGCCGTTGCCCTGGCGATGTCGCTCCAAGCCGCTGCGTCGTTGGCGCAGGAAACGGACCAAGGGGCTGATAATGGCTGAACTGCCGATCCATCAAATGGATCAGAGGCATCCAGGCCTCACGCAAGCGACCGCAGAGCACCAGACTGAAGCGGCGCGGGTGTGCTTGGATCGACACCACACCCCTCCCACGACGTTTGTGATACAGGACACGAAACAAGCGGTTGGAACTGTCGTGAATTGGACACCAACAGATGCACGTACGCGGCGTGCCTGGGGAAACGAGAGAGATACTACTGAGTACGGGGCCTATGCCTGCGCATTAGCCGCAGTCGAACTCGCCTGCGGTCTAGTATCTGTGAGCCGGGCTGACACAGGGACTGGTGTCGATTTCTATATGGCACCACCGGACGCTTCCGTCGATGACCTTGAAAATCACATCCGACTTGAGGTATCTGGGGTTGGTCGAGGTGATGCCGCAGTAGTTGTCAGGAGATTGGCTGACAAACTCAAGCAGGCCAAGAAGGGAAAGAGCAACCTCCCTGCGATGGCGGGAGTTGTCGGCTTCCCGGCTAGACGGATCCGCCTAGCACCTCTGGAGGAATGATGACCTGGCTTGACCACCACCGCCATAGCGAGCGACATGCGTCTGAAGCGGAGATACTGGCACATCGCGGTGAGGCGGCCACCGCCCAAGCGCTATACGAAAAGGCGGCGGTCGCCGAGGTAGCAGCTCTGGACTCAATCGGACCCGACAAGCCACGCACTTATGGCATTACCGCTGTAAGCGCGGTAGCACTTTATGCCAAGGCCACAAGGTGGTCCACCGCCCAGGTCTTAGCGCACCGCTGCCTTGGTTCGGGGCTCCTACCAGAATTCGCCTGGCAGCAAATGGAGGACCTCCTTGACTCCATCAAGTTACGGCAGACTGGCATCGATGACGAGGCCCAGATATTGGTGTCAGCGAGAGGCGGAACTATTGTGACGGGTGGGGCTCCATGGGATGTGGTTCTGCCGCAAATGCAGAGAATGGTTTCGCTATTTCAGCGAACCACCGAGTACATCAAGAATGTCCCGCACCGAAAACGTGGAATGCCAAGCAAAGACCTTGAGCGTTCCTACAAGCCCTGGATCTTCCAAGCTATGCCGGGCAGCTACCAGTTCGCCGTTTGCTTGCAGCAAGCAAAACAATTGTCCATGCTCGACCATGACATTCGAAGAGAAACGGTTGTTGACCGGCTATTTGACATATTGACCGTGTGCGCCACATCGCCTGTTGAGAGAATGTCGGACGTCGTGCCCGATCCCGACTACGCCAGAACATTTCTCAAACTCACACGCGATCTGGCACCGACTGGGAAGGGGAGTTTCTCTTCCCTGGATGTCCAAACAGCCTCTGCTGATCACCCAATAACGCTGAACTCAGAGGTTAGGCGCAGCATTGGGAGAGCTCTTCGAAATAGACGAGCACCTGTGCCGAATAGAGTTGAGGAGGAAATTCATGGGGTCTTGCGTGCCCTGCATTTGAATGATGATTGGATTGAAGTCGTTGCCGGTAGGGAGAGCCTAAGGATAGTTGGCGCGGGCGACGAGGTTGATGACAGGATAGGCCCAATGGTAAACCAGACAGTGTTGGTGCATGTGGCGCGGGCCGGAGAGAAACGCACCTTCATAGACATAGAACTTGATGAGTAAGCTGAGGCCCCGGAGTTTAGCTCCTGCGGGGGCCCGAAGGGGGTGGCCAACAGGTAGCTCGCACAGAAGTAGACACAACGTGACGATTCAGCCGCCGAAGGCGTTCATATTCATGCGCGTTGGCTACCATGCGGGCGAGGGGTTAGACAGCATACCGGTGCGGAAGCAGCGCGAATTGCGCGCCGACGGCCGTATACTCTGGGGCTACGGAGGCCCCACGCTTCATCCCACTAAGGCGGTGCAGCCGTTTGTGAAGTTGTGGGAGGCGGACGAAGGTGCCATACGGGTGCTGATGGCGACGACCGAGTCGCGTGCTGGCCGCAACGTCTTTGCCGCCCGCGAGTTTTCGTCGATGGAAGCACGTGGAAGCCGCTTCCGCCTGGCGCTGTCGTTGCAGGTGCCAGGTACGCACTTGTGCTCGGCGAGATCGAACCGGTCGGCACGGACCTTGACCTGGGCAACTTCGAGGTCGGCATTGGGCCTAGCAGTGGGCGCAACGCCGCCAGGTACATACGTGGGCGGGTAGACAAGGGGCTGCTTGGTTGCGGCGCGGTCGCCGGATCCGGAACGTGACCGCCGACAGGTATCCATTGCGCTTCAGGCCCGCCTGTTGGCTCCCTACGCGGTCATGGTTCGGTAGCCTTAACCCCGACAAGAGCAAACATGCATGTCCGACGAACTAAGCCCCGCTTATCTCGTTCTGCTCGTATGGCTGTCGGTGATCAGCGGTGCCATATTGGCGCGCCAATTACAGGATACATGGCGCGTCGTCCGGCAACTGCTACCGATTGAACGAGCCACGCTGCTATGACAACGTTGCCAGCAGGCTCCGCTTTGGTGCCGTGGAGTCTTGTGCGTCTTCGTCGCGCTGGGTTTCTCTCTAGAATCCTGTGTGATCGCCGCAGCCACTTCTGCCTATGTTGGCGACACGGCCTTGCTGATTCTATACAGTCTCGCGAACGGTGTGGTGGTCGGTAGGCTAGGCGTTGGCGCGATTCGCCAACTTGTCGATAATACAACTTGGATCATCTACATGGCCAGCGTGTGGTTGGGTGGCATATTGGTGCACGCTTTATGGTTCGCATGACTCCAGGGCCACCCCCTGCCCCGCGCCAGCAACCGTTACTCAATGGACTAATGCACCTCCCTGTGGAGACAAGCCTCCCCGCCAGGCTCCTTTCCTTGTTCATGCCTGGGGCCGGTGGTAGAATTGCGCCTGTGAAGGACCCTGCGAGCGTGCGCAAAGCGGTCATTCCCGCCGGGGGGCTGGGGACTCGGTTCCTGCCCGCCTCCAAGGCGGTGCCCAAAGAGCTTCTGCCCATCCTGGACAAGCCGATGATCCAGTACCAGGTCGAGGAGGCGGCGGCGGCGGGGATCGAGGAGGTGATCGTCGTCACCTCCGAGGGCAAGGAGGCGCTGGAGAGGTACTTCGCCCAGGACCCGGCCCTGGAGAGCCACCTCTCCCGCTCCGGCGCCGCCGGCCTGCTGGAGGAGGTCCGGCGCACCTGGTCCGCGGCCCGTGTCTCCTTCGTCCGCCAGGAGCGGCCCCTGGGGCTGGGCCACGCGGTGCTCACCGCCCGGGACGCCGTGGGGGACGAGCCCTTCGCGGTGATGCTCCCCGACGACGTCATATGGCACTCGGAGAGCGTGACCGGGCAGATGCTGGAAGTCTTCCGAGAGTACGGCGGGAGCGTCGTCGCGGTGGAGGAGGTGCCCGCGGAGGCGGTGAGCGCCTACGGGGTCGTCGACTCCGTGCCCGTCACCGAGCAGGTCCACCGGGTCCGTGGGCTGGTGGAGAAGCCGGCCCCCGAAGAGGCGCCCTCCAACCTGGCGGTCGTGGGGAGGTACGTCTTTGCCCCCGACATCTTCGACTGCCTGGAGCGGACTCCCCCCGGCGCCAAGGGAGAGGTCCAGCTCACCGACGGCATGGCCCTGCAGCTGGAGAACGGGCCGATGTTCGCCTACCGGTTCCACGGCGCCCGTTACGATGGGGGCACGCCCCTGGGCCTTCTCAGGGCTTCCCTGGAGATCGGGCTGAAGCGCGGGGACACCCGGGATGGGGTGCGGCAAGCCCTCCGCGACCTGCCCCTAACCCCCTAGCCGGCCCCGGTACGAGGAGGACGCACTTGACCACTCTGAAGGATGGACTGCTGGAAGAGGTCGCCGGCATCCGGCGCGAGCTCGAACGGCTGCTGGCGGGGATGGAGTACTGCCTGGACTGGAAGCCTGAGGAGGGCGAATGGTCGGTCCGGGAGGTCGTCTATCACATCGTGGACACTCCCGAGGGCGGCATACACGACGCCGTTCAGAGGACCCTTGACAGCGCCCTGCCGGAGATCACGGTCAACGGCAACCTCAGCAACATGACCGACCAGCGGCTGGGGAAGGACCTGGAGGCGGTGCAGGCCGACATCGAGGCCGTGCTGTCGGGCATGGAGAGGGCCCTGGCGCCGGTGGACGACGACGCCCTGTCGGGCCGGGAGACGTTGGTCCACTCCACCATGCGGGGCGTCAGCGAGACCCGCAGCGCCCGGAACCTGTCCCAGCGGCTGTTCGCCGGCCACTGGAGGGAGCACCTGTCCCAGATCGCCGCTCTGAGGGACGCCCTGGGTATTACGTGACCTGCCCCAGGCACTCCTCCAGCAGGTCCAGCGCCGCCCTGGCGAACACCCACATGTTTCCCTCCCGGTCCGAGTCGCCCGTTTCTACCGTGATGACCCGCTCGACGGGTCCCACCACCGCGATGCAGGCGTGCCCGGGCGAGTCGCCGTAACGGTTTCCCGTGGGGCCGCTGGCCCCCGTCTCGGCCAGCCCCCACGTGGCTCCCAGGGTGTCGCGGATGGTCCGCGCGTTGAGCAGGGCGTAGGGCTCGGAGCTGGGCCGGATGCCCTCCATGGCCTCCTCGGGCACCCGCAACAGGCGCCGGCGAGACTCGTTGGTGTAGCTCACCGCGCCTCCCAGGAAGTATGCCGACGCGCCGGGCACCGTCACCAGCGCCGCCGAGATCACCCCGCCGCACGCCGACTCGCACACAGCAACGGACTCGCCGCGCTCCTTGAGCAGTGCGCCCACCGACGACGCCATGGAATCGAGCTGGGGCATGATGTCCTCCTACCACGTGTTCTCCGGTCCACCGACCTTTGGGTGTCAACTATACAGCATTCCCCGGCCCTCGCCCCGAACCTTGGAAGACTGCCTGCTTTAGGGTTGCCATATGGCTTGCATTAGTATATCCTAATACCACTTCATCGGCTGAGCGACATACGAGAAGGCAGTCGACCAATGTATATCTGTATGTGCAAAGGTATCAGGGTGTCTGATGTCGTTGAGATGGCGAGGTCCGGGTCCTCTTCGATTGGAGATGTCGTAGACGGGCTGGGCCTTGGGGACGGCGACTCCTGCGGCAGGTGCGCCGAACACAAGGGCGAAATCATCAGGCTCGTATCCATCGAGCTATACAAGCCACCGATGGCCCGTCCCACCCCCAGGCGCGCCGTCGCCCAGGGAGTCCTGGCTCCCAGGGACCGCGCCGCCGCCTAGTCCCCGGCTACGCCGCAGCGCCGCAAAGGCCTCCCTGGTCCCTTCTGTCCCGCACCGGCGCCTTGGCGGTGCCTTAGGGCCGTACCAGCCCCACCTTGCAGCTTGCCGCTCCCTATTCCCTCCCGCCGCTATTCCGCCCCGACCCGGAGTCTGGCATACCCACCCCGTCTTTCCGGCGAAGGCCGGAATCCAGGGGTGGGGCGGCTCAGACTCCCGCTCGATCCTGTCACTACCACGAAAATAGGCGCGCAGCACCCCCTGCGTGTCCTTCCGAACGCAGCGCGGCCTAGTGAGGATCAACCCATGCCGGCGAAGACCGGGCCGTGGGCTTGTGGCGTGGGGCGCTCGTTGCGGGTACCTGAGATTCCTCGCCGGCGGCTCGGAATGACATTTGGGAGCGGCCCACCTCTAGGAGCGGCCCGCCTCTGGGGGCGGTTTGCCTCTGGAGACGGCCTGCCTCTTGGGGGCGGCCTGCCTCTGGGGGCGGCTTGCCGTCCGTCGGTGCAGAGCTCGAACCGGCCCCACCCCTTGTATCTTGATGAAGGTGGCGGGGTAGACCGGTCCGCCCCTTGGTCTCGAGAGACCGCGACCCAGCGTGGTCGCCCCGCCTTCATA
>DAOUJG010000052.1:0-88157 GCA_034423015.1 Dehalococcoidia bacterium | reverse complement strand
TTGACCCACCTGCGCTTGCTGACGTAGGTGTAGCGGTTGTCGTAGGCGGTCATGCCGACCATGGCGTAGCCGAGCTCCATAGCCTTGGCCTTGATGTCCTCGGTGACGTCCCGCCCGGCGGGCTCGCTGGTCGGCTCTATGTCGCCCGTCTCCCGGCAGGCCAGGATGATGGGCTTGTTGAGCCGCTCGTGCTCGTCGCGGATCTCCTTGATGTCGCTGATGGCCCGGGACCACTTCCGGTAGACGAAGTTCTCCACGTTGTGGCTCTCCACCGGGTAGTTCCGGGTGTAGTAGTTGATGGTGTCCTCGTCCTTGTTGGCGCCGGGGACGCCCTCCAGCTCTTCGGGTATGGGAATGACTTCCTCTTCGGCTGGCGGGACCGGGCCTCTCAGTGAATCCGGGACCCTAACGGTGTGTCCGATTTTGAGCATAGCGTCTCCTTCCCTTGTATGCCGATTCCAACGGGCCAATTGCCGCTAAACTATATCGCCGCCCGCCCCCGATGTCAAGCTCGTACCCGGCGGCATCGCAGCAGATCGGACCCAATTCGTTACGAATGTCGGAGTCGGGACGCCGAGTGTCCCGACGGTACGGGGCCGGGGACTAGCCCGTGTGGGCTTTGATGAGCTCGGCGGCCCTGGGGTCGATGCCGCCCAGGTCCACTCCCGCGTCGGAGCGGGCTACCCCCAGGTGGGCGTCCCGCAGAAGCTGCTCCCAGTCGGCCTCGTTGCCGTACTTGCTCTTGAGATCGTCGAACAACGCGTCCAGCGCGGCTTTATCGAACATGTGATTTTGCTCCCAGTTGGGTTATCGGCCCCCCATCTTTACACCATGACGGGCCAGCAGAATTCTACGACAAGCCTATCCGCCCGTCAACAGCATGGGAAGCAAAGAAGCGTAAAACTAGACCCCCTCCTCGTCGAAGCCCGTCTCCCAGGAGGCCCCTTCGCGGCCCCGGGGCAGCGCCCAGGAGATGGCGGCCTGCAAGGTCGGGAAGGTCATGTACCGGGCCCCCCGCGCGGCCTGCCCGTCCCCCCCGGCTGCGGGGAAGACGCAGTACCGGAAGCCGAGCCTGGAGGCCTCGTTCAGCCGCCGCTGCCACTGGGACACGGCCCTCAGCTCGCCGCTGAGCCCCACCTCGCCCGCGACGACGGTCTGGGGCCGTACGGGGACGTTGCGCACGCTGGAGGCGATGGCCAGGGCCACCGCCAGGTCCGAGGAGGGGTCCCGGAGCCTGAGCCCTCCCACCACGTTCACGATCACGTCCAGGTTGGCCAGGCCCAGCCCCGCCCTCCGGCCCAGGACCGCGGCCAGCATCAGCAGCCGGTTGTAGTCCAGCCCGTTGGCCACCCGCCTCGGCGCGGGCAGCACCGAGGGAGAGGTGAGCGCCTGGACCTCCACCAGCAGCGGGCGGCTGCCCTCCAGCACCGGCACGATGGTGGAGCCCACGGCGCCCTCCAGGCGGTTGGCCAGGAGCACCCGTGAGGGGTCCGGCACCTCCTCCAGGCCGTCGCCGCCCATCTGGAAGATGCCCACCTCGTCGGTGGAGCCGAACCGGTTCTTGGAGCCCCGCAGGATGCGGTACTCGCCGGTCCCGTCCCCCTCCAGGTGGACCACCGCGTCGACCATGTGCTCCAGGACGCGGGGCCCGGCCAGGGACCCCTCCTTGGTCACGTGGCCCGTCATGACCACGGGAACGGCGCTGGCCTTGGCCCACCGCATGATCCGCAGGGTGGACTCCCGCACCTGGGCCACGCTTCCGGCCCCCGAGGGCAGGTCGTCGCAGTAGAGGGTCTGCACCGAGTCGACCATGGCCAGGGCCGGGCGGAACTCCTCCAGGTGCCTCACGATCTCGTCGGCGTTGGTCTCGGCCAGCATGTACACGCCGCGGCCCGAGAAGCCCAGCCTGTCCGAGCGGGACTTTATCTGGCTGACGGACTCCTCGCCGCTGACGTACAGCACCGACCCGCCCCCGGCCGCCAGGCCCTGGGCCGTCTGGAGCAGCATGGTCGACTTGCCGACCCCCGGCTCCCCGGCCATGAGGACCACGGAGCCGGGGACCACACCGCCGCCGAGGACGCGGTTGAGCTCGGAGAAGGCCAGGGGGATGCGGTCGTGGTCGTCGGTTTCGACGGTGGAGAGCTCCTTGGGGGCCGGGGGCGCCTCGCCGGCCCAGGACCGGCGCTCGCTGCGGGAGGAGGAGGAGGGGGCCTGGACCAGCGGGGCCCTCTCGCGACAGGCGGGGCAGAAGCCCATCCACTTGGGGCTCTCGTAGCCGCAGGATGCGCAGAAGAAGGCGGCGCCCGCTTTGTCTTTGGCCACTGGGAGGCCCCTCGCCCGAGGTCGTCTTGCCGGTCTCTACCGGGGTCTAATACCGGCCCGTCGGTGCCCGGTCTATGCAGAAGGAGGCTCCGAGTCGCGGAGCCTCCTTGCAAGTAGCCTGATGGTTGGTGCTAAGCCGAGGGCAGGGCCGCCAGCTCCTTGATGCGGACCACCATCTCCTCGTCCTGCACGTCCAGGACGGCGACGTCGCCGGCGTTGATCCTGCCGCCCAGGAGCTCCTCGGACAGCTTGTCCTCCACCTCGTCCTGGATGAGGCGCCTGAGGGGCCTGGCCCCGAAGTTGGGGTCGTACCCCTTCTCGGCCAGGTACTCCTTGGCCGCGTCGGTGGCCTCCAGGCTGATGCTCTTCTCGTCCAGCTCCTTGCGCACCTGGTCCAGCATCAGGTCCACGATGGACAGTATGTGCTCCTGGGCCAGGGCATGGAAGACGACGGAGGCGTCGATGCGGTTCAGGAACTCTGGCCTGAAGAAGCGCTTCACCTCGTCCAGCACCTTCTCCTTCATGCGCTCGTAGGCCTGCTTCTCGCTCTGGGCCGCGTCGGCCTTGATGGAGAACCCCATGACCGTCTCGCGCTTGATGAGGTCGGAGCCCAGGTTGCTGGTCATTATGATGACGGAGTTGCGGAAGTCCACCTTGCGGCCCTTGGCGTCGCTCAGGTGGCCGTCGTCGAATATCTGCAGGAGGATGTTGAACACCTCGGGGTGGGCCTTCTCGATCTCGTCCAGCAGTATGGCGCAGTAGGACTTGCGGCGCACGGCCTCGGTGAGCTGGCCGCCCTCCTCGTACCCGATGTAGCCCGGGGGCGCGCCGATGAGCCTGGCGACGGTGTGCCGCTCCTGGAACTCGGACATGTCCAGGCGGACCATGTTCTCTTCGCTGCCGAACATGAACTCGGCCAGGGCCCGCACCAACTCCGTCTTGCCCACGCCCGTGGGGCCCAGGAACAGGAAGGCCCCTATGGGGCGCCGCTGGTCCTTGAGTCCGGCCCGGGCGCGGCGCACGGCCCTGGAGATGCTCAGGATGGCCTCTTCCTGGCCCACGATCCGCTTGTGTATCTCCTGCTCCATGCGCAGCAGGCGCTCGGTCTCCTCCATGGCCAGCCGGGTGACGGGGATGCCCGTCCACATGCTGACCACCTCGGCGATGTCCTCGCTGGTGACGCTGCTCCGCTCCTCGTCACGCTCCTCGTGCCACTCCCGCTCAAGGCCCTCCATCTTCTCCACCAGCCGTATCTCCCGCTCCCGGAGCTCTGCGGCGTACTCGTACTGCTGGGACGAGATGGCGTCGTCCTTCTCCTTGCGCACGTTCTCCAGCACCTTCATGACCTCTTTCACCGAGAGGGGGGTGGTGGCGTTGCGGAGGCGGACCCTGGAGCCCGCCTCGTCGATGAGGTCTATGGCCTTGTCCGGCAGGAACCGGTCGGCGATGAACCGTGCCGAGAGGTTGGCGGCGGTGGCGATGGCGTCGTCGGTGATCTCCACCCTGTGGTGCTCCTCGTACCGGCTCTTGACGCCCTGGAGGATGTCGGTGGTCTCCTCGATGGTGGGCTCCGCCACCTGGATGGGCTGGAACCGGCGCTCCAGGGCCGGGTCCCGCTCCACGTGCTTGCGGTAGTCGTCCATGGTGGTGGCGCCGATGCACTGGAGCTCGCCCCTGGCCAGGGAGGGCTTGAGGATGTTGGCGGCGTCCACGGCGCCCTCGGCGGCGCCGGCCCCGACGATGGTGTGCATCTCGTCGATGAACAGGACGCAGTTGCCCGAGCCCTTGATCTCCTGGATGACCTTCTTCAGGCGCTCCTCGAACTCTCCCCGGTACTTGGTGCCGGCCACCAGGGCGCCCATGTCCAGGGTCACCAGGCGCTTGCCCTGGAGGGTCTCGGGGATGTCGCCCTGGGCTATGCGCTGGGCCAGGGCCTCCACGATGGCCGTCTTGCCCACGCCCGGCTCGCCCATCAGCACGGGGTTATTCTTGGTGCGCCGGCTGAGGATCTGTATGACCCGCTGGATCTCCTGCTCCCGGCCGATGACCGGGTCCAGCTTGTTGGACCTGGCGGCGGAGGTGAGGTCGATGCCCAACTCGTCCAGGGTGGGGGTGCGGGCGGAGCTGCGGGCGCCGTGGCTGCCCGAGGAGGTGGGCGTGCTCTGGCTGAGGATCCGGTGGGTCTCGGAGCGCACCTTGTCCAGGGTCACTCCCAGGCTTTCCAGGACCCCGGCGGCGACTCCCTCGCCCTCCCGGAGGAGGCCGATGAGCAAATGCTCGGTGCCTATGTAGGTGTGGTTCATGCGGCGGGCCTCGTCCACCGCCAGCTCCACCACCTTCTTGGCCCTGGGGGTGAGCCCTATCTCGCCCTGGGCGGGCCTTTCGCCCCGGCCGATGATGAACTCGACGGCGGACCTGACCTTGTTCAGGTCCACTCCCAGGTTGGACAGGACCCGTGCGGCCACACCCTCGGTCTCTCGAACGAGGCCCAGGAGGATGTGCTCGGTGCCGATGTAGTTATGGTTGAAGCGCTGCGCCTCTTCCTGTGCGAGGGACAGCACTCGCCGGGCCCGCTCGGAGAACTTTTCGAACCTGTTGCTCATGTGGGTACCCCCTCACTGCGAGAGAGTTTCTTGGGGACTCAGCACCAAGGGCTTCGACGTGAGGGCCGCTTGGCTGCTGCCGGTTGGTCCAGACTTGGGGAAAGCGCCTGCCACGAACACGGGGCCTATAGCCATTATAGGCACGGAATTTAGGGGTTGTAAAGGTACCGGCTGCGGGGTTCGGGAGTGTTCATGGCTTGGAGAATGTGAATAATTTAACGATCTCCTTGGGTGAAGTAAATGTACCACACCGGGGGCGAAAATGAAAGGGGCCGGGGGGCCATTCGGGCAGCCGTGGGGGAATTGATAGGATGCCCGTGGAAAGAGAAAGCCCCCCGGCGGTGGCCTATTTTCCCACTCCGTCACCGAAGCAGTATCGTCAGCGCTGGGGCGTTTCACTACCGTGTTCGGGATGGGAACGGGTGGGTCCGCCTCGCTCTAACCACCAAGGGACTATGCTCACCTAATAGTATGCAACAGGACGCGCGGGATGGCAAGCCCTTTGGGTATCATACGAGAGAAGTGCAAAATGGTCGGCGCGCACCCATTCAGACGGGAATCACGACGACCAAGGCGATGGTGCAACCCAAGGGCAAGTAGAACCAACTACATGGCGTGGCTTTGAGTCCTGCCAGCCAATGCTTCCATCCGATTTTCTCTCCCCACGCATACAACTCGGATGGGCTTAGGTCTCCGCCATGCAATTTCTGAACGAACCCGGCACTAGCCCGACGAAAGGCCCGCTCCTGGGCCAAGTAGTAGGCATCCAAGCCCCAAAGCAGGACTAACGGAACGAGAGCTATCAGAGCGTGCTCCGGTGATTCGCTCCTAGCGGCAAAGAATAGGATGGCGGCAATGATCGTGACACTCCACAATTTGCACTGGCGGCAGTTCTCCGCCATCCGGGAAATAATGCCCTGCTCGATTTGCAGGTGGGTGTGAACGGACAGAGACTCTGCGGTTACGGGTCTCGGTTGATTCACCGTTGCCCCGCAAATAGAGCTCGCAGGTTCTTCCAAGTCCAAGTGTATATCTTATCCGTTGCCTTGGCGGAGGACGGCTTATGGCATTGCTTGTCGGGACGGCCTTTCAGCAGGAAGTAAGGCTTTTTCAACTGTTGGGCCATTGCCAATTCTGCCGACACACCCGGGGCCCGGTGAGTCTGGGTACCGCATATAACAACCACAACTTCAGCCCGATTGATGCGTTCTCTGGCTCGGGCTTTCCACTCCTGTTCCTTTTGTGCCTCCTGTAGGGACCAGTCAGCGACCTCGAAGGGTGAGTCGTTGTTGCGAGCCTGCCCAATCAGGGCATCTTTCAGTTCCTCGTCATTGTCAAAGTCGAAGGAAATGAATGTCCTTTTTCGGCGCACTTGAGTCATCAATGATTCATCCAACTAGGATGTAATCACTATAGCACTGAGGCATGGACGGGTCTACAAGAGAGCGTCACACACCCCACTTTCACAGATGGGCAGACACTCCGGGTCGCGCCTGTTTTCGCGTTTTGCACTTCTTTCTGTCACACGGCCACCACCGTCTCCGTGTCCCCCGCCGCCAGGGCGTTCATGTAGGCGAGGATCAGGTCCCGGGTGCGGTAGGACCCGGACCGCTCTACGTCCTGTCGGCGGACTATGGGGAAGGTGCCCAGGACGTAGCCGGCCTCCTCCCGGGACAGGCCGTACAGGTGGAAGTAGAGGGCGTCCAGCCGGGCGCGCAGGTGGCGGCGCTCCTCCTCGTTCCAGATGAAGGGCGGGCCGTCGTAGCCCATGTCCCGGGCGAAGGGGACCATGTCGTTGGCGGTGTAGGTCAGCCGCAGCACGTGGTCCCTGACCAGCTCCCGGGCGGTGGTGATCCCGAACTGTCGGTGGTAGTCGCTGGGGGCTATGACGGGTAGCTGCTCGACTATGAACAAGTTTAGAGTCTGGCCCTGCACTTTCTGCCGAGTCACGAAGTCGAAGACCGTTGTGTTGAGATTAGCCGCCAGTAACCATTCCTCGCGGTCTTCCGTTTCGGGCTTGAGAATCGGTACCTTGTTCCCGAATCCGGCCCACGGCACGATGGAAGCGACCATCGTACGGACGTTAGTGGGATTGGCAATGTCCCGGAAGCCCAACGCATAACCGCAGCTTTCGGGCAGGACAGCCTTCACATTGCCGGCGGGCACCCAGTATTGACTCTTGGGCAGGAAGCCTGGGTCGGCGTGCTGTTCTTCAGTCACGTCCTCGCTGAGGTAGGGGTTGTGAGTGCTGCCCGGATTGACGCGTACCGAGTTGGCGCGATGGTCGAACTGCCAGAGCATCCGTCCCTGGTAAAGCGGTAGATAGAGCTCCTCGCCCTTCTTCCAACGGTTGCCGTCCACTGGATAGAAGCCCTCAGCCTCGAGTTGCCTGCCAGTGCAGGAACCCCTCGCGGTCGGCGATGGACTTGGCATCACGCCACAGGCGCAGGAATGTTGGCCCGGAGTGGTCCGGGTCCTCGGGCGGCCCGTCGGCCGGGCCCTCGGCCAGGAGCTGGTACGCCCGCTCCGGCTGCTCACCGAGGGCGTCGGCCATCGGGGTTTCGAACGCGGTCCGCTCCTTCTTCTTCATGCCGGCAGCCAGCCAGCGCATGCCTGCCAGGAGGTCGAGCACCCCTCGGAGGTCGGCCGTCGTATGCTCCACACCCTGGAAGAGGGAGGCCGACGCCTGGACCTCTGAGATGTCGGCGTCGGACATCTCCTCTATCTGCTGCATTCCGTCGGTGGCGGCCTCCGCTGCCGCTATGGCCGGGCTGGCGAACAGGCCGCCCAGCCGGCTCAGCTCGGGAGCGGCGTCGCTCACGCGCATCCCGATCAGCGAGTCGCCGCACCGCAGGTGGTGGTCCAGGAAGGATAGGGGCGCGCCGACGGTGAAGCTGTGCAGCCACAGGGACACCTTGGCAAGCTCCACGGTCAGCGGGTTCTTGTCCACGCCGTAGATGCAGCGCTTGAGCACCATGCGGCGGATGATGGCCTGGTCCGTGAGCTGCGCCTCGTCCATCACCCAGCCGGACTCCCGGGCCCTGCCCAGGATGTCCTCCCGGATGGTTGCCACCCGCTCCAGCGTCGGCGAGACGTACCCGCCGTCGGGCCACTCCGGGACCGCCGGGACGTACTCCACCATGTCCGCGATGCGGTCCGACAGGAAGTCCACTGCGGTGACCAGGAAGTGCCCGCTGCCCATTGCCGGGTCCAACACCTTCAGGTCGAGCATCGCCTCGGCCGGGTCCAGCTTGCGCAGCTCCGCCTCCCGCTCGGCCTTGGGCCGCCGGTCGCTCTTGAGCTCCCTGGCCTTGTCCTCGAACGACTTCAGGCGCTCTTCGGCCAGGGGCTCCAGGGTCCTGTCGACGATGAGGTCGACCAGCTCCTGGGGCGTGTAGAAGCTGCCGCTGTCCTTGCGGGCGTAGGGGTTGGGACGGATGACGATCTTGCCCTCGGCGTCGCGGACCGGCTCCCGCTCCAGGAGCCGTTCGTAGATGGAGCCGAGCTGCTGCACCGACATGTCCCGGTAGTTGACGAACCGTCGTCCGTCTCGGTGTGGCTCAGGTGGTAGACCACGTCGGCGAGGGTGGCGTCCGGCAGGCGGACCTGCTCCAGCAACGGGGCGGCATCGGTTGCGAACAGGCCGCCGTTGTAGGGCGGTAGCCCGATGGACGCGTCGCCCTCGTCGATGATCCTGCACAGGGTCGTCAGGTGGTCATAGTAGTTGGTCGCCACGCTGGAGAAGGTGTCCCCCTGCTCCATTCTCGTGGCGACGTCGTCCCTCACCCGCTTCCGAAGTCCGTAGTCGTCGTACCGGGAATCGTTGACGGGCAGCAGTCCCCGGTCCTCGGCGTAGAGGATGAAGAGCATCCGGTAGAGGAGGATCAGGGCAGCCTGCCGTACCTCGGACAGCCCCTGGTCGGAGCTCCCGGCCAGGGCCCGGACCAGGACCGGGAACACCCGCTCGAAGACCGTGCCCGAGAGGTCCTCGGCGACCTTTGCCTCGTAGCGCCGGCCCTCCGCCAGGGCCGCCTCCAGGAAGGTGGTGACGGCCCCCTCCCGGAGGACGAAGGACTCCCTCCGGAACAGCAGGTAGAACGTCCGGAGGCGGTCTTCCCTGTCCGGCTGGAGCACTTCCTCCAGGTCGGCCTCGAAGTAGCCCGAGGCCCTGGGACGGGCCCGGTGGTCGTACAGGCGCCACACGCCGCCGTTGGTCAGAATGCCCCACCGGATGCGGCTGCCAGAGGCGTCATCGGCCGTCTGGAGGTAACGCAGGACCTGGCCGTGGGGTGTGCCGGCCTGGACCCTGTCGTCCTGGTCTCGGGCGTCCAGGGAGAGGCCGAAGCGCTTGCTCTCCTCCACCACAGTCGCGTCCTGGAAACGTTCCTGGGGGGTGGCTCGCCCCGTTGCCCGTTCCTTGGCCGCCGCATCGGCGAAGAGGAGGTAGTCAGGGATGTCCTCGTTGCGGGCGGAGCCCTGCTGTGGCAGGTAGTCGGCCCAGCCCAGCAGCTCCAGCACCGGCCGCACCAGCTCCTGCTCGGTGACCGCCTCGTTGGGGTGTGCGGAGTCCCTCAGTGCTTCGTAGCGGTGACGGACGCCGTCCCGGAACGCCGCGAAGGAGGCCGCGTCGGCAACGGAGGCCTTCCACTCGGGCGTGGCCCTTACGCCTTCGGTGAGAAAGTAGTCGGTGAATAGCTGGCCGGGCATGTTGGCTGCAGGGTTGGTGGGGTCAGGCTATGGGCCCGCGCCTGTCCCCCCCTCAGGAAGCCGGCGTCGCGGTCCGGGGCGGGGCGGGGTGTTCGTGGTCCTCGCAGGCCACCCAGTGCTCTCCGTCCTCGAAGAGCTCCTTCTTCCAGATGGGCACGCTCTCCTTCAGCAGGTCCACGGCCTGGTGGCAGGCCAGGAAGGCCTCCTTGCGGTGGGGCGAGGCCACGGCGATGACCAGGCTGATCTCCCCGATGTCCACCACGCCTATGCGGTGGGCGATGGCCACGTCCTCGATGCCGAACTGGGAGCAGATCTGCCCGCGGACCTTCTCCATCTCCCTCAGGGCCATCTCCTCGTAGGCCTCGTACTCCAGGCGGACCACCCTGCGGCCCTCGGCGAACAGCCTCGTCGTGCCCAGGAAGGTCACCACCGCGCCGTTGGTGTCCTTGCGCACCAGGGCGGTGACCCTGTCGGGGTCCAGGGGGTCCCGGGTAATCTCGATCATGCCTCGGCCTCCGCTCACGGGGGGGATCAGGGCCACCTCGTCGCCATCGGAAAGGAGAGCGCCCGCGTCCGCGTACTCGGCGTTCACGGCGGCCACGATCTCCACGGCGGGAGGGGCCAGCTCCGGGAACAGCCTCCTGAGCTCGTCCACGAGATGGCGGACGGTGGCGCCGTCCTCCAGCTCGACGGTCATGCGGCCGCGCCCCGCCCTCTCCCGGTACAGCGCGAAGAAACGCACCATTATCTTCAAGGCGCCTCCACCACGGCCATTATATTTAAGGTAAACTGGGACTGTCCAGCGACGGGCCGGGCCGGGACGAGCCCGCGCAAGAGAGGGAGCGAAGATGGATTTCGAGAGGGTCCAGAGCTTCATGAGCAGCCACCACCGGGCCGTGGTGAACACCTTCCAGCCCGACGGCTCGGTCCAGTCGAGCATCGTCGTGGCCGGGGCCATGGATGGCAAGGTGGTGTTCGTGTCGGTGAACGGGAGGTCGCTAAAGGTGCGCAACCTGCGCAGGGACGGCAGGTGCACGGTGCTGGCCGTCACGGCGGACTGGCGCCAGTACGTGGTGGTGGAGGGCCGCGCCGAGCTGTTCGACTCCTCCAACACCGGGGCCGAGGCCCTCCGGGTGATGCTCAGGGACACCTACCGGGCCTGCGGGGACCAGGACCATCCCGACTGGGATGAGTACGACCGGGTGATGCGCCGGCAGGAGGCCGTGGTGGCGTGGGTGCACCCCCAGCGGGTGTACGGCCTGCTCCGGTAGCCCCCGCCGGTTGGGAAGCGCGAAACCGTGCCTCGTGGTCTCGGCCAGGCGGCGGTGGGGGGGTCGGCGGTATTGACACTACCGTGATGGCCGGATACCATCGCCTAAGCATCACCGTGCCGGGGGGCACGCCTGAACGGGAGATGCCCTAACCAGGATTCGCCCTAACCAGGATTCGAAGGAGGCGCTGGCATGTCTACCGTAGGGAGCGGCCGGTTCACTTACGAGGTGGTGGAAGAGTGGGCAAAGCTGCCCGCGGGAATGGAGTTTGGGCAGATCAGCGCCGCGGCGGTGGACTCCCAGGACAGGGTCTACGTGTTCCAGCGTAAGGACCCTCCCTTCCTGGTGTTCGACCGGGACGGGGGCTACCTGAGCTCCTGGGGCAACGGCTCCACCAACTTCGCCCACGGCATATTCATCGGCTCCGACGACGTCATCTACGTGACCGACAGGGACGACCACGTGTGCATGACCTACACGCTGGACGGCAGGCCGTCGATGATCCTGGGGGAGCGGGGCAAGTTCTCGGACACGGGCTGCGAGGAGGACGGAGGCACTGTGCTCCGGGCCGGCGGCCCCTTCAACAAACCCTCGGGCATGGTCAACTCGCCCTCGGGGGACCTGTACGTGTCCGACGGCTACCGCAACTGCCGCGTGCACCGGTTCTCCGCCGACGGCGACCTGGTCTCATCCTGGGGGGAGCCGGGGAAGGTGGAGCCCAACGAGATGCACGCCCCCCACGACCTGTGGGTGGACAGGGCGGGCACGGTGTACGTGTGCGACCGGGACAACGAGCGGGTCCAGGTCTTCTCCGCAGATGGCGAGTACAGGGCGATGTGGACGGACATGGGCCGGGCCACGTCCATATGGATGGACGCCGACGAGACGGTCTACGTCAGCGAGCTGACCCCCGCCGTGAGCATCTGGGACAAGCAGGGGAACCTGCTTCAGCGCCTGGAGTCCAAGGCGCCCCACTGGATATCCGGCGACTCCCGCGGCGACCTGTACCTGGCCGGCGCGGGCATACCCACCGTCACCAAGCTGGTAAGAAAGGGCTAGAAGCCGCCTGCCCCATACAGACGCCGAAAGGATCGCGCATCCAGATGTCCGGCTACCATCCATGAGTCTCCCCCCGGCCAAGGGGGGAGATTGCTTTTCCACGAAGATGAGAGACCCGTCGCTAGATGAGAGACCCCCGGCTGACCCGGAGGTCGGCGCCGTGCTGACCGACCTGGACCGGCGGCGGGTGACGGCCCGCATCTGGGACGGCGACCACACCGTCTGGAAGCCCGACCCCCGGGAGATAGCCGACCGTCTTGGGTGGCTCACGGTGTGCGACGCCATGGCGGAGCGGGCCCCCTCCCTGCGCGCCTTCGCCGGCGAGGTGAAGGCCGAGGGGAGCCGGCACGTCGTCCTCATGGGGATGGGAGGCAGCAGCCTGGGCCCCGAGGTGCTGCGCCGGGTCCTCGGCCCCGCCGACGGACACCCGGACCTGACGGTGCTGGACTGCACTCTCCCCCAGGTGGTGCGGGGCGTCCAGTCAGCCATCGACCCGGCCCGCACCCTGTTCCTGGTCTCATCCAAGTCGGGCGGCACCATCGAGCCCATGTCCTTCTACAAGCACTTCAGGGACCTGCTGGACCGGGAGCTGGGACGGGAGAGGGCGGGCCGGGCCTTCGCGGCCATAACCGACCCGGGCACCTCCCTGGAGGAGATGGCCCGGCAGCACGGGTTCAGGCGCGTCTTCGCCAACCCGCCGGACGTGGGCGGCCGCTACTCGGTGCTCTCCTACTTCGGCCTGGTCCCCGGGGCACTCCTGGGAGTGGACCTGGACTTGCTGCTGGCACGGGCCGGCGCCATGGCCGGGCGGTGCGGTCCCTCGATCCCCGCCGGCGACAATCCCGGCGCCGCGCTGGGGGCGGCCATAGGGGCCATGGCGGCCGCGGGCCGGGACAAGCTGACCCTGGTCGCGTCCCCCCGCCTGGCCGCCTTCGGCCTGTGGGTGGAGCAGCTCCTGGCCGAGAGCACGGGCAAGGAGGGCCGGGGCGTCGTCCCGGTGCTCGGCGAGGCCCTGCGCAGCCCGGACAGGTACGGCGGCGACAGGCTCTTCGTCCACCTGCGCCTCCGGGGAGACGCCAACGCCGCAGCCGACGCCGCGCTGGAGGCCGTCGAGGGGGCGGGCCATCCTGTCCTGCGGTTGGACCTCCGCGACGCCTACGACCTGGGCGGGGAGTTCTTCCGCTGGGAGTTCGCCACGGCGGTGGCGGGGGCCGTGCTGGGCATCAACCCCTTCGACCAGCCCGACGTGCAGGGGGCCAAGGACGCGACGGACCGGATGATGGAGCACTACCTGGAGAGGGGACGCCTGCCCGCGGTGGACGCATCGGACGACCTGCGGGCGCTCCTGGAGGGGGCCTGCCCCGGCGACTACCTGGCCGTTACGGCCTACCTGCCCGAGGGCCCCGCCGTCCGGGAGGCCTTCGACGGCCTGCGCAGCCGAGTGATGGACCGTTACGGCATCGCCACGACGGTTGGCTACGGGCCCCGGTGCCTCCACTCCACGGGCCAACTCCACAAGGGAGGGCCCAACACGGCCCTGTGCCTGCAGGTCGCCGCGGACCCGGGGGTCGACCTGCCCGTCCCGGGGGAGCCCTACTCCTTCGGCGTGCTGGCCCGTTCCCAGGCCCTGGGAGACCTGCAGGCCCTGGCTGCCGCCGGCCGCCGGGTGGTCAGGGTGGCCCTGGGGGGCGACCCCGCGGAGGGCATAAGGAGGCTGGCCGGCCTCGCGGCCTAGGGCATCATTGCCCGGGAGAACGGCGCGACGGGTCCAACGCCACAACTTTGAACGGCGCTCACGTCGGGGGACGGTGGACTATGGAGACCGGGATGGTGGGACTGGGCCGCATGGGCGGCAGCATGGTCCGGCGCCTGCTGGACGGCGGCCACCGGGTGGTGGTCTACGACCGCCGGGAGGACGCCGTTGCCGCCGGCGTCCAGGCCGGGGCCGAGGGCGCGGCGTCGCTGGGGGAGATGGTGGAGAAGCTGACGCCTCCCCGGGCCGTCTGGCTCATGGTCCCGCCGGGCAACGCCACCGAGGAGGTCGTCGACGAGCTGGCCGCCATGCTGTCCGGGGACGACGTGCTCCTCGACGGGGGCAACTCCAACTACAAGGACACGATACGCCGCGCGGAGATGCTGGACGGCCGCGGGATCAGGATGCTGGACGTGGGCACCAGCGGCGGCGTATGGGGCCTGCGGGAGGGCTACAGCCTCATGGTCGGTGGGGACCGGGAGGTGTTCCGCCGCCTGGAGCCCCTCTTCAAGACCCTGGCGCCAGGGCCCGACATGGGCTACGGCCACGTGGGCGTCATCGGCTCCGGCCACTTCGTCAAGATGGTCCACAACGGCATCGAGTACGGCCTGATGGAGGCCTATGCCGAGGGGTTCGAGCTGCTGGCGGCCAAGGAGGAGTTCTCCCTGGACCTGGCGCAGATCATCTCCATATGGAGGCACGGGAGTGTGGTACGATCTTGGCTGCTGGACCTGGCCGAGCAGGCGCTGAGGGAGGACCCCGGCCTCGACACGGTCCAGTCCTACGTGGAGGACTCGGGGGAGGGGCGCTGGACGGTGAACGAGTCCATCGACCTGGGCGTCCCGGCGCCGGTCATCGCCCTCTCCCTGCAGGCCCGTTTCCGCTCGCGGCAGGTGCGGCCCTTCGGCGGCAGGATGCTGGCTGCCCTTCGGAACCAGTTCGGCGGACACCGGGTAAGGGCCCCGGGCGGCGAGGAGAGCTGATGGCCACCCAGACGCAGCGTCCCACCACCGTCGTGATAATAGGGGCCAGCGGGGACCTGACCAGGCGCAAGCTGATCCCCGCGCTCTTCCACCTGGGCTCCAAGGGGCGCCTTCCCCCCGGTCTCCGGATCGTAGGGTACTCGCGCACCGACTTCTCCGAGGACGGGTTCCGGGAGTACATGCGGGAGGGGGCCCGGGAGCTGGGGGACCTGGACGCCGGCCAGGATGAGTGGGACCGCTTCGCCGGGAGCATCCACTACCTCCGGGGAGACGCCTCCTCGCCGCCGGACGTGGAGCGGTTGAGGGACTACCTGGAGGAGATGGACGGGGGAGGCCCCGGCTCCAACCGCCTCTTCAACCTCGCCATCGCGCCCCAGCTGTACCAGGGCGTGGTGCGGACCCTGGGCGGCGCCGGGCTCGCCGCCGGGAACGGGGGGTGGAGCCGTGTCATCATCGAGAAGCCCTTCGGGCGGGACCTGCGCTCGGCCGTGGAGCTGAACCGGGTGGTGGGGGGCGTCTTCTCCGAGGACCAGGTCTACCGCATCGACCACTACCTGGGCAAGGAGACGGTGCAGAACCTGATGGCCCTGAGGTTCGCCAACACCATCTTCGAGCCCCTGTGGAACCGGAACTACGTGGACAACGTCCAGATAACCGTGGCCGAGGAGGTGCCCGTGGGGGACAGGGGTGGCTACTACGACCGGTCC
This sequence comes from Dehalococcoidia bacterium, assembly GCA_034423015.1. GTDB lineage: Bacteria > Chloroflexota > Dehalococcoidia > Lucifugimonadales > JAGWBF01 > JAGWBJ01. The sequence continues at coordinate 72,752 of DAOUJG010000052.1, read as the reverse complement.
GGGGTGGTGCGGGACATGGTCCAGAACCACCTGCTCCAGCTCCTGGCCATGGTGGCCATGGAGCCCCCCAGCGCCAGGCACCCCGAGTCGCTGCGGGACAAGAAGGTCGAGGTGCTCAGGGCAATAAGGCCCCTGTCCGTCCATGGCGCACCTGGAGACGCCGTCCGGGGCCAGTACCGGGGGTACACGGGCGAGAGGGGCGTGCCCGCGGACTCGCCCACCGCCACCTACGCGGCCTTGAGGCTGTTCGTGGACAACTGGCGCTGGCAGGGGGTACCCTTCTACCTGCGCACGGGGAAGGCCATGGCCACGAAGGTGTCGGAGGTGGACATACAGTTCAAGGCGCCCCCCCACGTCACCTTCTCCCTGGGCGCGCCCGAGGACCTGCCCTCGAACATCCTGGCGGTCTGCATCCAGCCCGACGAGGGCGCCCACCTGATGGTGGAGGCCAAGGTGCCCGACCACGGCCCCGGCCAGGGCCCCGACCACGGCCCCGGCCAAAGAATGAAGATGCGCACGGTGGACCTCGAGTTCCACTATGACTCGGCCTTCGGAGGCATGTCCATCCCCGAAGCCTACGAGAGGCTGCTGCAGGACGCGCTGGAGGGGGACTCCAGGCTGTTCATCAGGAGCGACCACATAGAGGAAGCCTGGAGGCTGGTGGACCCGCTGCTCCACGCCTGGGACGACCCCAACGGGACGCCGGTGCACGAGTACGAGCCGGGCTCCTGGGGCCCGGCGGCGGCCGACCACATGCTTGCCCGGGACGGCCGCAAGTGGATCCAGGCCTGTGGCTGCCACAGATGATGACGAGACCCGAGCGCTCCGCCCGAGTACTCCGCCCGAGCACTCCGCCCGAGCTGCGCAGAAAAGGGGTGGGTGAATGACGTCGAGTCCCCGGCTGCAGGGCTACCCGCCCATCTCGGACTACGGGCTCATCAGCGACATGCAGTCCTGCGCCCTGATATCCCGGTCCGGTTCCATAGACTGGTGCTGCTTCCCCAGGTTCGACAGCCCGGCGGTGTTCGCCCGCATCCTGGACCGGCTCAAGGGCGGCTACTTCCAGCTTGCCCCCGAGGGCGTGACCCGGGTGCACAGGCGCTACGTGCCCGGCACCAACGTCCTGGAAACGACCTTCGAGACGGACACCGGCCAGGCCGTGCTGACGGACTTCATGCCCATCCGGCAGCCGGGAGGGGTGGGGTGGCCCTCGAAAGGAGGGCTGAGGCAGCAGGTGATACGGTTCCTGAAGTGCACGGCCGGCCACGTGACCTTCACCATGGAGTGCTTCCCCCGGTTCGATTACGGGACCATACAGCCCCACTCCACCACCTACAGCCCCCACACCGGGTTCGCCCACGGCGGGGCCGACGCCGTGTCGGTGTACTGCTCGACTCCCCTGGAGATAAGGGAGGAGGGGTTCGTCTCGGGGGGCAGGCTGGCCTCGGGAGACCGGGTCTGCGCCTCGGTCACCTACGAGAGGCGGTTCTCCTACACGGGAGGGGCCCCGGACGAGGCCGAGATGGAGAGGAGCCTGGCCGAGACCGAGGAGTTCTGGCGAAGCTGGGCGTCGGCCTGCACCTACAAGGGGGAGTACGAGGAGGACGTGGTCCGCAGCGCCCTGACCCTGAAGGCCCTGACCTACGCCCCCTCGGGCGGGCTGCTGGCGGCGGCGACCACCTCCCTGCCCGAGGCCGTGGGCGGCCCCCGCAACTGGGACTACCGTTTCACCTGGATCCGGGACGCCACCTTTGCCCTGTACGCCCTGGCCATCATCGGGTACTACGACGAGGCCCGGGCCTTCAAGGACTGGCTGGCCTGGAGCACGGCGGGGCGGGCCAGGGACCTCCAGATAATGTACGGCCTGGGAGGGGAGCGCCGCTTGGTGGAGACGGAGATCACCGAGCTGGAGGGCCACAGGCACTCCCGGCCGGTGCGGGTGGGCAACGCCGCCTACTCCCAGTACCAGCTCGACATCTACGGCGAGATAATGGACTCGGCCCACCTGTACCGAAAGTTCGCCAACGAGATAGACCCGGAGTACTGGGAGTACCTGCGGCGGGTGGTCCAGTTCGTGATGGACCACTGGACGGAGGCCGACGACGGCCTGTGGGAGACCCGGGGGGGCAGGGAGCCCTTCGTCTTCTCCAAGGTGATGTGCTGGGTGGCCCTGGACAGGGCCGTCAAGGCGGCCCGGGCCCTGGACCTGCCCGGAGACGTGGAGCTGTGGCGCAAGGTGAGGGCCCAGATCCGGGAGGACGTGCTGGCCAGGGGGTACGACGCCGAACGGGGCGCCTTCGTTCAGGCCTACGGCAGCAAGGCCCTGGACGCGGCCAACCTGATGCTCCCGCTGGTGGGGTTCATCCGGGCCGATGACCCGCGGATGCGCTCCACCATCGAGGCCATAGAGCGGGAGCTGACGACCCCCGAGGGGTACGTGTACCGGTACAGGAACGTCGACGACGGCCTGGGCGGCGACGAGGGGACCTTCACCATGTGCACCTTCTGGTTGGCGGACAACTGGATCATGCTGGGCGAGGTGGAGAAGGCCCGAAAGCTGTTCGACGCCCTTCTCGGCTGCGCCAACGACCTGGGACTGCTCAGCGAGCAGATATCCCCCTCCTCCTCGGAGCTGCTGGGCAACTTCCCCCAGGCCTTCTCCCACATGGGGCTGATCAACACCGCCGTCCAGCTCCAGAAGGCCGAGGGCCAACATCCCCCGACTCGGTGAGCCGGCGCAGCCCCGGGGACATGCAAATTGACAGGACTGGCGTGTCCTGAATATCATGTACCACCTACCAGGGAGGGCGGCGTTCGGACCTGCGGGGTCTGCCCCGGGTCCTGATACGACGAATCTAAGGGGGTCTTTCATGGCTGAGAAACGGATACTCTGCGCCTTCGGCGTGGACCTGGACGCGGTGGCGGGGTGGCTGGGGTCCTACGGGGGGGAGGACTCCCCCGACGACATCTCCCGCGGGCTGTTCGCCGGCGAGGTGGGCACCCCCAGGCTGCTCAAGCTGTTCGCCCGTCTGGGCATCAAGACCACCTGGTTCGTCCCGGGGCACTCCATGGAGACCTTTCCCGACGAGACCAGGATGATAGTCGAGGGCGGTCACGAGATAGGCATCCACGGCTACTCCCACGAGAACCCCATCGCCATGACGCCCGAGCAGGAGGAGGCCGTGCTGCTCCGGTGCATAGACCTCGTCACCAGCGTGACCGGAAAGCGGCCTACGGGCTACGTGGCCCCCTGGTGGGAGTTCAGCCACGTCACCAACGAGCTGCTGCTGAAGAACGGCATCAAGTACGACCATAGCTTGATGCACAAGGACTTCGAGTGCTACTACGTGCGCGTCGGCGACCGGTGGACCAAGATCGATTTCTCCCAGCCGGCGGACCACTGGATGCGCAAGCTGGAGCGCGGCCAGGAGACGGACCTCATCGAGATCCCCGCCAACTGGTACCTGGACGATCTGCCCCCCATGATGTTCATCAAGAAGGCCCCCAACAGCCATGGGTTCGTCAACCCCCGGGACATCGAGCAGATCTGGAGGGACCAGTTCGACTACGTCTACAGGGAGTACGACGAGGCCGTCTTCACCATGACCATCCACCCCGACGTGAGCGGCAGACCCCAGGTACTGCTCATGCTGGAGCGGCTGACCAACTACATCCGGGCCCACACGGGAGTCCGGTTCTGCACCTTCGACGAGATCGCCGACGACTTCGCCAGCCGCCATCCCCGAAAGTAGCCCGGGCTACCTGTCCAGGGTAACCGCCACGCCCAGGTGGTCCGAGGCCGTGCCCCCGAACAGGGTGAAGTCCGTGGGGCGCAGGTCTTCGGAGGTCCAGACGTAGTCGATCCGCCTGCGGGGGTCCCTTGCGGGGAAGGTGTAACCCCTGCCGTCATACTCCGGTGAGGCGGAGAAGGCGTCCACCATGCCAGACTCCTCCAAAGGGAGCATCTCGGGGGCCCCGGGCTCGGCGTTCAGGTCGCCCAACAGCACGGTCCGCTCGCTGCCGTCCCAGGCGTCCACCAGCGCCATGATCTGGGGCGCGCGCCGGTGGCCCTCCTCCTCCCGGTGGTGCAGGTGGGTCGCCAGCACCGTCAGCGGGCCCGTGTCTCCCATGGGTATTACGGCCGTCGCGTAGCTCCGGTCCATGGGGATGTCGGCGTTGTTCGGCATGGGGTGGACCGAACTCTCCACTATGGGGTACTTGCTGAGGACGGCGTTGCCCCACACGGAGTCGGCCGCCGGCGCCCACACGTAGGGCATCTCCAGCTCCCTGGAGAGCCAGGGGAGCATGTCGAAGGACCCGTCGATAAGCCAGCCCCGGGACACCTCCTGCAGGGCAACGATGCCTGCGTCCTGCTCCTCTATGGCGGCGGCCAGGTCTCGGATGGCCAGGTAGCCGTCCTCGTCGAAACCCTGGTGGAGATTGTAGGAGACCACCCGTATCGGGAAGACCGCCTCCTCCGAGCGTGTCGCCTCCGTCCAGTACGCCCAGTACCCCGCGGGTATCAGCAGCAGGACCAGGCCAGCCGACGCCACCGGCAGCCCCAATGCCGGGGCCGGTCCGCCCCGGCACAGGACGGGCAGGGCCGCCGCGGTGCACAAGATGAGCACCCCTGCTATGACCGGAGGCACGGTGGAGGCGCCTCCAGGCAGGTCCAGCTCGTAGTTGACGTAGTACACGAATGTCGCCACCAGCAGCGCCAGCATGCCGACGCCCCATGCCACGACGGCGGGCGCTGTCCCCCGGCCTGCCCGGGGCGCGCCAGTGGCCGGCCCGACGCTCCCGTCTTCCCGTCCCCCAGGCCCCTGTCCCCCGGCCCTTTGTCCCAGTGATGCCCCCACCACCGCCGCCGCCATGGCCATGGCAACGCCGCCGAACATGGCGGCCAGGGCCGCCGCGACCCCCGACCGCTCTCCAATCGCCAGGAGGGCCAATAGGCCCGCCAGCCCCGCGATGGCCAATCGCCCGCCCTGGACGGGACGGGCAAGGACGCCCGCAGCGGCGAAGAGGCCCAGGACGTTTCCCACCATGAGCCACAGGAACACCAGGGGCTGGTCCCATCCGATGAGGGCCGTCTGTTGTCCTATGTTCTGGAACAGGAGCAGCTCCAGGAAGAGCAGGGGCCCCAGGCCAGCCAGGGACACCCACCGCAGGCGGCCCCCTTCACCTTCCGTCGCCGGCGCGTCGTCGGCCAGCGCCCGGCGTGCCAGAAACGCGTAGGCGCCGACCAGGAAGACGACCAGCAGGAAGGACGCCGCCCCTGGCTGCCACGACATGTCCAGCGTGGAGAATGCGCCCTTGATGGCGGTATCCACCGCGATGCCCAGCAGCAGGCCCATGGCGAAGGCATGACCTCCCGATGCCCCCCGCCCGCGAAGCCTGGCGGCGTAGAGGGGGACGAACCACAGGAAGGCCAGGACCCCGGCGGACGTCAGGACAAGGTCCACCGCCGGCCAGGGCACGGCCTGCTCGGCCAGCCGGGCCGCGCCGGTCCCGGCGGCGGCCACCGCCAGCCCGCCCCGTACTCCCAGGAGCCGGGCCAGAGGCAGGGCCAGGAACGCCCCTAGGAACAAGACCAGTGCGTAGGCGCCGGGGACGAAGGAGCTGGTCCCGACGGACTCCCGGATGTAGAAGACCAGGCCCGTGAACAGGACTCGGACTAGCTGAAGGCCGAACACCACTGCCAGGGCCATCAGCGCTGTCTCCTGTAGGAACCGCCCGTCCAGCCGTGGCGAGCCTTCGGTCCTGGAGGTCAGCGGCTCCTGGTGGTCGTCCCTATGAGTCGGCGCCGGTCCCATGCGAGATATTCTAGCATCGAGTCGCTGGCAGTTGTGGGCGTCGTCGCTGGCGTTCCGGGCCCGTACGTGTCATACCCATGAGGACAGCCTCGCGGGGCTTTGCCGCGCCCCTGCCGCAGCGCGTGGTCGGACGCTATAATGAAGGGACATTCGACGGGGGTCCGGCCGCGGACCCACGGCCACGACAGGAAAGAAGGAGACCATGATCAGACTGTGCTACGACCTGTTCCCGACGGAGATGGGATGGGTGGCCGCCCTGGCCTCGGACCGAGGTCTGCGGAGGCTGGCCCTGAAACCCCTGCCCCAGGAGGCGATGGACGAGCTGGGAAGCGCGGCATCCGGCGCCGGCCGGGACCCCGACGCCCTGGAGGACGTCCGCCTCAGGCTGGAGGCCCACTTCCGGGGGGAGGACGGCGCCTTCGACCAGGTCCCCTTGGACCTGGAGGACGCCCCGCCCTTCTTCAAGGCCGCGTGGGAGGCGTGCCGCAGTATCCCCCGGGGCGAGACGCGGAGCTACCAGTGGCTGGCGGCCCAGGCCGGCAATCCCCGCGCCTCCCGGGCGGCGGGGCAGGCGATGGCCAAGAACCGGCTGGCGGTGATAATCCCCTGTCACCGGGTGATCGGCAGCAACGGGGGACTCCACGGGTACGGCGGGGGCGGCCCGGAGAAGAAGGCGCGGCTGCTCCGGATGGAAGGGGCGTCTACTGGCCCGTAGCCGGTCCCAGGGGAAGCTGCACGCCCACCGAGCCCTCGCCCAGCATCTCCTCCAGGCGCTGGTACAGCTCGGTGCAGTGGCAGACGTTGATACGCGGCAACTCCATTACCACCCGCTTCCCGTTGGTGGATATGGCCAGGTTCACCCGGTCCTCGCCGGGGTACTCCAGCATCGTCTTTATCGCTTCCCGCAGCCGGTGGACGTCCTCTTCGGCGTCGGCCGTCTCCACCAGGCTTAGCTGGATGGTCAGGGGGCCCTGGGGGGCCGCGTCTTCAGCAGTCGTCGGAGCCTGGGCTGCCGGGGCCTGCGCCGGAGCCTTCACGGGGCTGCCCTTGCTGCCGTTGGCGCCGTTCCTGCCGTTCCTCGCGGCCCCGCCTCGTCCGTGGTCGGCCTTGCCGTTGGCGGGGGGCGAGTCCGGGTCGTAGACCTTGACGTCGTCGCAGTGGACCGACATCTCGTCTCCGCGGACCTTCAGCCGCCCCTTCACCATCAGCAGGTTCCCCTCCTGCCACGGCTCCTTGCCCGTCTTCTCCAGCACGTCGGGCCAGGCGATGGCTTCGGTGGTGCCGTAGACCAGCTCCAGGCTGGCGATGACGTACTGGCGCAGGTCCTTGGTGTACCGCTCGGACACCGACGACACCTGTCCAAGGACCGTGACCTTCTGACCTTCCATCTCCACGTCGAGCTGGTCCAGGGACGTGACCGCGCCTGAGTCGTTCACCCGGGCCAGCGCGTTCAGGGACCCGCTGGATAGCGGCACTCCCAGCAGCTCCTTCTCCCAGGCGACCCTCTCCCAAGCCAGGGTATCCTTGCCGTTGATGGCTATCCCGGCAGCCGCTCCCACGTCCTGGGCATCGGCCAGCCCGTCGAAGAGGCTGGACTGGCCCCTCTCCCTCCGGTGGGCCTCGCTCTGGGCGAAGGAGAGTATCTGCTCGGCCACGTCCAGGATAGCGGCCCTGCTCCCGAAGGAGTCGAAGGCCCCCACCTTGACGAGGCTCTCCAAGGTCCTGCGGTTGAGACCCCGCAGGTCGGCGCGGCTGCAGAAGTCGTCGATGGAGGTGAACGGGCCGTCCTTCTCCCGCTCCTCCAGGATGGGGCGGATGGCGCCCTCTCCCACGTTCTTCACGGCGGCGAGGCCGAACCGGATGGCCTGCTGGCCGGCCTCGTCCTTGTCGATGGTGAAGTAGGCGTCGCTGCGGTTCACGTCCGCCTGGTGAACCGGGATGCCAAGGCGGAAGCACTCGCTCACCGCGCCGGCCATCTTGTCCGGGTGGTCGACACGGGAGTTGAGCACCGAGGCCATGTACTCCACCGGGTAGTTGGCCTTGAAGTAGGCCGTCCAGTAGGAGATGAGGGCGTAGCTGACGCTGTGGGCCTTGTTGAAGGCGTACCCGGCGAAGGGCTCCAACAGGTTGAACACCTCTTGGGCCAGCTCAGTGGAGTAGCCCTTGGCCGTGGCGCCCTCTATGAAGCCGTCCCTCTCCTGGCTCATCAGCTCGGTGATCTTCTTGCCCATGGCCTTGCGCACCACGTCGGCGCGGCCCAGGGAGTATCCCGCCAAGGTCTGCAGGATGAACAGCACCTGGTCCTGGTAGACGATTACCCCGTGGGTCTCCCTGAGTATCTCCTCCAGGTGGGGGTGGGGGACCTGTATGGGCGCCCGCCCGTGCTTGGCGTTGATGAAGGTGTCTATGTGCTCCATGGGCCCCGGCCGGTAGAGGGCGATCATGGCGGAGATGTCCATCAGCGAGGACGGCTTCAGCTCCTTGATGTACCGCTGCATCCCCGCGCTCTCGAGCTGGAAGACGTCGGTGGTCTTGCCCGAGGAGAGCAGCTCGAAGGTCTTCCGGTCGTCCAGGGGAAGACGGTGGATGTCGATGCCTATCCCCTTGGTCTGCTCCACCATCTGCACGGCCCTGTCGAGGATGGTGAGGCTGGTGAGCCCCAGAAAGTCCATCTTCAGAAGTCCCAGCTTGGCCACCGGGTCCATGGCGTACTGGGTCATGGCGAGCTGCCCGGAGTCGTCCCCTCGCACGGGCCTCTGCAGGGGCAGGTACTCTGTCAGGGGCTCGCCGGAGATGACCACGCCGGCGGCGTGGGTGCTGACGTGGTGGACCGTGCCCTCCAGGCTCCGGGCCGTGTCCACCAGCTTGTGGATGGCCTCGTCGGAGCGGTACACCTCGGCCAGTTCCGGGTTCATGGCCAGGGCGTCGTCCAGGGTGCGGCACTTGAAGGGGACGAGGCGGGCCACCCGGTCCACGTCGGCGTAGGTCATGCCCAGGACGCGGCCCACGTCCCGGAGGGAGGCCTTGGCCCCGAGGGTGCCGAAGGTGATGATCTGGGCGACCTTGTCGTGCCCGTACTTCTCCGTGACGTAGGCGAGCACCTCGTCCCGGCGGTCGTCCTGGAAGTCCATGTCGATGTCGGGCATCTCCTTGCGCTCCACGTTCAGGAAGCGCTCGAAGACCAGCCGGTACTCCAGCGGGTCCACCTCGGTCACGCCCAGGCAGTAGAGGGCTACGCTGGCGGCGGCGCTGCCCCGGACGCCGAAGAGTATCTCCCTCTCCCGTACGAAGGAGATGATGTCCCACACCACCAGGAAGTAGTTGGAGAACTGGGTCTGCCTTATCACCTCCAGCTCGTAGCTCAGCCGCTCCTCGGCCTCGGGGGAGGTGCGGGGATACAGCCGCTTGAACCCCTCCCAGCAGAGCCCGGCCAGGTACTCGTCGGGGTCCGCGCCGCCCGGCACCGGGTAGCTGGGCAGGTGCATCTCCCCGGTGGCCAGGCGGACGTCGCAGGACTCGGCGATGACCTCGGCGTTCTTCAGGGCCTCGGGGAAGTCCGGGAAGAGCTCCTCCATCTCGGCCGCGCTCTTCAGGTAGTAGGAGTCGTCCTCCATCTTCAGCCGCTTGTCGTCCTGCTGGGTGGTGCCGGTGTGGATGCAGATCAGCACGTCCTGCAGGTGCGAGTCGCCTTTGTCCACGTAGTGCCCGTCGTTGGTCACCACCAGGGGGATGTCCAGCTCCCCCGAGAGCTGCACCAGTCCCTGGTTGATCTTCTCCAGGTTCTCCACGTGCTCGTGCCGCTGGAGCTCGAGGTAGTAGCCGCCCTCGCCCATCAGGTCCCTGTACCACCGGGCCGCCTCCCGGGCGTCCTCCAGCCGGTCCTCGGAGATGAGCCTGGGCACCTCCGCGGTGGGGCACCCGGCCAGGATAACCAGCCCCTCGTGGTACTGCTCCAGCAGCTCCCGGTCCACCCGGGGCTTGTAGTAGTAGCCCTCCAGGTGGGCCTGGCTGACCAGGCGGATCAGGTTCTGATACCCGGTGTTGTTCCTGGCCAGCACCGTGAGGTGAAAGGGGCTGCGCTCGGACTGGGTCTTGGTGTGGCGGCTGCCCTGGGCCACGTACACCTCGCAGCCGATGATCGGCTTGATTCCCGCCTGGCGGCACTCGGTGTAGAACTCCACGACACCGTACAGTGAGCCGTGATCGGTGATGGCCAGCGCCTCCATGCCGAGCTCCTTGGCGCGGCTGACCAGGTGCGGGATGCGGCTGACCCCGTCGAGAAGGCTGTATTCGGTGTGTACGTGGAGGTGAGTGAACATCAGCTACCCTAAGACAAAATACAACATATATGAGACCGAGGCGGTGAGGGTACCATATGACACCCCACTGGTGAAGTCAAGGCGGGGCGCCGGGATTTTGGCGAGCGGCCTGGGACCGCTAGATCAGCGACCGGCCCTGGCCGGCGTCCACCGGGATGCACGTGCCGGTGATCATGCTGGCCCGCTCTGAGGAGAGGTAGGCCACCAGGTCTCCCACCGGCTCCGGCCAGCCGAATCTCCCCACCGGCAGGTTCCTGGCGATGAACTCCTCCACCACCTCCGGGGGCTGCTGGTTGGAGAAACGCTCCCACGTCCCGCCTGCGTGGATGATGGAGCCGGGGGCAATGCTGTTCACCAGTACGTTGTCCTTGACGAGCTCGACGCCCGTGAACTTGGTGCAGGCGATGAGGGCCGCCTTGGAGGCCATGTAGTCGGCGGATCCCCCGTGCTCCCTGCCGTATATGGACGAGATGTTGACGATGCGCCCCCACTTCCGGTCCCTCATGCCGGGGATGGCCAGGCGCATCAATCGCATGGCGCCGAAGAAGTTGACCTCGAACCCCAGCATAAAGGTCGCCTCGTCGGTCTCGGCGAAGCCGGCGCCCCTGCGCCCGCCCACGTTGTTCACCAGGATGTCCACGGGTCCCAGCTCCGACACCGCCCCGTCGTAGACCGTCCGGGCAGCCGACTCCTCGGCCATGTCGGCGACGATGCCCGCCGCTGACACCCCCAGTGCCCGCAGCTCCTCCACGGTGCCGTCCAGGGTGCTCTGGGTCCTGCCGCAGATGGCCACGTTTACGCCCTCCCGCGCCAGGGCCAGGGCCGACACCCTCCCCAGGCCGCGGCTGCCGCCGGTCACTATCGCCACCTTGCCCTGTATGCCCAAGTCCATGGTCTGTCTCCTTTGCCGGTATCTGCGGCCGCCGTGTGGCGGCCCGGGCCTACTCCATGTCGCCCCAGTTGTAGCCTGTCTTGAAGTCCACCTTCAGGGGCACCTTCATCTCCAGGGCCCGGGGCATCTCCTCCAGGACCAGCTCCCGCAGGTCGTCCACCTCCCCGGTGGGTACCTCGAACAGCAGCTCGTCGTGCACCTGGAGCAGCATCTTGGCTTGAAGGGCCGACTCCTGGATGCGGCGGTGGACCCGTATCATCGCCAGCTTCATTATGTCGGCCGCGCCGCCCTGGATGGGCATGTTCACGGCGGCCCGCTGGGCTGCCTGCCGCACGTTGTAGTTGCTGGAGTGGATCTCGGGAATGTACCTGCGCCGGCCGAGCATGGTGGACACGTAGCCTTTCTGCTTGGCCTGCTCCTTGACCGACTCGATGTACTGCTGGATCCCCGGGTACCGGGCGAAGTAAGTCTCGATGAACCGCTGTCCCTCCTCGGGGTTGAACTCGGTCTGCTGGGCGATGCCGTAGGCGGACAGGCCGTACACCACGCCGAAGTTCAGCACCTTGGCGATGCGGCGCATGTCGGCGGTGACCTCCTCCATCCCCACCTCGTACATCTGGGACGCCGTGGCAGAGTGTATGTCCTCCCCGTTCAGGAAGGCCTCCACCATCCCCGGGTCCTCGGAGAGATGGGCCAGGACCCTCAGCTCTATCTGGGAGTAGTCGGCGGAGAAGAGGAGCCGGTCCGGCGCCTGCTCCGCCACGAAGGCCCTGCGGACCTGGCGGCCCAGCTCCGTGCGTATGGGGATGTTCTGGAGGTTGGGGTCGCTGCTGGACACCCGGCCCGTTGCCGAGCCCGTCTGGTGATAGCTGGTGTGGAGCCGGCCCGTGCGCGGGTTGACAAGCTGGGGCAGGGAGTCCACGTAGGTGGACTTCAGCTTGGAGAGCTGTCGGAACTCCAGGATCTTGTCGATGATGGGGTGGGCGCCCCGCAGCCCCTCCAGCGCGTTGGCGTCGGTGGTGTAGCCTCCGGTCCTGGTGCGCTTGGTCTTGGGAAGCTGGAGCTCCTCGAAGAGCAGGGAGCTGAGCTGCTGGGGCGAGTTCAGGTTGACGATGTGCCCCACCAGGTTGTAGATGTCCGCCTCCAGCGTTGCCATCTGCTGGTCCAGGTCCATGGACATCTCGTGGAGGGCGCCCGCGTCCAGGGCGATGCCGGTGCGCTGTAGGGAGACGAAAACGGGCACCAGGGGCATCTCCACCTGGGTAAGCAGCTCCCAGAAGCCGTCTCTCCTGACCTGCTCCTGGAACACGTCCCGCAGCCTGCCGGTCACGTCCGCGTCGGCGCAGGCGTAGGTCCGGGCCCGGTCGATGGCGACCTTGGCCATGGTGGTCTGCTTGGCTCCGGTGCCGATGAGGGCCTTGAGCGGCTCCATCTCGATGTTCAGCACGTCCAGTCCCAGGTTCTTGAGACCCAGGGCCTTCCTGCCCAGCATGTGGGCCACGATCATCGTGTCGAAGTCCATGCCCCCCAGGGCGATGCCGTAGCCCGCCATGACGGTGGCGTCGTAGTTGCCGTTGTGGGTCGTCTTCCGGACCTCTTCCGACTGCAGAATGGGTCTCAACGCCGCCAGCGCCTGCTCCATCGGAAGCTGGTCGCCCTCGTCGTGGCCCACGGGCAGGTACCAGGCGCGCGCCGGCGCCGTGGAGAAGCTCATGCCCACCAGGTCCGCGGCCACGGGGTCCTGGCCGGTGGTCTCCGTGTCGAAGGCGAACCTCCCCGACGCCGCCAGCTCCCGGACCATCCCCTCCAGGGCCTCGGGGGTGGTCACCAGCCGGTAGTCCAGCTCGGGCGACGCCTCCTTCAGGTCCAAGGGCAGGTCCAGGGCGGGGTCCGGGGAGGCCTGGGCCCCGTTGGCCTCGGGGGCAGGTCCGTCCGCGGCGTGGGGGTCGGGCACCCTGGGAAGGATGGTGTAGAACTCCAGCTCCCGGAACAGGGCCACCACGTCGGCCTTGTTGTACGCGCCGAAGCGACAGGTCTCCAGGTCCAGGGACACGGGCGCCTCCCTGGAGATGGTGGTGAGCATCTTCCCTTGGAAGGCCCGGTCCCGGCTGGAGGACAGCGACTCCCGGACCTTGGGCGGGGTCACCTCGTCGATGTGCTCATATATGCCCTCCAGGCTCCCGAACCGGCTGACCAGCTTCACCGCGGTCTTGTCGCCAACGCCGGGTACGCCGGGGATGTTGTCCGAGGGGTCCCCCTTCAGGGCCTTCAGGTCCGGCTGCAGGTCCGCCGTCAGGCCGCCGTACCGGGCGCGGATCTCGTTCTCGTCGTACACCTTCCTGTCCTGGACGTTGTGGTGCAGGGCCACCCTGACCCAGGGAGAGACGAGCTGGAAGGTGTCGGTGTCGCCGGTCAGGATGACTGTCTCGATGCGCTGCTCCTCGGCCAGGCGGCAGAGGGTGCCTATGACGTCGTCGGCCTCGTACCCCTCGACCTCGAATATGGGGACCCCGAAGGCCTCCACCATCTGCTTTATCCGGCCGAACTGGCCCTTCAGCTCGGGGGGCGTCGGCGGACGCTGCGCCTTGTAGTCGGCGAACTGCTTGTGGCGGAAGGTGGGCGCCGCCACGTCGAAGGCAACGGCGCAGTGTGTGGGGGTCCACTCCTGCAGGGCCTTGAGGAAGGTGTTGGCGAATCCGAAGACGGCGGTGATGTCCTCTCCGGTCTTGCCCACCGAGAGGTGCTGGCGGACGCTGATGGCCCTCCACGAGCGGTGCACCAGGGCGTGGCCGTCGATGATCATGAGCAGCGGTCTCTCCCGGGGAGAGAGCATGGGCATGGTCCCTTCCTTGCTGCTGGTCATGGCGCACCGCCCGGAGGTTTTCGGGATACGCGGCAATTATACAACACCACACCGCCGGGGCGGCCAGCCTCCGTCTCCATTCTCCATTTGACGCCTACCATGGGCTGTGCTACCATCGCCAGCAAAGGCAGTAGCGAGGGACGACAATGTCCCATGTTCGTCGGGCCCCGACTGACTAGCCAGGTACGGAAGGTCGGGGCCTCTTCGTGAACCCGGCCACCCTGCGGAAGGCCCCATGACGACGCTGGACCAAGAGCTGTCCAACCAGGCGCCCAAAGGCCCCACGGCCCTGACCATCGGCACCTTCGACGGTGTCCACCTGGGCCATCAGGACCTCCTGTCCCGCCTCAGGGCACTGGCGTCGGAGAAGGGTCTCCATACCGCCGTCCTGACCTTCCGCCGCCATCCCCGCCTGGCCCTGACCCCGGGCATCGAGCTCCGCTACATCACCACGCTGGAGCAGCGGCTGGGCCTGCTGCAGGACAGCGGCATCGACCTGGTGGCCGTGGTGGACTTCACCCGGGACGTGGCCCTGCTCAAGGCTGGCGAGTTCGTGGAGATGCTCTGCCGGCGTTTGAACATGAAGGGGCTGGTGGTGGGCCCCGACTTCGCCCTGGGCAACAACCGGGAGGGGGACATCCCCACCCTGCGGCGGCTGGGCGGCGAGATGGGCTTCTGGGTGGAGCCGGTCGAGCCCGTGGTGATGGACAAGACCGTAGTCCGGAGCAGCGTCATACGCAGCCTGCTCGGCCAGGGAGAGGTGGAGGGCGCCGGAGCCATGCTCGGCCGGACCTACGGGGTCACCGGCCCGGTGGTCGAGGGGGACCGCCGGGGCCGCACCCTGGGCTTCCCCACGGCCAACCTGTCCCTGGAGGGTGACCTCGTCCTGCCCATGGACGGCATCTACGCCACCTGGGCCGTGGTGGACGGGCAGCGGTACGCGTCGGCGACCAACGTGGGGGTGCGGCCGACCTTCGGCGGGAGCGCCCGAATCGTCGAGGCGTACCTGCTGGACTTCGACGGCGACCTGTACGGCAAACGCCTGACCCTGAAGTTCGTTCGAAGGCTCAGGGACGAGCTGGACTTCCCGGACGTCGGCTCCCTGGTGGAGCAGATGAAGCTGGACGTGGAGGACGCCAGGTCCGTGCTGGACGGCCTCGAGGACCCCATCGGCGCGCCGGCCTCGGGGGATATCCAGGGCCGGGGCAGGGCCGGGGGTGGATAGGATGGACCAGAGCACCCTGAGGCGGATTACCCGGCGGGGAGTGAGCGAGATCATCTCCCACGACGAGTTCGTCCGGCTGCTGGAGGCGGGCCGCCCCCTGCGCCTCAAGATGGGCTTCGACCCCAGCCGCCCCGACATCCACCTGGGGCACGTGGTGGGCCTGCGCAAGCTGCGGCAGCTCCAGGACCTGGGGCACCAGGTGATTCTCATAGTGGGCGACTGGACGGCCCAGATAGGCGACCCCAGCGGCCAGTCCATCACCAGGCCCATGCTCACCCACGAAGAGGTCGTGGAGAACGCAGAGTCGTATATGCGACAGTTCTTCAAGGTCGTGGACAAGGAGCGCACCCGGGCCGTCTGGCAGAGCGAGTGGTTCGGCAAGTTCAGCCTGACCGACGTGATAGGCCTCACCAGCCGCTTCACCGTGGCCCAGTTCCTCAACCGCGAGGACTTCGCCAGGCGGTTCCAGGCCCAGAGGCCCATCGCCATCACCGAGCTACTGTATCCGCTGCTCCAGGCCTACGACTCGGTGGCCATTGAGGCCGACGTGGAGTTCGGCGGCACCGACCAGAGGTTCAACCTGCTGGTGGGGCGTGAGCTCCAGGAGATGCGCGGCCAGCGGCCCCAGCAGTGCTTCCTCATGCCCATCCTGGTGGGCACCGACGGCGTCCAGAAGATGAGCAAGAGCCTGGACAACTACATCGGCGTCGAGGAGCCGCCCAACGACATGTACGGCAAGGTCATGCGGGTCGACGACGACCTGATGATGCAGTACTTCGAGTACCTCACCGACGTCCCCGAGGAGGAGCTGGAGGAGATGCGCGGGGCCGTCGCGGAGCAGTCCGTCAACCCCATGGAGCTCAAGAAGCGCCTGGCCAGGGATATCACCACCCAGTTCCACGGCGCGGAGGGCGCCCGGGCGGCCGAGGCCCGCTTCGAGCGGGTGGTGCAACGGCGGGAAGCGCCGGCCGAGAGCGAGATGCCCCGGTACTCCCTGGCGCCCGATGAGGGTGGGCCCGGCGTCATGTCCGTCACCGACGCCCTCGTGAAGACCGGCACGGCCAAGAGCACCAGCGAGGCCAAGCGTTGGATCAGGCAGGGCGCCGTGGAGATCAACGGCGAGAAGGTCGACAGCGACAGGGTGCCGGCGCCGGCCCCGGACAGCATCATACGGGTCGGGAGGCGGTACGTAAGGGTAACCGCCTGACCCAGCAGATAACCCCAACAGACTACCCCCCAGCAGAAGACCAAGGAGGCCCAGTGAACGTCACCGGCCAGAACCTCAGGATACCCGGACCCACTCCGTGTCCGCCGCAGGTGTTGGAGGCCACCGCCAGGGCCATGATCAACCACCGCGGCCCCGAGTTCCGGGACCTGATCCTGCCCATCACAGAGAAGCTGAAGCAGGTGTTCATGACCCGCAACCGCCTGTACATCCTGACGGCCTCGGGCACCGGGGCCCTGGAGGCGGGAGTGGTGAATACCCTTTCCCCCGGCGACCAAGTGCTGGCGGTGACCGTCGGCAACTTCGGCGACCGGTTCGCGGACATGGCCGAGGCCAACGGGGCCGACGTCACCCGCCTGGAGTTCGAGTGGGGCACCGCCGCCGACCCCGATGCCGTTGCCCGGGCCCTGGGCGAGAACCGGGGCCTGAAGGCGGTGCTGGTCACCCACAACGAGACCTCCACCGGCGTGACCAACGACCTGGAGAGCATCGTCCGCGTGGTCAGGGAGGGGTCCGACGCCCTGCTGCTGGTGGACGCCATCAGCAGCCTGGGGTGTGTGCCCCTGCCGGTGGACGAGTGGGACTGCGACGTGGTGTGCACGGCGTCCCAGAAGGGGCTGATGGTGCCGCCGGGGCTCTCCTTCGTCAGCCTCAACGAGCGGGCGTGGCAGGCCCGGGAGAAGGCAACCATGCCCCGGTACTACTTCGACCTGCCCGCGGCCCAGCGGTACCTTGAGCGGGCCCAGACCCCCTGGACTCCCAACGTGCCCCTGTTCTACGGCCTCGACGTGGCCCTGGACATGATGCTGGAGGAGGGCATGGAGGATATCTTCCGCCGGCACGCCCGCCTGGGAGACCTGACCCGCAGGAGCGTGGCCGACCTGGGCCTGGAGCTGCTGGCCGAGGAGACCCACGCCTCCAACACCGTGACGGCGGTGAAGGTGCCCGAGGGCGTCGACGGGGGCCGGCTCTCGGAGCTGCTGCGCACCGAGCACTCGGTGGTCGTCGCCGGAGGCCAGGGGAAGCTGGCGGGCAAGATAATCCGCATTGGCCACATGGGCTGGGTGAGCGAGGAGGACATCCTGGAGGCGGTCCGAGCCATCGAGACGGCCCTGCCCCAGGCGGGCTTCAAGCCGCCCCGGGACAGCCGGGCGGGACGGGAGCCCAGACTGGAGAAGCTCTCATAGGTGCTCCCCGCGTACTCGTATCGGACCCCATAGCCGAGGATGGCCTCCGGCGCTTGCAGGCCGGGGCCGAGGTCGACGTAAAGACCGGGCTGAAGCCCGACGAGCTGAAGCAGGTCCTGGGCGGCTACGACGCCCTGGTCGTCCGCAGCCAGACCAGGGTGACCCGTGACGTGGTGGACGCCGGGAGCAGGCTCCAGGTGATAGCCAGGGCCGGCATCGGCGTCGACAACATCGACCTGGAGGCGGCCACCGCCCGGGGGATCGCAGTGGTCAACGCTCCCGCCGGCAACACCGTCGCGGCCGCGGAGCACACCATCGCCCTGATGCTGGCCATGGCCCGCAACGTGCCCCAGGCCCACCTGTCCATGAAGGAGGGCCAGTGGCGGCGGGGCGCGTTCATGGGCATCGAGCTGCGCAACAAGACCCTGGGCATCATGGGCCTGGGCCGGGTGGGCTCCGAGGTCGCCAGGCGGGTCCAGGGGCTCTCCATGCGGCTCCTGGTCTACGACCCCTTCGTGTCTCCCGACTACGCCCGTCTGCTCCGGGCCGAGGTCGTCTCCCTGGAGGAGCTGCTGGAGCAGTCGGACTTCGTGACCGTCCACGCCGCCCTCACCGAGGCCACCCGCCACATGATCGGAGAGGCCCAGATGGCCCGGATGAAGCCCGGGGCCCGCCTGATCAACGTCGCCCGCGGCGAGCTGGTCGACGACGAGGCCCTCCTGAGGGCCCTCGACGAGGGCAGGCTGGCCGGGGCGGCCCTGGACGTCTTCACCAACGAGCCGCCGGGGGACATCCCCCTCGTGAGGCACCCGAAGGTGGTCGTCACTCCCCACCTGGGGGCGTCTACGCGGGAGGCCCAGACGGAGGTGGCCATCGAGGCGGCCGAGCAGGTGCTGGCGGTGCTGGGGGGAATGCCCGCTACGAACACCGTCAACGCCCCTTTCCTCTCCCCCGAGGTCCACGACGCCCTGGCCCCGTACGTGCCCGTGGCGTCTCTCCTGGGCAAGCTCTTGACCCATCTGGCGGAGGGGCAGTTCGTCGGGGTTGCCATCGAGTACCAGGGGGAGGTGGCCCGCTACGACACCGGCGTTCTGAAGTCGGCCGCCCTGGCCGGGCTGATGGGCCCCGTCAGCGAGGAGCGGGTCAACCTGATCAACGCGGCCCTCGTCGCCCGGAGGCGGGGCCTCACGGTGACGGAGCACACCGGCGCCGGCGCCCCCGAGTACGCCAGCCTCCTGGCCGTGACCCTCAGGACCACCGCGGGAGACATGACCCTGGCGGGCACGTCCCTTCGCAACGAGGTCCACGTGGTCCGGGTCAACGAGTACTGGCTGGACATGGTCCCGTCGGTGCCGTACCTGCTGTTCATAGAGCACAACGACCGCCCCGGCTCCATAGGCGTCGTGGGCACCATCACGGGCAGGAACGACATCAACATAAGCTTCATGGAGGTGGGACGCCTCAGCCCCAGGGGCCCGGCGATGATGATCCTGGGACTGGACGACCCGGTCCCCGGGCCCGTATTGGAGGAGATCCGCTCCGTCGGCCACGTCAGCTCCGCCCGGCTCGTGCGCCTGTAGACATAATGGCATATCCGGTGCGTGTGCGCCTTGCCTTTGCTACAGGCGGATGTCTAGAATGTCGGAAAGACCCACTTCCGACCGGAGGCCGGGACAATGGTCCAGATACGAGAGGCCACGGCAAGGCTCAGGCTGGTCCTGGCGGACATCGAGGGCCGGGAGGCCCAGCTCGACAGCATGGTGCACCAGTTCCGGACCCAGCTCGACAGGCTGCCCAAGCAGGCCATCTATGGCAGGGCCCCTCTGGACATGGCCCTATCGGCCATGGCCGAGATCCAGGAGCGGCTGGACGACGCCATCACAACCCGCCGGCACCTCCTGGCCATAAAGCAGCGCACCTCCGACGAGCTGGCTGCCCTGGAGTTGACCCGCAGGGTCGAGGAGACCAAGGACACCCTCCGGGACCTGAAGGCCCAGCCGCCCACTGACACCTCCGGCGAGGATATCGCGGCGGAGATACGCCGGCTGGAGGAGTTCATCGCCGAGTACAGCAAGCGGGCCGAGAGGTCCATCACCGGAGGTCTGCCCGAGGAGGCCTAGACCCGGCCCTCCAGCGGGTTCATCACTATGCCAGTGGGGAGCTTGGGGTAGAAGAAGGTGGACTTGGAGGGCAGCCTCTCGCCCCGGTCCATGATCTCCTTGAACAGGTCCAGGGGAAACGGCTTCAGAAAGAACCCCATCTGGGCCTCGCCGCTCCTGACCCTGTCCACGACCTCGTCTCCGTCGTGGACGTAGCTCAGGTGCCTCTCCAGCGACTCTCCCAGGATGGGTTTCAGGACGTGGTCCTCCAGGACCCACGCTTCCGACCCGCCCAGCAGGCCCGATCCCTCGGTATCGACGCCGTCCCTCAGGGTGAGGCAGCTGTACCCGGCGCCCTCGGGCCCCAGAAGGCCCATGGCCAGGCCCTTCGCCCCGAGACGCTCAACCTCCCCCTGAAAAGCGGCCGTCGCGTCCCCTCCTGAGGCCACGTACGGGCTGGAGTCGAAGGTCTCGCCCAGCCGCGCGCTGACCCGCTCCAGGGTGTCTGCGTCCAGGCCGCCGACCACCCGGTGGTAAGGGAGCACCAGCAGGCCTGGGTCGGAGAACTCGATGAGACCCATCATCACGAACTCCGAGGCCGCCTCCGGGCCCCCTGCCCCTGACTCCCTCCGGTAATTCAGGGCGGTCTCGTACCGGTGGTGCCCGTCGGCGATGTACAGCGGTCTCGACTCCAGGGTCCCGCGTATCGCCGCGATATCCTCCGGGCCGTCCACACTCCACAGGGCGTACTCCTGCCGGCCCGGGTCCGAGAATGAGGCGGCGGGAGGCGACGCCATCACCCGGGCCAGCACTGCCGCGACCCGGCCCTCCTCGTCGGAGTAGAGGCTCATGATGGGGCTGAGGTTCGTGCGGCAGGCCTTCATCAGGGCCAGCCGGTCCCGCTTGTCCTCGTTCCGGGTGTACTCGTGGGGGAGCACCACCCGGCGGTCGTACTCCTCCAGGCGGACGGCGGCCATCAGCTCCAGGCGCTCTGCGCTCCTGCCCTGGAGCGGGAAGGAGTGGCGCACCAGGTAGAAGGCCGGGGCCGGGTCGCGTACCAGCGCCCCCTCCCGGGACCACCTCTCCATCGCGGCCGCCGCCCGGGTGTACCGGTTGTCCTCGCCGGTGTCGGCGGGAAGCCTCTCCCCGGCCTCCAGCCGGACCACGTTGTAGGGGCTCCGGCCGTAGAGGGACCGCTGGAGGTCGGTGGGGATGGTGTCGAAGGGTGGGGAGACTATGTTGTCCAGCCCCCCCACCACCTGGGGGTCGTATCTCAGGGCCCTGAAGGGTCGAACGTCAGCCATCGCCCTATCTCCCTTGCCCTTTCAATCTTGCCCTCTAATCCTGAGAATGCCTACCAGCCCAGGGCGTAGGAGTCCCGGCGGGGGTCGGCGCCCCCGACCAGGATGCCCCGCTCCCGGTCTATCACGATGCCGCACAGCCCACCCGCTCCCGAGTTCCACTCGGGCCACCACCTGACGTCGTGACCCAGCTTGGCCAATGCGTCGCCGACCTCCCGGTCGATCCGGCCCTCCAGGTTCAACCGTCCGGGCAGGTAAGTGTGCGGCCAGAAGGAGTCCGGGAAGCTCTGGGACCGGGCCCTGGGCGCCTCTATTGCCTGCTGGGTGTCCATCCCGAACTCGACGATGTTCAGGAGCATCTGCACCATGGCCGGCACCTGCATGTCCCCGCCGGGGGTGCCGAAGGGCATGAACGGCCTGCCGTCCTTGAACACCATCGCCGGATTGGGCGTCAGCCTGGGGCGCTTCCAGGCTGCCAGGCGGGAGGGGTGCCCGGGGTCCAGCCAGGTCTGGCTGCCCCGGCCGGAGATGATCATCCCCAGTCCGGGCACGATGGGGGTGGTAAGGAAGCTGTCGCTGGGAGTCGCGGAGAAGGCGTTGCCCCAGCGGTCCACCACGCAGGTGTAGCTGGTGTCCGGCTCCGACGGGCCCGAGAACGGCTCCGCCGCCACCCGGTTGCCGTTCCGCGCCTCGCCCTGGAAGGGCCATGGGTCGCCGGCCTCGGGCATCCGGGGATGGGCCCGGGCCGGGTCCAGGGCGGCCCGGCGGTGGGCTGCGTACTCCTTTGACAGGAGCCCGGCCATGGGCACCTGCACCAGGTCGGGGTCGCCGTAGTAGCTGTGGCGGTCGGAGAAGGCCAGCTTGACCGCCTCCACCAGGGTGTGCAGGTACTGGACCGAGTTGTGGCCCATGGACCTCAGGTCGTAGCCCTCCAGGAGGTTGAGTATCTGGACCAGGGACGGGCCCTGGCACCAGGGGCCGCAGGTGTACAGGGTGTAGTCGCCGTAGGTGCCGGACTGGGGAGTTTCCTCCTTGACGCCGAACCGGGCGAAGTCCTCCATGGTGAGCATGCCGCCCTGCTCCTGGCAGAACCCCACCATCTTCTGGGCGATGTCGCCCCGGTAGAAGAAGTCCCTCGCCGCCCCTATCGCGCCCGGCCGGCCCCGGCGGGTGTTGGCGTACTCCACCTCGGCCATCTGCCTGAACACCTGAGCCAGGTCCTTCTGGACGACCACCTGGCCGGGGGAGAGGGGCGTGCCGTCGGGCATGAAGGTCTCGGCGGAGGCGGGACACGCGGCGATGAACTCCCGCTGGGACTCGATGGCCTGGCACATGTTGTAGGACGCCGGGAAGCCCCGCTCCGCCAGCTCGATGCTGGGGGCCACGACTTCGCCGAAGGTCATGGTGCCGTAGCCCTGGAGGGCCGTCAGCCAGGCGTCACAGGCCGCGGGCACCACGCTCCGGGGCATCCCCAGGGGTATCTCGCCGCCGTGGTCCCTGGTGAACTCCTCCAGGTCCGTCGCCTGGGGCCACCGCCCGAGCCCGCTGATGGTCACCACCTTGTCGGCCCCGGCGTCGTACAGGACGATGGGCGCCACTCCGCCAAAGCTGGTCAGGTGGGGCAGGGTGACGTTGATGGCGATGCCCGACGCTACCCCGGCGTCGATGGCGTTGCCGCCCTGCTCCAGTATCCGGTAGCCCGCCTGGGCGGCCAGGTAGTGGCCCGAGGCCACCACGTGGGTGGTCCCCATGAAGGGGGTCCTGTATGACCGGATGCCCTGTGCCATCGAGCACCTCCTGCTTTGTGACGCTCTACCCGCCGCCCAGAACGCGGGCCCTCTCGGCCACCTGGTCGACGATGTCCAAGCCCACCATCTCGCTCCAGGCGGCCAGGAGCTGCCTGGTGACGGGTCCGGGCGCCTTGGCCCCTATCTTCCGGTTGTCCGCCCGGCCCACCGGGAGCACCGAGTAAGGTGTGCTGCAGAGGAAAGCCTCGTCGGCGGTGTACACGTCGTAGGGCTGGAGGTCCTCTTCGGAGGTGGGGATGTCCAGCCGCTCGGCCAGCTCCAGCAGGGTCATGCGGGACACCCCGTGGAGGATGCTCCTGCCCCCCGGCGTCCTGAGCACTCCCCCGGTGACGATGCAGAAGTTGGCCCCGATGCTCTCGGATACGTTTCCGTCGGTGTCCAGCAGCACGGGAAAGGCGTTGGGGTCCACGTCCCGGGTCTCCAGCTCGGCCAGGACGAAGTTCAGCCGGCTGTAGTGCTTCACCTTGGGGTCCACCTGGTCCGGGGAGTAGCTGCGCGTTCGGGGAATCACCACGTGGGCGCCGCCCTCGTACAGGGGCGCGTACCGCACGAAGTCTATGGGGTCGATCCATATGGACACGTTGGCCCGCGCCGCATCGATGGCGCCGCCCTCTCCCCTGGTGACGATCTGGGTGACCATGTAGTCGTCGTTGGCCGCCCTGCGCGCATCCTCGTTGCGTTCCACCACCTCCAGGGTCAACCGCTCCATCTCGTCGATGGACATGCCCGGGTCGATCCTGGTGTACTTCAGCGACCGGTACAGCCTGTCCAGGTGGTCCCGCAGTCGGAAGACCTCCCCGTTGAAGGTCCTGGAGGTGTCGAACACCACGTCGCCCAGCCTGAACCCCCGGTCCGTCATGCTGATCCTGGCCTCGCTGCGGGGCACGTAGTCGCCGTTGAGCCAGATATGGTAGTCCACCTTATGCCTCCCCGGGTCCGCGGTTCTTCTAGCCTACTGGCCCAGATGCCGTTGCACGAACTCGCCTATGCGGTCCACCGCCTGCTGGCCCTCGGGCAGCATGTGGGCGTACATGGGCCAGTTGTGGGGCATGTCGTCCCATATCTCCAGCGTGGCGTCTACCCCCGCCTCCCGGGCTCTCTGGGCCAGGCGTACCGAGTCGTCCCTCAGTATCTCTATGGAGCCCGCCATGATGAGCATGGGCGGCAGTCCCGCGAGGTCGGCGTAGACGGGGGACGCCAGCGGCGTTTTCGGGTCCTTGCCCGCCAGGTAGAGGCGGGCCATCTCGGAGCCACGCTCCAGGGTAACCGTGGGGTCCACCGCCGCGTTGGAGGTTATGGACTCCCCGGTATGGGCGAGGTCGGCCCACGACGAGATGCACACCGCCGCGCCGGGCAACGGGTCCCCCATGTACCGCAGGGCCACGCAGACCGCGGCCGTGAGCCCTCCTCCGGCCGACTCGCCGCCGATGGCTATGTTCTTTGGCTCGATGCCGTTGGAGAGGAGCCAGCGGTAGGCGGCCAGCGTGTCCCGCAGCGCCGCGGGAAAGGGCTTCTCGGGCGCAAGGCTGTAGTCCAGGCCCAGGAGCCGCGCGCCGGTGGCCCGGGACAGCCGCGACAGGTAGACGCGGTGGGTCCTCATGGAGCCGATGGCGTAGTATCCCCCGTGGAGGTACAGCATCACCCGGTCCCGGGCTGCGTTGGGGGTGTACACCCACTCGGCGGGCACGCCCCCGGCGCCGACCCGCTCCGTCGTGACGTCGGCGTCCAGCTTCAGACTCGACATCCGCAGATCGTAGGAGGCGCGGGCCTCCTCGACGGTGGCCCGGGGCTCTCCGGCGGCCGCCTTGAGAAGACGTATCAACTCTTCGAGCTGGGGCGTCACGGCCATGACCCACCTCCATTAGACAGGCACTTCCGGGCCTGTGCGTGCAGGCCTCTGTACGCGTAGGCCCCTGTACGCGTAGGCCCCTGTGCGCGTAGGCCCCTGTGCGCGTAGGCCATTGTACACCGTTGCGGATGCTGGGGCCACCATGCGCAGTTCCCCTTTTGCCTGCCTCGCCCGGAGGGTCTAAGATAGGGTGGCCAAGCGCCGCCGTCGCGGCGAGACCTGGAGGCCGCCCGCCCGTGCGTTCGAGACCTCGTTCCGGCATCCCCGCCCTCCAGTTGATGGAGGACGGCAACTTCAGGACCCTCTGGTACGTGCAGCTCATCGTTGAGCTATGCCGCCGCCTGGAGCTGCTGGTCCTGGGCATTCTCATCTACCAGGAGACCAGCTCCCCCTTCCAGCTCGGCCTCATCCTGGTGTTCAACTACCTGCCCAAGACCGTGCTCTCGCCCTTTTGCGGCGCCCTGGCGGACCGCTTCAGCCGTCACCGCATCTTGCTGCTGGCCCAGGGGTTGAACATCGGCGCGGCGGCCGCCATCGGCTTGCTGATTGTTGCCGGGCGGCTGGACCCCTGGCACGTGTACCTGGCCACGGCGGTCCAGGGCGTTTCCTGGGCGGTCCAGGAGCCCGCCCGACGCACGGCCATCTTCGACATCGTGGGCCAGGGCAGGCTCCTCAACGCCGTCTCCCTGGAGCAGGTGAGCACCACGGCGGGAAAGCTGATCGGACCCCTGCTGGGGGGTGTGCTGGTGGGCCTGGCGGGCTACCAATGGGCCTACGCCACCGTGGTGGCGCTGCACGCCGTGGCCCTGGCGATGCTGGCCTTCGTGGCCATACCCCCGCTGACGCGCGCCGCGGCCTCCGAGACCGTCCTGAAGGGCCTGGCCGAGGTCACCCGCTACACCTTTCGGTCGCCGATGCTCCTGGGGACCCTGTACGTGATAGTCCTGATGAACGCCCTGGGATTTCCGGTGG
Organism: Dehalococcoidia bacterium; assembly: GCA_034423015.1. GTDB lineage: Bacteria > Chloroflexota > Dehalococcoidia > Lucifugimonadales > JAGWBF01 > JAGWBJ01. The sequence continues at coordinate 47,196 of DAOUJG010000052.1, read as the reverse complement.
AGCAGTTCGTGCCGGCCATCGGGAAGGACGAGCTGGAAGTCGGCCCCGTGCTGGTGGGCCTGCTGGTGTCGGCGCTGGCGATGGGCCAGATCACCGCGGCGGCGGCCATGGCATTCATGCGCATCGACCGGAACCACGGCAGGCTGCTCATGCTGGGGTCCCTGGTGGTCCTGGTGATGGGACTGATGCTGGCCTGGTCCCCGGTGTACGCCCTCTCCTTCGCGGTGTTCGCCGTCAGCGGGTGCGGGCAGGCCTGCTTCGGGACTATGCAGGGGACGATGACTCTACTGTGGGCGCCAGCGGACATGCGGGGCAGGATGATGGGCCTCCGCAGCGTGTGCATCGGCACCGGGGCGCCCCTGGGGGCCATCCAGATCGGCCTGGTGGCCACGGCCCTGGGCACCCCCTGGGCCATCTCCACCTCGTCCCTGGCCGGGCTTCTGCTGTTGGTACCGCCCCTTCTGCTGTCGCCCCTGGTCTTTCAGGGCCTCGCCCGCCGGCCGGGGTCCGGACAGGGCGCCGGCGACCCGGGCCGGGGGATGCCCGGTGAGGGCTCCCCCAACCGCTAGCCCCGTCGCCGGGAGAGGGCCGGGTTGGGCGTGTCGGGGATGCCGGTCCCGGGTCGAGGCGTTGCCGGAGGCGGGTCAGTACCGGGAGACCTGCTCCGCGGCCTCGAACAGCATGGGTATCCCGCCCGTGTGGACGAACACCACGTTGTCCTCCTCCGAGAACCTGCCTCCGCGCACGTCGGCTATCAGGGCCGCCATGCCCTTCCCCGTGTAGGCGGGGTCCAGGATGACGCTCTCGGTGGCTGCGGTCAACCTGATGGCCTCGACGCACTGCGCGGTCACCGCCCCGTGGTGGGGTCCGACGTAGTCGAAGGTCGTCTCGATCTCCTCGGCGTCGAGGCTCTCGGAGAACCCCAGGAGGTCCGACCCCATCCTGGCCCAGGTCGCCAGCGGACGGTCGGGCTCGAAGTGCTGGCCCACGGCGACCCCGGTGAACGACCAGTCCAGCCCCATCAGCTTGGCCCCGAGCTGCATGCCCGCCTGGCTGTGTCCGTTCACCATGTAGACGTGCACCCTGTCGATGCCCTTCTCTTCGAGCTGGCCGCGCAGCTCCACGGCCGCCTCCAGGTAGCTGAAGATGGCCGACAGGTGGTAGGTGGGCAGCTCCTGCAGGGCGTAGGGCTTGCGGCCCTCCTTCTCCAGTCGCTCCCGGACCTCCGCCACCCGGGCCGCCGCCTCATCCCGGTCCTCGGTGTTGAGGAACTCCAGGTCCGCCCCCAGCACGGTGGCCAGGAGCATGTTGCCCTGGAGCCGGTCCGGCCGCTGTCCGCGGACCAGCAGCACGCACCTGAGGCCGACCTTGGCGCAGGCCGCGGCGGTGGCGCGGGCGGCGTTGTTGGCGTCGGCGTAGATGAAGGTATCGGCCCCCTGGGCCAGGGCGTCGCCCATGCGGAACTCCATGTGGCGCACCTTGTTGCCGCCCAGGGCCTGGCCGGTAAGGTCGTCCCGCTTTATCAGGATGCGGGGGCCCTTTTCGCCGCCGGACAGCTCCCGGCTCAGCTGGGGGCACTCCTCCAGGGGGGTGGGAAGGTGGGCGATGGGCACCCGAGGCCGGGTTGCCAGGGCCTCCCGGATCTGCTCTGGGGTCAGCTTGGTCTGCATGACGCCATGCCTCCTCGCAGTCGTGACTCGTGGACGTAACCTATACCTCCACGCCGCGGGTGTCAATCGACGAGACGGCTCTCTCTTGGTAGGTCGACAGGGCCGTCCTCACACGCCGGAGTTCGTCGTTGACAGCGATATTGGGGCCCGATTACACTGACGGCGGGCCCCCGGGTCGCCAGCCTCCCCAGGAGTTGGCCATGATCGATCAGAGGGACTTGATGGCGGTGCTGCAGGAGCACCGGGGCGACGCGGTGGTGCTGCCCGTGGAGCGGGCCAACGTCGTCTGGCCCGGCATCAGCACCATGCCCCAGCGGGACCTGGCCGAGTCGGTCATGGGCAAAGGGTCGTCCCTGGGGCTTGGGGTCGCCCTGGCCCGCCCGGACACCAAGGTCATCGTCCTGGACGGCGACGGCAGTCTGCTGATGAACCTGGGCACCCTCACCACCATCGCCGAGATGCAGCCCGCCAACCTGTACCACTTCGTCCTGGAGAACGGGATCTACGCCACCACCGGAGGCCAGCCCATCCCCGCCCGGGGCAGGGTCTCCTTCACCGGCGTGGCGCGGGAGGCGGGCTACGCCGCCGTCTACGACTTTGACGACCTGGAGCAGCTCACCGTCGGGTTGGTGGAGGTGCTCCGGGCGGCCGGTCCCGTCCTGGTGTGCGTCAAGACAGTGCCCAACCCGCGGGCACCCGAGGAGCGAAGCCAGGAGATGGCCAGGCCCCGCCGGTCTCCGTCGGAGACCATGGCGGACCTGCGGCGGGAGTTTGCCCGCGGGTAACCCCCGGGCCCGACTGTGCGCCTGGGACCGCCCCGAGTCATGCGTACCGGCCTCCTCGTATACGGCGACGACCCTCCCGACCGTCTGCTGGAGCGGGCGCGGCTGGCCGAGGAGCTGGGCTACGACTGCCTCTGGCACGCCGACGAGAAGTTCTACCGCGACCCCTTCGTGGGCCTTGCAACGCTGGCCGCCAATACCAGGCGCATGGAACTGGGCGTCTGCGTCACCGAGCCCTACGCCCGCCACCCGGCCCTGATCGCCATGGCCATGGCAAGCTTGGCCGAGCTGGCCCCCGGACGCATGGTCCTGGGCCTCGGGGCCGGCGGGTCGGGCTTCCCGGCCATGGGCGTAGAGCGGCGGCGTCCGGCTGTCGCCCTCCGGGAGACGGTGCGCATCATCCGGGCCCTGCTGGCCGGCGAGACCGTGGACTACCAGGGCGAGGTCGTCTCATTCCGCAACGGGCGGCTCAACTTCGACCCGCCGGAGCAGGCCCCCATCGTTTTCGGGACCCGCGGGAGGCTCCTCCTCCGGCTGGCCGGCGAGGTGGCCGACGGCGTGATGATGGCCCCCTACGCCTCCGCCAAGAGCCTGGGCATCGCCCTGGCGTCGGTGGCCGAGGGGGTCCGGCGGTCCGGCAGGCAGCCCGGCGACGTGCAGCGGATAGCCAGGGTGGACCTGTGCATCTCCTCCGACGCCGCCGCGGCCCGCCGGGCGGTGAAGCCGGGCATCGTGCTCCCCCTGTGGACCAGCTATCCCCGGTTCGGCTTCCTGAACCCCCTGGGGCTGCCGCCGGTGCCGGAGCCCCTGATGGAGGTGCTGGCCCGTCGGGACTACTCCCTCATCGCGCCCAACGCGCACCTTGCGCCGGACGAGTACGTCCGCCATCTGGCCGTCGCGGGCACCCTGGAGCAGGTGACCGAGCAGATGGTGGAGATAGCCGGCGCCGGGGTGGACCAGATCACCATCAAGCCCGTGCCCCCGCCGGGTGGGGCCGTGGACGATATCGTTCGCGCCTTTGCCGGCCAGGTGATGCCCGCGGTCCGGAGGTCCCTGCCCCCGGCCGGAGAGAGCGGCCATGTGGCTGGCTGACGAGCGCGCCGTGGAGTCCATCTCCATCGGCGCGGGCATCCTGGGATGCGGGGGCGGCAGCAACCCGTACATCGGCCAGCTTCGCGTGCGGCAGCTCATCAAGGAGCGCGGGCCCGTCACCGTCCTGGGCGCCGACGAGATCTCCGACGACGCCCGGGTGATGTGCATCGGCGGCATCGGCGCGCCCACCGTGGGCATCGAGAAGATACGGGACTACCAGTCCTTCAACGCCTACAACGCCCTCACCGGGTTCCTGGGAAGCGTGCCCGATGCCCTCATCTCCAACGAGATAGGCGGGGGCAACTCCATCGAGCCGATGATAACCGCGGCCCTGACGGGCCTGCCCGTGGTGGACGGCGACGGCATGGGGCGCGCCTTCCCCGAGCTCCAGATGAAGACCTATTTCATCTACGGGGTGCCCTGTTATCCCCTGTGCGTCGCCGACGAGAAGGGGAACTCGGCCATATTCAGCCACGCCATCACTCCCCTGTGGCTGGAGCGCATGGCCAGGGCTGTGACGGTGCAGATGGGCTGCACCGCCTGCTACGCCCTGGCGCCCATGACCGCCGAGCAGGTGCGCACCACCGCCGTGCTGGGCACCCTGACTTTGGCCCGGGACCTGGGCGAGGCCGTCCGGGGCGCCCGGAGCAACGGGACGGACCCGATACCGGCCATCCTGGAGGTGTGCCCCGGCAAGGTCCTGTTCCAGGGCAAGGTGATGGACGTCAACCGCCGCACCGCCGGGGGGTTCGCCCGGGGCAGCGTCTCCATGGACGGCCTGGCCGCCTTCGAGGGCCGGCGCATGGTGCTGGAGTACCAGAACGAGAACCTCATCGCCCGCGAGGACGGGGAGGTGGTGTGCACCACCCCCGACCTGATCACGGTGGTGGACACCGACCGGGGCGAGCCCATCACCACGGAGCTCCAGAGGTACGGCTTTCGGGTCACCGTGCTGGGCTTCCCCTCCCCCGAGCACTGGACCAGGCCGGAGGGCCTGGCGGTGGTGGGGCCCAGGGCCTTCGGCTACGACCTGGACTACGACCCCATCAAGCTGTAAGTGTCTCGGGACTAAACCCCGGGGCCGGGGAATCCGGATAACGGCAGGGCTGCGTGCGAATAGGGATAGACGTAGGGGGCACCAACACCGACGCGGTCCTCATGGACCGGGCGGAGCTGGCCGGCCGGGCCAAGGTGCCCACCAGCCCCGACGTGATGTCCGGCATCGTGTCTGCCCTGAGGGAGCTGCTGGGCCAGGCGCCCAGGGGCGTCACGGTGGAGGCGGTGATGCTGGGCACCACCCACTTCACCAACGCCCTGCTGGAGCGGAAGGACCTGTCGCCCACCGCCACCCTGCGGATGGCCCTGCCGGCCAACCGGCTGCTGCCCCCCTTCGTGGACTGGCCGGGACCCCTGAGGGAGGCGGCCGGCGGGTTCGCCTACATGGTGCGCGGCGGCCACGAGTACGACGGCAGGGAGATCTCCGCGGCGGACCTCTCGGAGGTCCGTGCCGCCGTGCGGGACATGGTCAAGAAAGGCGTGGAGGCCGTCGCCGTCTCCGGGGTCTTCTCCGCCGTCAACCCCGCCCACGAGGACGCCGCGGCCGAGGTGATACGCCAGGAGGCGCCCCACCTGCACGTGACCCTCTCCCGGGACATCGGCCGCATCGGCATCCTGGAGCGGGAGAACGCCGCGGCCCTCAACGCCTGCCTGGTGGGGACCGCCGTACGCACCATTCGCGGGATCCGCGACGCCATGGGGAGCCTCGGCCTGGATGGCCCCCTGTACCTGAGCCAGAACGACGGGACGCTGATGGACGCCGCCTACGCCGCCCGCTTCCCGGTGTTCACCATAGCCTCGGGGCCGACCAACAGCATGCGCGGCGCCACCTACCTCTCGGGCGTCCAGGACGGCATCGTGGTCGACGTGGGGGGCACCTCCACCGACGTGGGGGCCCTGGCCCGGGGGTTCCCCCGGGAGGCCTCGGTGGCAGTGAGCATCGCGGGCGTCCGCACCAACTTCCGCATGCCCGACGTCTTCTCCATCGCACTGGGCGGCGGGAGCATCGTGGCCGTCGACCCCCTGTCCATCGGCCCCCGCAGCGTCGGATACCGTCTCTCGGAGGAGGCCCTGGTGTTCGGCGGCGGCACCCTGACCACCACCGACGTCGCCGTGGCCTCCGGCCGGGCCCAGGTCGGAAACCCAGCCCTCGTCGGCGGCCTGGAGGCCGGCATGGTGTCCGATACGGCTAACCGGATCCAGGAGATGGTGGAGGACGCGGTGGACCAGGTGAAGCTCAGCGCCGACCCGGTGCCCGTGGTGCTCGTCGGTGGCGGCAGCATCCTGGTGGGAGAGCCGGTCAAGGGCGCATCCAGGGTCATCCGCCCCGACCACTTCGACGTGGCCAACGCCATCGGGGCGGCCATCGCCCAGGTGGGCGGTCAGGTGGAGCGCGTCCTGGCGCTGGAGGGCGTCGACCGCGACGAGGCCCTGGCCGGCGCCCGCGACGAGGCGGTGGGCAAGGCCGTGGGCGCGGGGGCCGACCCGGCCACCGTCCGTATCGTGGAGATGGAGGAGGTGCCCCTGGCCTACCTGCCGGGCAACGCCACGCTGATACGGGCCAGGGCCGTGGGAGACCTGGCCCTCGCGACCTGACTCCGGCGCCGGCTGACAGGTCCGTGGGAACAAGCCCGTCCGCCTCCCACCCTTCCTGCGGCACGGCCGCCACGCCCGTCCCCGGCGTCCCCACCGGGCCGGGGCTTTATTGCCTGGGGGCAGCGCACCCGGCGCCCGCCAAGGGGTGGGGCTTCCTTGCCCGCGCGGAGCGCGGGGTGGGAGGTAGGGCCAAATACCGGGGGAGGGGCCCGACGGTACAACGAGCTTCAGAGACGAGGACACTAGTTGACGCCATGATCAGACCCAAGCACGAGATAAGGGAGTCCGTCTGGCGACGCCTCACTGAAGAGAAGGCGGCCAGGTTTCCCGGCGCCCGGGGCCGGATACCCAACTTCGCGGGTGCGGCCCAGGCCGCCCATCGCCTCGGCGCACTGGAGGTCTGGCAGAAGGCCCGGGTCATCAAGTGCAACCCCGACTCTCCCCAGCAGCCCCTGCGGAAGCGGGCGCTGGAGGAGGGCAAGCTGATCTACATGGCCGTGCCCAGGCTCACCAGCCCGCGCTGCTTCCTGGAGCTGGACCCGGCCGCCGTGGGCAGCCCCCACCGCGCCAGCACCATCAAGGGCGCCTTCGAGGCCGGCAGGCCGGTCCATCCCGGGGAGATGCGGCCCATCGACCTGGTGGTGTGCGGCGCGGTGGCCGTGCGGCGGGACGGCGCCCGGCTCGGCAAGGGCGGCGGGTACTCGGACCTGGAGTACGCCCTGGTGACCGCCCTGGGCCTCCTGGACCCGTCTACTCCCGTCACCACCACCGTCCATCCCATCCAGGTGCTGGACGAGCCGGTGCCCATGACCCGCCACGATATCGTCGTCGACTTCGTGGCTACCCCCGAGGAGCTGATCGTCTGCGAGCCCGTCTACGACAGGCCCTGCGGCATATACTGGGACGACGTGGGCGAAAAGCTCCAGGAGGTCCCCATCCTGCAAGAGATGGCCGAGGCCCGGAGGCGGTAAGGTGTTGCCCTCACCCCAACCCTCTCCCACTGGGAGAGGGGGTCACGTAAAGGTCTCCTTTCGGGGGAGTGACGGAGGGAGTGCTGGGGGGCTATTGTCTGGGGAATCCCCCAGGCCGGTTGAGACGGCACCACGAAGGACGAAAACCCTATTCTCCCAGGAATGGTCTGAATAAATCCTCTGGCCGTCCACCAGGGGGCGGGGATTCCTTCCCCCGCGCGGAGCGCGGGGTGGGAGGGCGGGCTCAAATGACCCGGGGATGGGCCTGACGCAAAACGAGCTTCGCAGACAGGACACCAGCCCCGGCCCGCGAGAGGTCCGGGCGATGAAAGGAGTCCCATGCCCTACCTCGAGACCCCCGACGGAGTGCCGATCTTCTACCTGGACGAGGGGCCCAGGACCGACGACGCCGTCTTCCTGATCCACGCGGAGCCCTTCAACAGCGCCTTCTGGCAGCGCAACATACCCGTCCTGTCCCAGGGACACAGGGTCGTGTCCATGGACGTGCGGGGGAGGGGCCAGTCCGGGAAGACCGACCGCGGCCACAACATCGCCCAGTACGCCCGGGACTTCAGGCACCTGATGGACGCCCTGTCCCTGGGGAGGGTCGTGGCCGTTGGGTGGTCCCTGGGGGGCTCCGTCATAGTCGACTACATCCAGCAGTTCGGCGAGGAGCGGCTGGCAGGGCACGTCAACGTCGACCAGAGGCTCTACCGCTACGTCTCCGAGGAGGACTTCAAGCGCCGGCTGAACGACCTGACGAACCGGCGGCTGCGCCTCCACCGGGAGACGGTGCTCAGCTACCTCGGCCCCGAGTCTACGGAGGGCTCCGACGTGGCGGACTGGATGGCCTACGAGTGCATGAAGACCCCGACCGGGGCCCACGTGTCGCTGATGACCGACTCCTACTACGCCGACTACCGGCCCTTCCTGCCCCGGGTCACGGTCCCGTCCCGGGTCTTCTGGGCCAGGTACGGCCTGATCTCTCCAGAGGAGGCCGAGGAGATGGCAAGCGCCATGCCCAGGTGCGAGCTGGTCTACTTCGAGCACAGCGGCCACCTGCTGCCCTGGACCGAGGCGGACAAGTTCAACCGGGAGCTGGGGGCCTTCGCCCGGGAGGCGTTGGGCTGCTAGGACCTCACGGGCACCCCGTCAGGGGCGCTAGCCCGTCGCCGGGTACTTCTCCAGCCACCAGCGGGCGATGTCGATGCGCCTGGTGAACCACACCCCCGGCTTCTGGGTCGCGTACTCCAGGAACTGCTTCAGGGCCGCCGCCCGCGAGGGCTTGCCGATGATCCGGCAGTGCAGGCCCACGGACATCATCTTCGCGTTGGTCGCGCTCTCGTCGTGGAGCAGGTCCAGCGTGTTGCGCGCCGTCTCGTAGAAGTCGCTGGGCTTGGACATGCCCCCCCGCCAGAACTTGGTGTCGTTCACCTCCAGCGAGTAGGGCACCACCAGCCAGGGCTTCCCGTTGACCTGCGTGTAGTAGGGCAGGTCGTCGTTGTAGGCGTTGCAGTCGTAGATGAACCCGCCCTCCTCCACCACCAGGTCCCGGGTGTTGACGCTGGGCCCGTACCGGCAGTACCAGCCCAGGGGCCGCTGGCCCGTGGTCCGGGTGATGGACTCCACTGCGTCGCGGATGGCCTTCCGCTCGGCCTCCTTGTCCATCTTGAAGTACTCCTCCCAGCGGTTGCCGTGGCCGAACACCTCGTGGCCCCGGCGGACGATCTCCGTGGCCACCTGGGGGTTGCGCTCCAGCGCCAGGGCGCACACGTAGAAGGTGGCCTTCACGTTGTACTGGTCGAGGATGTTCAGGATGCGCCAGACGCCCACCCGGCTCCCATACTCGAAGAAGGACTCGTTGGCCAGGTCACGCTCCCCCGACGGCACCGGCGAGGGCGCTTCGCCCATGCTCTCGCCGTGGGGGTCTCCGTCCAGGAGGGAGTACTCGGACCCCTCCTCGTAGTTCACCACCACCGACACGGCCAGCCGGGCGCCGTTGGGCCACTCCACGGCGGGGGGCGTCAGGCCGTATCCAACGAAGTCTCGCGTCGTCATAGGGCGTCTCCTTCTGCAGATCTGGCTGGGGAATACGGGCCGATTGTATCCCACCGGCTATGGCCCCGCAAGCGAGTTACTCACCGGCGCCGGGTCGGGAGGGTCGGCCCCCGGCGATGGTCGGGAGGAGGGTCCCCGCCATGGTCAGGGTCAGGGGGGAGAGCCCCACGAAGAAGAGGGGCCACCGGAGACCGTCGAAGGCCTCCTGCATGAACCCGGTCGCCAGGGGGCCCAGGGTGGTCCCCGCCGAGACCATCGTCAGCGTGAAGGCCAGGGCCACGGGCACCTGCCGCTGCTGTATCCCGACCAGGTGGAAGGGGACGGTGTAGAGGATGGGCCAGAACCCCCACGCGATCCCGTTGAGGAAGTTCAGCAGCACCGCCAGCCCGGTGCTCCCCGTCAGGGTCATGGCGGCGTAGGTGCCGGCCATGAGCAGGCCCTGGAGCTTGAGGTAGGTGTTCCCCCTGCCCGAGGTCATGACGGCGTAGCCGAACACCAGGCCCGCCGCTCCCCCGGTCACCACCCCCAGTGCCAGGGCGCCTCCGGATACCTGGAGGGACATGTCGTGGACGTCCAGCATCAGGGTGGGGTAGAAGGCCAGGAAGGCGGACCACGCCCCCGTCGCCCCCGTGAACCCCACGCCGACTATCCACAGGTCCCGATATGACAGGGTGCGGCGCAGCGCCCCCAGACTGAGGCCCTCCCTTCGCCCCCGCCTGGCCCCGCCCTCCTCCACAGCCCCCTCCCGCCGCTCGCTGCCCAGCACGACCCAGAGGACCGTCAGCACGGCGAACAGGACGCCGAAGGTGCGGAAGGTGGTCCTCCAGTCGTCCCCCAAACTGGCCAGTATCACCGGGGACCCGGCCAGCCCCCCGCCCACCACCATGCCGAAGAGGGCGTTGGACAGGCTGTTGACCATCACGATCTCCCTGCGCCGGAACCACTGCTGGGTGAGGATGGCCTGGGCCGGCTGGCGGGCGATCACGGTGATGCCGAAGGCCAGCCGGCCGGCCAGGAGGACCATGAACGACGGCGCCCAGCTCTGCAGGAATATCACGGCGGTGCCCGCCGTGAGCGTGACGGAGGTCAGTATCTTCGGGCCGTACCGGGAGGTCCACCAGCTCAGAGGCACGGCCAGGGCCAGGTTCCCCCAGAAGGCGCTGGAGCCCAGCATCCCCTGCTGCCCGGGAGACAGGTCCAGGTCGGAGCTTATGGCGGGGAGCATTATGCCGATGGTCGCCGCCACCATGAATCCGGTGACGCTGCAGAGGAGCCACAGGCCGATGACCAGCCACCGGTAGACCGTCGCCGGCGGTTGGTCCTGACCTGCGTCCATCGACGGGCCGCTCCCTCGTCCTGTGCCTGCTCCCGGCCCCCGCCGGAAAAGCTCCCGGATTATACCACCGGGCACCGGGGCGGCCCGGGCGCCTGCTCCGGGGATGCGGGAACCGTTGACAAGCCGGGGCCGTGCGGCCAGAATTGGCACTTGCCGGCCGTCTGGGCACGCAGAAGACGGCCACCATCGCCCCACGATGGGGAAGGGCCTCGGTTTGGAAAACGACAGGCAGGCCGGGCGCCGGGTGCCTCGCCTGCGCACCTTCGACGCCTGGCTCAGGTACAAGGACTACCGGCTGCTGTGGCTCGGGAACTACTGCGCAAACAGCGCCCAGTGGCTGCAGCTCCTGACCGTCGGCTGGCTCGTCCGCGACCTCACAGAGGGGGCCGCCTCCTCTCCCTTCCAGGTGGTCACGGTTGGGGGGCTGGCCACCCTCCCCATGCTCTTCGTGGGACCCTGGGCGGGCGTCCTGGGCGACCGGGTGGACCGCCGGAAGCTCATCATGGTCACCCAGACCGCCATGGCCTGCGTATCGGCCCTCTTCGCCGCCGTGATAGCCCTGGACTTGGAGCAGGTGTGGCACGCCTACGTGTACGTCCTGGTCGGCGGCTCGGCCCGCTCCATCACCATGCCCATGCAGCAGGCCCTCATCGCCAACACGGTGCGCCGGGAGGACCTGATCAACGCCTACGCCACCAACGTCATCACCATCACGTCCACCCGCATCACGGGGCCATTCCTGGGGGGCGTGCTGATCCACGAGCTGGGGTTCGTGACCAACTTCGCCATGGAGGCAGCCCTCTACGCCGGGGTGGTGCTGATGCTGCTGACCATGAAGACGCCCTACGGGAACCTGGCCACCGCGTCGGAGACCTCCCCCGTGGCCAACATGGTGGAGGGCGTCCGGTACATCTGGCGGGACCAGCGGGTGATCCTGAACCTCATGGTCCTGGGGTTGGTGCCGAACGTCATACTGCACCCCCTGTGGCTCATGCTGCCCACCTTCACCTCCGACGTGCTCCACAAGGGCGCCGACTTCGGCGGGTACCTCCTGTCCACCACGGGGTTCGGCGGCTTCGTCTCCACCATGGTGATCGCCTCGGTGGGCTTCGTCTACCGCAAGGGCATGGTGTGCCTGGTGTCGGCCATCATCAGCTCCGTCTGCGTCATCCTGTTCTCCCAGTCCATCTGGCTGGTGCCGTCCTTCATCATCATCGCGGTGATGGCCTTCAGCCAGGCCAACTTCAGGACCTCCAACGGCACCCTCATCCAGCTCCTCTCCCCGGATGCCCTGCGGGGCCGCGTCACGACGCTGCAGCAGATGGGGCAGGGGCTGGTGCCATTCTCCAGCCTCCTCATTGGCGCCTTCGCCTGGTACTCCACCCCGCCCCTGGCCTTCACCGTGGTCGGCTTCGTCGGCCTGGGGATGGGCGTCTACTTCCTCTTCACCTCCCACCGGGTCCGCGCCCTGGAGTAGCCCCGGCGGGCCCAGGGTCCGCCATGACGCCGGTACCCCGCGGTCCAGTTGCGGCGCCCGAGTCCGGCGTTTAGAATCGTGCTGAAGAGAACCGAGAGGAGCGAGACATGGACCTGGAGCTGGAAGGCAAGACGGCGATAGTCACGGGAGGCAGCGCCGGCATCGGCAAGGCCGTCGCTCTGGAGCTGGCGCGGGAGGGGGTGGACGTGGCCATCTGCGCCCGCCGCCCCGAGCCCCTGGAGCAGGCGGCGACGGAGCTGGCCCAAGAGACGGGCCGGAGGATCGTCGCCGTGCCCGCCGACACCGGCGACCGGGCCTCGGTGGAGCACATGGTCCAGGCCGCCTACGGGGCCCTGGGCCGCATCGACATACTGGTCAACAACGCCGCCTTTCCCGGCGGGCTGGTCACCGGGCCCCTGGCCGAGGCCAGCGAGGAGGCCCTCATCGACGACGTGAACACCAAGGTGATGGGCTACTTCCGGTGCGCCAAGGCCGTGGAGCCCCACATGCGGCGCCAGGGCTGGGGCCGCATCGTAAACATCGGCGGCACGTCGGCCAGGCAGGGCGGCACCATCAGCGGCCTGAGGAACGCCGCCATCGTCCACCTGACCAAGACCCTCTCCCAGCTCCTGGGCCCCGCGGGCGTCACCGTCAACCTGGTCCACCCGGGCACAACCCGCACCGAGCGCAGCGGGCCAATGTACGAGGAGCAGGCCCGGCGGCAGGGCCTGACGGTAGACGAGGTGGAGGCGCGCGTCGCCGAGGGCATCGCCATCCGGCGCATAGTCGACGCCCGGGAGATAGGGTACCTGGTCTGCTTCCTGGCCTCGCCCAAGTCCACCTGCGTCACGGGAGAGGTGGTGGCCGCCGGCGGCGGCTCGATGAACGCGGTTTATCAGTAACGCCAGTCGGGCCGGTAGGCCGACGCTGCGAACCGAGGAGGTCCTATGACCACTCTGACCTGGTCCCCCGAGGCGGCCATGACCGCCGCGGAGATCGACGCCTTCCTGGCCGAGAAGCTGGCCGCGCGGCTCACCTCCATCCGGCCCGACGGGTATCCCCACGCCACCCCGCTGTGGTACGTGTGGGACGGTGAGGCCCTGTGGTTCCTGCTGGGGGCGGGAATACGCCGGAGGCAGCACGTCCGCAACCTGGAGCGGAACCCCAAAACGTCGGTGATAATCGACCGCGACGCCCGCCTGGAGGAGGGTGGGCTTCTAAACGCCCAGGGCGTGACCATCCGCGGCCGGGCCGAGCTGTCCACCGACGAGGGGCTCCAGCTGGACATCGGCAGAAGGACGATGCAGAGATACTTCGGCTACGTCGACGAGGCGCTGGTCCTGGGCGCCCTGGAGGACGGCAAGCCGGGCAAGAACCGGGTCGTCGTCAAGGTCGTCCCCGAGAGCATCCACGGCTGGGACTTTCGCAAGCTGGAGGGGATGGGCGTCTACGGCGTCTCTCCCTGAGCATCCCTTCACGCCGATACCCCCAACTTGACGCGGTGGGGGGCCAATCCTACAATGCCTTCGTAGGCACCGGCAACCGGGGGGCAAGGGCAATGCCCTCGTCGGCAGCGGCAGCGGGGGGCAAGGGCGATATGACCACGACCACCAAGGATCTCTGCTACCTGAGCATCACCGAGGCCGGGGCGTTGATGCGCAGCCGCAAGCTGTCCCCCGTTGAGCTGGTCAGGGCCCACCTGGAGCGCATCGAGGCCGTCGACGGAACGCTCCACTCCTTCGTCACGGTGATGGCCGATCAGGCCATGTCCGAGGCCCGCAAGGCCGAGGCCGAGCTTCTCCAAGGCCGCGACCGGGGGCCCCTCCACGGCATTCCCACCGCCCACAAGGACCTGTACGACACCGCGGGCGTCCGCACCACCTCCGGCTCCAGGGTGGACATCGACCGGGTGCCCGACGAGGACTGCACCGTGGTAGCCAGATACCGGGAGGCCGGCGCCGTGCTCTTGGGCAAGCTGGCCATGCACGAGTTCGCCCTGGGCGGCCCCGACTTCACCACCCCCTTCCCCCCGGCGCGGAACCCCTGGAACCCAGGCCACATAACCGGCGGCTCCAGCAGCGGCTCGGGAGCGGCGGTGGCCGGTGGGCTCTGCATGGGCGCCCTGGGCTCCTGCACCGGGGGATCCATCCGGTTCCCGGCCTCCCACTGCGGCGTCGTCGGCATCAAGCCCACCTACGGCCGCGTCAGCCGCGCCGGGGTGGTGACCCTGAGCTGGTCCGAGGACCACGCCGGCCCCCTGACCAGGCGCGTGGAGGACGCGGCCCTGATGCTCCAGCCCATCGTGGGCCACGACCCCAAGGACCCGACGTCCAGCCGCGCTCCCGTCCCTGACTACCGGGAGGGCATATACGGCGGGATCGAGGGGCTCAGGGTTGGCGTGCCCAGGGACTACTTCTTCTCCCGCGGCCCCGACGTCAGCTCGGAAGTGTTGGACATCGTGGAGAAGCAGCTCGAGGTGCTGGAGGAGCTGGGGGCCCGCGTCGAGGAGGTGTCCATACCCAGCCTGGACTTCGCCCGCTCCGCCAACATGGTGATCATGCTGAGCGAGGCCTTCGCCTACCACGAGCCCAACCTCAAGGCCAGGGCCCACGAGTACGGCGAGCTCCAGCGGGCGTCCTTCCGGATAGGGGGCCTCCTGAAGGCCTCGGACTACGTTCAGGCCCAGCGGTGCCGCAGCGTCGTGAAGAGGGAGTTCGCCGAAGTGCTGCGCAACGTCGACGTGCTGGCGAGCCCGACCATGCCCAGGACTGCGCCGGCCTTCGAGGGCTACGACCCGGTGAGCCACAACCGGGGACCCAGCTACACGGCGCCCTACAACGTCACCGGGCTGCCGGCCATCTCCGTCCCCGCCGGGTTCGCCGCCGACGGGCTGCCCGTGGGCCTGCAGATAGGCGGCCGTCCCTTCGACGAGGCCACCCTCTTCCGCGTGGCCTACGCCTACGAGCAGCGGACCCGCTGGTACGCCCACCGGCCGTCGATATAGGAGTCGCGTGTCCAGGGTCCTCGGCTTTCTCGCAAACATCGTGGACGCCGCGCCGTTGGGGAGAAAGCTGAGGTTCCTGGTCCGGAACACCTGGATCAAGGCCTGCCGCCGTAGCTGGTGCTGCGGAAACGCGGGCCAGACCGGCTGTTGACGGCCCGACGCTCCCTCGGGGACCGGGGGATAGGGGACCCATCACCGCCCAAGCTACCTAAAAGGAGGAGACGCCATGTCCTCGACACGTACCCTGGCCGGCTATCTGTCGGCCCTCAGATACGAAGACCTCCCACCCCTGGTGGCCGAGAAGGGCCGGCTGCTCATCCTCGATGCTATCGGCAACTGCATCGGGGGGTATCCCCTGGCCCTGGCTAACCCCTTCCTGGAGATGTCCAAGGAGCTGGGCGGAGGGAGCCCCCAGGCGACCCTGATAGGCGACGGCGCCAAGGTCGCTCCGCCCATGGCGGCCTATGCCAACGGGGCCCTGTCCACCATGCTGGACTACTGCGACTCCTTCGCCTCCCCGGGCGGCACGAACCTGGCGTGGATGGGGCCCATGGCCGTGCCCGGCGCGCTGGCGACGGGAGAGGGCCGGGGCATCTCGGGCAGGGAGCTCATCGTCAGCGTGGTCGCGGGCTACGAGTGCGCCGCCCGTATCGTCGCGTCCATGGACCAGACGCCCGAGCAGGAGGCGAAGGTCGCCGGGTCCAGCCTGTCGGTGTTCGCCTCGGCGGGCGCGGCGGCCAGGGCCCTCGGGCAGGACCGCGACCGGTTCCTGTCCACCCTGGGGATGGCCGGCATGTACACTCCCGTGCCCGCGGGTTACAAGTGGATAGGCGACGAGGGGCTGACTCCCCGCAAGGACATCAAGCAAGGATGGGCCTGGATGACCATGGTGGGAGTCTTCGCCGCCGTGTCGGCGGAGAAGGGCCTGCAGATGCTGCAGGAGAACAACATCCTCGACGGGGACCACGGCCTGTGGCGCATGCTGGGGATGGACATCTTCAGGGACGAGGAGGTCACGGCGGGCCTGGGCGAGAGGTTCCACGTCCTCAGGTTCGCTACCAAGTCCTTCCCTGGATGCGCCGTGACCCACACGGCCATGGCCGGGGTCACGGACCTGGTCAGGGACCAGCGCCTGGCCCCCGAGGACATCGAGGCCGTCCACGTGGTGACCAACCGGGCCGGGGGAATAGGGTTCGAGGACCAGGCCCCCACCAGGCTGGTGGACCGGGAGTTCAGCATGCCCTACCAGGTGGCCGCCGCCGTGCTCGCGGGCACGAAGGGGCCGGGCTGGTACTCCGAGGAGCTGGCTGGCGGCGACGGGTTCAGGGACATGGAGCGCCGGGTGAGCCTGGGCTTCGACGAGGAGTCGGAGCAGGTCTACAGGGACACCCACGCCCGCATCAGCAAGGTCATCCTCTCCACCAGGGATGGGCGCAGCTTCAGGACCCGGGTCGACGACACCGACAGGTATACCGAATGGGACGGGGTGCTCGCCAAGTTCATGGACACCACGACCCAGGTCATCAGCCGCGACCACGCCGAGTCCATCGCCGGGGCCGTGAAGGGGCTGGAGTCGATGGCGTCCATCTCGGATCTGACGGGCCTGCTGAAGGTCCCCCGGTCCTGACCATCGCGGGACGGGCTGGCTGACCGGCGGCGCAACCGGATGGCGAGGCCTACCACAAAGCCGGAGGCGAGGAAATGATAACCAAGTTCGATGGCATGTTCGCGGGCCACGTGGACATGGAGGACGTGGGCTACGCCGGAATCCCGGTGAACGACCGGTGGTACTCCGACGAGCACCTGGCCACGGTCTTCGACAAGACCGACGCCATTGCCGTCCAGCTCGACCGCTGGGGCTACGACACCTTGTGGATGGCCGAGCACCACTTCCAGCGGGAGGGGTACGAGTGCATCCCCAACATCCCCCTGCTGGCCGTTCACCTGGCCCACGTGACCCCGAGGATCAGGCTCGGCTGCGCCTTCAACATCGCCCCCATGTGGCACCCTCTGCGCCTGGCCGAGGACTTCGCCACCGCCGACATCCTTACCGGCGGGCGGGTGGTCTTCGGCGTCGGCCGCGGCTACCACACCAGGGAGGTGGAGGTGTTTGGCGCGCCGCTGCTGGACCAGGAGGCCAACCGGGACCTGTTCGAGGAGCAGGTGGAGGTCATCCTCAAGTCCTTCCACGAGGCGTCCTTCTCCCACCACGGCAAGTACTACACCATCCCTCCCAGGGTCCCCTACCGGGGCTACGAGCTGGAGGAGATCACCCTGGTGCCCAGGCCGGTCAACCTGCCCGTGGAGTGCTGGCAGCCCATCCAGAGCGCCACGCCCCGGGGCCTGGACTTCATGGCCAGGCATGGCATCAAAGGCATCATCGGCGGCGGGGTCGCAGAGGGCGGCGCCATGGAGCGGGTCGTGTTGGCCTACCGCGACGCCCTCGCACGGGTGGGCCGGGAGACCGAGCCCGGGGAGGGGCTGAGCATCGGCTTCTCCTTCTACATCGCCGACACGGTGGAGAAGGGCATGGCCGAGGCCGGGAAGCTGTACGAGGAGAACCTGAAGATGTTCGGCCCCCTGCGGCTCATCCGGACCCTCACCGACGAGCAGGTGGATGCTATGAGCGACCGCCGCAGGGCCCTCCACGCGGACCTGCCCAGGATCGAGGACGCGGTGAAGGCCGGCGGGTTCCTCTGCGGCCCGCCGGAGAGGATCATCGAGGCCCTGAAGTCGGTGGAGGCCAGGTATCCGGGGCTGGAACGCGTCACCCTGCAGCAGCCGGTGGGCACTCCCCAGGAGGTAATCCTAGAGCAGATGGAGCGGTTCGCCAAAGAGGTCATGCCCGCTTTCACAGGCGTTGGCATAACCGCAGGGGCGACAGGGTAATGGCCGAGGTCGTTAGGTAGCGTAGCGGGTGTAGTAGTGACATCCCCTCGTTGAATCGTGCATGGGGATATGCTAAGAAATGGGGTTGAGTAGGATATCTGGGAGGGGACTGATTACGTTGGGATTGATGGGCGTTACCACGCAAGTCCAAACGCAACAGCCAAGAGTCGCCGAATTCTTCGCTGGAATCGGACTAGTGCGCAAAGGCTTAGAAGCAGAAGGGTTCAACGTCGTCTTCGCGAACGATATAGATGAAACAAAGATGCGTGTCTACCAGGCGAACGTTGATTCGACAGACTTTGTCTTGGCAGATATCAGGGAACTGACGGGGAGGGATGTCCCCGATATAGAATTGGCTGTGGCTTCCTTCCCGTGTACTGATGTCTCAGTCGCTGGCGCACGTGCGGGACTACGAGGCAAGTATTCGAGCCTAGTGCACGAGTTCCTACGTATTGTTGAAGAGATGAGCCGTCGGAAACCGCAAGTCATAGTCCTTGAGAACGTCCTGGGATTCGCGACGTCGAACGAGGGTAATGACCTCCGTGCCACCGTAGTGACCTTAAACAGTCTCGGCTATGTGTGCGACATTGTCGTATTGGATGCCGCTCGATTCGTGCCTCAGAGTCGGCCAAGGATATTCATCGTTGCGTGGCGTGGAAGCCCCGTTGAATCCCGGCTTCTGTTCACGTCGGATATCCGGCCGCCTTGGGTACTGCGGTTCTGGGAACGGAACCGGGAACTGGCCCTTCAGGCTATCGAGTTGCCGCCTCTGCCATATTGTTCCGAAACACTCGCGGATATCGTCGACAGATTTGATCCGAACCACTCCATATGGTGGACTGGAGAACGCCTACAACAGTTTGTCGATTCGCTGTCCTATATCCAATCCGCGCGGTTGGCGACACTAAAATCGTCACCCAGCACTAGATGGGCTACGGCTTACCGTAGAACCCGGCGTGGAAGGGCTGTTTGGGAAATACGAGATGACCAGATTAGCGGTTGTCTAAGAACAGGAAAGGGGGGGTCCAGCCGACAAGCGTTGGTGGAGGCAGGGCGAGACGAAGTTCGGGTTCGTTGGATGACTGCCCGGGAGTATTGTCGACTCCAAGGCGCTCCTGACGTTGACCTTGCCGATATCACAGAGAACCAGGGAAGATTTGCGCTGGGGGACGCAGTTTGCGTACCGGTTATCTCCTGGCTGGCGAAAAGCGCTCTACGCCCGCTCCTCGCAGACCGTAATGGTGCAGCTTCAGTCACGGCTATCAAGCAAAAGGCCTCATGTCTCAACCAAACGTAAACTTCGAGCCTCCCGAGGAAGTCGTCGCCATTCGGAAGCAGTTGGACACCGTGCTGAATTCGCGTGACCATACCGAGATGCGAGTCGGAGACTGTCGAGTTGGGGTCTATGCGTTCTACGATTATGATGGGGAACCCATTTACGTGGGTCAAACCTGGGAAAAACTCAGGTCGAGAATCAAAAGACATCTCACAAATCAACGTACCGACGCAGTTGCGATGAACGTCTTAGACCCATTCGAGGTCGCCGAGATAGAAATGTGGCCTTTTTGGCATTTGAAATCACCGCCGCCTCCGAAGGAGGAACTAAAAGCTGCAGAGTATACCGTGTATCAACTGGTGCTACAGAAGTCCACGTTTTCAGCCGTGTTAAACGAGGGTCCTGTACCCTCCGTGCCGACCATTGATTTGCCGCCCTCAATGAGGGCAAGAATAGTCCCGTCCCCGATCTTCGAGCGGCGCAAGCACCCTGACATTAGAGTTGCCAGGAGAGCCACAACCATCGCTAAACTGGCGCAAGTAATCAGTGAACGACAGGTAAGGCCTGGACTAAGGAACACGCTGCTGACGCAAGCGAAACGGTTGAAACATCTGGCTGCCAGACGCTTGGAAGAATTAGCCGATTCCGATTAGATCGATTACTGAGGCCAACTATGGCTGACAACGTTAGTCGATCCAGGCGCAGCCATATCATGGCGCGGGTCAAGAGCAAGAACACTTCATGCGAGTTGCGCGTACGCCGTGCGATACATCGAGCCGGGTTTCGGTTCAGGTTGTATCGAAAGGACGTCCCCGGCAACCCAGATATGCTGCTTCCGCGATATCGCATGGCCGTGTTTGTTCACGGGTGCTTCTGGCATTGGCATGGTTGCAAACGGTCTAGAATGCCGGCAACCAACGTAGAGTATTGGACATCGAAGATCGGCCGGACCATGAAGCGCGATCAGTTGAACTACCGCAATCTCGAGGCGCTAGGCTGGGAAAAGTTCATCGTCTGGGAGTGCGACCTTTCATCAGCCACGAATGCCCTCATAGCGCGACTAGAGTGCTTGCGGGAAGCCCACGACGCAGGGTCGTTTGAATGCCGGCCACGAAGTAAGCTGATCGCGGACTAGGATAAGCCCATGGCCTCCTACATCGTCCTCTCATCCATGAAGGGCAGGTTCTTCTCGGACCAGGGCAACAGCTACGACAACTTCCAGATGATGGGGTACGTCCAGGCGTCCAGCGCCGAGGACGCCGTGGCCGCCTTCTTCGAAGAGGCCCCATACCCGATAGTGTGGGCCGACGTCGAGTACATGTGGGCCGAGCGCCTCTCCGAGGACGGTACGGGCGGCCGGTACGGCGACTACGGCCGCGTGTACGTGGAGAGCCTCCGGCGCCGCTGGCGGCAGCCCGAGGCTTGAAGGCCCCTCCGGGCTCGGATACAATGGTCGCGTCACGCCCGGCAACCCGTTTTCCCAGGGCAACCCGTTTCCCCCGGGCAACCCGTTCCAAGGAGGGGTAGCAATGGCCACAGATATGTCCATACTGGTGGGGACCGTAGGCCAGGGGGTGATGCGCAGCGCGGACGGCGGAGAGTCCTGGAGGCGCATAGGCGTCGACCAGGGGATGCACTCCGACGCCCTCGTACGCGCCGTCGTGAACCACCCCAGCCATCCCGAGACGGTGTTTGCCGGTAGCGATGCCGGCCTGTACGTCAGCGAGGATGCGGGCGGCACCTGGAGGCTTCTGGACGGCGCCCTCCGAGGCCAGCACGTCTGGGCCCTGGCCATCGACCCCGATGCCCCGGGCGTCATGTACGCCGGTACCGGCACGCCCACGCCCGCGGGGGTCTTCCGGTCCACCGACGGCGGCCGCACCTGGGAGCAGAGGCCCGTGGAGGTAGCCGCCGAGTGCATCAACGTTGGGACACCCCGGGTGACCGCCATCGCCATAGACCCCACGGCGGCCAACCGGGTCTGGGTCGGCCTGGAGGTGGACGGGCTGCGGCTCAGCACCGACTCGGGCGAGAGCTGGCGGTCCGTCAACGGCGGCATCCCCAACCGGGACGTGCACAACGTGACGGTGACCGCTGGCCCCCCCAAGACCGTCATCGTGGTGGTCAACGACGACATCTACACGACCGTCGACGACGGTGTCACCTGGCGGTCCGTGGGAGTCCGGGATTCCTTCCCCTGGGGCTACCCCCGGGGCGTCTTGGTGAAGCCCGGCGAGGCCAACACCGTGTTCGTGACCATCGGCGACACCACCCCTGGGCAGATCGGCACCGTCATGCGGTCCACCGACACGGGCAGAACCTGGAGCAGCCTGACGTTGCCGGTGGAGCCCAACGCCGCCATGTGGGTGGTCAACGCCCAGCCCTACGACGCCGACGTGATGTTCGCCGGCAGCCGGTACGGCTACCTGTACCGCAGCGACGACGGCGGCGAGTCGTGGACCAAGCTGTGGCGGGAGTTCAGCGAGATTTCCTCGGTGATCTGGGTGCCCAACTAGCGAGCCTGCCACCCCCGCGCCGGGGCCCGGCTCCCGGCAGACCATAAATCGGACCCGCAGGAGTGAGTGATGATACAGGTCTCCATTCTCTATGCCCAGCAGGACGACGGCTCCTTCGACGAGAAGTACTACATGGAGAAGCACATGCCCCTGGTGAGGGAGCGGCTGACCCCCCGGGGTCTCCGCCGGGACGAGGTTTGCAAGGGCGTCTCGGCCCCGGACCCCAGCAAGCCGCCCCAGTATGGCTACATGTGCTACCTGTACTTCGACACGGTGGAGGAGGTCCACCAGGCCTTCATGGCCGAGGGCCACGACCTGATGGGGGACATCCCCAACTACACCAACGTCAAGCCCCTCATCCAGATCAGCGAGACCCTGGGGTAGCGCCATGATCAGCTCCTTCTCCGTCATGACCATGGGCCAGGTGCTCCAGGGGGACGGCATCGGCTTCGACGGCGTCCCCGCCAACGACCGGTGGTACCCCAACGAGCGTCTCGTCGAGGCCTTCGACATGACCCTGGAGACAGCCCAGCTCATGGAGGGCCTGGGCTACGACACCCTGTGGATGGCCGAGCACCACTTCCAGCGGGAGGGGTACGAGTGCGTGCCCAACCTGCTGATGCTGGGCCTGTGGCTCGCCCAGCGCACCAGCAGGCTGAAGTTCGGCTGCGCCTTCAACATCCTGCCCATGTGGCACCCCCTGCGCCTGGCCGAGGACTTCGCCACGGCCGACATCCTGACCAACGGCCGCGTCGTCTTCGGCGTGGGCCGCGGCTACCACACCCGCGAGGTGGAGACCTTCGGCGCCCCCATGCTGGACGCCGACGCCAACCGCGAGCTGTTCGAGGAGCAGGTGGAGGTCGTCCTCAAGGCCTTCAATCAGGCATCCTTCTCCCACCATGGGAAGCACTACACCATCCCGCCCAGGGTCCCCTACCGGGGGTACGACCTGGAGGAGATAACCCTGGTGCCCCGCCCCCGCAACCTCCCCGTGGAGACGTGGCAGCCCATCGTCAGCGGCAGCGCCAGGGGCATGGACTTCATGGCCAGGCACGGCATGAAGGGGATCATACTGGGCACCGCCATGGACCACGTGGACGCCATGGTGCGGGAGTACCAGGCGGCCAACGCCCGCCACGGCCGGGACCTGGAGCTGGGCGAGGGCCTGGCCCTGGGGCTGTGGATGTGGCTGGAGGACAGCTTCGATGCTGCGAAGCGGGCGATGCGCCCCCTCTTCGAGGAGCACGTCAAGTTCGCCGCCCCCCTGGGGATGCTGCGCTACAACGAAGACCAGATGAAGGCCGTCGGGCCCGCGGGCGCGGCGACCCACATCGCCGCGGGCACGGACTTCGACCAGGTGCTGAAGACCAGGGCCTGGTTCTGCGGCACCTCGGAGGACGCCATTGCCCACATCAAGGAGATCGAGGCCAGGTACCCCGGCCTCGACCAGGTGCTGGTGGCGACCCCCATGGGGATGACCAGGTCCCAGATCGCCGACCAGATCAGCCGGTTCGCCGCCGAGGTGATGCCCGCCTTCGCCCCGGGCCCCGTTCCCTGACCCGGCGGGCCGGCGCGCGGCCCCGGAGGTGCACCCTGGAACGCTGTGAGTGGGCCGGACCCGACCCCCTGAGCATCGACTACCACGACACCGAGTGGGGCGTCCCCTGCCACGATGACAGGGCCCTGTTCGAGCTGCTGATTCTGGAGGGGGCCCAGGCCGGTCTGAGCTGGAGCACCATACTCGGAAAGCGTGAGTCGTACCGGCTGGCCTACGACAACTTCGACCCGGCCGCCGTAGCCGGCTACGACGATGCCAGGACCGCGGCGCTGCTGGCGGACCCTGGAATCGTGCGCAACCGGCTGAAGGTGGCGGCCTCCGTCTCCAACGCCCGGGCGTTCCTGGAGGTCCAGCGGTCCCACGGCAGCTTCGACGCCTACGCGTGGTCCTTCGTCGGGGGCGCTCCCCGGGTCAACGCCTGGACTAGGCTGCGGGACGTCCCGGCCAGGACCCCCGAGTCCCAGGCCATGAGCAGGGACCTGCTGAAGCGTGGATTCAGGTTCGTGGGCCCGACGATATGCTACGCCTTCATGCAGGCCGCCGGCATGGTCAACGACCATCAGGTGGGCTGCTTCAGGTACTCGCAGCTCTCCTAGCGTGCCGTCTCACGGGTTCGCCGAATGAGTCCGGCCGCTTCCTGCCGGTGCCGGTCCACCAGTGCGTGCGGGGTCATTGCCCGCGCGGAGCGCGGGACCCCGCCCCTTGCTTAGGCGAAGGTGGGCCCAATAACCTGGGAGGGGCACTGGACGCTGCTGGCTACAGGCCCCTGTCCACCATGAAGCTGCACAGGTCGGCGGTGCGGCACGAGTAGCCCCACTCGTTGTCGTACCAGCCCAGCACCTTCACCATGTCGTCGTCCATCACCATGGTCGAGGGGGCGTCCAGTATGCAGCTATGGGGGTTGCCCCGGAAGTCCGAGCTGACCAGGGGCTCTTCCGTGTACTGGAGTATCCCCTTCAGCGGTCCCGAGGCCGCGCTCCTGAAGGCGTCGTTGACGTCGTCCTGGGTGACCTTTCGCGACACGGTGGCGACGAAGTCGGTCACGGAGACGGTGACGGTGGGGACCCGCAGGGCGATGCCGTGGAGCTTCCCGTTCAGCTCAGGCACCACCAGGCCCACGGCCCGGGCCGCTCCGGTGCTGGTCGGGATGATGTTGGCCGCCGCCGCCCGGGCCCGTCTCAGGTCCGAGTGCACCTGGTCCAGGATCTTCTGGTCGTTGGTGTAGGAGTGCACCGTGGTCATCAGGCCGTGCTGTATGCCGAAGGCGTCGTTCAGCACCTTGACCATGGGGGCGAAGCAGTTGGTGGTGCAGGAGGCGTTGGAGACGATCTTGTGCTGCCCCGGGTCGTACTTCTCGTCGTTGACGCCCAGAACGATGGTCAGGTCCTCACCCTTGGCGGGGGCGGATATGATGACCTTGCTGGCGCCTCCCCGCAGGTGGGCCCCGGCCCTCTCCGCGTCGGTGAAGATGCCCGTCGACTCGACCACCACGTCCACGCCCATCTCGCCCCAGGGTATGTTGGCGGGGTCCCGTTCGGAAAACACCCTTATCTCCCGGCCGTCGATCACCAGGCTTCCGTTCCTGGCCTCGACGCTGCCGGGATAGACGCCGTAGGTCGAGTCGTACTTGAACAGGTGGGCGTTGGTCTCGGCGTTGGCCAGGTCGTTTATCGCGGCGACCTCCAGCTTGCCGGAGTATCTCTCACCGATGGCCCGGGTCACCTGCCTGCCGATCCTGCCAAAGCCGTTGACACCTATTCGGGTCGCCACGGGTCACCTCCCAATCACGATTTTACGATGGCTGCCACGTCCGATATGATACCATCCGCCCAGCCCACCGCCTCCGTCCCTTGGTCTTGTGTAAACGCCTGGAACGGGGCTATCTCCGCCCCCGGGTGGGCGTTGGGGTACCGGGGGGAAACGTAGTAGAGGTCCAGCCTGGCGGCTGCTTCGACGTGGTGGGCGAGCTGGGGGTAGCGTTCCATCTGTCCTTTCAGTAGCTCCGTTATCGAGTGGCCCGTCACGTAGCGTGCCCCTCCCAGGTACGCCACCGCCTTCACCGCCTTCACCGAGGCTTGCTGGGCTATGAAGCAAGCCTGGGCGTAGAACCCGCCATCGAGGGCGTACCTGGCGAAGGCCAAGTCATCCTGGGCCTGGGCCAGCCAGCGGCCCGCCTCGGTCAGGGGGTCAGGCTTCATATATGACCACCCCGTCTTCCATCACCTTGGCTATGAATGGGTTCCCCCGGTCCCTCATGGCCGCGAGCTCGCCGGGCGTGTAGACAAGAACGTCCATGCCCTTCTCCAGCAGCCACGCCAGCCCTTGGAACTCCTCGTACCGGTCGAGGAAGGGGCGCGCGGTTTCCTTGATGATGACCACGTCTACGTCGCTGTGCTCGTCGGCGTCACCCCGGGCATAGGAGCCAAAGAGCACGGCCCAGCGTGCGCCCCCGGCTTCCAAGACGGGCTTGAAGGCATCCGTGATCTCTTTCACCGTCAACGTCTTCACGACCGTCGTTCCATTGCCCTTGGAAGGTCCCCGGTTGCCGCGTTAAGGCCTGCGCGCTACGCCGCCGCGTGGCGTAGGGCGGCGCGGCCCGCGTACCGGGCATCCGCCCCTATCTCATGCTCGATCTTCAGCAGCCGGTTGTACTTGGCCAGCCGCTCGGACCGGCATGGCGCTCCCGACTTGATCTGCCCCGTCTCCCAGGCCACCGACAGGTCGGAGATGGTGGTGTCCTCGGTCTCGCCCGATCGGTGGCTCATCACGGTGCTCCACCCGGCTCGCTTCGTCAGCCTGATGGCCTCCAGGGTCTCGCTCAGGGTCCCGATCTGGTTGGGTTTTATGAGGACCGAGTTGCTGGTATGCGTCTGGATGCCCCGGGCGATACGGTCCACGTTGGTCGTGTACAGGTCGTCGCCGACGAGCTGGACCTTGCCGCCCAGCCGGCGGTGCAGCAGCTCCCAGCCGTTCCAGTCGTCCTCCGACAGCCCGTCCTCGATGCTGACGATGGGGTATTGCTCCACCCAGTCGACGTAGTAGTCCACCATCTCTTCGGAGGTGAGCCATATCCCCTCCCGGGCCAGGTGGTAGGTCCCCTGCCGGTGGAGCTCGGTGGCAGCCGCGTCCAGCGCGATGCCGCAGTCCCGCCCGGGCTCGTACCCCGCCGTCTGGATCGCCTGCAGCAGGATCTCCACCGCGTGGGCATTGGATGGCAGGGACGGCGCGAAACCGCCCTCGTCGCCCACCCCGGTATACATGTACCTGTTCTCGATCAGGTGCAGCAGCGCGTTGTGTATCTCGGCGCCGGCCCGCAGCGCCTCGGCGAAGGTCGAAGCGGACATTGGCACCACCATGAACTCCTGGAAGTCCGTGGAGCCCCGGGCGTGGCGGCCTCCGTTCAGGACGTTGAACATGGGGACGGGCAGCAGGTTGGCCGAGCCCTGGGACAGGTAGCGATACAGGGGCGCCCCGAGGGACGCCGCCGCCGCCCGGGCCGTTGCCATGGACGTGCCCAGGATGGAGTTGGCTCCCAGGCGGGACTTGTTGGGTGTGCCGTCAAGGTCCCTCAGCATCCCGTCCACCTGGGCCTGGTCGAAGGGGGACACGCCCCTCAGGGCCGGACAGATCACCTCGTGGACACGGGATATGGCCCGCAGCATTCCCCGGCCGTGGTAGCGGGCGGGGTCTCCGTCCTGGAGCTCCACCGCCTCGTGGGAGCCGGTGCTGGCTCCCGAGGGCACCATGGCGCTCCCCCTGGCGCCGTCGGACAGGCGCACCTCTACGTCTAGGGTCGGGTTCCCCCGGGAGTCGAGGACCTCCTGGGCGTGGACTGACTGTATGTTAGGCACTGCTCTCGTTTCCCTGGCTACTGGACCCGATCCCATGCCGTCCGCGGCGTCGGCCGGGGCGGCGGTGGGCGGGTACACTTCGTTTGCGCGGCTATCCCGTGGTCATGCGCGGTTGGGCCGGCACGGTCTTGAGCCGCTGGTCCGCTGCGGCAACGGCCTTGTTCACGGCGTCCACCGGGTCCAGGGCCACTATCATCTTGTCGTCCGCCTCACCGTTCCTGAACAGGGTCCACGTGTCCAGGCCTATGACCGGGATGTCGGCCCTCAGGGCGTAGCACATCTCCGAGACCGTTCCGTAGGAGCCGTCGATGGCTATGACCGCCTGGCCCGTGTAGGCGACGATGGCGTTTCGGGCGTAGCCCATGTCGGTGCATATGGGGATGTCCACCCACCGGTTGGCCTGGCCGCCGTCCCGGCCGGGCAGGATTCCGATGGTCGTCCCTCCCCCCTCCTTCGCGCCCCGGCAGACCGCCTCCATGACCCCAGCCATGCCGCCGCACGCCACCATGATCCCGCGCCTGGCCAGCTCGCGGCCTACCTCCTCGGCCTTGCGTATCGCCTCCGGGGGAGGCTCGTTGCCGCCTATGACAGATATGATCACGGAAGGGACCTCCAAGGCCGGACGAAACACAGGCATTATAGCAGATATCGCCTTTGCGGTGGCGGACCGGGCCCGGCCGTGGGCCGTCTGGCGGGGGCCGGCCCTAATGTGCCGTCTCACAGGTTCGTCGAGTAAGCCCGTTCTTCACCCTGCCTGCGGCAAGCATGCAAGTGCCGGTCCACCGGTGGGTGGGGGTTCCTTGCCCGCGCGGAGCGCGGGGCCCGGGTTGACTCGATCACCGGGTGGGCTCAATAACCCTGGGAGCGGCCTGAGGGTACGACGAACTTCGGGGGACAGGGCACTAGTTGACCGGCAAGATAGACGCCGTGGCGGCGTCCAGGGCCTCCACTATGGGGAAGGGGTACACGCCGACGAAGAAGGTGCCCAGCACCAGTACCGCCAGCACCCCCAGGATCAGGGGGGTGGGCGACAGCCGGACGGCGGCAGACGCCTCCACTCCCGAGTCGGCGTCGCCGCCCGCGGCCCGGGCCTCCTCCGGCGCCGGCTGCATGTACATGTGCCTTATGACCACCAGGTAGTAGTACAGGGATATGAGGCTGTTGAGAATGGCCAGGGACGCCAGCCACAGCAACCCCTCGTTGGCCGCGGCGGTGAACAGGTAGAACTTGGTCGTGAACCCTGCGAAGAAGGGCAGGCCGGCCAGGGAGAACAGCCCCACCGCTATGGACGCGGCCAGGAAGGGGTGCCGGTCCGCCAGGCCCGCGAAATCCGCGATCTCCTCCTTGCCCGTGAGGTTGAAGAAGGCGATCACGCCCACGAACACCACCATGTTCGTGGCCGCGTAGCCCACCAGGTGGAGCATGATCCCGTTGGAAGCCAGCGCCGATACGGGCCCCGGAGCATCCAGGTTGGGCAGCGCGGCGATTCCCAGGAGCAGGAAACCCACCTGGCCCACGCTGGAGTAGGCCAGCAGCCTCTTGATGTTCCGTTGGGCGATGGCCACCAGGTTGCCCACGGTCATGGTCACCGCAGCCAGCACCGCAACGATTATCTGCCAGTCGTCCACCGTCGGCAGGAACCCCTCGGCGAACAGCCTCAGGACCAGGGCGAAGGCGGCTGCCTTGGAGCCCACCGCCAGGTAGGCCGTCACGGGCAGGGGCGCGCCCTCGTACACGTCCGGGGCCCACATGTGGAAGGGCACGGCCGCCATCTTGAAACCCAGCCCCACCAGGATCAGGGCTATCCCCACCCACAGGGCCGGGCTGAAGTCGCCGCCCGCCGCCAGCACCTCGTGGATCCCGTCGTACCGGGTCTCGCCGATGCTGCTGTACACCAGGCTGACGCCGAACAGCAGTATCGCCGAGGAGAAGGCCCCGATGAGGACGTACTTGATCCCGGCCTCGTTGGACTTGGCGTTGCTCCTGGCGTAGGAGACGAGGACATAGAAGCAGAAGCTCATCAGCTCCAGGGCGATGTAGGCGGTGAGAAGCTCCCGGGAGGCGGCCATCACGCTCATGGCCAGCACCGAGAAGAGGATGAGGCCGTAGTACTCCCCCGGATGTGTCAGGTACTTCTCGATGTAGTCCATGGAGCTCAGGATGATGAAGATGCCCATGGTCATGAAGAAGCACTTGAAGAACAGGGAGTAGGCGTCCACCTGCACCAGCCCGCCGTACATGGCCTGGTCCTCGCCCCACAGTAGGGCCAGGGACAGGGCGATCAGCCCTCCCAGGCCGGCCACGCTCAGCCAGCCCAGAAGGAACTTTCGGGAGGCCGGCAACACCAGGTCCACCGCGAGCACCACCATGGCGAGGCCCGCCAGGACGAACTCCGGCAGCAGTAGGTGCAGGTCTGCGGTCAGCGACTCGGTCATCGGCATGAAGTCAGCCCAATCCTCCGCCAGGCCTCCCCTCTCCCCATGGGAGAGGGCCGGGGTGAGGGTGCCCTGGGTGCATCATGCCGGGAACCTCACGAGCAGGTCGGCGACTCCGCTGTTGATCACGTCCATGAAGGGCAGGGGCCAGACGCCCACGAAGACCAGCGTCACCACCAGCATTCCGGCGGCGCCCATCTCCAGCCGGCTGGCGTCCCCCAGGTGCTCCCACCGCGGGTCCATGGGCCCGAAGAAGGTGCTGGCCAGGAGGCGCAGTATGTACACGGCGGTTATGGCCGCTCCGATCACCGCCAGCACCGCCAGGGGCAGGTAGGTCCTGAAGGTCCCCACGAACACCAGGAACTCGGCCACGAAGCCGCTGAGTCCCGGCAGGCCCAGGGAGGCCAGGCCCGCCACGGCGAAGAAGGCCGCCGTCACTCCCATGCGCTTGGAGAGCCCCCCCAGCACGCCTATGTCCCGCACGTGGGCCCGGTCGTATATCACCCCGACCAGGGCGAAGAAGAGGGCCGTCATGATCCCGTGGGAGAACATCTGGAGCACCGCGCCGCCCACCCCCAGGCGGTCCAGGGTGGCGATACCGATGAGCACGTATCCCATGTGGCTGACGCTGGAGTATCCGACGACGTACTTCAGGTCTCGCTGGGCCAGGGCCGACACGGCGCCGTACAACACGTTGACCGTTCCCAGCCCTATGAGCACAGGCATCCACGTCTCGGCCCCCTCGGGCAGGAGCACCATCCCCACGCGGATGATGCCGTAGGCGCCCAGCTTCATCAGCACCCCGGCGTGCACCATGCTCACCGCGGTGGGCGCCGCCACGTGCCCGTCGGGGGACCAGGTATGGAAGGGCCACAGCCCCGCCAGCACCCCGAACCCCACCATGAACAGGGGGAAGAACAGGGTCTGGAAGTGCTTGAAGCCTTCGTTGAAGTCCACATCCTGGAGGTCGGCCCCTTCCCCCGCCACCGACTCTATCAGGAACGTTGGGGTGCCGGCTTGGGCGGCAGCCCAGTAGACGCCCAGGATCGCCGTCCACACCAGTACGCTGCCGGCCACCAGGAAGAGCACGAGCTTCAGCGCCCCGTACTCCTTGGGCCGGAGGAAGGTGCCGAAGTCGCTGCTGCTGCCCCACACTCCGATGAGGAGGTACATGGGCAGCACCGCCAGCTCGTAGAAGAAGAACAGGAAGAACAGGTCCCGGACTACGAAGACGCCGTACACCCCCGCCACCAGCATCATCATCAGCACGAAGAAGTCCCGGGGCCTGTGCTGGATGTTCCAGGAGACCATGGTGGCCGCCAGCACCACGATTCCCGTGAGCAGGACCATGGGCGCCGATATGCCGTCCAGCCCCAGGCTGAGGGAGATGTTCAGGGGTGCGTCCAGCCACTCGAAGGAATCGGTGAACTGGTAGCCCCCCTCTTCGTAGTCGTACATGGAGAAGATGACCGCGCTCAGCACCGCCAGGGCCGCGCCGATGAGGGTGGAGAACACCCGTATCTCCCTGTGCCGGTCACGGGGGAACAGCGCCAGCAGAAGCCCGGCACAGAAGGGCAGCAGTATGGTCACGAAGAGAATCATGCCGGCCCACCCCCTCCGCGAAGCGGGCAAAAACGGACCAGGGGGAAAGCCAATCTGCCGGTCATCGGCTTGCCAGCGCCCACCAGAGGACGGCAACGGCGACGGCGCCGACGGCCATGCCGAGCGCGTAGCTGTACACCCGCCCGCTGACGTGATACCGGAGGATGAACCCGGTGCGCCGGACAGCATTGCCCGGTCCGTTGACTCCCACGTCGTTCACCACCACCCTGTCGAAGAGGGCGATGAACGAGGCGAAGACCAGCACCAGCCTGTCGATGCCCCACTGGTACAGGTCGTCCAGGTAGTACTTGCTCTCCCACACCCGGATCGGCCACGCGAACCGGGCCCTCCACGCATCCAGGTCCACCCGGCGGCTCATGTATACCCGCCAGCACAGGGCGAAGGCGGCCACCGCCAGGACCGCGGAGCCTACCAGGAGGCCCGGATTGGGCGCGAAGCCGTGCGCCTTGTCGAAGAACAGGAAGGTGCCGATGCCGCCGTCGCCGGTCGCCTGTATGGACAGGAATCCGAACAGGACCGCCGGCACCGCCAGCAGCAACATGGGGCCTGTCATCACCATTGGGGACTCGTGGACGCCCGCGTTCTCGGGCTTCAGCTCTCCGTAGAACACCACGTAGAGCGCCCGCGCCATGTAGGCGGCGCTGAGGAAGGCGACGATCAGGGCGAAGGGCAGCAGGTAGACCCTGTGGTCCAGCACGGACAACAGCACCTCGTCCTTGCTCCAGAACCCCGAGAGCACGGGGATTCCACCCAGGGACAGGGCGCCGATGGTGAAGGTCAGGGCCGTGAAGGGCATCACCTTTCTGAGGCCCCCCATCTTCCGCACGTCAGTCTCTTCGTTCATGCCGTGCATCACGCTCCCGGCCCCAAGGAATAGCATCGCCTTGGCGAAGCCGTGGGCGACCAGGTGGAAGATCGCCGCCGTGTAGCCGAAGGCGCCCAAGGACAGCATCATCAGCCCCAGGTGGCTGATGGTCGAGTACGCCAGGATGCGCTTCAGGTCGGTGTGGACCAAGGCCATGGTGGCGCCCATCAGGGCGGTGATCAGCCCTATGACGGCCACCACCATCAGGGCGTCCGGGGCCGCCTCGAAGATGGGGAAGGCCCGGGCCACCAGGTATACCCCAGCCGCCACCATGGTCGCGGCGTGGATCAGCGCGCTTACCGGCGAGGGGCCCTCCATGGCGTCCGGCAGCCACACGTGCAGTGGGAACTGGGCGGACTTGCCCATCGCCCCGAGGAACAGCAGTATGGCCGCAATGGTGAGGGTGCCCTCTCCCACGGCGCCCGAGGCCACGGCCTGGAAGGTGGCGGACATGTCGAAGGTCCCGACCTCGTTGAACAGGAGCAGGATGCCCACCAGCAGCCCCACGTCTCCGATGCGGGTGGTGACGAAGGCCTTCTTGGCCGCCTCTGCCGCCGAGCTCCGCTCGTACCAGAACCCTATGAGCAGGTAGGAGCAGACGCCCACCAGCTCCCAGACCACGTACAGCAGCAGGAAGTTGTCCGCCAGCACCAGGCTGAGCATCGACGCGATGAACAGCGCGTGGACGGCGAAGTACCATCCGAAACGGGGGTCGCCCTTCATGTACCCGAGGGAGTAGACCTGGATCATCAGGGCCACCAGGGTGATCAACCCCAGCATCACCACCGCCAGCGGGTCCACGATGATGCCCCAATTGAGGACCACCGAGCCCACCGAGCCCGGCGAGCCTGCTGTGAACCACTCCCGGTTGAAGACGCAGGTCTTCTGCCCGAAGGCCATGGCGCAGTCGGCGCCCAGGAACCCGGCCAGGACCACCCAGAACACGGCGAAGCCGCCGGCGATGGCCAGGATGGACAGGAAGGCGCCCCTGCCCGGGAGGAACCTCCCGAAGACGACGATAAGGAGGAAAGCGATGAAGCTGAAGGCCGGGATCAGCCAGGCGAGCTTCGCTAGCTCCATCTATCTCACCACTTCATCAGGTCCACTTCGTCCACGTTGACCGTGGAGCGGTTGCGGAACAGTCTCAGGATGATGGCCAGGGCCAGGCCCACCTCCGCGGCGGCCACCGTGATCACGAAGATGGCGATAATCTGGCCGGAGAACCCCACCGGGTCCAGGTGGGCTGCCGCCGCGATCAGGTTGATGTTCACGGCGTTGAGCATCAGCTCGATGGACATAAGTATGAGCACGGCGCTGCGCCGGGCCAGCACGCCGTAGAGGCCCAGGCAGAACAGGGCCGCGCTCACGACCTGGAAGGCCTCCAGGCTCACTGCTCTTCGTCTCCCCGGCTGGCGATGATTATTGCCCCCACCAGCGCCACCAGCAGTACCAGGGACGCCACCTCGAAGGGCACCGCCCAGGTGGTGAAGAGGGACTCGCCCAGCTTGGCCAGGCCGGGTCCCTGGGGCTCCGTTTCCGGGAGCTCCTTCCACAGCAGCGCCGCGGTAAGGACCCCGAACAGGGCCAGCGCCGCCACGATGGCCACTGGCCACTGGGGGTTGTCGGTTATGCGGGGGTACTCTCTGCTCCGGGTGAGCATTATGGCGAACAGTAGCACTATTACGATGGCCCCGCCGTAGATGAGGACCTGTACCAGCGCCAGGAACTCGGCGAACAGCAGCAGGTAGAGGCCCGCCACGGCGACCAGCGAGAGCAGCAGGAA
This sequence comes from Dehalococcoidia bacterium, assembly GCA_034423015.1. Lineage (GTDB taxonomy): Bacteria > Chloroflexota > Dehalococcoidia > Lucifugimonadales > JAGWBF01 > JAGWBJ01. The sequence goes on along the minus strand of DAOUJG010000052.1, from coordinate 13,358 downwards.
CAGGGCCGCGTGGACCACGTTCCGAGTGGCTACCACGCCGAGCCCTCCACCCAACGCCAGGACCGCGGCCAGAACGAACAGGGCCTCGGACATCCTAGCTGGAGCCCTCCTCTACGGGCTCCTTCGCCTCCTGCTCCTTGGCTTCCTTCGCCTTGGCCGCGGCCTCCTTGGCCAGCACCGACGGCGGGACCCAGGCGGTGTCCTTCTGGTAGCGCTTGCCCATCTCCAGCAGCCCGATGAGGTCGACCCTGTCCCCGTTTCGCTCGTAGGTGCTCATCTCGTGCTCGTGGCTCATCACGATGGCGTCGAAGTTGCACACCTCCACGCAGATGCCGCAGAGGATGCACCGGTTCAGGTTGATCTCGAAGGAGTCGACGATCTTCCTCCGATGACTCTTCCCCTCCTGCTGGAGGGGGTTGTCCATCATCGTCGCGCTCATGCACAGGGTCGGGCAGTTCCTGATGCACACCATGCAGCCCGTGCACCAGGGCTCGCCGACCTTCTCGTCCCAGGTGAGGGCCGGGAAGCCCATGTACCGCGGCTGTATGGGCAGGTGCTCGTTGGGGTACTGGACCGTCACGGGGCTTCTGAACCCCTTGATGGTGGAGACCATGGTCAGGAGCATACCCTTGATACCGCCCAGCATCGGTTATCCTCCTCCCGCCTCGCCGGCCCGCCGGGCCTCGGCCATCTGGCGCAGCCGGTACACCCTGTCGACGCTCTTCGCCGGCGCGGAGAGGTACTTGAAGATCAGGTACCCGATGACGCTGGTAAGCGCCAGGGACATCAGCGTCAGGCTCCACCAGGGCCAGCCGTAGAACAGGTAGATGCCGGTGATGACTATGTTCAGGAAGGACAGCGGCACCACCACCTGCCAGGCGAAGGCCATGAGCTGGTCGATGCGCAGGCGGGGGAAGGTGCCCCTCACCCAGAATATGACGGTCACCACCAGGTAGGTCTTGATCAGGAACCAGATCACCGACATCAGCCCCGCCAGCCACGTGGGGGAGTCCGGGTTGTAGGGCCCGTACCACCCTCCCAGGAACAGCAGGGCCGTCAGGGCGCCGATGACGAAGGTGTTCATATACTCGGCCAGGAAGAAGACGGACCAGTGGGCGCCGCTGTACTCGACGAAGGGCCCGCCCACTATCTCCGACTCGGCGAAGTAAATGTCGAAGGGGGTCCGCCCCACCTCGGCCAGCCCGGCTATGAAGAAGATCAGCATTCCCAGGGGTTGCAGCACCACGAAGGGGATGTTGATGGGGTTGGGCTTGGGGAGGTCCACGTCCGTGATGGGCACCTGGCTGATGGATATGATCCGGAGGTCCAGGGACTGGGCCAGCATCGCCACCGCGATCACCACCATGATGACGGGGATCTCGTAGCTCACCAGCTGGGCTACCGAGCGGAGGCTGCCCAGGGTGCCGTACTTGTTGGCCGAGCCCCAGCCCGCCAGGACCAGCCCTAGTATGGTCAGCACAGAGAAGGCGATGATGTAGAAGAGGCCCATGTCCAGGTTTCGCATCACCAGGTTCTCAGCGGCGGGGATGGTGACCCAGATCATGAACGACGGCACCAGCACCGCCAGCGGGGCGACCCAGAACACGGCCTTGTCGGCCCACGAGGGGATCAGGTCCTCCTTGAGCACCAGCTTCAGGGCGTCGGCCACCGGCTGGAGCAGGCCCATGGGCCCTGTGCGGGTCGGGCCCAGCCTCCTCTGGAGGCGGCCCAGGAACTTGCGCTCCATCCACGTCAGGGACAGCACCACGACGGACAGGGCGGTGAAGAGCACCAGCAGCCCCAGCAATATCAGCAGGAAGTCTACGAGGGTCACCTGTCGACCTCTCCCAGCACGATGTCCAGGGAGCCCAGTATCACGACGGCGTCCGCCAGCCACGTGTCCTTCAGCAGCATCCGCAGGGCGCTCAGGTTGCAGAAGGACGGGGGCCGCACCTTGACCCGGTAGGGCTTGTCCGAGCCGTCGCTAACCAGGTAGACGCCTATCTCGCCCCGGGGGTTCTCCGACCGCACGTAGACGTCGCCCGCCGGCGGGCGGATCAGCCGTCGTCCCATCACGGAGACCGGGCCCTGGGGTATCTGGTCCAACGCCTGCTGGATTATGCGCAGGGACTGGTACATCTCCTCGATGCGGACGTAGTACCGCTCCCAGGAGTCCCCGTCGATGCCCACGGGCACGTCGAACTCGAACCGGTCGTAGACCGAGTAGGGCTCGGCCTTACGCACGTCGTAGGGGACCCCGCAGGCCCTGAGGCACGGCCCCGTCAGCCCGTACTCCACGGCGTCCGAGGCGCTTATCGTGCCGATGCCCTTGCTCCGAGCGATGAATACCTCGTTGTAGGTCAGGAGCCTGTCGGACTCCTCGACGTCCGCGCGCAGGTCGGGAAGCAGTCCGCCTATGAGCTGCTCGAAGTTGTCCGGCAGGTCCTCCTTCACTCCCCCCACCCGGAAGTAGTTGTGCATCATGCGGGCGCCGCTGATGGCCTCGAAGACCGCCTGGATGCGCTCCCGCCCCCTGAAGGTGAACATGACGGGCGTCATCGCCCCCGCGTCCAGCCCGAAGGTGCCCAGGAACAGGAGGTGGCTGGCTATGCGGTTCAGCTCGCACAGGATGACGCGGACGTACTCGGCCCTCTCGGGGACCTCCAGCCCCATCAGCTTCTCCACCGCGCGGCAGTAGACTAGCTCGTTGTTGAAGTTGGATATGTAGTCCAGCCGGTCGAACAGGGTGACGATCTGGTGGTACTGCTCACCCTCGCACAGCTTCTCGGAGCCCCGGTGCAGGTAGCCGATGTGGGGCTCGCAGTCCACGACCTTCTCGCCGTCGACCCACAGGACCATCCTGAACACGCCGTGGGTGGAGGGATGCTGGGGCCCCATGTTCACCAGCATCTCCAGCTCCTGGGCGTCGCGGTCCACGGGTTGGTTTACCTCGACCATGCTACTCCACGAACTCCAGCTCCAGCTCGGTGCTCTCCTCTACGTCGGCGAAGCCGACCTCGGCCAGCTCCGCCTCCAGGTTTCCCTCGCCGTCCCGGGCCTGGATCCAAGCCAGGAACTTCTCCACCAGGTCGTCCTGGGCCTGCACCGGCGTGTCCCCCCTTCCGTCGATGACCAGTCCGTCGATGGTGGCCCGATATCCATCTTCGTCGGGTGCGACCCTGGCCGCCAGCGTCAGCTTCTCCATCGGATGACTAGAACTCCTGGTAGTCGTGAAAGGGGTGGTCCTTTCTGCCGGGGTAGCCCTGGAAGGACTCGTACAGGAGCAGGGGGCTCAGGTTGGGATGGCCCTCGAACTCCACCCCGAACAGGTCGTGGGCCTCCCGCTCGTACCAGTCCGCCGCCGGCCACAGCACTGTCAGCGAGGGCAGGCGGGGGGCGTCGGGCGGGACGTTGGTCTTCACCAGCAGCTTGCGCTCGTGCTCCATGGACAGGAGCACGTAGACAACCTGTATGTGCTCGGTATAGTCGACGGCCGCGATGCACAGCAACGCCGTGAAGGCCAGGGTGGGCTCGTCCTTGAGGGTCCGGCACACCTCGACGATGTCGCCGGAAGCGACCAGGACGGTGGGGGTGTCGACGGCGGCCCCGGCCTCGGGTCCAAAGGCGGCGAGGACATCCTGGACACGATGTTGCAACTCCTGCGCCCTCTCGCCGAGGGCGGCCTCTGCTTCCCGGGCGTGGCCCCCGGGCCTAGGCCTTTGAGCCACCTTGCCTGGAGTCCCGCATGATTTTTTCCTGTAGCTTCAGGATGCCCTGCATCAGGGCCTCGGGCCTGGGAGGGCAGCCGGGCACGTACACGTCCACGGGGATGATATGGTCCACGCCCATCACCACCGAGTAGGAGCGGTAGTAGGGCCCGCCGTTGGTGGCGCAGCTACCCATGGCTATCACCCACTTGGGCTCGGGCATCTGCTCGTACAGCAGCCGGATGGGCTCGCCCATCTTCTTCACCACGGTGCCCGCCACGATCATGACGTCCGACTGCCTGGGGGAGGGCCAGGTGACCACGCCGAAGCGGTCGAAGTCGTGGTGGGCCATGTAGGTGGACATCATCTCGATGGCGCAGCACGCCAGCCCGAAGGTGAGGGCCCAGAGGGACGACTTCCTGGCCATGGCGAACAGCTCCTCCGCCCTGGCCGTCACCACCCCCGGCATGGCCTTGTCGAAGAGGCTGGGGGCCGGTACGTTGCCGCTTCCGACGCTTATCTCGACCACTGGAGAGCCCCCTTTCGCCAGCCGTACAGTATGGCGAAGGCCAGCACCGCCAGGAAGATGAGCATGGCGTAGAAGGGCACGCTGCCCACCGCGTCGTCCAGGAAGACCACCGCCCAGGGGAACAGGAACACCGCCTCCACGTCGAAGATCAGGAACAGGATGGCGAAGATGTAGTACCGGATGTTGATCTGCGACCAGCGGAAGGGGGCCGGGGGGATGCCGCACTCGTAGGGAGTCAGCTTCACCGATGAGCGGCGGCGGGAGGAGATGAACATGGACGCGGCGAACATTAGCCCGATGGCCAGGAAGCCGATGCCGCCCGAGAGTATCACCGCAGCCCAGCGGAAGTCGAAATCTTCTGGCATTGAGACTGCCCTCCCGTGGGCAGGGACACGCTAAGCTGGACCCGCCTGGAGCGGCCCTAAATATAACACTGGTGCGTTGGGAGTGTCAACGAAAATCGGGAATGGCAGGTTCCCCACCTGGACCCTTCTTCCCTACCCGCCCCGCTTCGTCCCGGAGAACACCCGCGTCCCCCAGGGGTCGGTGTGCGCCGTGGGCTCGAACCCCGCGTCGCGGAGCGCGCCCATCCACGCGGCCTCCGGGAACAGGCCAAGCACGTGGCGGTCCTGCTCGACCCGCGTGGACCCGTCCGCTTCGCGCAGCAGATAGACGAAGTCCGCGACGTAGGTCGAGTCCCCGGGGTCCTGGTCCGTTGCCCACATGAGGTACCGCATGCCGCGGCCGTCGGGCCCGTCGGCGCCGCCGTGCTCCGTATACGGCGGCGAGAAGCGTTCCCGCACGTGGTCCGGGACCACCAGCACAGCCCCGCCCGCACGGCAGTGGAAGGCCGCCGTCTCGGCCATGGACCGCACGTCGTCTTCCGAGGTCAGGTACGACACCGCGTCGTGGACGAACACCCCGTCGAACTGCCTCCCCGCCAGCCGGAGAGAGCGCATGTCCCCCTGGACGTGCTCCACCTCCGGGTTGATCCGGCGGCTGACGGCCAGCATCTCGGGCGAGACGTCCGACAGCGTCATCTCGTACCGCTGCTTCAGGTGCGATGCGCTGTTCCCGCCGCCGCTTCCCAGCTCCAGCACCGTGCGCACTCGTCCTACCGCCGCCTGGGCTATCCTCTCGGCGTTGTAGGCGGCCTCCTCGACGTACTCGCCGGGGGCCGTAAGCAGGTGAAACCAGGGCGCGAGGTCGGCGTACAGCCGCGGCCTCTCCTCCATGACAAGCCCTCCCGCCCCGAGGCCCTCCCGACCGGTCCGGGGCTGGATAGCAACCGGCCCACCGCCCCATGGAAGGGCGGTGGGCCGGCATCGCGTTCTACGCTGGGTCCGGAGGTCTAGACGACTCCGTCTTCCCTCATGGCCTTCAGGGTCTCCTCGAAGGCGGCGACGGTGCGGTCTACGTGCTCGTTCTCGTGGACCGACGAGACTATGAAGGTTCCCCTGCCCATGAGGTCTACCCCGTTGTTGATCATGCCCCGCTTCAGGGGACCCATGAACTTGGGGCTCGACCCCTCCTTGATGTCCGAGTGGCTCAAGGGGCAGATCTCCCGGTCGCAGCCGCAGTCCTTGAAGGTCACCATCACCACCGAGGACAGCCCCCGGGCGTGGCCCGCCACCTCCAGCTTGGAGAACACCTCGTTGAAGCCGGCCTTCAGCCTGGCCGCCGCAGCGTCGGCCCTCTCGTTTATGGGCTCGTTGGCGATCATCTCCAGGGCCGTGGCCCCCGTGGACGCCGAGAGGGGGTTGGCGTTGAAGGTGCCCTGGTGGGCGATGCGGCGCTTGGCGTCCCACTCGGGGTCGTCGCGGAAGGCGATCATGTCTATGATGTCGGCCTTGCCGCCCACCGCCGCGCCCGGCAGGCCGCCGGCCACGATCTTGGCCATCGTGGAGAGGTCGGGTTCGATGCCGAACCTGACCTGGGCGCCGCCCCGGGACAGCCGGAAGCCGGTCACCACCTCGTCCATGATCAGCAGGGCCCCGTGCTTCCTGGTCACCGCACGCAGGTCGTCCAGGTACTGGGGCACCATCAGCGGCATGTGGCCCGTGTGGGCGCCCACGGGCTCCAGCATCACCGCTGCCACGTCCCCGCCCTCCAGGGCGCGCTCCACCGCCGGGATGTCGTTGGGCGGGAGCACGATCATGGATGCGAGGGTGCCGTCGGGGATTCCGGCCACCCCGCCGCCGGTGGCAACCGCGTAGTCCTGCCAGCCGTGGAAGTGGTCCTCCAGCTTGATGATCTTGTCCCTGCCCGTGTAGGCGCGGGCAAGGCGGAAGGCCATCAGGGTGGCCTCGGTGCCCGAGCTGTGGAACCGGATCTTCTCCACCGAGGGCATCAGGTTCTTGATGGCCCGGGCCCACCGGAGCTCCTCGTCGGTGCTGGCCCCCAGGTGGGTGCCCCTGCCGATCTGCCTGGCCACGACCTCCTCGATGGCCGGGTGCGAGTGGCCCAGGATCAGGGAGCCGTGTCCCGAGACGTAGTCCACGTACTCGTTGCCGTCCACGTCCCACTTGATGGGCCCCTTGGCGTGGGTCGCGTAGATGGGGAAGGGGGTGGTGTACCGGGTGTCGTGGGTCACGCCGCCGGCGAACAGTTGCTTCGCCTCCTCGTAACGCCTGACGGACCCGGGGTGCTTCTGGTAGTACCGCTCCGTTATGCTGGACATCGGCTCTCCTTTCGAGTGCGGCCAACGTCGCCGGGCGGGCTGGTCTCAAGCACCCGGCGGAACGCCACAAGCATGATATAATATATCGCCTTCCTGCACAAGCCGGGCACAAACCGGGCACAAGCCAGAAGGCGAGACCTCAACCTGTCCGGGAGCGACCCCACCCATGTTCAGCTACGTGGACCACCTGGAATGCACCCAATGCGGGAGCGTTCACCCCCAGTCCCGGCCGACCAGGACCTGCCCCGACTGCGGCAAGGTCCTCTTTGCCCGCTACGACCTCCCCAGGCTGAAGAGAGAGGTGGACAGGTCGGTATTCGATTCCAGGGCCTCGAGCATGTGGCGCTTCTCCGAGCTGCTTCCGGTGCGGGACCCGGACAACGTCGTCAGCCTCGGCGAGGGCGGCACTCCCCTGATGAAGGCCGATGAGCTGGGCAGGGCCCTGGGGCTCAAGAGCCTCTACATCAAGGACGAGTCCCTCAATCCCACCCTGAGCTTCAAGGCCAGGGGCGTATCCGCCGCCGTGTCCGTGGCCAAGGAGCTTGGCCTGGACAAGTACACCATGCCCTCGGCCGGCAACGCTGCCGGCGCCCTGGCCGCATACGCGGCCCGGGGAGGCATGGAGGCCCACGTCTTCATGCCCAGGGACGCCCCCTTCGCCAACCGGGCCGAGTCCTCGGCCATGGGGGCCAGCCTGGAGCTGGTGGACGGGACCATTGCCGACGCCGGTCGTGTCTCCAAGGTGGTGGCCCAGGAGAAGGGTCTATTCGACCTGTCGACCCTCCAGGAGCCCTACCGGGCCGAGGGGAAGAAGACCATGGGCCTGGAGCTGGCCATGCAGCTTGGATGGCGCATGCCCGGTGCCATCGTTTACCCCACCGGCGGGGGCACCGGGATCATCGGGATGTGGAAGGGGTTCTACGAGCTGCTGGAGCTGGGCTGGGTGGAGGGCAAGCCCCCCCGTTTCATCGCCGTCCAGGCCGAGGGCTGCCAGCCCGTGGTGAAGGCGTTCCACGAGGGCGCCGACCACTGCGAGCCCTGGCCCAACCCCCACACCGTGGGCGACGGCCTGAGGGTCCCCGGCCCCTTCGCCGACTACATCATACTGAAGGCCATCAGGGACACCGGCGGCACCGCCCTGGCGGTATCCGACGAGGAGATGGTGTCGGCAATGACGGAGATGGCCAGGGCCGAGGGTGTGTTCGCCTGTCCCGAGGGCGCGGCCACCCTGGTGGGACTGAAACGCCTGGTCCGCGATGGGCTGGTGGACCCCGACGAGAGCATCGTCCTGCTGAACACCGGTTCGGCCTACAAGTACCTGGACCTGTTGAAGGACCGCGTGTGAGGGACTTGGCGCGTAGATAAGGAGCGGGCATGGAGGTAGTCCTCAGTTCACCCAGGGGATTCTGCGCCGGGGTGGTGCGGGCCATCGAGGTGGTGGACCTGTGCCTGGAGAAGTTTGGCCCCCCGGTCTACGTGAAGCACCAGATCGTCCACAACCCCTACGTGGTCGCCAGCCTGGAGAAGAGGGGGTCCATCACCGTGGAGGACGTGGAGGACATACCCTCGGGCTCGGTGGTGGTGTTCTCGGCCCACGGCTCGCCCCCAGAGGACTTCGAGAAGGCCGAGGCCAAGGGCCTCAGGGTGATCGACGCGACGTGCCCGCTGGTCACCAGAGTCCACAACGAGGCGCGAAAGTACCACCGGGAGGGGCGCAAGGTCCTGCTGGTGGGGCACCGCGGCCACCAGGAGGTGCGGGGCACCATGGGACAGACTCCCATGACCCTGGTCGACGAGCGGGAGGAGAGCGAGCTGCCGGACTGGGAGGGCGACACGCCCGTGGTGGTCCTCACCCAGACGACCCTCTCCGTGGACGACACCCAGGCAGAGGTCGACCAGATAAAGGAGAAGTTCCCCAACTCCATTACCAAGGCCGACATCTGCTACGCCACCACCAACCGGCAGCAGGCCGCCAAGGAGCTGGCCCGCAGCGTGGACCTGGTGCTGGTGATCGGGGCCCAGAACAGCTCCAACTGCAACCGGCTCCGGGAGGTGGCCGAGGTGCAGGGCGTGCCGGCCTACCTGATCAACGGCCCCGAGGACCTGGACCCGGCGTGGCTCCGGGGCGTGAGCAGGGTGGGGATAACCTCGGGCGCGTCCACCCCCGAGGTGCTGGTCGACGAGGTGATCTCGTCGCTGAAGCCCTCGGACGTAACGACCCTGGGAGGCATCGAGGAGGACGTCACCTTCGTTCTACCCAGGGAGCTGCGGCAGACTGGGAGCTGAGCGCCCGACCCGTTCCCCGGCGAGGCCCCGGCCGGCGCCCGTAGCGGAGCCATTCAGCCCATACTGGGGCTTTTCAGCCATAGCGGAGCTTTTTAGGAGGTAACCGCCATGTCCGTGACCTACGAGGAAGCCAAGCGAATCGTGGAGGCCGCGTTCACGGCCTCCCGGGAGATGGGGATCAAGATAGCCATCGCCGTGCTGGACGACCGGGGCGACACCGTAGTCCAGGCGCGCATGGACGGCGCCAGGTGGTGGTGGGTGGACACCTGCCGGGCCAAGGCCTTCGCCACCGCCCTGTTCGGGGTCCCCAGCGGCGAGCTCACCGAGCGCCTGGCCAGCGGCGTGGGCGTGGCGATGCTGGGCCTTCACCCGGGCAAGATCGCCTACGCCCAGGGAGCCCTTCCCATCATGCGCGACGGGAGGCTCATAGGCGCCGTGGGCGTCGGGGGCGGCACCAGCCAGCAGGACGAGGACGCCGCCCGGGCGGGCATCGCCGCCCTCTAACGCCCCTCTTAAGGAGAGATTCATGAGCAACCCCAGGGCCGAGTACAGCCCCATCGTGGGCCGGACGCCCCTCAAGCTGCCCGGCGGCGCCAGGGTGGCGGTGTGGCCGGTCATCAACGTCGAGGAGTGGGACATCAACGCCCCCATGGCTCGCACGGTCATCCCCGCCCCCCAGGGGGTGACGGTGATCCCCGACATAGCCAACTTCTCCTGGTTCGACTACGGCCTCCGCATCGGGTTCTGGCGCATGAAGGGAGTCTTGGACCGCCACGGTATCAGGGCCACCCTCAGCCTCAACGCCTCGGTGTGCAACTCCTACCCGGTGATCGTCGAGGAGAGCCTCAAGAGCGGTTGGGAGATCCTGGGGCACGGCTTCATCCAGCGGGCCCTGAACCTGGAGGAGGACGAGCGGGACGTGATCCGGAGGTCCATCCGGACCATAAAGGAGACCACCGGCAGGGCGCCCAGGGGGTGGATGGGCCCCGGCCTGGCCGAGACCTTCGACACCCCCGACATCCTGGCCGAGGAGGGGATCGAGTACATCTGCGACTGGGTCAACGACGACCAGCCCTACCCGATGAAGGTGAAGAGCGGTAGCCTGGTGGCCATACCCTACACGGTGGAGCTGAACGACATCCCCATGTACCTGATCCAGAACCACCCGTCGCCGGAGATATTCCAGCGGTCCAAGGACTACTTCGACACGCTATACGAGGAGTCCGAGGAGGGCGCCCGGATCATGTGCGTCTCCACCCACCCATACATCACCGGGGCGGCCCACCGGATCCGCTACTACAATCAGGTGTTCGAGTACATCAAGCGCCACGAGGGCGTCATCTTCATGACGGGCAGCGAGATCCTGGACTGGTACAAGGTGGAGACTGGGATTTAGGCGCCCGCTAGCTGTCCTCGTCGTCCTGGGACCGGTCTCCCGAGCCCACCTCCCGCAGGAAGCGCTCCACCTCCGGGGCGAGGGGGGGCAGCGGCTCCTCCGCCGGCTTGTGCCGTCGGTCGTACTGGGCCTCCAGCTGGCTCAGGATGGCCTTCAGTTCCGGGTTGCGGTCCATGGCCAGGTTCAGCTCGTTGTACTGACGCTTCCCCCGGTCTTCGTCCACCAGTTGGGACGGCAGGCCGTACATGGAGCAGAGGACCTCCATCAGCCGGGCCGTCCCGGCGTAGTCCTCGTCCAGCTGTACGTACTGGGGAAGGTGCACCACCAGCGTCATGTAGTCGATGCCCAGCTTCAGCGCCTCCTGCGTGATGATGGCGGTGATGCTCGTCGGGCCCTGGTAGCCGCTCTCCTCGATGTTCAGGCTCTTGGCCAGGTCGGCGCCGCCGGGGCCTCCCGCGGAGCCGGATATCACCAGCGGCCTCGTGTGGGGGACCACATCGTACATGCCGCCTATCAGGCTGTAGCGCCGCACCTCCAGGGCCTTGAGCACGTCGACGATGGACTGGACGTAGTCTTCCCCCGCCGCGTGGGGCTCCCGCAGGTTGAACAGCAGCAGGTCGGGCGCCTCTTCCCTCTCCACGTAGCTGAGGACGCTGTTGGGAATGCGCATCTCCCGGCGGTCTCCCACCAGGCGCGACCTGGGTCGGTAGCGGGTGAAGTCGAAGAAGTCCCCGGGCATCGCGAGCTGGCCGAGCTGTTTGCTGGAGAAGTGGCGCTCCAGGCGTCTCATGGTCAGCGTGCCCACGCGCCCGACGTTGACCCACGGCCTGAGGATGGCGATGACGTGGGGCTCCTTCAGATGGGGCAGCGGCTCCCGCATCTCGAACGCGCCTATCCGCATGCCCCAATCTTGACACCGGCAACCGGGTTTTGCAACCCCGGCGGACAGGCCCTGGGGCGGGCCCGGGTGGGGCCCTTTCCCTTGACACGCGCAACGGCCGAGAGTAGCATCGCAGACACCCAGTGGGCCTCCCACTCATCTACAGGAGGTGGCGCATGATTACGAAGTTCAGTAGCCTTTTCGCCGGAAACGTCGATTTTGAAGACTCGGGCCTGGAGGGCATCCCCGTCAACGACCGGTGGCTTTCGGACGAGCACCTGGCCACCGTCTTCGATAAGTCCCGGGCCCTGGCCGAGACCATGGACAGGCTGGGCTACCATTCCTTCTGGGGAGCGGAGCACCACTTTCAGAGGGAGGGGTACGAGTGCATCCCCAACCTGCTGATGCTCTTCCTGGACCTGGCGCACCGCACCCGGGACCTGAAGTTCGGCTGCGGCTTCAACATCAACCCCATGTGGCACCCCCTGCGCCTGGCCGAGGACTTCGCCACCGCCGACATCCTCACGGGCGGCAGGATCATATTTGGGCTGGGGCGCGGATACCACACCAGGGAGGTGGAGGTGTTCGGCGCCCCCATCATTGACAACGAGGCCAACAGGGAGCTGTTCGAGGAGCAGGCGGAGGTCATCTTCAAGGCGTTCAACGAGCGCTCCTTCTCCCACCACGGCAAGCACTACGACATCCCGCCCCGGGTGCCCTACAGGGGCTACGAGCTGGAGGAGATCACTCTGGTGCCGAGGCCCCTGACCCTGCCCGTGGAGTGCTGGCAGCCCATCGTCAGCGCCAGCCAGCGGGCCCTGGACTTCATGGCGAAGCACCGCATCAAGGGCGTCATCGGCGGCGGAGCGGCCCAGGGGGGCGCCTCGGAGGAGGTGGTACGGAGGTTCCGGGACGCCCTGGCCCGGGAGGGGCGGGAGACGGAGCTTGGCGGCGACCTCATGATCAGCTTCTCCGTGCACCTGGCCGACACCGAGGAGCGGGCCGTCAAGGAGGCCAGGCCTCACTTCGAGGAGTACCTGAAGATGTTCGGCCCGCTGGGTTTCGTTCGCGGGCTGACCGACGAGCAGATCTCGGCGATGGGCGACCCGCGCAGGGCGCGCCACGCGGGCCTGCCCACCCTGGAAGCGGCCACCCAGGCCGGGGCGTGGCTATGCGGGCCGCCGGAGCTGGTCACGGAGAAGCTGATGGCCGTACAGGACCAGTACCCCGGCCTGGAGCAGGTCAACGTGGCCTTCACTCACATGGGCACCTCTCTGGCCACGAACCTGGAGCAGCTCGAGTGGTTCGGCAAAGAGGTGATGCCCGCCTTCAAGGCCCAGGCAAAGGCGCCCGCGGTCGCCGACTGAGGGCTGACTCAGCCGTTAGCCCTCGTACCAGCCCGACGCGAACAGCAGCCCGTCGTGACGGACGACCCAGGTATGTTTCTGCCGGTCGTCGCCCGTCTCCGGGTTGAGCAGCACGTAGTCCACCCAACGGCCTGCCTCGGTGGCGCTGAGCAAGTCGTCGCCGTAGAAGTACCCGACGGCGTCGACACGGAGGCTGGGGTCCCGTCCCCTGAACATCGCGTTGTGGTGGCCTATGGTGATGCCCTCCTGGTCGATGATGAACACGTACCACTGGCCGTCGACGCTCTCCCTGGAATTGTAGTAGGCCAGGGTACGCTCCAGGCCAAGAGCGTCGTACAGGTTCAGGGCCTGCTGGACGAATGCCTTGGTGTATGCCGGGGCGTCGGACTTTCTCGGCCCGGCCTCGTACCACCCGGAGCCGAAGACCAGCCCGTCGTGGCGGACCATCCAGGAGTGCTTGGTCTCCACGCCGCCGGTAGCGGGGTTGGGGTAGGTGTAGTCGAACCAGGCGCC
>DAOUJG010000051.1:0-11311 GCA_034423015.1 Dehalococcoidia bacterium | reverse complement strand
CGTCCCAGCAGTGTGGCCATAGACAAGGACGGGGACGTCTACGTGGTGGACTGGGGCAACAACCGGCTTAACGTCTACACCGGGGACGGCGACTTCCTGACCAGCTTCGTGGGAGACGCCGACAAGCTGGCCAAGTGGAGCCAGGACTCAGTGGACGCCAACCCCGACTACCAGAAGGCCCGCCGCAGGGTGGACCTGTCGCCCGAGTACCTGTTCCGCCGGCCCGTCGCCGTCAACGTGGACGACGAGGGCCGCATCATGGTGCTGGAGACCAACTCCGGCCGGATGCAGATATACGTCAAGGAGCAGGACTTCGTCGACGCTCCAGTGAACCTCTAGGCAACGCCAGCAGCTACTGGCCTCGCTGGTTGCCTAATCGTGACAGAGCAGCGCCGGGCATGAACGATAGTCGTTCATGCCCGGCGTCCGTTTCCCGCCCCTACGCTCGACGCACCACCGTCTCGGAAGGACGGGCACTTGCTCTCGGCGCCTGAGCTGGCGGCGGCCCTGGGCATCGTCCTGCTGGGATCCACGGTCATGGGCCTCGCCGGGTTCGGCATGGGGATGGTCATCGCCCCCGTCCTCCTCCTCTTCATGGAGCCTCAGACGGTGGTCATCACCGTGGTCGGCCTGTCGATACCCACCCTGGGACTCGTGCGCCTGCAGTCGAGGCGTGAGCTGGAGGGCCACGACGTATTACCGTTGACGGTGGGAGGGCTGGCCGGGCTTCCCCCTGCCGTGCTGCTGCTCGACTCCGCCGCTCCAGGAGTGCTGAGGATAACCATCGCGGTGATCGTCCTGTGCCTGGCGGTGATCAGCATCCTAGACATACGACGACCGTTGCCGCGCCACCCGGCAATCGGCTCCGCTTTCGGCTTTGCGGGCTCGATGCTGACCATGTCCCTGGGCGTGGGCATGCCGATAGTGGCGCTCTTCCTGACTAACCAGGGTCTGAGCGCCAGGGCGGTGCGGGCTTCCATGGCCGCCTACTACCTGGTGGTGGCGTCGGTGACGTTCGTCGTCTACGGCGTCATCGGGCTGCTTCCCGTGGAGCGACTGCTGCTCCTGGCGGAGATGGCGCCGGTGGCAGTGCTGGGATTCCTGGCGGCGTCGAAGCTGGTCGACCGGACCAACGACAGGGCGCTGAGGCGCATCGTGCTCGTGGTGATAGTCGCCTCCAGCGTGGCGCTGCTGGGCCGGGAGGCGTCGGGAATGTAGGGGTCACAGGGGGCCTGGGGGCTACGCCTGTCCGATGTCCCGGTAAGCGGAGAGAGCCGCGGTGATGCCGTCCCCAACGGCGGTGCCGAGCTGCCTGTAAGAGTCTACGCGGATGTCGCCGGCCGCGTAGACGCCGGGTATGGCTGTCCGCATGTTGGTGTCGACGTATATGTGCCCGGTCTCGTCGAGGGGCACCTGGCCCTGGAGGAAGTCGCTGTTGGACGTAAACCCGATGTAGATGAAGGCCGCGGCGGTCGGATAGTCGTAGGCGTCGCCGGTCTTCAGGTCCCTGACCCTCACGGCTTCCACGACGCCGTTGCCCTTTATCTCCTCCACCACGTGGCTCCACAAGAACTCGAACTTGGGGTTCTCCAGGGCCCGCTGCTGGAGAATGCGGCTGGCCCGAAGCTCGTCGCGCCGGTGGACCACCGTCACCCGGTTGACGATGCCAGCCAGATACGACCCCTCGTCCAGGGCGGCGTCGCCCCCGCCCACGACCACGACGTCCTCTCCCTTGAAGAAGTTCCCGTCGCACACAGCGCAGTAGGAGACGCCCCTGCCCGAAAGCTCCTCCTCGCCGGGGACCCCAAGCTTCCTGTGGGACCCGCCCGTCGCGATGATCAGGCCCTTGGTGGAGAGGGAGCCGTCGTCTGTGACGACGGTCTTGACCCGCTCCGCCAGGTCCAGGACCTCCGTGACCTGCTCGTGCCTCATCTCGGCGCCGTACTTGGACGAGTGCTCGCACAGCAGGCGCGACAGCTCGGGGCCGCTGACGCCGTCGGGGAAGCCGGGGTAGTTCTCGATGACGTCTGTGACCAGTATCTGGCCGCCGCAGGAGAGCCCGTCGAGGACCAGGGTCTTCAGCATGGCCCTGCCGGCGTAGATCGCGGCGCTGAGGCCGGCGGCCCCTCCGCCCAGGATCACCAGGTCGTAGTCGGTCTCCACGGGAGCACCCCCAGGGGATGACTAGCCGGGAGGGCGGACGGTGGAGCGGAAGTACTCCACCGTGGCCGCCAGCCCATCCTCGAGGCTGAGCGCGGGCTCCCACCCCAGCTCCCGGCGCAAGCGGGAGCTGTCCAGGCTTATCCTGAACACCTCGTTGCGCCTGGCGGGGGCGGTCACCTGGTTCCATCTGTACCCGGTGATGCCCTTCAGGAGCTCGAAGATCCGGTTGATGGAGGTGCCCACCCCGGTCCCCACGTTGTAGGCGCCGGAGCCCTTCTCCATCGCCAGCATATTGGCTTCCACCACGTCGCTCACGGCGACGAAGTCACGCTCCTGTTCCCCGGTGCCGAATATCCTTGGCTGCCCGCCCTCAAGCATGGCCCTGATGAAGATGGCCACGACCCCGGCCTCTCCATGAGGGTCCTGCCTGGGGCCGTACACGTTGCCGTAGCGCAGGGTGACGTAGTTGAGCCGGAATGTCTTCCGGTACAGCTCCAGGTACGCTTCCGCGGCGAACTTGGAGAGGGCGTAGGGCGACAGAGGATTGACCGGGTGGGACTCGTCGCAGGGGGTACGCTCGGGCTCGCCGTATATGGTGCCGCCCGACGAGGAGAATATGAAACGGTCCACGCCGTAGGACCGGGACAGCTCGACGAGGCGCAGGGTGCCCTGTATGTTGATGGCCGCGTCCTTCAGGGGGTCCCGCACGGAATCGGCCACGCTTATCTGGGCCGCGTGGTGGTTTACGACCTGGGGCTGCTCCCGCTGGAATATCTCTTCGACGGCGGGCTGGGTGATGCTGGTGTGGTAGAACTTGGCGGCCTTGTTGAGGTTCCTCAGATGGCCCGTGGTCAGGTCGTCGACGACCACGACCCGGTGGCCCAGCTCGACGTACCTGTCAACCAGGTGGGAGCCTATGAAGCCGGCCCCGCCCGTGACTAGGACGGTCCTCTGTCTCAAGGGGCGCGCCTACCACCCGGAGCTCATGGCCCTGAGCCTTTTCACCCGGTCGGCGATGGGAGGGTGGGTGGAGAAGAGGCCGGACATGCCCCCCCGCGCTGCCATGCCGGCGCCCGAGTCCGGGTCCTTCCTCAACGGGTTGACTATGTAGAGGTGGGCCACGGCCTCGTTCACCTTCATGGGGCGGCGGATGGTCCCTGTCTCCAGCTTCTCCAGGGCGTTGGCAAGGGCCAGGGGGTTGCCCGAGGTATGGGCGCCGGTGGAGTCGGCCTGGTACTCCCGGGCGCGGGAGATGGCCAGGCGGATCACCGTGGCGACGAAGGGGAGCACGATTATGACGACGAGCAGCCCGACGATGCCGATGATGGCCCCGTAGCCTCCTCCGCCGCCGCCCCTGTCCCGGCCCCCGAACCCGCCGAAGAACATGGCGAACTGGGCGACCATGGCGATGAGCCCGATGGCCATTGCCATGGTGGCCACCATGGTCATTATCAGGGTGTCCCTGTTGCCCACGTGGGCCAGTTCGTGGGCGATCACGGCCCCCAGCTCGTCACGGTTGAGGAGACGGCGGATGCCGGTGGTCACGGCGATGGTGGCGTTCTTGGGGTTGCGTCCTGTGGCGAAGGCGTTGGGAGAGTCGTTGTTGATGACGTACACCTTGGGCTTCGGTATCCCGGCCTTCTGGACCTGGTCGTCGACGATGGCGTGCAGCTCCCTGTCCTCGTGCTCGGACACCTGGTGGGCGCCGGCCATGCGGAGGGCGAGCTGGTCGCTCTTCCAGTAGGCGCAGAAGTTGAGCGCCAGGGCGATGAACAGGAAGACGATGATGCCCACGATGCTGCCGCCGAAGGCGAAGTAGCCCGCCAGCAGCAGCACGGCGCTGAGGGCGAGCATCAGGACAAAGGTCTTGATGGTGTTCACGGTTGCTTACCTCGATGGAGTAGAGGTGTGTTTGCGGCGCAGGCCGACGTTACTATTATAGCATTCTCGGCCACCCGCTTTCGGGAGCATGACGGTTATGCGACAGTCTCGGAAGCGGGTATTCAGGCCGCCGCACCCACGAGTCCCGGCCTGCGCCGAAACGACGGGTTGAGGGGTTCACGGGAGCGCCGGCAAGGGTGAACACTCCCTAACCCGAGTACCGGAACCCCTTGCCCACCCGGTTGCGGTTGAGGCGGCGGTTCAGGTGCAAGCCCTCCAGGACGAACTCCGCCGCGGAGGCTATCTCCTCGGGGGCGTCTCCGGCGCCCAGGCGGCCGACGGCGCCGGACAGCCCGGCGACCTCGTCCATCAGCTTCACGTACTCCCCGGAGGGGTGCTCGCTGCCGGTCTCGACGGTCAGGCCTTCTTCGAAGGATTGGACCAGGTCTTCCAGGGACCCGAGAGACTCGCCGTCGAAGTACCGGCCAAAGGTGTTCAGGACCGCCCGCCGGCACAGGTCCTCCATAACCCTGGCCTCCCGGCCCTCCTCGAAGGTCTCCAGCTCGACCTTGCCCGTGAAGGAGGCGATTATGTAGGGCAGGTCACTCAACCGGGGGCTGACCACCTTCTCTCCCAGGATGATGGACCGGCGGAGGGCGTTGCCGATGACCGTCTCGTAGTTGGCGATGGAGACACGCACGCTGACCCCGGACCGCTGGTTGATCTCGGGGCTGCGGCGGGCCAGGGAGGTTATCTCGGCGACGACCTCGCGCATGTACTGGGGCGTGGTGGCGCCCGCCTCCCGGAGGAGCGGGGAGCACTCCTGCTCCATGATGGCGATCTCTTCCTCGACGGTCCTGGGGTAGTGGGTCCTTATCTGGGCCCCGTAGCGGTCCTTGAGAGGGGTGATGATGCGCCCCCGGTTGGTGTAGTCCTCGGGGTTGGCGGTGGCGATGACGTAGATGTCCAGGGGCAGGCGGACGCGGTAGCCCCTAATCTGCACGTCCCGCTCCTCCATCAGGTTGAACATGCCCACCTGGATGCGCTCGGCGAGGTCGGGCAGCTCGTTGATGGAGAAGATGCCCCGGTTGGTCCTGGGGATGAGGCCGTGGTGGATGGTCAGCTCGTCGGAGAGGTAGCGGCCCTCGGCCACCCTGATGGGGTCCACGTCGCCGATGAGGTCTGCGATGGAGATGTCGGGGGTGGCCAGCTTCTCCGAGTAGCGGGCGTCCCGGGGGAGCCAGTCGACCTCCAGGCCGTCGCCCTCCCGTTCCACCCTGTCGCGGCAGGCCCGGCATATGGGAGACCGGGGGTTGTCGTTAATCTCGCAGCCGGCCACCACGGGGACCTGGTCGTCCAGCAGGGCGACCATGTTGCGGATGAGGCGGGTCTTGGCCTGGCCCCGCTCGCCGAGGAGGACGATGTCCTGTCCGGCGAGGATGGCGTTCTGGACCTGGGGGACGACGGTGTCGTCGAAGCCGACGATGCCTGGGAAGAGGGGCTCCCTCCTGGTAAGCTTCCTCACCAGGTTCTTCCGCATCTCCTGACGGACCGACAGTACCCTGTACCGGCCGCGCTTGAGGGCCCCCAGGGTCCTGGCCCTGGTCTTGGAGGGCATGGTTACGCCTTGGCCTTCTTGGCCTCCTCCACCAGCCTCTGGGTCATCTGGGCGGGGGCGCCCTCGTAGTGGTCGAACTCCACGGAGTAGGTGCCGCGTCCCTGGGTCTGGGAGCGGAGGTCGGTCGCGTAGCGAAGGAGCTCGGCCTGGGGAGCTTCGGCCTCTATGATGGTCTCTCCGTTCTCGGGGGTCATCCCGATGATCCTGCCCCGCTTGCTGTTCAGGTCCCCGATGACGTCGCCGGTGAACACGTCGGGCACCCTGACGGTCAACTTCATTACGGGCTCCAGCAGCAGGGGCTGGGCGTCGGCCACTCCCTTGCGGGCGGCGAAGGAGCCTGCGATCTCGAAGCAGATGCCCGAGGAGTCCACGTCGTGGAAGCTGCCGTCGTATAGGACGGCCCTCAGGTCCACCACGGGGTAGCCCGCCAGGACGCCCTCCTGCAGGGCCTTGGCTATCCCTTTCTCCGTGGGGCCTATGTACTCCCTGGGCACGGAGCCGCCCACGACCTCGGCGCCGAACTGGAAGCCCTCGCCGCGCTCCAGGGGCTCCAGGCGCAGGAGGACGTGGCCGTACTGGCCGTGGCCGCCGGTCTGCTTCTTGTGCTTGTACTCGGCCTTGGCGACGGCGGTGATGGTCTCCTTGTAGGGGACCTTGGGAAGAGTAAGGCCGAGCTCGGTGCCGAACTTGCGCTTCACGCGCTCGACGGCCACCTCCAGGTGGGCGTCGCCGAGTCCTGAGATGAGGGTCTCGTTGGTGTCGGGCTCCCTGGACATGCGAAGGCTGGGGTCCTCCTCCACGATGCGGGCCAGGGACATGGACATCTTGTCCACGTCGGCCTTGGTCTTGGGGTACACGGACATGGTGTAGTAACCCACCGGAAAGGTGGGCGGCTCGAAGGCCAGGGAGCCGTCCCGCTGGGAGAGGGTGTCCCCGGTGACGGTGGCGCTCAGCTTGGAGATGGCACCCATGTCCCCCGGGCCGACCTCGGTGACCTGCTCCTGGGTCTTCCCTCGCAGCAGGTACACCTGGCCGATGCGCTCGCTCTGGTCGCGGGCCTGGTTCCACACCTCCGAGTTGCTCTTCAGGGTGCCGCCGTAGACCCTGAAGACCGAGAGCTTGCCGACGAAGGGGTCGGCGGTGGTCTTGAAGACGAAGGCGGCCAGGGCGGCGTCGGGGTCGCAGGACACGTCCACCCCGTCGCCGGAGGGGCCGGAAGCCGCGGGGGCCGGGGCCTCGGCGGGGGAGGGCAGGAAGTCTATGACCGCCTTCAGGAGCTCCTCCACTCCCAGGTTCATGGCGGCGGACCCGGCGAGCACAGGGACGAGGTCGGCCGCGACCACGGCCTTCCGGGCGGCGGCCACGAGGTCGGCATTGGAGATCTCCTCGCCCTCCAGGTACCGGGTGGCCAGGTCGTCGTCGGTCTCTGCCACGGCCTCCACCAGCCGCTCCCTGCCCTCCTGGACCCGGTCGGACACCTCGGTGGGAAGGTCGGCGGGCGGGTCCAACAGGTCGACCACGCCTTTAAAGCTCTGGTCCGCGCCGATGGGAACGTGGAAGGCGACGCACTTGCGGCCAAACTGGGCCTCGATCTGGTCCAGGGTGCGGTAGAAGTCTGCGTTCTCCCGGTCCATCTTGTTGACGAAGAACATGCGAGGCAGGCCTGCCTCCTCGCAGCGGCTCCAGCCGCGGTCGGTGCCAACCTCGACTCCCGAGGGGGCGGCGACGGGTATTATGACGGCCTCCACCACGCGCAATGCCGACACGACCTCGCCAATGAAGTCGTCGTAACCGGGGGTGTCCAGGATGTTCACCTTATGGCCGCCGGTGGTCAGGGGAATCAACGCGGTCTGGATGCTGCTGGCCCGCTTGTTCTCCTCGGGCTCGTAGTCGGAGATGGTGTTGCCCTCCTCCACGTTGCCGATGCGGGTGACGACCTTGGCGTTGAAGAGCAACGCCTCGCACAGGGACGTCTTTCCCGCTCCGCTGTGAGATACCAGAGCTATATTGCGAATCTTGCCGGCGTCAGTCATGGATGCTGCCAACCCCCCTACAGCCGAGTGTCCCAGCTCACCGGGCCGCACCCGCTGACGGGACCCAGGGCCGTCCGTGTGCCATTTGGGCCTATTTTAGCCAAAGCCCCGATGCAGCGCAACGGTCGGCCCTGGCGTCGCCGCGCACCAAGATTCCGCGGGTGGAAGAGCGGGGGCGAAGGCGACATTCGTTTCCCGTTTGGAACGAATAAGGGTCAAATCGGCCCCAGGCGTGAAAACGAACCCGCCAGCTAGGGGAAGTGCCGTTGGAACAAATGGGAACGAATCGGGCATAGGGCCTGCGGCGGTCCGTTGGCTTGTGGGGTACATGGTCTCAAATGTAGGGATTGGCTCTCAGGCCTGTCAAGGGAGGAACGTCATAGGGTCGGGGGCCGTATGCTATGCTGGAAGCAGGATATGCGCCGGTTGACACGTGTCCCAGCCGCCTTCTTCCTCGCCCTGTTGCTCTTCCTAGTGGCGGGGGACGCGCTGCGGCTGTCGCCGGTGGAGCTGGCTTCCGCCCCGTACCGGTACGCGCTGCTGGAGTGGGAGATATCCCACGTGCCGGACAAGTGGGCCCACAAGCTGCGGAGCATCCTTCCCATGGGCCCGGGCAGCCGCGGGGAACGGCTGGAGGATCTGCAGCGCTATTTCCGGCTGGGCCAGGAGATTCGAAGCCTGGAAAGGGAGCAGGAGCAGATCCGGATCAGGGCCGGGCTGGGGGCCGTCGAGGGGCGGGAGGAGGCCGACAGGGGGGCGGCCCTGTCGGAGAGGCTGCGGGAGCTGCGGAGGACCCGGTCCGCCCTGAGGGCGGACGTGGAGGAGACCCTGGAGACGGAGGTCGGTAACGCGCTGTCGGCAGAGGGGTTGAAGTCGCCGGTGGGGCTGCTGCTCCCGCCGGTGGACGTGGCCCTGACCCGGCCTCCCAGGGTACTGGTGGTCTCGCCGAGGGCGACCATCGAACGGTCGGAGGGAGTCCTGCTGCAGGCCGACATGGGCATCGACGCCATGGAGGCCCTGGAGGAGAAGATACTCCGGGAGCAGGACATGGCGGCCCTGGTGGTCAACATAGGGGGCGTGGCGACCTACCCGACCATAGTCACGGACAATACGTCCCTCCGCTTCGCCCTGAGGACCGCCGTCCACGAGTGGCTGCACGCCTACTGGTTCTTTCGCCCGCTGGGCTGGAACATCTTCTCCAGCCCTGAGATGAACACCCTGAACGAGACGGCGGCGAGCCTGGCCGGGGACGAGGTGGGCGACCGGGTCTTCGAGGCCGTGACGGGGCAGACGATCGAGGACCCGCCTCCGCCCCCTCCCCGCGAGGAGGACCCGGACCGGTTCGACTTCCGCGCGGAGATGGGGGAGACGCGCCTGGAGGTGGACCGGCTGCTGGAGGAGGGCAGGGTGGATGAGGCGGAGGGGTACATGGAGGAGCGACGGAGGGTGTTCGTGGACAATGGGTACAACATCCGGAAGCTGAACCAGGCTTACTTCGCCTTCCACGGCAGCTACGGGGACAGCCCAGCCTCGGTGAGCCCCATCGGCGGCCAGGTGGAGCGGGTCAGGGAGACCAGCGCGTCGGTGGGCGACTTCATACGGACCATGTCGCGGTTCGGCAACATACAGGAGTTCAGCGACTACGTGTCGTCCCTGGAGGGAGCTCATGGGGGCGCCTCTGAGCCCGCGGCCGGGACGGTCCCGGCTTCCTGATTCTCCGGGAGCGCCGGGCTGGAACGCCGGGCGCGCGGGGCGTCACGAATTCCTTGAAGGGCCTGGGGGCCTGTGCTATCATCCCCGTGCAGGTAATCTATGCCCAGACGACCCCGCCGAACAGTGGATATCGGCGTCCAACCGCCCTTCCGAGGCGACGTATCCGGCGCCTGGCTCAGAGAGATGGCTTCGCGCACCCTGGACGTGGCGTTGCCGGGCGAAGGCTGCCAGCTCGGCATCGTGATAGCCGACGACGACACCCTGCGGGACCTGAACATGAGGTACCGAGGGGTGGACGAGGTCACGGACGTGCTCTCCTTCTCGACTACGCACCAGGGACACTGGCAGGGGGAGGGCGACGGCCCCCGACCTCCAGAGGAGGACCCGTTCGTGATGCCGCCGGGGGAGCCCCTCCACCTGGGGGAGGTGATCATCTCCTACCCCCAGGCGGCCCGACAGGCAGAGGCCGGGCCCCGGGACGTGGAGAGCGAGCTGGCGCTGCTGGTGGTACACGGCATACTGCACCTGCTGGGATTCGACCACATGGAAGCCGAGGAAGAGGCCGAGATGCGGGCCAAGGAGCGGGAGGTACTCGCCTCGACGCCCGCCGGGGTGAGGACGGCGTGACGGTACAGGTCTACTACAGGAAGTGGAGGCCCCAGAGGTTCGCGGACCTGGTGGGCCAGGACCACGTGTCGGCGACCCTGCGCAGGGCCATACAGCAGGACCGGGTGGCCCACTCGTACCTGCTATGCGGGCCCCGGGGCACGGGCAAGACCAGCACGGCCCGGGTGCTGGCCAAGGCCGTGAACTGCCTGGACCCCTCGGAGGGCGACCCGTGCAACGAGTGCGCCCGGTGCCGGGCCATCCAGGAGAGCAGGTTCATGGACCTGATCGAGCTGGACGCGGCCAGCAACCGGGGCATCGACGAGATACGGAACATCCGGGACCGGGTCAACCTGGCCCCGGTGGAGGGCGGCCGGAAGGTCTACATCATAGACGAGGCCCACATGCTCACGGAGCACGCCTCCAACGCCTTCCTCAAAACCCTGGAGGAGCCGCCGGGGCACGCCATCTTCATACTGTGCACCACCGAGGCCCACAAGATACTGCCGACCATCATATCCCGCTGCCAGCGGTTCGACTTCCGCCGCCTCTCCTCGGGGGACATCCTGGAGAGGCTCAAGACCATCTGCGTCGAGGAGGGCGCCACGGTGGACGACGCGGCCCTGACGGCCCTGGCCCACGCCTCCTCGGGAAGCCTGAGAGACGCGGAGAACCTGCTGGAACAGCTCGTGGTGGCCTTCGGCGGCCAGATAGGCATGGAGCAGGTGAGGGAGCTGCTGGGCGAGGCGCAGGGCGAGAGGGCGATGGAGTTGGTGCGCTACGTTGCGGCCGGCAACGCCACCGCGGCCCTGGGGGCCATCAACCGCGCGGCGTGGGACGGCGAGGACCTGCGGCAGCTTCACCGGGAGGGGCTACAGCTGCTGCGGGGCATAATGATGATACAGGCGGGGGCGGGAGAGTCGGTAGATGTGGCCCCAGAGCGGCTAAGGGCCCTGGAGGAGATGGCCGCGGGCACGTCCAGCGCCCGGGTGGTCAGATGCCTCAAGCTGTTCGGCGAAGCGAACCTACGGCAGGACGCGTCGCTGACGCTGCCGTTGGAGCTCGCCGCCGTGGAAGCGTGCCTGGAAGTTCCGCCTCAGGCCGAGAGAGCACCCCAAGCCGAGAGGGCGCCCCAAGCCCAGAGGGCCGCCCAGGCCCCGGCGTCTCGGAGCGCGCCGACGCGCCCCAGGGCCACGCCGGCGGTTGCCGCACCCACCGCGCAGCCCGCCGGGAGCCCCGGAGCGGGGGACGGCCGGCACACGGCGCCACCGGCCGCCCCGTCCCAGCCGGCGGGGCA
>DAOUJG010000050.1:0-21657 GCA_034423015.1 Dehalococcoidia bacterium | reverse complement strand
CGTCCCAGCAGTGTGGCCATAGACAAGGACGGGGACGTCTACGTGGTGGACTGGGGCAACAACCGGCTTAACGTCTACACCGGGGACGGCGACTTCCTGACCAGCTTCGTGGGCGACGCCGACAAGCTGCCCAAGTGGGCTCAGGACTCGGTGGACGCCAACCCCGACTACGGCAAGGCCCGCCGCAGGGTGGACCTGTCGCCCGAGTACCTGTTCCGCCGCCCCGTGGCCGTCAACGTGGACGACGAGGGCCGCATCATGGTGCTGGAGACCATCTCCGGCCGGATGCAGATATACGTCAAGGAGCAGGACTTCGTCGACGCCCCCGTGAACCTCTAGTCGGCGGCGGTCCCAGTAAGTAGTCGATCCGGCCCGCCCCCCAGGCGGCGGGCCGGATTCCTATTACCGTTGCCGTATTGGCCCACACCGCCGCATTCCGGTGGCGGTGTGGTCATGGCGGAGCCGGCCGTGGCCCGGCATCGAAGGCCTTCCAGGGGAGTAAGTGCTTGGACCTTGATTTCACTCCCGATCAGGAGAGGTTCCGGCAGGATGTCCGGTCCTTCCTGGAGAGGGAGGTTCCCCCCGAGCGCCAGGCGGTCTTTGGGGTCGAGGGCGAGGACCAGTACCGGTTCGCTCGGTCCATGGACCGGAAGCTGGCCGAGCGGGGCTGGCTGGTGGTTAGCTGGCCCGAGGAGTACGGTGGAAGCGGCCTGACCCAGATCGAGCACTCGATACTCGGCGAGGAGCTTGGCTACCGGAGAGTCCCCAGCACGGGAAATGTCGGCCGGGGCTACGTGGGCCCGGCCCTGATGGCCTTCGGGACCGCCGAGCAGAAGGAACAGTACCTCCCGCCCATAGCCAGGGCGGAGGTGCAATACTGCCAGGGCTTCAGCGAGCCCAACGCCGGGTCGGACCTGGCGGGCCTGGAGCTCCGGGCCCAGCGTCAAGGCGATGAGTACGTCCTCAACGGCACGAAGATGTTCACCAGCTTCGCGTACCACGCCGACTACATCTACCTCCTGGCAAGGACGGACCCCCACGCTCCCCGGCACCGGGGCATAAGCCTCTTCATAGTCGACGTGAAGACTCCCGGCGTGAGCTTTCGGCCGCTCCCCTACATCAACGGCGATATGGCCGCCCAGACCTTTTTCGACGACGTGTGCGTGCCGGCCTCGTGCTTGATCGGCGAGGAGAACCAGGGATGGTACCATGCGATGACCACCCTGGACTACGAGCGGTCCGGCCTGGAGCGGTACGCCGGCGTCAGACGGACCTTCGACGACTTCGTCGGCTACTGCAGGACGTCGCCGACGCCCGGGCAGCCCGACCGGACGGTGCTCCGGCACAGGCTGGCCGAGGCGCGCGTGGGCATGGAGGTGTGGAGGCTGCTCTGCTGGAAGGTCGCCTGGCTCCAGAGCGCCGGCGCCGTGCCCAACGCCGAGGCCTCCGTCGCCTTCCTGTACGGGACCGAGCAGCGCCTCCGGTTCGCGGAGATGGCGATGGAAGCCGTGGGCCCCTACGGCGCCCTTGGCAACGAGTCGGAGGCGGCGCCTCTGATGGGCGCCATCGAGGGCATACATAGGGAGAGCATGCACCTGCACGGGGCCGGCACCTGCGAGATTCACCGCAACATCATCGCCCAGAGGGGTCTGGGCATGCCGCGGTAGCCATACATGGACCTGGGGCTCAGCGAGCAACAGCAGCTACTGAAGAGCACGGCGCGGGAGTTCCTCGAGGCCGAGTGCCCCACGTCCCTGGTGCGGGAGGTGGAGGGCGGCGACAGGGGCTACTCGGAGTCCCTCTGGACCAAGATGGCCGGCCTCGGCTGGCTGGGACTTGCCCTTCCTCCAGAACATGGAGGGTCGGGCGGGGACGCGACGGACCTGGTGGTGCTGGCCGAAGAGATGGGCCGGGCCCTGGCCCCGGGGCCGTTCTTCTCATCCAGTGTCCTCTGCGGCCAGGTCCTGGCCCGATGCGCCAGCCCCTTTCAGAGGGAGACGCTGCTTGGCGGAATATGCCGGGGCGAGCTGATCGCAGCCATGGCCGGCGCCTTTCCCGGCCACGGCTCGGTGACCGCCGCCAGGATGGGCGCTCGGTCGGTCCTGCACGGCAGGGTGCGCTTCGTGCCCTATGCCGGCGTCGCAGACTGCTTTGTGGTCGTTCCGACCTCGAGCTCCGGTGGCCATGGCGTCCCGATGTTCGTCAACGCGAGCTCGCCCGGAATCGTGTCCGCGCCGATGAAGTCCGTCGCCGCCCATCGGCAGTGCGAGGTCGAGTTTCGCGGCGTGAGAGTGCCCGAGAGCCACCGTCTCACGGGCGTCGACGGGACGGGCTGCGGCGCGCTGCGGGAGGCGCTGGAGTGGGCCGCGGTAGCCCGGTGTGGGGAGATGGTCGGCCGCGCCGAAAAGGTGCTGGAGCTGGTGGTCGACTACTCCAAGTCGCGGGTCCAGTTCGGACGGCCCGTCGGCAGCTTCCAGGCAGTCCAGCACCGGTGCGCCGACTTGACCGTGGCCGTGGACGGCGCGCGGCTCCTGACCCACCAGGCGGCGTGGAAGCTGTCCAGGGGGATGCCGGCCGGGAAAGACGTCTCCATGGCCAAGGCCTACTGCGGGTCGTTGAGCCGCCGGGCGACGGAAGCAGGCCACTCCATCTTCGCCGGCATCGCCTTCGCAGTGGAGCACGACATGCATCTCTACACCGCCAGGTCCAAGATATCCGAGGCCGACCTGGGGGACACGGACGTCCATCTCGGCCGGATCGGGCAGGCGCTGGCCCCTTGACGGCAGTGCCCACAGCCCGGCCAGCCCCGGAACATGCGCTTTAGAGGTTGATGTGGTTGCACACATGACACCCGCGGACCTGAACAACATCCGGGACAAGGCGGCCATCGTGGGGGTCGGCGAGACGGAGTTTTCGTGGGACTCGGGCCGCAGCGAGCTCCAGCTTGCCGCCGAGGCCATCAAGGCCGCCTGCGACGACGCGGGGATCTCGCCCCACGAGATAGACGGCGTCGTGCGCTACGAGATGGACAGCAACAACGAGACGATGCTGGTGCAGTCGCTGGGGATCAGGAACCTGCGCCACTGGGAGGCCATCGCCTTTGGGGGAGGCGCGGGCAACGCCACCGTCGCCCACGCGGCGGGGGCCATCTCCGCCGGGTATTGCAACTACGTCGTGTGCTTCCGAGCCGCCAACCTGCGCTCGGGGGTCCGCCTGGGACAGGCCCGCGGCTCCGAGCGCATCACTGGCGGTCAGAGAGGCTTCCTGGCCCCCTGGGGCGCGCTGGCGCCCGCCCACTCCTTCGGCATGTTCGCCCGCCGGTACATGCACGAGCACGGCGCCACCGGCAGGCACTTTGGCTGGGTGGCCGTCACCCTGCGCCACCACGCCAGCCGCAACCCCAGGGCCCTTCGAAGGCAGCCCATCACCATCGACGACCACCAGAGCTCCCGGATGGTGGCCGACCCACTTCGCCTGCTGGACTTCTGCCAGGAGAACGACGGCGCCGCGGCCATCGTGATGACCACTCCCGACCGGGCGCGGCACCTGCGCCACGGAGATACCCCGGTCCTGGTGGAGGCGGCTGCCCAGGGCTCCGGGCCCATGAACGAGGGCATCGTGTTCCGTCCCGACTTGGCCGTGGCCGAGTCCGCCCACACCTCCCGAGACCTGTGGGCCCGGGCCCGGTTGCAGGCCCGGGACATGGACGCATTCATGTTCTACGACCACTTCACCCCCTTCTGCCTCATTGGGCTGGAGGCCTACGGCTTCGTGCCTCCGGGAGAGGCCAAGGACTTCGTAGAAGGGGGAGACAACATCCGTTTCGACGGCGCCCTTCCCACCAACACCCACGGCGGCAACCACTCGGAGGCGTACATCCACGGTCTGACCCACTGCCAGGAGGCGGTGCGGCTCATCCGGGGAACGTCCACCTCCCAGCCGCCCGAGAAGGAGATCAACCGCGTGCTGTCCTGCTCCTCGACCGCCCAGCTCAGCGCCGCGGTGATCATTCGCAGGGGATGATTCCATGACGCAGACCGATGCAACTACCGAGAAGTCCAGGCCCATGACGGCCCCCCTGGAGGGTCTCCCACTGCCCGACGTGGACGCCCTCCCCGACTACGAGCGGGGTTTCTGGGAGGGCACGGCGGCGGGAGAGCTGCGCATCCAGCGCTGCTCCGACTGCCGGGTATTCAGACATCCGCCGGTGCCCATGTGCCCCCACTGCCACTCACTCGCCTATCAGTGGGCGCCCACCACAGGGCGGGGCCGCGTCTACTCATTTCTTATAGCCTGG
This sequence comes from Dehalococcoidia bacterium, assembly GCA_034423015.1. Classification (GTDB taxonomy): domain Bacteria; phylum Chloroflexota; class Dehalococcoidia; order Lucifugimonadales; family JAGWBF01; genus JAGWBJ01. Next base: position 17,360 of record DAOUJG010000050.1, on the reverse strand, counting down.
ACCCCGGTCCACCGGGCGCTGCGGGAAAAGGAGCAGACCCCCTACAACATCTGCCTCGTGGAGCTGGAGGACCAGCCGCAGCTGCGGGTGATAAGCAACGTCCTGCACGTGCCGCCCGAGGATATCCGCGTGGACATGCCCGTCCAGGTGACCTTCATGCCCGCCGCTGACGATCCGGGCGTGGTGCTGCCTCTGTTCGTGCCCAGGGCCCGCTGAGCCGGGGGGACTAGCTGTAGGGCTGGAGCTTCACCTCGTGGAGGGCCGGGATCACCTCGGCGCCGAACAGCTCAATGGAGCGCATGGCGTCTGCGTGGGAGATCTGCCCGTCGCTGCCGCAGAGGAGCAGATACCCGGGACTCAGTAGGTCCAGGGTCTCGGTCAGCTTTCGGGTGACGGTGTCAGGGCTCCCCACGACGAAGTAGTTGATGGCCCGGAGCTCGTCGTAGCTCACCAGAGCTCCCCCCTCCACGTCCCCGCTGCCCGGCCTGCTTCGCTTGAGCTGCCTCGCCGCCTGGGACTGGTAGCCGGGAGGGTCTATGTGCTCCCTGGGCCCCCGGTACTTGTGGCGGCCGGTCCACAGGAACTGGCGGCCCAGCTTGATGGCCCTCTCGTCGGTGTCGGCCACCAGCGCCCGAAGGAGGTAGCCGAAATGCCCGGGCCCGGCCTTGTAGCCCGCCTCGGCGGCCGTGTCGATGTAGACCTGCTTCAGCCGTTGGGTCACGTCGGTCAGGGCGCCCAGGTTCATGTATGGATGGCCCCGCCGGGCCGCCCACGTTACACTCTCTGTACTGCCCCCTCCCGGGAACCAGACGTCGGGATGGGGTTTTTGCATGGGGAGCACCCACGGGTTGACCGCCCGGTACTGGTAGTGCTTGCCCTCGAAACGGAAGGGCCCGGGAGACGTCCAGCACTTCAGAATGAGGTCGTGGGCCTCGTTCAGCCGCTCCCAGCTCTCCGACGGGTCCACCCCGGCGTGCAGGTATTCCACCGCGCCGCCCCGCACGAAGCCGGACACTATCCTTCCGCCGGAGTAGCAGTCCAGCATGGCGATCTCTTCGGCCATCCGTACCGGGTCGTTCACGCCGATGACGTTGCCCAGCATGGCGATCTTGACCCGCCTGGTGATCTTCGAGATGACCGCCGCGTCCAGGTTGACCGAGGGCTTCATGTTCCAGTAGGCGGCGTGGTGCTCGTTGGTCATGATTCCGTCGAAGCCGACCTCGTCGGCGAAGGCGTACTGCTCGTGGTACTGGTTGTACAGGACGTGGGCCTTCTCCGGGTCGAAGTGGCTGTTGGGGAAGTCGAGGCGCCCCGACGCGTACCTAGCCACGTCCTCTTCCGTGACGTAAGTGTAGGGCTGTTGGGTAAACCAGTACACCTCGACCTGGTCGACGGGCCGGGCGAGCTGTTGGGACATCCCTACTCCTTCTGAAGCCCCACGTCGAGGACTCGGGGGCGGCGGCGTATGGGCGTCACTGTCCCAGGACGGCCAGTGCGTCCAGCGCCTTGACTCCCTGGCCTCCAGGGAGCACCGTCAGCGGGTTCACGTCCAACTCTCTGAGGCTGTCCCGCAGGTGCATGGCCATGGTGGAGACGCTCATCAGCGCGTCGGTCAGGGCCTCCAAGTCTCCGGCGGGGATGCCACGGTACCCCTCCAGGACCCGGGCCCCTCTCACCTCTGTGATCATCTCCCGGGCGTCCTCCCTGGTTATGGGGCACACGCGGAGGGCCACGTCGCGGTAGAGCTCCACCAGCACTCCCCCCATGCCCAGCAGGAGCACCTGGCCGAAGTGGGGGTCCCGGGAGACGCCCACGATCAACTCCGTCCCTCCTGTTACCATCTCCTGCACCAGCACGCCGGATAGCCGTGCGCCGGGATGCTTGTTCCGCGCGTTGGCCAGGAGCGTGTCGTACGCCCGCCGCAGGTCCGCCTCGCCGCCGACGCCGAGCTCGACCAGCCCGGCGTCGGTCTTGTGGAGTATGTCCGGCGACTCCACCTTCAAGGCCACCGGGTACCCCACCTCCGCGGCGGCTGCGCAGGCTTCCTCCAGGCTGTCCACACGCCTCTCTCTGGTCACCGGGACTCCCCACAGGGCCAGGAGGTCCTTGGCTTCGTGCTCCGATAACGTGTGCCTCCCCAGGGACGACAGTCGCGCTATCTCCCGCCCCTGCTCCACGGAGGGCTCCACCGGGGAGGGCGTCCCGGCCCCGACGTGAACGCCCCTTCTTCTGTGGTAGTCGATGAGCGCCTTTACTCCTCTTGCCACGGTGCCGGGCTGGTAGAACACCGGTATGTTGGACGACTTCAGCAAGTCGAGCCCGTCGGTAGCCGACTGGCTGCCCGTCCAGAGGAAGGCGATGGGCTTGCTCATCCGGTCACGGAGGTCGACGATCTGCTGCGCCTGGCTGTCCGACCCCGCGCTGGCGACGACCACGGTCCCCATCTCCGGGTCGGCGGACATCAGGTCCAGGATGCGCGGAAAGTTGTCGCTGTTGGCATGTCCAGTCACGTCCGCGGGGTTGGCCGCCCAACCGAAGCCTTTCAGGACCTGGTCCAACCCCCGGACCGTCTCGTCGCTGAGGGGAGGCAGGGAAAGTCCCACCTGGCCGCAGTTGTCGGCGGTGAGGGAGCTTATCCCTCCCGAGTGGGATACCACGGACACTCCCGGCGCGCTGGGAGCCGCGCTGTAGGCCATTAGCTGGGAGACCTCGATCAGGTCGTCGTAGTCGTCCACGCGGATAATCCCGAGCTGCCGGAAGGCCGCGTCGTGTACGGTGTCCTCGCCGGAAAGGGCCGCGGTGTGGGACCCGGCGGCCCTGGAGCCCAGCTCCGACCTGCCCACCTTTATCATCACGATGGGCTTGCCCCGCTGCCGGGCGGCCCTCGCCGCCTCCATGAGCCTCGCGCCGTCCTTGAAGCCCTCTATGAAGCAGGCGATCACCCGGGTGTGGGGGTCGTCCACCAGGTACCGGATGAAATCGGCGGAGCCCAGGTCCGCCTCGTTACCCGTGCTGACTATGTAGGAGTACCCGACCCCCTTCTCCAGGGCCCGGGCCAGGAACGGCCCGAAGGCCGAGGCGCCGCTCTGGGACACCAGACCTATGGGGCCGCTCTTGCCGTCGGCGGCCAGGGACGAGGCCGTCGCCCATATCCCCGTCCTCAGGTTGGCTATCCCCAGGCAGTTGGGCCCGCAGACCCTTACGCCAGAGCTGAGGGCGAACTCCCCCATCTTCCTCTGCAGGTCGCTTCTCTCATCGATGCCCCGCTCGGCGAAACCGGCGGAGATGACGATGGCGGAGCCGGCCCCGCACCCGGCGCACTCGTCCAGCACGTCCATCACCCGGTCGTAGGGGACGACTATGCCGACCAGGTCGGGGCTCTCGGGAAGGTCCGCCAGGCGGGGGTAGCATCGTACTCCCATCACCTCGTCGTATCTGGGGTTCACGGGGTAGATGCGGACGCCGTCGGGCGAGCGGAGGGCCGCCTTCAGGAACCTTCCTCCATACTGGAGGCGGGGGGTCGCGCCCACCACCGCGATGGAGGTTGGGTTGAGCATGCGATGAATCGAGCTCATCGCGCTGTCTGTGGGGGCGTTATCGGTGGAGCTTGCCATCCGCTCCTCCATTCCGGTGACACTCCAACAACGACATCGGTCCGGGGTCTAGGAAATGCGGCCCATGTCTATCTGCCGCGTAATGGAGGGCGCGTTGGCGCGGGCCTTCAGCCTGCGAATCAAGACGGGCCGGGGGCTTCCCGCGCCGCCTCCCGACAGAATGACCACGGATTCCGGGCCGCTGCAGACGGGGATCATCTCCTCGCCGTCCACGGCCGGAAGCTCCGTGTGGTTGGGGTTGATCAGGGGCCACTCCAGGGCGGGCTTCCGGGCTCTCTCGAACAGGAAATGCCGGACCATGTCCTTGCTCCACGACGCCTCCCCAAAGATGCTGCTGATCTCCGGCGGCATCAGCAGCAGCATCTCCCCCTGGCCGGGGCCGAACACCAGCATGCCCGCCGCTATGCGCTCCAGGATCGGCTCGGGCCTGCGCGGGATGCGCTGGAGGTCCATCTGGAAGGGCCCAAGGCACGTGGATACGGTGACCGTGCTGGCCTCGGGGGCGAAGCCGCGTTCCACGTGCAGGGGCTCCCAGGGACTGCTCTCCTCGTCCTCGGCGATGCAGTAGCTGTACTTGCCCGGGTGCCCCATGACCGCCCGGTCCAGCACCCCCGGCTGGCTGTCCAGCACGTTGAGGAGCATCAGGCGGATGGCCCGGCCCACGGTGGCGTTGGCGCGGCGGTCGTGGGCCGGGCCGAATATGTTGTGGCCGCTGGCGAACCCCAGGGCCCCGCGCACCGGCCCGTTGATGAGCAGGAGGGGAGCGAACCCGCTGGTGCTGGCCAGGCTGGAGTGGAGGTTGAACTCGGGCTGCACCATGCACTCCGCCGCCGCCAGGACCACGGGCATGTACTCGGGGAGGCAGCCCGCCATCACGGCGTTGATGGCCACCTTCTCCACCGTGACGACCCGGGCCCTTACCGGCTCGACGCCGATCACCTCCGACGGGTGGCGTCCCGAGCGCTCCACGAACCGGAGCACCTTCTCCTCCGTCGGAGGCACCACGGGGAGCCCGTCGGTCCACCCCTGCCGATAGCAGTACTCCACCGCGTCGTCGATGGTGCCCGTGACCGCGAACCGGTTGGAGGCGAAGGCGTCGGCATCCAGGGACATGCTACGCAACCACGTCATTTTGAGCGGTTTTGGACAGCACCCTGGCGATGCGTTCGGCTCCCTCCAGGACTCGCTCGGCCGGGGAGCGCATCAGGGCGATGCGGAAGTGGCCCTCGCCCGAGTCTCCAAAGCCCGATCCGGGGGTGACCGAGACCAGGGCCTCGGTCAGGAGCCGCTCCACCAGCTCCGCCGACGTGAGGTTCCCGGGAAAGCGCGGGAACAGGAAGGTTGCGCCCTCGGTCTGGGGGCAGTGCACTCCCGGGACCGCGTTGAGCATGCCGGCGACCTGCCCCCGGAGCTCGGCGCACTCGTCCCTCCAGGCCCTGATGTGGTCCTGGGGTCCCTCCAGGGCGGCCAGGCCGGCCATCTGTATGAAGGGGGACACGAAGCTGGCCGTGTGCTCCTGTACCCTTACCAGCGGACCCAGCACCTCCGACGGGGCGACCATGCACCCCAGGCGCCAGCCGGACATGGAGTAGGCCTTGGTGAAGGTGAAGCTGGTTATCGTGCGCTCCCACATTCCCGGCAGCGACGCCAGGCTCAGGTGTCGGTTGGAGTCGTAGACGAAGTACTCGTAGGTCTCGTCGCACACCACCAACAGGTCCCGTTCCCGGGCGAACAGGGCCACGTCCTCCAGCTCCGAGCGGGTGTACACGCGGCCCGTGGGGTTCTGGGGGTTGTTCAGGATTACCATGCGGGTCCGGTCCGTGGCGTGCTTCTCCAGCACCTCGTAGGAGAGGTGGTACTCCTCCTCGGCGCTGAGGGGCACGGCCACCGGAGTCGCCTCCGAAAGCTCCACCTGCTCGCGGAAGCTGACCCACGTGGGCTCCACCAGCAGGACCTCGTCTCCCGGTCCGGTGTAGGCGTTGGCGGCATAGTACAGCCCCTGCTTGCTGCCCGGCACCACCATCAGGTCGCCGTCGGGGTCGGCCCGGAGGCCGTTGTCCCTGGAGAGCTTCTCGGACAGGGCGCGGCGGAACTCGGGGAGGCCCAGGGTCGGGGCCTGGTTGGTCAGCCCGTCCCGGAGGGCCTTCACCCCCGCCTCTATGATGTGCCGGGGAGTCGTGTAGTGGGGGCTGGAGGGGCCCAGGTCGATGACGTCCTTTCCCTGCTGGGCCAGGTCCCTGGCCCGCTGTCCCGCCGCCAGGGTCGCCGGGGGCTGCACCCGGTTGACGCGGGTGGCTGTGGACCTGGCCATGCACCTACCTCCTGCCTGGGGCTGGAGGCGAGTCTATCACATCGCCGCAGCCTGTGGTATCCTTCGTCCTGCCGTACAACCCCATGAGGTGATGCCGCAACATGTCCCCAGGGCCGGAGACCTACGTGGTGGGCAGCGACATTGGAGGCACCTTCACCGACCTCGCCCTCCTGAACGAGGCAACGGGCCAGGTGACCATCGCCAAGGTCGTCACCCACCCGGCGGACCCCTCCACCTCGGTGCTGGCCGGCGTCGAGGCGCTGGGCGAGGGCGAGCCCGGCTACGTGCCTCATACCTCGGAGTTCATACACGCCACCACGCTGGTGGCCAATGCGGTGATCCAGCGCAGGGGCGCCAAGACGGCGCTCCTGGCCACCAGGGGCTTTCGCGACGTGCTGGAGCTCCGCCGTCACGTGCGGGTCAAGAACACGGAGATGTGGAACGACCCGCCGGACCCCCTGGTGCCCAGGTACCTGCGCATACCGGTCACCGAGCGCGTCTACAGCGATGGCCGAGTCCTGGTGCCCCTCGATGAGGACGAGGTCCGGCGTATAGCTGGGTTCCTGGCCCGGGAGGCCGTGGAGTCCGTGGCCGTCGCCTTCCTGCATTCCTACGTCAACGACGCCCACGAGCGCAGGGTGGGAGAGCTGCTCAGGGAGATGCTGCCCCAGGCGACCATATCCCTGTCGTCCCAGGTGCTGCGGGAGTTCAAGGAGTACGAGCGCACGGCCACCACCGTGGTCAACGCCTACGTCCAGCCCATCGCCCGCCGGTACTTGCACAGGCTGGGCAACGGCCTGGACCAACGGGGATTCCGGTCGAGCCTGCTGGTCAACCTGTCCAGCGGTGGTCTAGCCTCGGTGGGCACGGCCGTCGACTTTCCTCTGAGGGTCATCGAGTCGGGGCCGGTGGCGGGTGTGGTCGCCGCCCGGACCTACGCCGGACTCGCCGGGCTGGACCAGGTGCTGTCCCTGGACATGGGCGGGACCACGGCCAAGGCCTGCCTCATCATGGACGGCGAAATCCCCGTCACCTCAGAGCTGGAGGTGGCCCGCTCCGAGCGCCTGCAGAGGGGCAGCGGTTACCCCGTTGGAGTCCCCTCGGTCGACCTCATCGAGGTCGGGGCCGGCGGCGGCAGCATCGCCCGCGTCAACGACCTGGGACTGGTCCAGGTTGGCCCAGAGAGCGCGGGGGCCGACCCCGGGCCCATCTGCTACGGCTTCGGAGGCGGGGAGCCCACCGTCACCGACGCCGACCTGGTGCTGGGATACCTGGACCCGGACTACTTCCTGGGCGGCGAGATGCGCCTGGACCCGGGGGCTGCCGCCCGGGGTCTGACCGAGCGCCTGGCGCGACCCCTGGACCGGGACCTCGTCGAAGTGGCCAGGACGGTACACCGGGTGGTCAACGAGACCATGGCCTCCGCGGTGAAGATGCACGTCATCGAGAAGGGGGGAGACCCCGCCCGGGCGGCGTTGGTCGCCTTCGGGGGCGCGGGTCCCGTTCATGCCTACAACCTGGCCCGCGCCCTGGGCATGGGGCGCGTGATGGTGCCGATGCAGGCCGGGGTCATGTCCGCCCAGGGCCTCCTGCACTCGCCCCCCGCCTTCGACCTCACTCGCACGTACAAGGCGCCCTTCGACGAGGTGGACTCCGAGTCCATGAGAGACGCCTTCGGAGAGATCGAGAGAGAGGTGGCCGGCTTTCTGGGGCAGGTGGACGCCGCCGGGGAGGTCCACTTCAGCCGCTGGCTGGAGGTGTGCTACATCGGACAGGGATACCAGATACCCCTGAGGGTCTCGGAAGAGGACCTGGGTCCCGACCTCCGGCAGACGCTGCGCGCCCGGTTCGCCGAGGAGTACCGGGCCAAGTACGGCTACTTCTACGACGACGTGCCCGGAGAGGTGGTGAGTCTCAAGGTAAGGGGCGCCCTGTCCGCCCGGACCTTCACGCCCCGTCCCCTGCCCCGCGCCTCCGCGGACCCGGCCCCGGCCCGCAAGGGAGACCGGAGCGCCTACTCGGAGGCGGGCAACGGCATGGTCCCCTTCGCCGTATACGACCGGTACAGGATGGGGCCGGGCATGGTGGTCCACGGCCCCGCCATCATCGAGGAGAGGGAGTCCACCACCGTGGTCGACGCCGGCGGCGTGGTGGTGGTGGACGATTACGGCACCCTGGACATCTCGGTGGCCCAGGCCGCCGGCCCGGACTCGACCTCCGAAGACCTGAACCTGGACGTGGTGTGGCCGAGGCTGATCTCCATAGCCGACGAGATGGCCGTCACCCAGATACGCACGGCCTTCTCCCACGACGTGATAGAAGTTCACGACATGTCCACCGGCATCTGCGACGCCCGGGGCTACCTGATCGCGCAGACCAACCTGGGCGCCACGGGGCACACGGGCACCATGCCCCCTCTGGTCAAGACCATCCTGGAGGAGGTGTCCGCCGAGCGCATGAGGCCGGGAGATGCCTACGTGACCAACGACCCCTGGGTACAGTCGGGCCACACGGGGGACGTGTTCGTGGTCACGCCGGCCTTTCACCGCGGGCGGCTGGTGGGGTTCGCCGTCACCAGCATCCATCATCTGGACATCGGCGGCCGCGCCGGGTCTGGGCTGACCCAGGAGGTGTACGAGGAGGGGCTCATCATCCCCATACTCCCCATCATGCGGGAGGGGGCGCCCAACGACGATTTCTTCAGCATCCTGCGGCGCAACGTCCGGTTCAGCGAGAAAGTCGTGGGCGACTTCCGGGCCCAGGTGGCCACCGGCTACGTGGGAGCCCGGAGACTGTCCCAGCTCCTGGACGAGCGGGACCTGGAGTCCCTGGAGGGGGTGGCCGACGAGATCGTGGCGCGCAGCGAGGCGGTGATGCGGCGCGGCATCGCCACCCTGGGGGACGGGACCTACAGGGCGGCCTTCGACCTGGACATGCTGGACGACTCGGGCAAGCCCCTGAGGCTGGCCCTGGGCCTGACGGTGAGGGGAGACGGGCTGCACGCCGACTTCACCGGTACCTCGGCCCAGGTCCGCCGCCCAATCAACGACCCCCTCAACCACGTCCGCGCCTTCTTCGTGGAGGCGGTCAAGACGGTATGCGCCCCGGACATCCCCAATAACGAGGGCTCCCACCGCCCCATCGCCACCACCGCCCCCGAAGGGTGCCTGCTGAACCCCACCTACCCCGCCCCCGTGTTCTGGCGCATTGCCACGGGTACGCCGGCCTCGGACCTTGCCTTCATGGCGTTGAGCCAGGCGGCGCCCGACCGGACCCCCGCCGGCTCGGGGTCTCTCCCCATCTGCCAGTTCTACAACTCGGGGCTGCGCCGCTCGGGGGAGCCCTTCCTGCTCCACCAGCACGCCTTCGGCGGCATGGGAGGCCGTCCGGGCAGGGACGGCCTGGCGTCGGTGAGTTTTCCCAACAGCGTACGGGAGGTCTCCACCGAGGCCGTGGAGACGGAGACGCCCCTCCTCTACGAGAGGAGGGAGATCATCTGCGACTCGGGGGGCGCGGGACAGTGGCGCGGCGGCCCCGGCGAGGTGCTTGTGATGCGGGCGGTCCCGGGCGGCGACGTCGACCCCGGCAGCGCCATCGTCTTCTCAGGGTCGGGGGGCAGGTTCACCGAGCCGCCCCACGGGGTGCTGGGCGGGAGTCCCGGCGCCATCGCCCGCATTTTGGTGGACGGGGAGCCCGTGGACCCGGCGTCCCTGGGCAATTCTCCCGAGGTCCACTTCCGGGCGGACCAGGTCCTCACCGTGGAGCTTCCCGGTGGCGGCGGGTACGGAGACCCCCGACGCCGGGACCCCAGGCTGGTGGAGGAGGACCTGCGGGGCGGCTACATATCCCGGGAGAGGGCGCTGCGGGACTACGGCTACCAGCCGGAGGTCGAGACCGGACCGGGATGACGCATCGGTTTGGAGTCTTGGGGATGCGAGTTGAGAGCTGCCCTATGATCGAACGGCGCTCGGGTGCAGGTCAGGACTGTGTGGGGAGCCGTTGGCCGATCTCCTTCGCCCAGTGCGCATTGTCCTTCGTTCCTAGGGTCACGGAGTCGAAGTATTCGTCCTTAAGGTCGAGTCTGACGACCGGCTGGCGGCGGACCACACACCAGAAGTCCTTTCTGCCTTGTCTCCGATAGGTGCCTGCCTTTAGCAGCCAGGGGATGAAGCTACCGGGAATTCGGCGCTCGCTCCAGTGGGTCTTCACCCGCTCCGTGCCGACACCCACGACGTGGGCAAGGGGGATCTCCAGGGTGGAGAAGTGGAAGGCCACCAGCTTCAGCCACCAACTCAACTCTACTCGCAGGATGTCGCCTTCAAGACTTAGCCGCATGGCTAGCTCTCCTCTGCAGAGTACAGAGGCCCGACGTATTGGGCCAAATCATGCCCAACCGATGTGATGTCAGGAGCCCGGCCTGCGGGCCGCCTGGTCGTAGCGTCGGCGGTTGTGGGCCGTGACGGGGGTCGTGCCCGAGGCGATGTCCCGCTTTATCGTCTCCTCCATCTGGTTGAACCTGCGGGCCCAGCGCAGCACCTCCAGCACCGCCTCCGGCGGCACCACGACGACGCCGTTCACGTCGGCGAAGACGAAGTCCCCCGGGTTGACGGTTACGTCCCCCAGCTTCACGGCTGAGCCGTACCCCTCGAACCCGATGCGGCCCCGGACCGAGGTGTTGACCACCCCCCGGCCATAGACCGGCAGGGCAAGGTCCGCCATCTCGTCCACGTCACGGGTGGAGCCGTCGATCACGCAGCCCTGCATGCCGTAGTGCCGGGTGGAGAAGGCGGCGATGCCCCCGTAGCTGTTGATTCCCGGCCGTCCCCCGTTGTCGATGACCAGCAGGTCGCCGGGGGCGCTGGCCTGGACGGCCTCCAGGGTGCCGATGACCGTGGAGTAGGTCGCGCTGGGGCTGAGCTTCATGGTCATGGCGGGGCCGGCCACCTTGGGGCACCCGGCCCACAGGGGCAGGATGCCCTGCACCTGGCCCGTCATCTCGAGACGGTCCAGGGCGTCGGAGAGGTTGCAGGTGGACAGCCCCTGGAAGGCGGCCCTTATCCGTCCGGCGGTGGGACCCTTTGGCATGGCTTTCGCTCCCTTCCTAGGCCCGTTGGGTATGACCGGCGGGCGGGAGGCCCGGCGACGTCAGGGGTCAGGGGCCCTCTACACCGTGGGTGGCCCGAGGCCGCCCTCCCCGGCCGGTTGCGCCTCGTCCTCCCCGGGCCAGGGGGGAGTCGTGAAGCACAGGAACCGCAGGTCTCCGGCGTCGGACGCCCCGAACTGGAATCGCCAACGCGGCGGTATGACCAGGGCGTTGCCGGGGCTCACACTCGCGGTCGTCCCCTGCTCCAGCTCTGCGTGGGGAGGGCAGCGCCATACGGACCCAGTCCCCTGCAGCACGTACCAGGTCTCCTCCACTTCCCTATGCCACACCGGCCTCGAGACCTGGCCCGCCTCCAGCGTTACCTCGCACAGGCTGGCCTTGCCCGCGTGGGTCAACAGGCGAATCTGGGACCCGTCCGGCGCGGTCACGTCCGGGTCGGCCTGTGCCCGGGCCACACCCGGCGCCGGGTGTCCGTCATTCCCCAAGTCCACGCGGCCCATGGAGCCTCCCGACCCTTGCTCGATGCCGAGAGTAGCAGCGTGCGCGGATGGTGTCAACGGTGACCCCAGCCCTCCGGGATTGACACCTGAGACAGGCGCCCAATACACTCACCTCGACCCCTGAGGAGTGGGCAAGGCCCTAGGTCGAGCCCTAGGTCGAGCCCTAGGTCGAGAAGGAGGTAGCCATGCCAGTCGTAAAGGTGTCGTCCGGGCTGGACCGTATCATGGACTCGAGCCAGGACGTGGAGGAGCTGGGAAGCGGCTTCGGCGGCGAGTACGGGCCTGCCGAGGGCCCGCTGTGGTGGAAGGAGGGCGGCTACCTACTCTTCAGCGACATCCACAACAACCGCCGCATGAAGTGGGCGCCGGGACAGGAGATCACCGTCAACCGGGAGCCCTCCGACCGGGCCAACGGCCTGACCAGGGACGTGCGGGGCAGGCTCGTCGCCTGCGAGCACGACACCCGGCGCGTGACCCGGCTGGAGCCCGACGGCAGCATCACGGTGGTGGCCAACAGCTACCGGGGCTGGCGGCTGAACCGGCCCAACGACGTGGTCGTGAAGTCCGACGGCTCCATCTACTTCACCGACCCCATGACCATGAACGTGGTGTCCGAGCTGGACTTCGCCGGGGTCTACCGCGTCTCGCCGGACCTGGGCACCATCAACTGCATCGTCCGCGACTTCGTCCTGCCCAACGGCCTGACCTTCTCCCCCGACGAAAGCGTCCTATACGTCAACGACTCGCGCAGGGGCCACATCCGGGCTTTCGACCTGGAGGCCAACGGCGTTCTGGCCCTGGGCACGGACAGGGTGTTCGCTCCGCTGAAGGGAGACCTGCCGGGCGTCCCCGACGGTATGAAGGTGGACGTCGAGGGGAACGTCTACTGCACCGGGCCGGGGGGCGTCTGGATATTCGACCCCACGGGAAACCACCTGGGTACGGTCCTCACCGGCGCCCCCTCCACCACCAATCTGGCCTGGGGCGGCGACGACTGGAAGACCCTCTTCATCACGACCCGCCACACCCTGGGACGGGTCCGGATGAACATCCCGGGTATGCCCGTACCCACCTCCGGGTCCTAGCCGGCCTCATCCCATGCGGAGGAGGGCTGCTGCCTGGGTCGACGGCCTCGCCCGGGCTTTCCCGGGGGGAACCCGAGTCTAGCTCCACAGGGCGAGCTGGTAGTCCTCCTGGAAGTTGCTGACGCCGACTCCAACAAGGCGGAACTTCCTGCCCGGCCTGATCTCCCGACGGAGGAGGGCGCAGGACTCCCGGGCGATGGTGTCCTCGTTGTCGGTGGGCGCGGGCAGCGTGACCTGGCGGGTGAAGGTGGTGAAGTCGGAAAGCCGCAGCTTCACCGACACCGTCTTGCCCCGAAGGCCGTTCCGCCGTATCCGTTGGGCCACTCCATGGCCCAGCCGGGAGGCTATCTCCACCAGGGTCTCCTCGTCGCCGATGTCCTCGGCCATGGTCGTCTCGGCGCTCACCGACTTGGTGTCCCGGTGGGTGCTGACGTCCTCGTTGTCCAGGCCCTGGGCCCGCTCCTTCAGCTCCGGGCCGCGCTTGCCGAGGGTCCTCCGCAACCAGTCGTCGTCGGACCCGGCGATGTCGCCGATGGTAACGATGCCGTTGCGCTTGAGCATCTGGGCCGTCTTGGGCCCCACTCCCCACAGGCTGCCCGCGTCCAACGGGTGGAGGAACTCCCGCTCTGCTCCCGCTTCCACCATTAGCAACCCGTCGGGCTTCGCCATCTGCGACGCTATCTTGGCCACGGTCTTGGAGGTGCCGCCGCCGATGGTCACGGCCAGCAGGGTCTCCCGCCGGACCCGCTCCTTCAGCTCCCGGGCCGTGTCCTCCGCGTGCTCCATCGACTCCACCCGGCTGATGTCCATGTACGCCTCGTCCAGGGAAAGGGGCTGCACCAGGGGGGTCAGGTCTCGGAATATGGACATGATCTGCCGGGATACCTCGTGGTACCGGGGAAAGCGGGCCGACACCCTCATCAGGTGGGGGCACAGCCTGAAGGCCGTGCGCATGGGCATGGCGGACCTGACGCCGTAGGTCCGGGCCTCGTAGGACGCCGCCGCGACCACGCCCCGGCCCTCCGGCGACCCGCCCACCGCGACGGGCTTGCCCTTCAGCTCCGGGTTGTCCCGCTGCTCCACCGACGCGTAGAAGGCGTCCAGGTCCGCGTGAAGCACGTAGCGAGGTATCGTACCGCCCACGGTCCCATTGTACCCAAGCTTCGGAGACCGGTCGACCACTGGGTGTCCGCGCCCATTCGCAACCCCCGGCCAGGGGCGTTATACTGGCGGCGAAAGGAGCGCCATGAACAGATCCGACCTGCCCTTCCTGCCCGCCGCCGAGCTGGCGGACCTGATCCAGCGAAGAGATGTCTCGCCGGTGGAGGCGACGGAGGCGTACCTCGAGCGCATAGACCAGGTGGACCCCAAGCTGAACTCCTACATAACCATCACTCGGGACGTGGCCCTGGCCGCCGCTCGCGAGGCTGAAGCCGCCATAGCCGGGGGCGGCTACCTGGGACCCATGCACGGCCTCCCGGTCGCGGTCAAGGACCAGTTCTGGACCAAGGGCATTCGGACCACGGCGGGTTCCAGCATCCTGGCTGATTTCGTTCCGGAAGAGGACGCTACGGTCATGGCCAACCTCAAGGCCGCCGGGGCCGTGCTTCTGGGCAAGCTGAACATGAGCGAGTACGCCATGGCGGAGATATTCCATCATCCCCACGGCACTCCCCGCAATCCCTGGGACACATCCAGGAACCCGGGCACGTCCAGCAGCGGCTCCGGGGCGGCTACCGCGGCGTTCCTGTGCGCCACATCCCTGGGAGAGGACACGGGCGGCTCCATCCGCACCCCGGCCAACTGGAGCGGCATAGTCGGGCTGCGTCCAAGCTGGGGTCGTGTGAGCCGGTACGGTGTGTTCGGAGGCTCCTGGTCTATGGACCAGGTGGGCCCCATGTCCCGCACCGTGGAGGACTGCGCCATTACCCTTCAGGCCATCGCCGGCCACGATCCCAAGGACCCGTACACCTGGGATGTTCCCGTGCCCGACTACCGCCGGTCCCTCGGTGGAGACATCCGTGGACTGAAGGTGGGCGCCGTCACGGAGCGGGTCCACTCGGACCGTGTCGACCCCGAGTACCGGGACGTGGTAGGCAAGGCCATCGCCTCACTCGGCGAGCTGGGAGCGACGGTGGAGGAGGTCTCGATACCCCTCACGGAGATGTCCGGCGCCGTCAGCATGGGCATAGCAACGGCCGAGTGGGCCGCGGTGCACGACAGGACCTTCCGGGCACACTTCAAGGAGCTGGACCACAACAACCGCATCCGGTATCCGACGGGGCGGGTCCTGCCTGCCCAGGCATACTACAAGGCCCAGAAGATACGTGCCTTGTTGCGCCGCCAGATGCTCGACGCTCTGGAGAGGTTCGACGTGCTGGTGCTGCCCACCGGGGTCGGCCCCGCGCCGCCTGTGGAGTCGGTCCCCGGCGTGCCGGGCAAGGAGCAGGCGCTGGCGGGCCTGGGCGCCCGGGCCAGCTTCACCGGACCGGCCAACCTGGCCGGTACGCCGGCCCTGTCCGTACCGTGCGGGTTCACGGCCACGGACCTACCCCTGGGCCTGCAGATCGTCGGCCGTCCCTTCGACGAGGCCACCGTGATGAAGGTGGCCCACGCCTATGAGCAGAGCACCGGCTGGCACAAGCGAAGGCCGCCGGTCTAGGCGGGTCCGCTCCTCGACATGGCCAGTATCTCGTCCCACTCTTCCCGGGTCACGGGCTGGATGGACAGGCGCATGCCCCGGCGGACCAGCAGCATGCCGTCCAGCCTGGGGTTGGCCTTGATCTCCTTGAGGGTCACGGGGCGGGGCAGCTCCTCGTCCGCCTGGATGTCCACCATGCACCAGATGGGGTTGTCGGGGCTGGCCTTGGGGTCGTAGTACCGGGAGCCGGGCTCCCATGCGGTATCGTCGGGGTAGCTCTCCCGCACCACGTGGGCGGTGCCCACCACGGCGGGTACGGCGGTACTGCTGTGGTAAAAGAGGACGCCGTCTCCCACCTTCATCTGGTCCCGCATAAGGTTACGGGCGCGGTAGTTGCGGACTCCGTCCCACTCGGCGGTCCGGTCCTCCTCGTTCCGGAGGTCCGAGAAGGAGTAGGCCCCGGGCTCGGACTTGAACAGCCAGTAGCGTCGGTCTGCCATGGTCCTCCTTTGGTCTGGGGGAAGTCGAAAGTGTGGGCGGTACCGCCCCGGCCCTTGTTACCGCCTACGGGTACGCGGCCTCGATGACCCGCACCTCCATTTTGGCCAAGTGGCTGCCGGGCAAGTCGCCCAGGGCCCTGCGCTCGGGGGAGGCGAAGTAGGCCTCCTCCTTGGCGGCGATGTCGTCGACGCTGGCGAAGCTTCGGACCCAGATGAACTCGCTGCGCTCCATGTTCACCCACGTCCCCTCTATGGGTATGCCCAGCTTCTCGTGTATGGGGCGTATGCCCTCGTCGAACAGCTTCAGGTACGAGTCCATCATCCCCTTGTTGATGGTGTAGATTCGGAGCTGAGAGACCACGGCCGCCTCCTGGACTGCTGATTTGTTGGGGTTACTGCAGGCGTGAATGCGCGCCCGGCGCGGGACCGTGCTGCCCTACTGCCCGGCCGCGCCAATCACCGCGGCGCGCCCCTGGGCGGTGACGACGTAGTGTCCGGGCTTCCCCGGCACCCGTTCCAGCCACCCGAACTTGTTCCGGGCGGCGTTTCGCAGCGTCTGCAGGAAGTCGGCCGGGCGCATCCACCCCGCCAGGTCGAAGAGCCGGCCCAGGTCCTCCCCGGACACCGACGCCGCTCCCAGGTACCGCTTGGCCCCCTCGATGGCTACGACGGTACGCCGCATGTCGCCCGTGGGAGCGATGCGGCGGCAGAACCGCCCGAAGGCCTCCTCCGCCGCCTGGCCTGTAGCGGCCGGCGGAGATTCCGCCTCCTCCGCAAGCCCGGGCGCGGCTACCATCGCCCCGGGGCTGCCAACCGAGGCGCCGTTTGTGGTCACTGGCGCATCCTTGAGAGAAGCCCCGTTGGCGCTCAGGCGCAGGATCTCCTTGGGCAGCTCTTTGAGGACGGCGTCGACCACCTCACGCCATAGCCCGGGCTCGTCGGCCTCCAGGGTGATAACGGTATCACCCGGTAGGTTGATAGAGACTCTCAGGGCCATGACGCCACCCCTCCCGTACGCTGGATACGGTACACGAAGCTACCGGAGGGGTCAAGGCCGGGCCGTGTAAAAAGGTACCCGTGTGTCGAGGCGCCGGAGAGCGGTCCGGGAATCGTGGATGCCGGGGCCAGACCCTTAGAGCGACTCCTTCAGCCTCGTGGCCAACTTGCGGGTCATTCCCGGGACAGCCGCGATCTCCTCGACGCCCGCTTCCCTGATGCCCTTGATGGAGCCGAAGCGCCGTATCAGCAGCCGCTTCCTCTTGGGCCCTATGCCGGGGACCGCGTCCATGGAGCTGGTGATGGTGCGCTTGGAGCGCAGCTTGCGGTGGTAGGTGATGGCGAACCGGTGCGCCTCGTCCCGTATGCGCTGCACCAGGTGAAGGGCCTGGGAGTCCCTGGGGAGCACTATCGGCTCCGGCGTCTCGGGCACGAAGAGCCACTCGTTCTCCTTGGCCAGGGAGGCCAGCGGTATGAAGTCGATCCCCATCTCCAGGAAGACCTCCAGGGCCGCGGAAAGGTGGCCCTTGCCGCCGTCTATCAGCACCAGGTTGGGGACCACTCCCCATCCGCCGTCCGGGGAGGAATCTGGCATCTGGGGGAGCTCGC
>DAOUJG010000049.1:0-4568 GCA_034423015.1 Dehalococcoidia bacterium | reverse complement strand
GATGAATCCTGGCAACGGACCGGCGCGATGCCGAGACAGCGAATACCCCACAGGAGGAGGGTCTACCTCCTCCCCAACGACTTCCCGGAGCGGCTGAAGCTGCTCAAGGAGGAATCCGGCCTGTCGTGGGCCGAGATCGCACGTCGTCTCGGTGTCGATCCCCTCACCGTGCGGCGGTGGTGGAAGTACGGTGTGCGGCCCAGCTTTCGACATCAGATGGCGCTGCTGAAACTGGCCGATGACCTGGGCCTCGTTCACATACTGACCGCCTGGGACATCGAGGAGGTCAAGTCCGGCTCGAACGGGAGCGGCCGTAGCTCGGAGAGGGTTGTCAGGCGGGACGCCCCGACCCGTTGCAGGGGCATGAAGCGGAAGGGCCGCACATCGGCGAGGCGGTTGCAGGCCAGGGCGTGAAAACGCAAAAAGACCCCATACATGGCATCCCCTGTCTAGCGGTCCCGTCTACGGCTATAATCCAACGCCCACCCCAACATCGAGAATGAGGGAACGAACTTGCGCAACAGTCACCAGAAGGACAGTAATGGAGAGACGGAAATCTGCCTCTCTGTGGAGGGTTTGCCGCCCAAGAAGAATGAGGCCACTTCACTTTTCTCCCCAAGGCATGGCGACCACCGCAACGTAGCTGAGCTACTCAGGAAAGCGGAACAGTCCCTGGGCCAGTCATCGTGGAATCCAACCGAGCCAAGAGCCATCGGTCTTGAGTTGGTCGTCATCGCACAGGAGCCAGACGCCATTCCAGGGGACGCCACGAATTACCTCGGCGGCGTCGCGGACGTATTGCAGGCTAACCGCATCAACGCAGACCTGCCACACCTGGGGCACCTGGCCAACGTGTCGCTCTACCATGACGACCGTCAGATTCGAGAAGTGCGGTACTCAGTCAAGGACGGCGATGCCTTGGGCTATCGCGTACGGATTTGGGTACTCTGAAGCCGTAAAGCGAGATTGCCGACCCAGACTGGCCGCCCCTTATACTAGGAAACTGCGGCCGAAGCGGCCAGAAACGCAAAAAGGCCCCATACATGGACGCTGCGAGCGTCAGTCCTGGCCCCGGCAGTCGTCCTAGCCTGTCTCCCCCGCCAGTGTGCCCGCCAACAGGCGATACTCGTCCACCTCTTCCACCCTCCCATCGGCCTCCCGGTCGTCGATGATCTTCCCTGTGAACGGGGCTGCCAGGGCCTTGCAGTCCTGGCAGATGGCGGCCGACCCAGTTGCAGTACAGCCGGTCCTCCAGGTAGCCTCCTACACCCCTGCGCTCGGTGCCGGTGGCGTCTTTGCCACAGAGGGCCTGCTCCGCTGCGGCATCCTCATCGAACAGGTGCATCTCGAACACTTCGTGTCTGGTCAATTGGAACCTCCCTTCGGTTTCCTCGGTCACCTTCAGAGCGTTGCATTCATGGAGCTTCATCTTCCCACTCCTTTTCCTGATTGTTCCTGAAACGCCAAAAAGCCTCATACATGGGTCTGGGCGGGGGAGGTCATCGCAAGTGCGACGACCTCCCCCGTAGTCCTGCGATCAGCGTCCCGCGCCGACTGGCCCCTAGAACAGCGTCAGTGTCTGCTGTTGCTCTTCGGCCGCCTGGGTCTCCGCCCCGGCGGTCGCCTCTTGCGCCGCTCCCTGCTCGCGGCGATTCCGCCGCCGCGCCGGGGGGGCGGGCCGCTCGTAGGCGGGATGCTTGGGAGCATCCTCCCACCTGGCCCTGGCCCTCTCGGCCACCGCAGGGACTTCCTGGGCGAGCGCCGTCAGGTCTCCTTCCTCAAAGGTCTCGATGTGCGGGTCCGCCGAGGGCCTCTGCACCCCGATGGTGGCCCTGCCGCCCTTGATGGACACGACGATCTTCAGGTCGTCCGAGGGACTGGCGTCGCCCTTGGCATCACCGTAACCCTGGTCGTCCTGCGGCGCCTGGTTGTCGGCGTCCTGCTCCCCGGCGTCCTCCGAACCCTGTCCGTCCTGTTCGGTCTGATCCGTGGAGTCCTCCTCTTCGACGACGGCGGCGGTCTTATCGTCCGCCCCGTCGCCGAAGAGGGCGTCGTCAACGCTCGGAGCGTCCGGTCGGGTTGTGTCCGTTCCGTTCTCGTCTGGCATGGTCTTCTCCTTTCCTTCTTTGGTTCCGCGCTGCGTTTTTGGGCGCAGTTGGCTAGGCGGCTATCCCCGACGCCTGCCTTCTGATCTCGCCCAAGGTCTGCGGCTTCCAGTAGAGGTCGCGCTCCACGGCGGGGACTCCGCTGAGCACCGTCGCCTCCGCCAGCTCGTCGAGGGTGAAGTACCCCAGCTCCTCCTCAAACCCCTGCACCAGTCCGAAGCACTCTCCCGTCGCGGCGTCCCACTCCGTTATGTACCAGGTCCAGTTGGCGTAGGGGCTGAAGAGCTTCACCCTGGCGACCACGGCGTCGGGATCGTCCGCTCCGTCGTTGGCGTACAGGGGCGGGATGGTCTCGGCGAGCTCCTTGGTCATCAGCTTGTGCCTGCGCAGTCCGCTGTGCTTGTCCTGCCAGATCTTCGTGGTTCCGTTCTTGTCAGACATCGGTATCTCCTCTCTTCCTTGTTCTCTGATCCAGTTCGCTTGCGCCGATCACTCGACGTAGGTCCCCACCGTCCGCTCCACCGCCTCCGGTGTCACGTAGGTGGGCGTGACCGTTCCCAGGTCCATGTCCAGGTAGAGGGCCATGAAGGGACAGGTGCCGGCCACCACCCGGCGGACCACCTGTAAGACCAGGGACGCCATCATCTGGTTGATGGTGGGGTCCTGGTCGGTGAGGTCGAGGGCCGCCGCGCAGTCCACGTCGGGCGGCCGGGTCGACACCGCTGTCAGCAGGTCTGGCCGCTGCAGCGTGGGCGCAGGGGCCAGGTGGCAGGTCTCGCCCGTGAAGGGGGACTCCTCCAGCTCCATCCTCTCGGCGACGTTGCCGACGAGGACCTGTCCCCAGTTGGTGTCGTTGCCCGCGTCGACGAGCCAGCGCCGCGGGTCTCCCGGCAGGCACTCGGCCATCGCCCTCCGTGCAAGGGCGTTGTCGGCGCAGCCGATGATGAGGCTGTCGCCGTAGTTGGTCAGGCCGGGGTAGCCGTGTCCGTGGGGACGGGAGTCGCTTTCGTACTCCCGAAATGGATACACCGAGTAGCCCACGGGACGGTTGTAGGCTTTGGCCAACCGGTCGGCGAGGGCCTGGCTCTTGAAGCGTCCCACGTCCCCCGCGTAGAAGTTCTGGCGGAGCAGGTTGTGGGGTTCGACCCGGTCGTGGTCGACCAGGACGATGGTGGCCTCCCGCCCCTGGAAGAGGCGGCAGAGGCCCTCGGCAACGAAGCCGCCGGTCCCGCCACAGCCGACCACCGTTATCCATGGGTTGTCGAGCAGGAAAGCGTTGTCCAGGTGGTAAGGCATTCGAGCACCTCCTTGTCCGTGAGATCGATGTCTTCGCTGACGAACCGAATGCACGGCTCCGGCCCGTCGAACACCTGCGGCCACTCCACCGGGGCGAAGTGGCCGTAGACGCCGACCCGGAGGCTCAGCTCGGGCCGGTCGGTGTCGAGGCGTCCGACGACGCCGTAGATGCGGAACCCCTGCTCGTCGCCGTCGTCGGTCTTCGAGAAGAAGGCCCGTGAGGTCCCGTGGGAGTGGAACTCAGCGACCACCCCTGCGGGGGGCGTGTAAGTGAGTCTTGTGGCTGTCCCCTCCTGTTCGGGAACCACCAGCCGGAAGGAGCGGCCGTCCCACCGCACGGCGAAGAACCGCTCGGTGTCCGGGTCGTCCATGAACCAGCGCAGCCCAAGTTCGAACAACTGCGCCGGGATGGGGCCGTAGGCCAGCTCCACCTTCTCGGCGACGGGAGCGAGGCCGCGCACCTCGCAGGGTGCGACCGATATCCGGGCCGTCAGGTGGGCGCTCTGGGACTGGACGTAGAGGCCATCCGCTCCGAGAACGTAGTCGTAGCCGATGCCGTGGGCGCCGGAGAGCCCGTCCTTGTGATTGACGAGGTAGCCGACCGGCGCCAGCGTCTCCTTAGCGGTAGCCGTAGCCCCGTCTCCCTTGGGAGACCGCGATGGCCTGGGCCACCGTGCACTGGGGAACAAGGTCCTCAACAGGGTACTCAGTCTTTCCATTCAACTCCTCCCATAGCGCATGCAGGTTGTCGGGGTGCTTCTTCGAGCGGTTGCGGGTGTCTCCGGTGCCGGAGAAGAAGGACCGGAAGAAGGACTCCGGTATGTGCGCTGTCTCCTCGGGGAACCGGTGACTTCCGGAGCAGACCCGCCCGTCGCTGAAGACGTTGAAGGCGGGCATCCGGTAGAGGGGCTGCTCGGGGTCCGTGGGCCGCTCCGGGGCCGCGTAGACCCAGGGCGCCCTGGCCGGCGAGCAGACGAAGACCAGCCCCGGCATGGGAAGCCGTAGCCGGACGGGGGGCTTGAACGCCTCCCGTTGCAGGGCCACGGGCCAGATTTGCGGCGGCCTCCAGAGGGCCACCACCTGCCCGGTCTCGCCCTGGTTCCACCAGAGGGCGTCAACCGGCAGCAGCCCCGAGGAGAACCCCAGGTGCTGGATGAACACGTTGGC
>DAOUJG010000048.1:0-2270 GCA_034423015.1 Dehalococcoidia bacterium | reverse complement strand
CTGCCCCGGCATCTCCCCTTTCGCCATCCGGTAGCCGACGCGGGACTCGGTGAAGATGTAGGTGGGGTTGCCCGCGTCATCGCCCAGCTTTTGCCGGAGCTTTCGCACGATGGTGCGCATTGGACGCAGGTCGTCGCTGCTCCTCCTTCCCCACACCCGGTCCAGGAGGTGCTCGTAGGTCAGCACCCGTCCGGCGCCTGCCGAAAGCTCGACGAGCATCCGGTACTCCATCGGGAGCAGTTGCACTGGCCGACCGGCGAGGGTCACGCTGCGCCCGGCGTAGTCGATGGTCAGATCGCTCAGCACGTACGGCTCCGAGGTCTCGGGGAGATCCCGCCGGCGCAGGGCAGCCGCGACCCTCGCCGTCAGCTCCGTCGGCGAGAACGGCTTGACCACGTAATCGACTGCGCCCGTGCCCAGGGCCGTGGCGATGAGCTCGTCCCGGCCGTAGACGGAGAGGAAGATGACCGGCACGTCCGCCACATCCAGAATCTCCTTCATCAGCTCGATTCCGTCCGCTCCCGGAAGCATCAGGTCCAGCAACACGAGAGCCGGCCGCTCCTCTGCCACGAGGCGGAGGGTCTCCTCCGGGTCTCCGGTCACCACCGGCGCGTAGCCCGCCGCATTGAGGGTGTCCTGGACGTAGCGAAGGGCCCTGGGGTCGTCGTCCACCGCCAGCACCCGCACCCGCTCTCCCGTCTCTCCACGTCCGCGACGTGAGGAGCGTGTCGAGAACGGCGGGCTGGAACCCGCCGTTTCGCCCACGGTCTCTCCAACCGCGGGCAGGGTGAAGGTGAAGCGGGAGCCGAGGCCCGGCCCGTCGCTCTCGGCCCAGATGCGTCCACCGTGGGCCTCCACTATCCCCTTGCAGATGGCAAGGCCCAGGCCTGTGTCCCCTCCCTGCTCCTCGGACTGTGCCCGTGAGAACTTGCGGAACAGGCGGGGCAGACTCTCCTCCGGGATACCCCGTCCCTCGTCGGCCACCGAGAACGCGACGTGAAGCTTCTCCCGCAGGGCGTTCACCCTGATGACGGACAACTCGGAGGAGTGGCGGGCGGCGTTGCTGAGCAGGTTTCCCAGCACCTGGACGATGCGCCGCCGATCCGCCAATACCAGGGGAAGGCCAGGTTCGATATCGATGACCAGGTTGTTCCTGCCACCGGCGCTGATGAAGGCGCTCCTCGCCCGCTCCACCAACGCGGCCGCCTCCGCCGGTCCGGGACTGACCGCCAGCGTGCCCGTCTCGATGCGGGCCACGTCGAGGAGGTCGGACACCAGGCCGTTCATGTGGTCAGCCTGCTCTCCGATGAGGCGGAAGAACTGGCGGACCACGGCGGGGTCGTGGTCCGTGGGCGACTCCAGCACCGTGGCGGTGGAGCCCTTGATGGCGGCCAACGGCGCCCTGAGCTCGTGGCTCACAATGGCCAGGAACTCGGCCCGCAGCCGCTCCAGCTCCTCAACGTCCGACATGTCCTGCATGGTGACGACCACCGACTCCACCGCGCCCTCATCGGAGAGTATGGGCGTTGCATTGAGCAGCACCGTGGCGCTCCGCCCATCGGGGACCGCCAGGACGATCTCCTCGGCCCGCAGCGTCTCCCCCACGCTCAGCAGCTCCGCCAGGGGGAACTCCCGCAGGGAGACCTCCCGCCCGTCGGCGCGTCTGCACGTCACCACGTCCAGCAGCATCTCGAGAGACTGGCCGGAGTCCATCAGGCTATCCGCGATCCTCCGGACCTCTCGGTTGAGGGTCTTCGGGGCTCCCGTCAGGGCGTCGAAGACCACGACCCCCACCGGCGAGGTGTCGATCAGCGTCTCCAGGTCAACCCTGGCCCGCCGCTCCTCCCTGTGGGTGCGGGCGTTGGCGATGACCAGCGCTGCCTGGGAGGCGAACATGACCAGGGTCTCCTCGTCGGCCTGGCTGAACTCCTTGTCGCCCTCCTTGTCGCCCACGAAGACGTGCCCCAACCGGACTCCCCGGTGGAACATGGGCACCGCCATGAAGCGAAAGGCCCCCACAGACATGGGGATGGTGAACTCTGTGAAGCCCAGGGCGTGGACGTGTTCCACGAGGTCGGGCAGACGCAGGGGATCAGAGATGTTGGTCAGGGCCTGGAAGATGCGCAGCCCCTCCGGCATGAGCCAGAGTTGCTCCGCCTCCTCGGCGCTCAGCCCGGAGGATAGGAAGTCCTGCACCCGTCCCCCGTCATCCAGAAGCGTCATCACGCCGTAGCGGGCCGCCGTCAGGGACCGGGCGGAGTCGAGGACGC
>DAOUJG010000047.1:0-1577 GCA_034423015.1 Dehalococcoidia bacterium | reverse complement strand
TCACCGACGGTAGATGGCGGGGCTGCCGGCCAAGCCGGTAGCCGAACTGAGACGGTTATCCCAGTCCAGTTGCCACTGGCAATTTGATAATCGCCTACATCCCAGACAACCCTATGGGAAATCCAGTCGCTCAAAGCCACCTTCGGGGAACGGCGTACTGCGTAGCGCGGGAACGCTGTCGATACCCACGTCGCCGCCCCTGTAGGCGAGCACAGCGCCTATGATCATCTGCGGTCGCCCAGGACCTACAGCAGGCATGCTCGTATTTGAGAGAACATCAAAAGCCCGCCCTGCTTCATGTCTCCATCCCCGAAAGCCGGACCCTGAGCCTCGAGTTGCGCTCCCCAGGGCGGCCGTTGCGCACCGCCGTGGCCAGCGCCCGCCTGCTTCCAACGACCACCACCAGCCTCCTCCCTCTGGTGATGGCCGTGTACAGCAGGTTTCGCTGCAGCATCGGGTAATGTTGCGTCAGCACCGGCACCACCACCGCCGGAAACTCGCTCCCCTGGGCCCGGTGCACCGTCATTGCGAAGGAGGGCTGCAGTTCGTCCAGTTCCGAGAAGTCGTAGTCCACGCCAGTCTCATCGAAGCTGGCCGTGACCCGGCCGGCGGCGTGGTCCACCCCGGCCACCCAGCCGAGGTCGCCGTTGAACACACCCTTGTCGTAGTTGTTGATCAACTGGAGCACCCGGTCGCCCACCCGGAAAGTCCGTCCGAAGCGCGTTACCTCGATCCCCGATGGGTTGAGGGCCTCCCGCAGCCTGTCGTTGAGCTGATGGACCCCGATGGCCCCCCGGTTCATGGGACACAGCACCTGGACGTCCCTCACGGGATGCAGTCCGAACCGCGCCGGGATCCGCTCAGCGCAGATTCGGACGACGGCGTTGGCCGCTGCCTCCGGCTCTTCCGACTCCACGAAGTAGAAGTCTCTCAGGGAGTCGCCGGAGACAAGGGATGGCAGGTGGCCCCGGTTGACCCGGTGGGCCGCCTCGACGATGCCGCTCCGCTCCCCCTGGCGGAAGATACGCTCCAGGCGAAGGAAGGGCACGGCTCCGGACTCAAGCACGTCCCCAAGGAACTTGCCGGGCCCGACGGAGGGCAACTGGTTCGCATCTCCCACGAACAGCACCGAGGCGTGGCGCGGCACCGCCTGCAGCAGGTGATGGCACAGCACGATGTCCAGCATGGATGTCTCGTCGACCACCACGGCGTCGGCGTCCAGGGGCCGCCCGGCGTTACGTCCGTATGCGCCCTCCCCAGGCTTGAACTCCAGCAGACGGTGCAGCGTCTGGGCCTCGCGGCCGGCGGCCTCCCCAAGACGCTTGGCCGCCCTCCCGGTGGGAGCAGCCAGGACCACCCGCTGGTCAAGGGCCTCGAGGATCGATATCACGGCTCGCAGTATGGTCGTCTTGCCGGTTCCAGGCCCGCCCGTCAGAACGAAGACCTTCTGCGACACGGCCTCGTGCACCGCCTCCCTCTGTTCCCCGGTCAGCTCCACTCCCATCCGGCGGCTGGCCCAGTCCACGGCAGTGGCAGCGTCGAATTCCCGCCTCTGCCCGGAGCTGGCCGCCAGGGTC
>DAOUJG010000046.1:0-31603 GCA_034423015.1 Dehalococcoidia bacterium | reverse complement strand
GGGTGAGAAGGGCCCCGCCGGCGGCGCGCTGGCCATCATCGCCCTGATCATCGCCATCATCGTCGCGGTGGGCCTGGGCGCGGGCGGCATCTACATAATGTCGCGACGGTAGGACGCATCATCCCGCGTTGCAGGCGCGGACCCGGAGGCGGACGGGACACCTTCCCTCCTCCCCCGGTCCGCGCCTGGCTAATTTAGAGGGCTTCCATCCATTTCCCGCGAGGTGTACCGACAGGGGCGGTGGCGGTGCGGACCCAGTCCTCTTCCCTCTCCTAGCTTCGCCAGAGGCCACTTTAGATGACAACACTGAGACGGTACCCGTGCCCCAGGTGCGGGTTTCTCCTGTTGCCCAACCCGCTACAGGTCCGGCCAAACGCGCCGGTCAGGATGCGGTGCCCGAGGTGCGGAGAGATGGTGAAGGTCCGGGTGGAGTAGGGAGAAAGAAGCCGATGGCCCGCATTAGCACCTTGCCCGACGACCTTCCGGAGCGCCTGGAGAGGTTCAAGGAGGAGTCGGGCCTGACGTGGATCGAGATCGCCCGGCGGCTCGGTCTCCAAGTCTACACAATGAGGCGCTGGCGGAGGGGGCTGTCCTGGCCGACCACCAAGGCCGGCCAGGCCCTGCTGAACCTGGCCCGCGACCTGGACTGTGGCCACCTGTTCGAAGAGGACTCGGCCTCGATGACGGTCGAGGATGCCGGGTTGAGGCTGACGGAGGCTTACAAGGGTTCCCGGGGGCCGAAGAGCATGGCGGTGGTCCTGTTCGGAATCGAGTACGCCGCGGAGATTCGGAACCTGAGCAGCACTGAGATCGTACAATGCGCCTCGATACCCCCGCGCTATGACAAGCAGCTGAACGACGGCCGCAACCTCGCCCGGTATGTGACCATGCGGGACAGAGGAGCTGACTGTCTCGAGGGGCGGTCGAGTACGGAGCCGCCTTCAAGAACACCCTGCTCAACGTCCACAGATGGGCCATCCGCGGCTCCGACCTCTCGCCCACAGTCAGGACCTGCAAAACAGTCCGGCTTCGCGAAGCCGGACGGGAGGAGTAGCCGAACGACGACTTCCGGTTGAAGGCATCCGCGAGGCATGGCTCCGGCTCCGGCGGGCGAGTACCGCAGCCCGCTGGAGGCTGCTCAGGTCGTGAGGGAGGCTGAGGTAGGGGATTGACTCATACCGGGGCGACATCCTGGCCGGCATCGGGGTTGCCTGCTTAGGATGGCTGATTTACCTGGTCGTGCCCTGGCTCGTCGGGAAGTTGCCCGCCTGGCTCTAGCCTTCGGGCCAGGAGAAGGGAACGGGTGCGGCTAGGGGTCGTGACAGCGAGGAGGAGGAGCGGAGTACCGTGTTACCGTCCGGGTTCACCATCGTCGCGGGGTCGGCGGTCTTCAACGGCGTCGCGGCACTCATGCTGGCCTCCGTGTTGAACGCTGGGTTCTTGACGGTGTGGGGCGTCGCAGGATTTACGTTTGGCGCCGTGGTCGGGGCCGTCGCCGTGCTGCGGCCCAGGAGAGCTGACAGACATCGAGCTCCGGACAGGAGAGGAGAAGGCCGGCGCGGCAGGCGTCTAACTGAGCCTTGGCGACGCAGTGTACGTCGGCTCCGTCGAGGCCTCCGAGCTCCTCGTAGAAACCCTCGCGGAGGCCATCCAGGGGGCCGGGAGACCAGGCAGGGCCAAATGGACTAATGGTTACACTAGGCAGGTACGGCCGAAAATGGTCATGGGAGGCGGGATCATGGACACATCGCAGGCGGCAGTCTTCAAGGCGGTGGACCGCCTAGTGGAACTAGGCGCCGTGCCAGATGTGCAGCACGAAGACACGGGCCAGCGGGATTACTATGCCATCATCACGGGAGTGTTGACGCTCAGGCCCTCGGTGGTACGGTTCGCTCTGGTAATGGAGCAGCAACTTCAAGCCCACGACCAACAAAGCTGGCGGGCCGAAAGGGCGACGGCACTGGTTGTCAACATGTGGAAGGAGACCCAGGAACTGGAGGACGCGATCCAGGCAAACCGAGGCCGCGCCGATGATGCCTTGGTCCAGGCCGTCTGGAGCGAGGCCGCCGATGTCGCGAACCTGGCCATGATGGCTGCCGAGGTTGGCACCGGTGCAGTGTACCCTGACAACTAGGGCTGGCCGACGTTCGAGTACCTGCCGCCAGACGAGGGAGGGGGAAGCTATCACGACCACCTACATCTCCATCAAGCACGAGTGGGACCCGGATTCCGGCTACGCCCTGTATATCGTGCCGGCGACCCGGAACTGCTGGCCCTGCTGGGCAAAGCTCGCCTACCGGCGGGACCTGAAGTACGACGAGGGGGACGAGTTACACCCCAGGCGCGACGGGTGCCTGGGGGTGGGGTCGAGGGGCAACCGGCACCACGTATGGTGCGGCATCCGCGAAGGGCGGGCCTGCTCATGTTGATGGATAACCCGCCAGATACCCAGGCGTGAAACAGCAGTTGACGGTCGGCGAGGCGCTGAAAGCGGGAGGACCGGCTTCGCTATGTGGCGAGAGGGCACAGCCCTCTTTGGGCCTGAAACAAAACGGGCCATAATGTTCCGAAGATGAGCAGCACGGCGCTGAGTCGACGCACCAGGCGGGGGCGCGGGATGCACCCCAAGCCCCCGGCCGTGCAACAAAACTCCGGGCTGAAACGTTCCACCCTTCCGGAGTTCCTGGACCCCGACGAAATCCAGGCCGTCCTCGCCGCAGCGCAGCCGCCCCAGGCCAAGCTGCTGATCCTCCTCCAGTGGCGTGCGGGCCTCCGGGTGTCCGAGGCCCTGCAGGTGACGGCCGCAGACCTGCGACTCGACGACGAGCACCCCACCATCAGGGTCCGCCGGGGCAAGGGAGGGAAAAGCCGGGTGGTCCCGGTCCACCCGGAGCTTCACTCGGCTTTGAAGATGATCATGGCCTTCGGGAACGTGGGCGGGGAGCAGCTCATCAACGCCGGCAGGACCACGGCCTGACGCTGGGTGAAGCGGGCGGCCCAGAAAGCCGAGGGCCTGGGGGGCTTGCCGCCCGGGCGCCAGGTGGGAACGCACACCTTCCGGCATTCCTACGCCCGCCACCTGCTGAGGCACGGTATACCCATCAACGCGATCTCCCGGTGGCTCGGCCACAGCTCCATCAACAAGACGCTGGTCTATCTGGAGCTGCTGCCCGACCCCACCGGGAGCCTGGCGGAGGTACCATGACAAGGAGAAAGGCGAAATGTTGATGAATGACCCTGGTAGGAACCCGCCCCTTGATGTGGACATTGAAGTCATCCAACCAGACCAGATACAAATCACGCTGTATCGTCTGGAAAGAGGGAGGCGCAACTCCGCTCCGGTGACAGTTTTCATTTTGAGTCGGCCCGAGGTTATCGAATTGGCTGGCGTCCTGTCCGACTTTGTTTTGTCCTAGGCGCCCGGCGTGGAGCCGTGGAAGCCTTATATCACCGTCGGCCGGTTTAAGCCTGCGGGCGCCGGGCGGTTCGACCGCGCGGCCTTGGGCGGATGTGGAGCCGCCGGAGTCGGTGTTGTGGACGGTGAGGGCCATTACGCCGATGAAGAGCGTTAGGGAGTATTGACCTCCTGGGGCGTCGGGTTGTCCGGTGTCGGGACCTGTTCCACGGGCTGCTAGCCGAGAGGGGCGCACACTAGATTGTTTACAAGGGCTGAAAGCCGAAAGGAGAGAGAACCAATGGCAACAGTAGAAGACATACTCAAGGTGCTAATCGACAAGACCCGAAGCGGAGCCTTGACCTGGGTGCCGACATCGGACAATCGCGGTTCAGTAGGATACTGGATGTCAAGGCCAATCAACGACTGCCAATTCATGCTCGTTCTGGCGAGCGGCACACTGCAAGTCAACCTCAAAGGTAAGTGGCGATTGATCCTCGAAGGGGAAAAGACGAAACCGCTCAGCGACCTCCTCGCGGCCCGCTTTGGGATAGACGAACTCTCGCACGACCAAGTGCTCCAGCGCGCGTTGGAATGCCTGACGGGGTTTGGCAGTAAATAGATCCAGGACTGAAGGGGGACGCACACTAGGTCTTATGACAATCTGCGCACGAGTAGGCTATGTGGACTTGCACTAGATGTCGGGTGAAGTTCGAGTCACGCAAGGGTGGCGCGGGGTGGCGGGTCTGCGCCAACTGCTACACCCGGGGCCGCTGCATCGTGTGTGGCGCGAAGACTTTCGGCAACAGCAAATTGTGCGACCCCCACAGGATGAAGTCCTTGGAGCGCCGGAGAGAACGGTACCGGGCACAGTGGGCCAGGAGGAAGGACGAAGCAAACCGGCGAGCGCGAGCAAAGCGGGGCGCTAAATATCCCCCCCCACCAGAGAACAGAGATGCCTTTTACCACTCGGCAACCGAAGCTGCTAGGGCTGCAGGCGTGACACAGCCCACTATCAGCCGCTGGATTGCGAGCGGCCGTCTTCCAGCCGTGCGGGTCGTCAACCCTGGTGGAGGCCGCCCGGCGTGGTGGATCGAGAAGGCGGCTTTGTAGGCAATCAAGATCGCCAGGACCGCGCCGGGCCTCGCCAATGAGACCCCTCGCTGTGGGCCTCGGCCGTGTCCTCATGGATGCGATGGCGGGCGGATGGGCCGTGCCTTGATGCGGCCTTCCCAGCGCTCCGGTCGAGCTTGAGGCAACGGCGGCCGTTGTCGAGCTGAGGGCCTTGGAGCACGTCGAGGGCCTGGACCTGGGGTAGGGCACGGGAAAAGGCTAGCCCCACAGTCTGACGGCGAGGCCTATGACAGTCACTACCACGGCAACACCAGCGGAGGTCCCGACAATCCAGCCCCGCAACTCCGCAACTTCGGCCCGGACTCTCTCAACGTAAGCCCGAAGTCTCTCAACTTCGGTCCGGACTCCTTCAACGTACGCCTTTGTAGCCAGGTGTTCGTAGGCACCCTCCAGCCGGGACAGCCGTTCCGTTTCTGTGGCCATTCATTCTTTCCGTTGTCGAGCTGCGGTCTCCTCGTCCTCGATGCCCTGGGCCTGGACCTGGGGGCGTTTCTACCCCGGATCGTCAAATAAGCCGTCCTCGTCGATCCAGCCGAACCGCTGGGCCAGGCGCGCCCACAGACGGCGGTTTTGCTGTACATCCCGCCGTGTCTCTTCCAGCCGTTCTTCCGCCAGGCGCAGTCTGCCTTCCTGACCAGTAAGAATCTCAGCCATCGTAAGCTGATTCTGAGCAAGTCTGGCCATCCAACTTTCGAGGCTGGCGATCCGTT
Organism: Dehalococcoidia bacterium; assembly: GCA_034423015.1. Lineage (GTDB taxonomy): Bacteria > Chloroflexota > Dehalococcoidia > Lucifugimonadales > JAGWBF01 > JAGWBJ01. The sequence goes on along the minus strand of DAOUJG010000046.1, from coordinate 26,365 downwards.
CCTCTTGGGTGGTCATATCTCCCTACCCCTTCCCGCAGGCGGCCCTTGGTCCCGGTAATCCACCGCGCCCGCGAGCGCCGAGCAACATTAGAGGTCCCCTTACCCGAAGAAGTGGATGGCCGACAGCAGTACGCCGGTTTGGGCGACAAACAACCCCACGGCCGGGCCGTGCGGCACCCCTGGTATTATGGTGGGCAAGAACGGCGTCATCGGTTGCCGAGGCTCATTCCGACCCACCATCCTTGCCTCTCCAACTCGTCACGGGACACCACCAACGCACCACGGTCACGCCACCCAACTGCGAACTGATAGACCGGTGAGTGGGGCACGGCTTCAACCGTGAATGGGAAACGGCACTCTCCCCAACTGTGGAGGACCTCCCCGGGCGTGAACTCGCCGGCCCCCAAATCACCAACGGCGATGATATCTCCTGCGCCGTCTCGCACGATCACGTCTGCCCCGGCCTCGATGTCATTGTACTGCAAGTCGCCTGAGCATTCGTCGCCCCAATGGTTGATGAAGCGGTGCAGTACAATGGCCCCGGATATGTCGGGTGGCGCTGGGGTGGCCGGTGTACAAGTAGTCAGGGTCAGTGCGACCACGCCCACGAGCAGCAGCCCGGCCGCGCAGGCCCGGCGCTCGGCTTCCCTCAGACGCCGCCAGACTTCGAGGATGCGCCGCAGGGCCGCCGCTCTCTCGTCTATGCGCATGGTGCCTCCCTCCCCGGTATGAGCCGGTACCGCCCGCGCCCCACGCGGACTCTGGCGATGCGGCCCTCCCTGGCCAGGCGGGCGGCGACGGTGCGGATGTTCTGGACGTACCGGGGCCTTCCCCAGCGTATCTCGACCTCGTGGGGGGCGAGCTCGGTCATGCCCTCGATCGCGTCGATGATGTCGGGCAGCCCCGCCTCGCCGCCCAGGGAGTCCAGGGCGTTGAGGACTAGGTCCCGCCAGAAGCCGTTGGGCCGGGCCATCAGCGGGGGCGCCCCCGGGGTAGCGGGGGGAGGCTTTGGCTACGCTGCCGGACGCTGCCTTTCATTCCTGCTTCGGCTCCAAGACTTCTGGCGACATGGTGATTGTCATACCAGTGCCATGAGGCGGAAGTAACTTGTTGATTGCGTTATATATCTTGAGTAGGACTTCTTTCTTCCACGACACCGCAGCAGTACCAAGGAAATCAACGTACTTGTCGCCCAGGCAATATGCTCGCCCTACGGCTGCACGGATCGATTCATCCGAGCTATCGGGGAGGCTGATCTGCGCAAAGCCTAACTCGACATTTCCCATCTTCTCGCGTGCACGGGGAATCTGCACGCCCAAGACTGCCTGGGCGTATTTCCGGCGTCGCTCGTACTCGGTGGGTGCTGCGAACGGCAGTTTGCCCTGCCAGATGGCCAGCGGGACGTAGAGCACCAAAACAGCCGCGCCCACCAATGCAGCCAACTGCCCTCCATCGTAGCCGTTCGATACCAAGGATATTCCTGCCATGACGACCGCGACACCCTCTCCCAAAAACAGCAGTAGGGCTAGGAGAACGCCTGGCCTGTCCCAGTCGAACCTATCGGCTAGGCGCCTGACCCACCTCATGAGACCCCCCACCTCCTTCAGCCTCGCCGCCATGTGTACGTTATCTGCAGGGCTTGCCTAGAACCCTCGCGCTGAGCGAGCCGGAATAGCGCCATAAGCTCCTGTCGGCGCTCCTCGGGCACACCCGCCTCATCCATCATCTCATTGAAGTTCATGCAACCTCAGCTTTAACCCCTATCTCCACTCCTCCTTGACTTCGACGTACTCCGCGAGGGCCATCCCCTTGTGGACCTCACTGACGTAGGAATGGGGCACCCGTGCCCGCCGCAGAACCTCCGGGATACTCCTGCCCTCCAGCTCGTCGGCATACTTGATGCCAAACAGGTGTACCATCGCCGCCTTGCGATACTTCGTGGCGCCCTCGGCGTACATGGCCCGGAGTATCTGTGCGAGTGAGTCGGTGGTCATACAATCTGAAACCTTGCTACTTGTTTGCCGGTGTCACGGTGGAATGCCCCTTCTGAAGTTACCTCGAATCTGCCGCCCTTGGGGAATCGTTTCAGTACCTCACACACCATGCTGTGCAATTCCGGGTAATGGTTGGTGAGCCAGATGCGCTCATAGCGTTCGTCGCTCAAGCCATATGTGGTTGGTACGAATACATCCTCCCGAAAATTGCACGAGAAGACTCCTGTAGGCGAAAAGCCCTGAGGCCCTATGATCTCGTCAAGTCTCCGTTGCGACAGGCGTATCAGGCGAGCCATGTTTCATTCCTCCATGCCGGCGAGGATGGGCGCGGTCATGGGGTCCTCGGGCGGAGGGCCACGAGTGCAAGGGTCACGCCGACGGCCAACCCGAGGAAGACCCCGAGCTGCAGGTCGGCCAGGTTGCCGTAGTGCGCCGCCACGCCGCCGAGGACGGCGCCCCCCGCGCCAAAGAGCACCAGCAACAGGGTGAGGGTCAACGGCGTCTCCCTAGTAGCAGCCCGCGAGGGCGGTCTGGACGTCCCGGGAGAGGGCGGCGTGGGCGTCCTGGAGCGCGGCGTAGCGGTCCTGTAGGGCGTCCTCCATGGCGGGGAGGTCGGGGCGGGCGGCGGGGTCCTGCTCCCTGGCGTAGGCGACCATGGCCCCGGTGAGGGCGTCGAGGGCGTCGTGGAAGTCCCGCAGGGCGGCGGGCGGGTCCAGGTCCAGGCCGCCGGTGGCGGTCTCCAGGGAGGCGGCGTAGTCGCTCCAGGTGGCGGCGGCGGGCCGCACGAGGGCGACCGACGCGGCGCAGGCGGTGGAGTAGCCCTCGACGGCGCGCAGGTCGAAGGCGGCCTCCGTGGCGGCGGGGGTGGCGTCCTCCTCGGCTGTGCCGGCGGTCGGGAGCGGCAGCCCGGCGGGGTCGGCGCCGCAGCCGAGGGCCAGGGCGAGGAGGAGGGCGGCGACTGGGAGGAGGGGTCTACTCATCGTCGATGATCTCCAGGGACCCGGCGTTGACGTGATGGTCCACGCCGTCGATCTCGATGGTGCACCCCCAGACGTGTTTGACGATGCCTGTCTTGCCTCGTATCTTCCGGTTGCGGGCTCGCTTGGTGACCCGCACTCGGTCGCCCGGGACGGGTTGGTCGGCGTGGTCGAGGACCCTCTGGAACCGGTCGGCGTACTTGCCCATCGGTAGGACTCCTTCTACGTTGACTTACCCGAGGAAGCGGAGGCCCGCCACCAGCGCGCCGACTTGGGCGACAAACAACCCCACGACCAGCCCACGACCCACCGCATTAGTCTCGCCTCGCGGTCGGCCAGGTCCGCCCGTGGGTTGGCCGTGTCCTCTTTGGTGGCAGGGTGGGCGTGCTCGCCCTCCAGATATGCGACGCGGGCTTCGAGCGTTGCCAATCCCCCACCCCCCTTACGTTGGCGTCATCTTCGATGCGCGGACCCTCTTCCGGTGTTCCCGGCGGGCTAGGGCTGTCCGGCACCTGGTGGAGCACGTCTTGGCGTCGACCCGCGTGGCCGTGAACGTCTCCAGGCAGTAGTAGCAGCTCCGCTTGTATTCGCGGGTGCGCTGGTAGGGCTTCCAATCGTCCATAGCTGATCGAGTGTAACAGATAAGTTGCGATCGCACAATATCTGTTACAATCTAGGCGCGAAATCGCCGATGGCCATCACCGGCTCGAGCTGGGGATGGAGGAGGTCTACATGCTGCCCAGAATCCTATTGCTGGTGGTCCTGGTGGGGGCGCTGGGGGGCTGTTCAGAGCCCGTCGACGTCCCCGAGCTGCCGAGCGAACCCGTCCCAACGGCGACTCCCACAGCGTCGCCAACGGCCACCCCTGCACCCACAGCCACGGCCACCCCTGCACCCACAGCCACGGCCACCCCTGCGCCCACAGCGCCGCCACCTGCGCCGACGGCGACAGCGACAGCCACTTCCCCGGTGGAGTCTATTGGCGACCTGGACGAGACGGCCACGGGTGCCGACCTGGTCGCTGCCCTCTCCGAAGGCGAAGCCCAATGCGTCCGGACGACGATGGAGTCGGCGGACTACGAGGCGATGCGAAGCCGGACCCTCGCTGAGACCGCCGCCATAGGCGACGCCTTCCCGCTGGAATGCCTGGAGCCGGACAACGCCATCGACCTGGGCGTGGTCGGGATGTCACTGGCGGCGGGCGGGTTGTCGAGCGACAGCCGGGCCTGCATCAGGGACGGCTTCGCCGAGCACGGCTTTCCGGACGAGACCATGAACCCGACGGACTCCCTGCGCTCGCTGTTCTCCATGCTGCTCTGCCTCACCGACGAAGAGGCCCTGGCCCTCGACATGGCCGGCGGGGAGGACTCGCTGCCCCTGCCCTCCCAGCTCCGCTGCGTATCCGAGCGGACGGACCTGGAGAACCTGTTCAGGGTCTACGAGGCGTTTGTCGAGCTGGAAACGAGCACAGCGCCGCCCACGCCATCCCCGGAGCTGATGGCGGCATGGGAACAGGTGGCGGCGGCTCAGGAGGCGTGCGGCCTGCCCGAGTTCGACTCTCCGGACCCGGTGGGGATGGGCACAGACCCCGGACCGTTGACGTCGGCCACCCCTACCCCTGACCCCTGGGTCTACCGCATAGACGCAGACGCCATAGCCCATATCTCAGTGACCCACATGGGGAAGACCGTTGAGTACGAGAACACCCGGGGCGGATGGGTCATCAGGGACGGCTCCGATACCCCCGTCTACGAGGCGCTGTGGTCGGGAACGCCCCTCCTGTTCAGCTCGGGCCGTCCCACACTGGTGTCCCAGAACATCTTCGGTGACTTGCCCGCTTACGGGCTGGACGCCCCCCAGACCACGGTCACATTGACCGACGACTCCGGAGCCAGGCTATCCTACACCCTGGGCGACCCCACGCCGGACGGTCATAGCTGGTACGTCGCCCTGACGGTCACATTGATCGACGACTCGGGAGTCGGCCTATCCTACTCCCTGGGCGAGCCCGCGCCGGACGGGAATGGCTGGTCCGCTGCCCTGACGGGCGATGACAGTCTGTATACCCTGCCCTCGGTCTGGTGCGAGATCGTCTCCCGACTGGCCGTCGCGCCGCCGTATCCTCCGGCATAGCCGGAAGGACGGCTCGGTAGGGCTCCCACACTCACGTCAAAGACCATGAAAGGAGCGGACCATGAGAAGAGGGGGACGTATTAGAGGTCCGTTGACATTGCTCTTGATGGTACTGGTTCTGGCTGCCTGCGCGGGCGGCGATCCGCCCGATTCTGGCATAGAGAGTGCCGCGGTCCGGGCGACCTCCTCCCCGCAGCCAACCCAGCAAGCTACTTCGACACGGCCGCCCGCACCTGGACCCACCCGCAACACCGTCAGCCAAGTGACGGTAGACCAGCAACGGGCCCTGGACGACGCCCTAGACCAGACGACCGACGGGGTGACTGTGGACATCGACGAGGCGGTCATCCAGGCTGGCGAGGAGCCGGGAACCCTCAGCCTGACCGTCCCCGCCGCCGGGCTGACCCCCGGCATCGACCTCTCTGGCCTACCGGAACTGGCCCTGGGCAACGTGACTATCGCTCCCCCGGACGACCGGGGCGAGCGGAGGGCGGCCATCGCGCTGGACGATACCCTCACCGTCAGGGGCGAAGCCGTCCTCGTGCCCAGGGACGCGGAGCTGGAGGTGGTCTTCCGCGACCTGACCCTGGAGTTGAGGACCCAGGAGCTGCTCACCGGCGGCTCCGAAGAGGGCACGGAGGTCGCCGTGACCCTGGAAACCGAGCTGACGGCCCTGCCGGGGGAGGATGTGGCCCTGGATGTGAAGTTCGCCAAGGACGCGGCGGAGTTGGTGCCCGACTCGGGCGCAGTGCTCAGCCAGGCGGCCGCTCGGGTCCGTGAGAACGGCGTCATCGAGGACCTGGAGACGGACGTGGCCTTCTCGGTGCAGGTGACCCGGATAAACCTGGACAACGCCTACCTGGGCGACACCACCGCGAGGCTGGAGGTAAGCAGCGCATGGGTGGAGTCCCGCCAGGCCGAGGGCAAGGAGATCACGGTGGTGAAGCTGGACGACCAGGGCGCCCTCTTCCTTCCCGACAGCGTGGAGGTCCGACCGGGTTCCAGGGACGGAGCTGCAGAAGTCGCCGGCACCTTTACCGGGGCGGCGGGTGGGTTCTCCACCTACACGGTCATCGCCGTTCAGGAGTCGTCACCCGCATCCGAAACCGGGGACGAGATGTCTCCCCAGCTTCAGGCATGGATGGAGATATATTTGTATTTGTCCACGACCGCATATGTGCCGGAAAGTGTGGGCAGGTCCATACGGGCAACGGACTTCATGGCCGATGCCATCGCCGTCTGCAGCACCATGTTCACGGCAGACCCCGAACTTCAGGAGCTGAGGGCCGCAGAATGGCGACGGGCAAGGGCCTTCCCCGATTCCGAGGACAACGACATAAGGACGACGGCCTCATACGCCCTCATACAATCTCCTCACGTCTGCTTTGACGACCCTGCTGTAAGGGACAGGGCCTTTGGGGATGCAGGATACGTCACTACACATCCCGAACTGGTTCCGGCGGCAACACCCACGCGGGCTCCGGCACCAACTGTACCCTCCCCGACGTCGGCGTCAGGTCCCCCGACGCCAGCGCCCACTGCAACGGCCCCTCCCGCACCGACGGCGGCCCCGACTGCAGCGGGAGGACGCTTCGAGTCGGTCAGCGCGGGGACGGGTCACAGTTGCGGGGTGAGGGAGGACGGCTCCGTCGCCTGCTGGGGTCTTCGTTTCAAAGGCGGCCAGCTCAGACCTCCCGAGGGTGTATTCCAGTCGGTCAGCGCCGGGATCGACCACACGTGCGGGGTGAGGGAGGACGGCTCCGTCGCCTGCTGGGGTGAAAATGGGTCGGGCCAAGCCTCGCCGCCCCAGGGTGCCTTCACCGCGATCAGCGCGGGGACGGCCTATACCTGCGGGGTGAGGGAGGGTGGCTCCCTCGAGTGCTGGGGTTGGGATGAGTACGGCCAGGCCTCGCCGCCCCAGGGTGTCTTCATCTCGGTCAGCGCCGGGGGGCAGCACGCCTGCGGGTTGAGGGAGGACAATTCCATCGCGTGCTGGGGTTGGAATGAGCACGGCCAATCCTCGCCGCCCCAGGGTGTCTTCACCGCGGTCAGCGCCGGGGGGTGGTCCCACTCCTGCGGGTTGAGGGAGGACGGCTCCGTCTCCTGCTGGGGCAGTGACTCGAAGGGCCAGTCCTCGCCGCCCCAGGGCTCGTTCACCGCGATCAGCGCCGGGGGCAACGCCTGCGGGTTGAGGGAGGACGGCTCCCTTGCCTGCTGGGGTGATGATGGGTCTGGCCAATCCTCGCCGCCCCACGGCTCGTTCACCTGGGTCAGCGCCGGGACGGCTCACGCCTGCGCGGTGAGGGGTGACGGATCGCTCGCTTGCTGGGGCAGCGACTCGAACGGCCAGGCCACACCTCCATAGGTCGGCTTCCAACCGTTTCTGCGGCCACCGAGGGCTTAGGTTGACACCATCCCCAGGTGGGAATACCATGGTCGGCCGCCCAATAGCGAGACCTTGTATCACCAGACAGGATGGTACAATAAGCAACCCCGGTAGGAGGAACACAATGGCGACCAGTCCCGCCGGCGGCGACGTGGACCAGGAGGGATCGAGGACGCCGGCGCGGTAGGAGGTTCCAGTTGCTCAGATTCGGAGTCATGCCACCTTCAAGGGGGCCACGTCGCTTCCATGTTGCTTACTTATGGATTGCCATGATGCTGCTGTTCGCCGCTGCTGCCGCAGCCTGTGAGGGAGAGGGACCGACGCTGGCCTCAGTGCCTACCCAGGCGGCCCCGACTCCCGCGGCTTCTCCAACCCCGGTTCCCACCACAACGAAGGAGAGAGAGGAATCGACGCCTGCCTCAGTGCCTACCCAGGCGGCCCCGACTCCCGCGGCTTCCCCCACGGTTCCCACCGTCACGTCCGCACCCACAACGGGGATTGAGTTCTGGGAGCTGGACAGGTCATCCACAGGCCAGGACCTGGTTGCCCTTCTGACCGACGAAGAGGTCTCCTGCCTGCGCAACGAGCTCGGCGCCAGCTACCAAACCATGTTGGAGGCTCCACTAGTCGGAGAAGCGGGTGAGCTGCTAGAGGCCGGCGGCATCGGTCCTTCCCCGGAGGTCCCATGCCTCACGCCAGAGCACCAGACATCTGCGAGTATCTCGATGATCTCGGTTGCCACCGGCGGTCTCAGTGCAGGGACGCGGGACTGCATATTACATCTGCTCCGCGACGCCCCGGCCATCGCGGAGGCCATAGGACAGGGAACGGAAGACGCCTTCACCAACGGCCTAGGCCCAGCGATGTTGGAGTTCATAGCGTGTCTGACGCCGGAGGAGGCCGCCGCCCTGACGCCCCCCGGCGAGGCCGCGCCCAATCCGAGCGACATCTGGTGTCTGATGCAGGAGCTTGAGGACACATCGTCAGGTGACCGTATCATCGCCGTCCTGTCGGGGGCCGACTCCTCCGGCGAGGGCCTGACTGTGGAGGAAAGCGCTGCGCTCGGTCAGGCCGTGGAGGCCTGCGGCATCGAAACCGAGTTCGAGTTTCCGGACCCGGTGGGGACCGAAGGGAATCCGTTGGCCGATACGGAGTGGCGGCTGGTCGCGCTGGGCAATGCCGACGCTCCCGCCGAGGTGATGGGGGGCGACCCAACCGCCGAGTTCACCACCGCTACGGATATGACTGGGTGGACGGGCTGCAATTCCTACGGATCGAGATACAGCGTGCGGGATTCGGAGCTGCGCCTTGACGACCTGACGTGGACGGAAGCGGGCTGCCCGTCCCAGGCGCTATTCCGACAGGAACAACGGATGCAGGACTCGTTGGCGACAGTGGAGCGGTTCGACGTCTTGGGGGAACAACTCATCCTTCATAGCGAAGGTGGGCAGGTGCTGGTCTTCGAGCTCTTCATCGGCCCTTGACATCCGCCCGCTATCATCCCTCCCATCTCGACAAGGAGGGACGGCCATGAAGAAACGGTGGATACTCGGCTCCATACTGGCCGTGGGACTCGCCCTGGCCGCCATCGCGGGGGCCGCAGTCCCCGACGCAACCGAGGAGGAGACGGAGACAGTCGTGACGGACCCCGACACCATCAAGACCCACTGGCTTGACGCCAACGGCACCACCGGCTACGAGGAGTACACGGTCCACGAGGACACGACAGAGGCCAGTTCCGACGGGGCAGGGTACGACCTCGACGAGTAACGCGCCTGCGTCCCTGGCCACCACGCCGGCGGAGCATCGAGGACGGCGCTGCGGAGCCCCTGGTGCGATCCTGCCAGGTTCACGAACGAAACCCCTTGACAGCTCTTCAGCCGATGGGTCAGCATATGGACATGGAAGCTACAGGAGTGAAATAGAGGCGACCATCTCGCCGGGCGGCCACGTTCCCCTCGCGGCCTAGCCCAGCCGGACATTCCCTGCGCACCCAGGCCCGGAGCACCGCCACGCTCCGGGCCTTTTGCTTTGTTCCAGGGACTGTCCCCCAGGGAGGGAGAAAGGAGGTGCCAACAGGCTGTCATTGGGGAGCTATTCCATGAGTCGCAGCCCCCGTAGCTACTATGGAATCAGCCGAAAGCGAGGTAGCGATGCTTCTACGAGGAACGATAGCCCAGATAGTCCACGAGCTACAGGCGGCGTGGGAGTGCATCCGGTGCGGAGAAATCTACCGCAACGGCGCCCAGGCCAACACCTGCCACCCCAGCGAAGTCATGATGGTGGCGCATGAGGCCATGACCCGCCAGCCGGTCCATTGAGCCCCCGATTCCGTGCCTAGCTTCCCATAAGATGGAGTATGTGCTCGAGGGGATGAATACACCAGGGAGCAGTGACCTGATAGGAGCCTGGCGTCAAGCCCCATCGCAGTACTGTCCACTCGCCAAGCCCGCGCGCCATCCTCGAGGAGGTCTCAATGATCGGAGTCGTCGGCGACGGGGTTAGCCGTGGTGTTCAGGTGGTCATCGGAGTCGATACACACCAGGACGAACATGTGGCAGTAGCTATCGACCGGCAGGGTGTCCGTCTCGGTGAACTGCGTTCGCCAGCGACTACTCGCGGTTATGGGGAGCTCGAGCAGTGGTCCCGGAGCCTAGGAGAGGTCAGTGCCTTCAGGATCGAAGGCACTGGTTCCTACGGCGCCGGAGTAGCCCGTTTCCTGACCGGCCGGGGCTATGCCGTCGTAGAGGTCAATCGACCTGACCGATCAACCCGTGTCCGCAAGGGAAAGAGCGATCCCACCGATGCGGAGATGGCTGCCCGTGCGGTGCTGTCCGGAGTAGCCGACGCCACTCCCAAGTCAGGGGAGGGTGAAGTTGAGATGATCCGCATGCTGAGGAGCGCCAAGGACTTGGCTGTCAATGCTCGCACCCAGGCTGTCAACCAGATGAAGGCCCTGGTAGTCACTGCACTGGCCGAGCTTCGCGAAACACTCGATGGTCTCTCCGCTGGTGTTCTGGCCGCACGCTGCAAGAGTTTCCGTCCCGGTCTTCTGGACGGTCCCGTGCCGGCGGCCAAGTAAACTCTTCGCTCGCTCGCCTGCCGCTACCATCAGCTCAGCAAGGAGATCCACGAGCTGGAGGTCGAGCTCAAGCGACTCACCCGGACGGCGGCACCAGCCCTGGTCAGCATATTCGGCATAGGACCCGACACAGCGGCAACCTGTATTGTCCCGCGTCAGGGCGTAGTAGATGGTCGTCACGTCGCTGACCGGGACCCAGCTCCCTGACTCGCTATCCCACTGCAAGCGGTCCTTGATTGCAGACCCGTCCGGCAGCCCGACCGCGGCCGCTCCGCCGGACACCGTGACCTTGTAGACCGAACTGTTGATGACCAAGGTCCGGCGCAGCAGGTTGGGGCTTCTCCAAACGTCGTATGTGGTGCCCCCGGGTTGGCGCTCAACCGGATGGGAGGCGCTGTCCTGGTACAATGTCAGCAACGACGTTACCCTTGACGGCGGGGCGCTGGTGAAGCAACGGCTGGAGTACAGGCTCTTCGTCGTGGGCGGCGACGAGTTCACCTGGAGGGCGACTGGCACGAACATTACCTGGAGTAGCAGCAGCAGGCGGGGAAGGGAGACACAGAAGCAATGAACATAGTAGTGAACAGGCCCTTGCTGCTGGGCACCGTGGGGCTGGCCGCCGTCCTGGCCATCGCCCTGGTGCTCTGGCAGGTGGCCCGCGGCGACGCCCAGGAGAACAACATCACGGCCATGCCCGCCATGACCCTGGTGTACGAAACGGACGGGCCGTCCGTAAGCGCGGGCGGCCAGGCGGTCACGGTTAGGGAGACCCGCCGCCTTGACTATGTGTCCAAAACCGAATGGACGGACACGGTTATCGCGGCCCCCAGTGTAGACCTGGGCCGCTACGGCACGGGCAGCACGGTGGGCTCCTACCGGAAGCTGAACGGCAACACCATTACCACCTACGACGCCCTGGTTGGCGGCACCGATACGGACACGCTGGAGGAGGGCGTCATCCACGAGGCCAACATGGCCCTAGTTTACGGCTCCATCCCGGCGGCCAGCATGGACGGGGCCGCCGACCTGACCCGGTCAGAGGTTACCAGCACCAGCAGGGTATGCCAGGGCGGCACCTGCCGGGACAGCGTGCCAGCCGTCAAGTACACCGGCGGCGGGGAAGAGCTGGTGGTCTACCGGACGGACGACTGGTCCATCCCGCTCAGGATGGGCGAGGGGTTCGTAGTGCGGTCGGTAACGGTCTTGGGAGACTAGGCCCCGCACCGCCGCCGGGCCTCGCTTGCCGGTCAATGTGGAGTCTGGTACCCTTACAAGTGCCTGAATCTCCGCTTGACCCCGAAGCCCCGACTCCCGGCACCGCCGACGCTGGCTCCGATGGGTGTCTGCTCCGAGAACGCAGCCCCGTGCGGGCGGTACGTAATTGGTTGCTGCCCGACGAGGGTTGATATAATGAGCCTAGGAGGTAACCCATGCGAATCGTACTGCTGGTACTCGTAGCCACCCTGGGGCTCATGGCCTGCCTGTCCGAGGATGACGTGCGCCGGATCGCGCGGGAAGAAGCGGCGGCCCCCTTGCAGGGGCCCAAAGGGGTGCCGGGGCCGACCGGCCCGCAGGGCGTCGCGGGGCCGATGGGCCCCCAGGGGCCAGCGGGGCCACCCGGACCCGAGGGGCCAGCGGGGGCCGATAGCGACACGCTGGAGTTCCTGGGGGAGCTCATGGCCCTGGGGCTCATGGGCGAGATGGTCGGCGGCAACGGGGTTGACGACTGGTCGTACCTGTACTCGGACGACGATGGCGAGCCGGGCGACACAAAGGACGCCGTCCGGCTGGTCCTCGGGTACATGGGCATCAAGACCGACCTGACGGACGCGCACCTGCGGGATGCCTGCGCCGCCCTGGTGGCCGTTGAGTACGAGCGGGACGGGCTTGACCCCGAAACCCTCATGGCCATGACGTTCCTGGTGGCCGATGCCCTGATGGGGGCCATGCCGCCGCACGAGCTACCCGAGTACTGCGCGAGGCTCTAACCGATGAGCGCCGCCAACGTACCCGCTCCCGCCCGGTGGCTGGTATCAATGGGCGGGGCCGCCCTGCTGCTCATGCTGGCGGCCTGCGGGGGCGGCACGACCCCGGCCGTCGGGCGGCCCGCCGACAGTACGGCTGAACCGATTGCCGCCCCGACCGCCACGCCAGCCCCCACGGTGCCGGCGGCAACGCCTACATCCTGGCCGACGGTGGTGCCCCCCGGCGCCGCTACCACGTTGGCCGACGACCCCTTTGCCAGGTGGAACGGTATGGAGCCGCAGGACTGGTGGCGGGATTCAGAGCCGTACTCCTGCGCGGCCCCCGCGAACGACGCATCCCCCTGGGTAGAGGCCGGGATGGACGACCCCGGCGGGCAAGACCCCCTGTCCCTCATCCGGTACTATGGCAACGGCAGCTATCTACGCTACGGGTTCATGGGGTTCGGCGGGTGCTCGCCGATGGGGAAGTACCCTGACCGCACCTACCTTGACCCGCCGGTTGACCCCACGTATTACTCGGTGGGCGACCTGGACATAGCGGTTGATATCGCCCGCGTCCCGGCAGACGCCCCCGGTTGGCACGAGGACGACGGGCAACGGGAGACCATGAGCATGGGCCGGGCGGTGGAGCTCCTCAACACGCACGTCGCCGCCTACTTCGCGAAGGTATCGGAAGGCAAGCTAAGGATGCGGTTCACCGCCGGGAACGACTTCAAGCTCGGGGGCCAGGGCACCCCGGACGACCTACACGGCCAGCAGCTACGGTTGGCCGGCGTGATGGACTGCCGGGGCAAGGCGGCAGACGCCTACCCCTGCGATCTGGGCGCCCCAGGGGGATTGAATCGCCTTGTGCTCACCGACGTGACGACCGACCGGGGCGGCGATGCCTTCAACGGCAGCGTCCGTATGGGTCTGGTAAGCATACGCGAGGCCAACATGGAAGCACTGGTGCACGAGATGGGCCACGCCTGGATGGGCTGGCCTCACTCCTATGCCGAGGTGCGGTGGCCCCAGGAAGACAAGGGAATCCCCAACCCGTACAGCAACGCGCTGGACTTCATGTCCGGGCTGGCGTTGGAGCCCACGTTGGGCTGGCACCAGGACATGCCCTCGACCCTGGCGGTGAACCGCTATGCCGCCGGGTGGATAGACCCGGCGGAGGTCGCCCTGCACCTTACCGAATCGGGGGCGTACACGCTCCAGCCGCCCCGGCGGCGGGGCAATCAGTTCCTCGTGGTATCGTCGGGCCGGAAGTATGCGTTTACCGTGGTTGAGGTGCTGGACGAGCGGAACCCCGCCTACGTTGACCGGACGCCCCAGGTGTACGACCCGGCGGGGGAGCGCCCCTTCCGCTACGCCGGGGTGCTGGTCAGCCGGTATGACCAGTCCACCGGGACCGCGACGAACGCCCGGTTCGGGCCCGCGCTGTACGACGAGCGGAACCCCAGTGCCGCCGACGATGTGAACTGGGGCCGGGACGACTTCTCGGTCGTCCAAGACGGCGGATCCCGCAGCATCGGCGGCGGTGTCAGTCTCCGGGTATCCCGCAACGCCGACGGCAGCTACGACGTGACGGTGACCGGCGGGCGGACTGCGGAGTACCAGCCGTGGTGCAACACCATCTGGTTTGAGTACGGCGAGTACGACGCGGGGTGCGCCTTGGCGAAACCCTAGAGGTGGTTGCGGCAAGACACCGGGGAATCTGCGTAGGCGTCGGGGGAGGCCTGGGTGTCGGGATGCGGGTTGGATAGGGAATCCGCGTCGGCGCTGGCGTGGCCGTCGGCACCGGCGTTGCGGTCGGGGCCGGGGCGGCCGTAGGCGTCGGCGTGGGTGTGGGCGTCGACACCGGGGCCGGCGAGGAGCCCCCGTCGCACGACGTCATCAGCACAGCCGCCAGCACGGCGATAATAGCCATCTAAACATTATGGTAAAGCGGCCTCAGCAACATGGCAGGTCCACCAGCCGGTTGCCGTGCCTGGTTACATATCGGACTCTCTGCCATTTTTTGTGGATGGACCGCTAGGTTCCCCACGCGCCGTGGCGCCAGGCGGAGCCGAACACCTGCCCGTGGCGCTTCCATGAGTGAACCAGAGCCTACAGTAAGTAAGGACGCATTGACTCCAGAAAGGGGACCCAGTTACTTGGGCAGTGACCCTCGGATCGAGCTTCGGGGCAGCGGGGCGAAGCGCCGAAGCTGTCCGCTCTTACTCTCGCCTTCCTCGATAGTCAGACGAGTCCTTGATGAGGCGTTCGTTCAAGTAGGCGTCAACCCGTTCCACGTACTCGTCAGGCGCATCAAGAAAGGCGTCGGCGTGGTCGGAGCCCGGCACCACCCAAAGCTCACTTCCCTCCGGAGCAGCGGCATGGATACGAACGCTCTGCTCCACGGGTATGCGGCTGTCCGCACCGCCGTGAATCACCAAGATGGGGTAGCCGAGCGTTGCAGCCATTTGCTCCGGCGCCACCGCGCCCACGTCGATGCCGTCAAGTACGTCGGACATGACCTCCATGCCCGGAATGAACAAAGGCACCGCCCACTTGGGAAAGACCGTGGTGCGGGCCGTTTCCTGGGCGATCATGTCCCGCACGTGAGCGAAGGAACTGTCAGCTACGACGGCTCGAAGTTTGGGCTCCTCGGCCGCGGCCAGCAGCACTGTAGCGCCGCCCATGCTCCAGCCCAACACACCTACACTATGGGGCGGCACACTCCTCTCCACCAGCAAGTCGTACGCGCCCAGGACATCCCATTTCTCAAAGTATCCGGCAGACAACTGGTCGCCGTTCGATTCTCCGTGGCCCCTCATGTCGAACAGCATGACCCTGAAATCGAGGTCGAACAGCCTTCGAGTCAACGCCAGGGCGTTGTCTCCCGTGCGGTTGCTGTTCAGTCCGTGGACCAGGATTACCGTCATCCCTTCCGTCGGACCGGACAGCCTCTCTTCCCCGATGATCCAGCCTCTCAGAACGGTGTCGGCCCACTCGTCGCCCCGTGGGGCGAACATCACGTCCTCGTAGGGCAGTCCGTATTCGCTTGGGTGTCCATCCAAACGGGCTCTGTCAGGTGTGGTCACACCCGAGGCCATGGCGTATGAGACATACACGTAGCAGCCGACCAGTAACAGGATGAGAGGCAGGCCCAACCGCAAGGCTCGCTGGCGGCCGAGCCGCGCGAATAGCCACTGACCTGCTACCATCTCTCTACTCTTCCGCGAAGGCCCTGTTCAGTCTGACCCACGCCAGAGTCGCCATCCCGTGGTGGCCAGGACGAGAGGGATTAGAACGGCGATGACCATCCAGATGACGTCCGAGTGGATGCTGACCGGTTCACCCTCCTCCAGCGCAAGCAGGTGGACCCAGTTGCGGAAGAACCAGACGGCCAGGGCGGCGTTGGCGTAGAAGAGAGCGTATGCGCCGAGCCGCGACACAGTGACCGCCTGTTGGCCGAACTGCGCACGCATGTGTGCGAAGTTGACCGCCAAGGAGATGAGTATGGCCGCGGCGGAGATGATGTTGAAGACGGTCCAGACGGGCTGGGCGTCGTAGAGGGTGTCGAAGATGAAGTGGGTGGTGTACAGCGCCGAGTACGCCAGCATCAGCCCGCCGGCTGTCCGCACTATCAAGGCCATGACGACCCCCCACAGAGTGTCTATTGGCGCGGGCGGGGTTCATTGTAACCCAAACGGTTCTCTGCTAGCGACGACGCACGCAGCCGCAGGCAGTTTCTCAGTCTGGGATCAGTCGAGTATGACGAGCAGGTACGGCCCGAACATCACACCCAAAACCCAACCCACCACCAGCCCGCAGGTCAGCCTTATGACCAAGCCGGACACCAGAGGGGGCACTTTCACCATGACGCTCGCATCGTATGGCGCTACCGTCGTCCGTCCGGCAGGCGGATGACGAACCGGCTTCCCTGTCCGACCACGCTCTCGGCTTCGATGGACCCGCCGTGGGCCTCGACGAGCCTGCGGGCTATGGTAAGCCCCAGCCCGGTCCCTCCGGTGCTGCGGGAGCGCGAGGGGTCGGGGCGGTAGAAGCGGTCGAAGACCCGTTGCAGGTCATCGGGAGCGATTCCCGGCCCGGTGTCGGCCACCTGCACGTCGACGGCATCAGCCGAGGCATGGGCCGACGCCGTTACGCTGCCGCCCTCCGGCGTGTGGGTGACGGCGTTGTCCAGCAGATTCCCGACCGCCTGGGCGATGCGGGTTGGGTCCAGGTCCAACTCCGGCAGGGTCTCGGCCACATCGACGCTTAGGGCCACGCCCTTGGCTTCGGCCCGGGGCCGCAGGGCGTCCACGCAGGACTGCACCAGCTCTTCCACGCGCGTCTGGGTCCGTTGCAGCTGAAGCTCGCCACCGTCGACCTGGGCGAGGAGGCGCAGGTCATCGACAAGCCGCGACAGCAGGAGCGACTGCTCGTGGATGGTGTCCACTGTCTCAGGCGTGGGCTGAAACACCCCGTCCTTGATGGCCTCCATGTAACCCTGGATGTTGGAGGTCGGGGTCCGCAGCTCGTGGGCGATGTCGGCGGTGAGGCTGCGGCGGCGGCCCTCGGCCTCTTCCAGCTCTGCGGCCATGGAGTTGAAGCTGTGGGCCAGCTGCCGGATTTCGGTGGGGCCGGTGACCTCGGCCCGCTGGGACAGGTCGCCCCGGCCCAGCCGCCGGGCGGTTGCTCCCAACCTCTGCACCGGGGCCAGCGTGCGCCGTGCGAGCATCCACACCAGCGCCGTACCCAGGAGCGCGACGCCGATTCCTGCCCACAGCAGGTAGCGGTCCACGTGACGGGCTATGCGGGAAGCGTCGGGACCGCTGACTGCAAGCTGCCCAGGTTCCGTCTCAAGACCAAAATCGCTGGATGCGGTGATGGAACCCACGACATCCCCTCCGGATAGAAGGGGGAGGGCCTCCGCCTCCTTCGGCCCGTATTCGCTTGCCAGAGGGTTTGATATGTAGGGAGGGTTGGAGTCGGCGACCACGTTGCCGTCGGAGTCGAAGGTGGTAATGCGAAGTCCGGAGAGGTCGGCGGCCTGCTGGACGATTGAGTCCAGCTCCGTGCCGGGCTCGACGGGGTCGGGGTTCTCGATGCTGTAGTTGGAGATGAACTCGCTGACCCGCCCGGCCTGCGCCATGGCCTGGTCGGTCTCGAACCGTTGCACCTGCGTCTCGGTGGCAAGGCTGATGAAGATTCCCGCCCCGGCGATGGTCAGGGCGATGGTCAGCGCGAATCCCGCGACCAGCCGGAACTGCAGGCTGGAAACGAGGTCGTGCAGCATCCCTGCGGGCACGTCAGGCGCTCCTGCCATGACGCAGCCGGTAGCCGCCGCCGTACACGGTCTGGATATGCCCGGCGCTCCCCGGGCTTTCGGTTTCGAGCTTGCGGCGCAGGCAGGACACGTGGGCGTCGACGGCGCGGTCGAAGCCGTCGAAGTCATCGCCGAGAGCCCTGTCGATTATCTCGCTGCGGGAGAACACCCTGCCGGGTTCCTGGAGCAGCAGGGTCAGCAGCCGGAACTCCGTCGGCGTCAGGCCGAGATCCGCCCCGTCCACCGTCGCCTTCCGGGTGCGCAGGTTGACCCTGACCGCGCCGAAGGAGAGCTCCGGATATGCGGACACGGCGCTCTCCCGGTCCGAGCGGCGCAGGACGGCGCGGACCCTTGCCGCCAGCTCCCGGGGGCTGAAGGGCTTGGTGATGTAGTCGTCGGCCCCCAGGTCGAGTCCCTCCAGCCGGTCGGCCTCTTCCACCCGCGCCGTGAGCATGATGACGGGCGCCATCGATTCCACCTGCAGCCTCCGGCAGACCTCCAGCCCGTCCAGGCCGGGGAGCATGAGGTCCAGCACCACGAGGCAGGGTCGCTCCTTTCGCGCCAGCTCCAACGCCCGGAGCCCGTCGCCGGCCTCGGACACACGGTATCCGTCCCGCTCCAGGTAGGCCCGCGCCAGCGCGACCACGTTGGGGTCGTCGTCGACGACCAGCACCAGGGGCTTCTCATCTCTGTCCTTGCCGTCGTCAATGCTCTTGGAGTCCATAATGGCTCCCGCTATTCTGGTCCTCTACGTTACTACAGGAACAGTGCTCCAGTCACGGCCCATCGCTGGCCCTACGCCAGTCCTAAAGCCCCGCTTGGTCCTGCCCGACGATTCTCTCGAGTGCCCCAATCCGGGCAGTGCTGCCCCCCGTGCCGGGGCGGATTGAGATCCCGCCCCGGCTCATGGACTTGCACCATGCAGTCTCGGAGCTAACCGGCAGAGGCGATCTCTGCGAGGTGCCGACCGGGACCCTCCGTACCCTCCTTGTTCCTTCCACTCCCATTATCCCAGAATTCCCGCTCCACCGCGTCTCGCTCTTCAGAAGCATGGCCGATGGCGTCAGCGATCCTCTGGCCATCCACGCCCACCATTGCGCCAACCCTCTGTCCGTAGTCCTGATACGATACCCCGTCCCCAGCGTCCTCTTCCAGCCGGGAAACTGCGCCCCGCTCCTCTTCATAGCTGTACGCCCAGAGCTGGTCGAGGGCGGTCTGGTCGCCCGACTGGACCTGTGCGCTGATGACGGTGGCCTGCTCATCGGTGACGCGACCACTAGCCACGACCTCCCTCAAGAGGGCGTCAACGGATTCGGCGTCTGTCGTCGCTTCCAACAACCCCACTATCAGCCCCATTGGTATCCACTTCCTTCTCATGCCGATGCCTCCTATCTCTCGGAGTTACCCTCAAGGGGGCGGCGCTAAGCCACGTGCCGGGACGGGTCTTGGACCCGCCCGGCCCCCAGCTTGCGTCATCCGGCGTCAGGGCTAGTCGGCGGTGCCGGTCTCGACGGGAAGCTTGTCGGGCTTCTCCCTGCCTTCTTTGTCCCGTCCGCTCCCGTTATCCCCGATGTCCCGCTCCACCCCGTAGAGCTCCTCGTAAGCCTGGGCGATGGCCCGGGCGATCTTCTCACCATCCACGCCGAGGATTGCGCCGACCTTGTTTCCGTACTCCAGGTACGACGACCCCTCGGCTTCCACGGACATGGAGTCAGCGTCTTGCTTGCCCCCGCTGCCCTCCCCGGACCCGCCTGGGTTGGGCTCCACCGCAGCATCCGCCTGGACCATGGCGTCGTGCGTGGCCTGAGGGTCCGTGGCCAGAATCTCCGCAACCCTGACCGCCAGCTCGTCCGGCTCCCCCGAGTCCACGTCCGTGTTCTCGATGCTGAGGATGGAGACATCCCCGTCCTTCACGACCACCTCCTCGGCATCGGGGTCCCCGTTCCCGGCCCCATCTCCACCCGAGGCCAGCACGGCACCGGCGGTTATGGCTGCGGCCAGCAGCCCCACTCCAAGTCCCACAGGTATCCATTTCCCTCTCATTCCGGTACCTCCTGTTCCCTAAACTTGCCGGGCCTCGCGGCCCTGCTGTGGTCATCAGCCTAGCAGCAAATCTTTAGGAAACTTTGAGGGTTCCGGCAACTCTTCGGGGCAGGATGCCGAGGGAGAGCCGTTGTGCACGGGGTCCTGCAAGCCGGGGGACGGCGGCGCTTCCGTGGGATTCAATTCCCGTCGAGAAAAGGCCCGCCATGGAGCCGCCGGTACGCATCGAGAAACGCCGCCTCGCGGTCGGGCGGGGTGTGCTTGAGGAACGTTCGATGGACCTGCTCTTCGGTTGCGGGGGGCTGATAGTCCAGGTACGACCCGTAAAGGTCCCGCAATGCCGATGAGGGCTTTGCACCTAAAGTCTAGCTGCCGGGGCACTTCTGGTTCAAGCGCCTGACTTTTGGTGCAGGCCACCATGCTTGAAACCTGGGTGCCGTTGTGGTCGGTTGGGGGAGATAACAAGGCGGGCCTATTTTGACGATAGGCCGAACTGTCTTCGAGATGTGGTTGGGAACGCTGTGACCCCTGCGCCGAAATCCATCGAGCTAGTCAAATTGTCTTGGATTGGGATCTGAGCGTACCGAATCGCGAACTTTTCGCTGGGAAGTCCCAATTCAGGGCCCCTAGGTTGGTGAACCGTCAAACGGGTTTCCAGGTGCTAAACAAAGCTTATGGGTAGTATTGCCATCCTCTGTCGCGGGCATATCGTGTGAGTCTCTTTGCCAAGACATTCGTTTGGCTTCCGGAAAATGCCCTAAAGTCAAGCAAGACGTGCTCTCGAAATTCTTTCGGGTCAGGACTAACTGGTATAGAGTGGCGTCGACATTCGTGAACTGCGACTGCCATTACGCCAGCCGATTCGTATCCGAGTTCATTCGAGAAATGATTCCACGAACCCTCTGCTGTTATCCTGTCTCCGTCGTAAACCGAGACCATTCC
The DNA here is from genome assembly GCA_034423015.1 of Dehalococcoidia bacterium. GTDB lineage: Bacteria > Chloroflexota > Dehalococcoidia > Lucifugimonadales > JAGWBF01 > JAGWBJ01. Next base: position 5,521 of record DAOUJG010000046.1, on the reverse strand, counting down.
TTTGTCTTTGGGGGTCGGCTTAAAAAGCTGAGAAGTAACCCGATCATGCTGAATCCAACTCGGATGTACCTGTCGCAACAGCAGGGTCTCGCTATTCACGCTTATTCTGAGTTCAGCTGTTGGATTTGGTCTGCCAACCAATTCCAGGCTTCGGAAGTGTTCAAGTCCAAATTCATGGCCTCCGATGCATCCGTAGTTAAGTCAAGGCAATGCCATATGCCCATGTGGATACCCAAGTCTATTTCCAGGCTTATCTCGTGTGGACCCAACGACCATTCAAATTGCACTCCGCCTTCAGGGGTGGGATATGTGTAGGGGAGTTGCCTGGAGGAGGGATAATGAGACGCGAAGGTGTTGGACAGCCAGTCCAAGCCTGCATGGTTAGGAGCTAAGCCGCTGCCGTCAAGCCACCCGTCTTCCATCAAACGGAATTCGTTCAATCGAGCCGATACATCCAGCGGGTCCAATGTGGTGACCTGCCCTGGTGTTTCCTGGGAGACCAGCCGGTTTTGATGGCCGTATTTTCCGGTAATAGCGTCAATTATGCTGTCTACGTTCCAAGCGACTATCGCATCCGCGCAACGGTGCAAGGATTCTGGCAATTCACTGTCTGGGGCACCCTTTTCGAATACTCCGACGATTCTCTTTCCCAGATTCCCCGCGTACTCAATCTCCCAATCTACCCAGTCGCTCGTTTCCCTATTCTCGGAAATGTAAACAACTAGGCAGCTAGACTGGCGTATGCGCGGTTCAAGTACCTCTCGCTTGATGTACTCCTCGTTGTGAACGTCGTTAGGATTATCAGATGTGATTGAGTAGTCTCGCCATGTCATGCCATGTTGTTCAACCAGCTGCTTCAGATCATGCAGCCTTTCGTGGTCTTCGTGCTTGTGGCTGATGAATACGTTCCTGACCGCTCCAACCATTGCCTGACTTCCTTTCAACAGACCTGCCGTCGTCTCGCGTCAACTGGCGGTACGTCTATCCAGTTGGTCCTAAGCCTGACAGCCCCTCAGACAATCGCCGGTCCAGTTTCTGCCAAACGGGTGGCGACTGATGTCCGGGTCCGGTTGATTTCTTCTCCTTAAGAATGCTTGGTGAATCCATCCACGTATCTCGGTCGCATCGCTCGACCAATCATATATGCACGCAAATGGGGTAGGTCGTTGAGTCATGTTGCGAGTCTATGGCAGTCCATGGCTCATCCCAGGAAGTCGGTACCGCCCATAGCAGACTCTCTGCGCACGGCCATCCCTAGTCAGCCGGCCAGCGGTGGTGCGAACAGTCTGGGCGTACCGGGGCCGCCCCCAGGCCATTCCCATCTCCCGTGGGGTGAGCTCTACCATCTCATCGGTCTCCTGGATGATGTCGAATAGGTCTGCCTCTCCGCCCAGGCGGTCCAGGGCTCCAAGGAACAGGTCTATCCAGAAGCCTGACGGGCGGTTCACAGCACGGCTGCGCGGACAATCATTGTTCCGACTATGAGGAAAGCCAGGTACCCTGCCAGTTCAGGTTCGCCTTTCATTGCGCCTCCCATCCATGTTTTTCGGGCGGCACAGCCGGGCAGTGTGGTCACACGCGACTGTGCCATCGGCATCTACCGTGTAAATCTCGGAGTTGCCGTCCTCCACATCCCAGAAGAACACGATTCTCGAGCCGTCGGGAGACCAATACGGAAACCGGCCACCAGCGATAAACGTTGCATCCCAGGCGACGGGCCCAGCGGTGGCCGTAGCCCTCGGCATTGGCGTGGCCGTTGGGTGTGGCGCGGTCGTCGGCATTGGTGTGGCCGTGGGTTGCGGCATGACCGTAGCTGTAGGTTCGGGCGTGGCCTTGGGTTGTGGCGTGGCCGTGGCCGTAGGTTTGGGCGTAGCCGTGGGCCTGTCCGTCGGAGCAGGCGGCGCCGGTTCATGGTCCTGGTCGCAGGCGGCTAGCAGAAGCATGGGAACCATGACGGCGGCAAGCATGTTCAGCCGCATGGTAATACCCACCGTTGGATACTATCCATTCTTGTTTCGCAGTCCAATTCTACTCGAGACTCAACTCGCTTGGCAATCCGGCAGGCCGAGCCAGTTGAATGGTCGCTGGATGGGCGTTTGCAGCGGCGATGACAACCAATAGCAATGGGCCGCCGGTCAACCTACGAATCGGGGATTGTCCCTGGACGGGAAGACGCCAGCAGCCTGCGTCAGAGCTTCCTGAACGGTGTGCTGACCCGGCTGATCGACCCGGACGCTGTTCTCCGACGGCGCGTCGTCGAGTTCGTTGAGGCAGGGGACTTCAGCCTCGCCTCGGGCGACAGGGGTGGCGGCGAATACCAACGGTTGTGGTTCAGAGGGCCGGGTGTCTTCCGGTTGACTGGGGCAGATCTGAGTAATTCCGCGAGGCCGGAAACGCAAAAAGGCCGACATACATGGGCAGCCGGGGGAGACCACCGGCATTTGCGATGGCCTCCCCCGTGTCTTGCGGTCTAGCGTCCTGCGCCGACCGTCTCCTGCTCCCGTTCCACCGCCCACTCGAAGAGGGACAGGGACGGAGCCTGGACCTTGCGGCCCTTCGGCTTCACCGGCTCGGCCATGAACTCCGCCCAGGAGAACAGCGACTGCTGCGGCTCCTCGGCCTCGTCGTGGTGGCCGTTGACCGGGACAGGTGCGTGGCCGTTCCCGTTCCCGTTGTGGCCGTTGGTCGGGACAAGCTCCACCGTCGGCCCGAACAGGTCGTCATGGCCGTTGGCGTGGTGACCGTTGCCATTGGTCCCAATGGCCTCCGGCTCGACCTCGACAGCCTTCCAGCCGTCATCCACCAGCAGCTCCTCGGCGGCGGCCTCGGCGTCCCTCGCCTGGGCGAACACCTCTTCCACCGTCTCCGTCTCGTCCTCGTCCCCGCCGACGATCTTGCGGGCCAAGGCCATCATCAGGTCGTCGCCCTCGTCGCCGAAGGCGGCCAGCCCGTCCTCCGGCAGCTCGCCCTCGACGGCGAGGGAGCTTTGCAGCTTCTTCGCCACCAGCTTCAGGGCGTCGGCCTGGAGGGTGTTCCGGTAGCTCATGAACACCACTTTGACCGGGCGGGTCTGCCCGATGCGCCAGGAGCGACGGGACGCCTGCCTCATGACATAGGTACTGTAATCCACCTCCTGCCAGCAAATGGTCGGGAAGTCGATGAGGTCCAGTCCCGTCTGCACCAGCCTGGGATGGCAGACCAGCACGTCGATGCCCTGCTTCACCCTATCGGCCACCCAGGCCTCCCTCTTGTTCGGGGCAACGGCGTCGGCCTTCATCACCGCCACACTAAACCCGTGCCGGGTGAGGATCTCCTCTATCCGCCCGGTCACGTCCCTGGTTCCGGTGTGGGTGACGTAGACCAGCACCCTTCGGCCCTCCATCCGCTCGGCGGCCACCAGGTCCACCAGCGCCCTCTCCTTGGGGTATAGCTTCTCCTCCGACAGGGGCGGCACCTGCGCGATGACGTCGCCGCTCCTGGGGTCCAGGACCGTCTCGCCCCTGGTGCAGCCGTCGGGGTAGGCTAGGAGAGTCTGCAGGTAGGTCGCCAGCAGCCGCTTGGAGCCAACTTTCAGAGCCGCAGCAAGCTTCAGGCGCAGCTCCTGGAAGACGGTGTTGTAGGCGCTGCGCTGGGAGTAGCCCGTGGCGTCCTCCTCCGAGTCCATCGAGGAGAGGAGCACCTGCTCCTCGTACTCCGGCAGCCCAGAGGCCACGTCCGCCAGTCGCAGGAACACCGTATTGTGAATGATGTGGAACAGGGCCGAGGGCACTAGCCCCGGCTTCTCCCTGACCACCTTGCGGTACTTGCGACGCCTGCTGTTGCGCCCATCCTCCAGGGCGTCGTCGTCGGGCTTGCCGATGGTCACCTCCTCGAAGCCGTATCGCTGAATCCAGCGGTGCTCGTCGGAGCGGCCGAACTCCGTCCTGATCTCCGGCGAGAACCTGTAGAGGAGGTGGAAGATGGTCGAGGCGTAGCCTCCAAGCAGAGTCCCGGTCAGGCTGAGGGACCTGCCGCAGGCCTCGGCCAGGACCCCCGCGGCGATGCCCTGGGCGGAGCCTCGCCCCTTGAACTCGTGGCACTCATCGCCTATGAGCAGGTCGAAGAAGCCCCTCATGTGGCGCTTCACGTAGTCGCTGAGGGGGTACCTCCTCGGGCCGGAGTTGTCGGCCTGCCAGAGGGGGAAGCCGCAGTCGGCGCAGGCGTGCTTGCGGCGGTCCAGTTCCCTGTCCGTCAGGGGAACCCCGTCCCTGTCCACCACCTGCGCGGCGCAGGCCGGGCAGCAGGGGACCCGGAACGGCTCGCCCGTCTCTTCGTCCCTGACGAGCCTGCCCCTGGAGACGGCCCACCGCCGGGTGACGGCGGCCTTCCAGCGGTAGGACAGCTTGGCCTTTTCCCTGGACATCACCACGAACAGCGGGCCGGGGCCGATGGAGAGGCGCAGCCGCTCCAGGTCGGTGATGGACTCGACGGCGGCGGCGCGTGCGCCGGGCACCGTCTGCTCCACCTCCCTCTTCCACTTGGGAACCAGGTGAGGCGGACAGAGGACCAGAATCCGCTGGAAGCCCGCCATGTACGCGGCGGCGGCGCCGATGAACGTCTTGCCCGTCCCCATCTCGCCGACGACCGTGGTGCCCTGCTGGGTCTTGAGGGAGAGGGCCGCCCCCCTGATGGCGTCGGCCTGAGCGCCCAGGGGCTTTCGGAGCAGGCGGGGGAGCCCGCCGCCGTTGCCCGGTCCCAGCCGGGCGCAGGCCTCCGAGGGCCTGTAGAGAGGCGGGTAGGACTCCACCACCCGCTGCGCGATGGCATCCTTGTAAGTGTCTATGAACTCTCCGAGATTCATTTCGTGTCGTCCTCCCTTCTTGTCTTGCATTTCTTGCATTTGCCAGAGGACAGCGCCGGGGCCCGGGAGGCACCACGCCCCGGAGGGGACGCTCCGGCGCCAAGGGCCCTGGGACCGTCCCCGGTTCGTAGTCGACGTACGAGGCCGCGCCATCCGGGGAGGCCTCGTGAGTGCGGCCCAGGCAGAGCCGTCCATGAGGCGAACACGTGGATCGCCGTGGCCGCCCGGTGCAAGCCCTGCCGCGGCGGTCCCGAGCCGCTCTGGCGGCTCATTTGGCCTACGCGGCCTCCACCTGCGTCAGCATGGCGGAGCAGCCCCGCCCGACCAGGTGAGTGGTGGAGACCCGACCCCTGCCGTCGTATCCCGTGCGGAAGGCGTACTCCACCCTCGCGCCCCAGGGCACCCGGCCGCCGACCCGGACCGCGCCGCCTCCGGCCTTGCTCCCCGGCCCGCCGGCGCCGCGCACCACCATCCCCTGCCGCCGGCCCTTGCGCCAGCCCATCACCTGCATCTCGGCGGGCATCACCCGCTCCTCCGTCCGCGACCGCCGGAACAGGACCCCATGCAACCTCTTCAGGACGCCCGGCGACGGCGCGGCCTTGCCGTTCATGATGCTGGACATGTGGCCCGTGCTGATGCCGGCACGCCGGGCGACCTCGTTCTGGCTGATGCCGAGAGCGT